>NZ_SNUX01000007.1:0-3746 GCF_004375095.1 Shouchella oshimensis | reverse complement strand
TACAGGAGTAACCGGAGCCACTGGCATTACAGGAGTTACTGGTGCTACTGGCGTTACGGGTGCTACTGGCGTTACTGGTGCCACTGGGGTTACCGGAGTCACTGGAGTTACTGGAGCTACTGGCGTTACTGGTGCTACTGGCGTTACGGGAGTTACGGGAGTTACTGGAGCTACTGGTCCTACGGGTGCTACTGGAGCTACTGGCATTACTGGAGCTACTGGCATTACCGGACCTACTGGTGTTACTGGTGTTACTGGAGCTACTGGTCCTACAGGAGTTACTGGAGTCACTGGGGCTATAGGAGTAACCGGAGCCACGGGCATTACCGGAGTTACGGGTGTTCCTGGGGCAACTGGTCCTACTGGAGTCACTGGGATTACTGGCGTTACAGGAGCTACTGGCATTACAGGAGCTACAGGGGTTACAGGAGGTACTGGAGTCACTGGGGCTATAGGAGTAACCGGAGCCACGGGCATTACCGGAGTTACGGGTGTTCCTGGGGCAACTGGTCCTACTGGAGTCACTGGGATTACTGGCGTTACAGGAGCTACTGGCATTACAGGAGCTACAGGGGTTACAGGAGGTACTGGAGTCACTGGGGCTATAGGAGTAACCGGAGCCACGGGCATTACCGGAGTTACGGGTGTTCCTGGGGCAACTGGTCCTACTGGAGTCACTGGGATTACTGGCGTTACAGGAGCTACTGGCATTACAGGAGCTACAGGGGTTACAGGAGGTACTGGAGTCACTGGGGCTATAGGAGTAACCGGAGCCACGGGCATTACCGGAGTTACGGGTGTTCCTGGGGCAACTGGTCCTACTGGAGTCACTGGGATTACTGGCGTTACAGGAGCTACTGGCATTACAGGAGCTACAGGGGTTACAGGAGGTACTGGAGTCACTGGGGCTATAGGAGTAACCGGAGCCACTGGCGTTACCGGCGTTACTGGTGCTACGGGTGCTACCGGAGCTACTGGGGCTACTGGAGGTACTGGTCCTACCGGAGTTACTGGTGCGACTGGCATTACCGGAGTCACTGGAGTTACTGGAGCTACAGGTGCTACTGGAGTAACGGGAGTTACTGGAGCTACTGGTCCTACTGGAGCCACTGGCATTACTGGAGTTACTGGTGCTACTGGTCCTACTGGCGTTACTGGTCCTACTGGAGTTACCGGAGTTACAGGTGCTACGGGCGTTACGGGAGCCACTGGGGTTACCGGAGTCACTGGAGTTACTGGCGCTACTGGAGCTACTGGTCCTACTGGAGCTACAGGCGTTACAGGTGCTACTGGAGCTACAGGAGTTACGGGAGTTACAGGAGCTACTGGTCCTACGGGTGTTACAGGAGCTACTGGTCCTACGGGTGCTACTGGAGCTACTGGCGTTACAGGTGCTACTGGCGTTACGGGAGTTACAGGAGCGACTGGAGTTACGGGTGCTACTGGGGCCACTGGTGTTACAGGTGCCACTGGCGTTACTGGTGCCACTGGCGTTACTGGTGCTACGGGGGTTACTGGAGCTACTGGGGTTACCGGAGTTACGGGTGTTCCTGGGGCCACTGGTCCTACTGGAGTCACTGGGATTACTGGCGTTACAGGAGCTACTGGAGCTACTGGTATTACAGGAGTTACTGGAGCTACTGGCATTACAGGAGCTACCGGCGTTACAGGTGCTACTGGTCCTACTGGAGCTACAGGAGTTACGGGAGCTACTGGTCCTACGGGAGTTACCGGACCTACTGGCATTACAGGTGCTACTGGAGCTACTGGAGTCACTGGTGCCACTGGGATTACTGGCGTTACAGGAGCTACTGGAGCTACTGGTATTACAGGAGTTACTGGAGCTACTGGAGTAACGGGAGCTACTGGTCCTACTGGAGCTACAGGCGTTACAGGTGCTACTGGAGCTACAGGAGTTACGGGAGTTACAGGAGCTACTGGTCCTACGGGTGTTACAGGAGCTACTGGTCCTACGGGTGCTACTGGAGTTACCGGAGTTACAGGTGCTACTGGGGCTACTGGGGCTACTGGGGTTACGGGAGCCACTGGTGTTACCGGAGTCACTGGCGTTACTGGCGCTACTGGTCCTACTGGCCCTACTGGTCCTACTGGTGCCACTGGAGTAACAGGTGCCACTGGTATTACCGGAGTTACAGGTGCTACTGGGGTTACGGGTGCCACTGGTATTACCGGAGTCACTGGAGTTACTGGCGCTACTGGAGTCACTGGGGCTACTGGAGTTACTGGCGTTACGGGAGCTACAGGACCTACTGGTGTTACCGGAGTCACTGGTGCCACCGGGGTTACAGGAGCTACTGGCATTACCGGAGCTACTGGTGCCACTGGTGTCACAGGGGCCACTGGGGTTACCGGGGTTACTGGTCCTACTGGGGCTACAGGAGTAACGGGAGTAACGGGAGTTACAGGAGCCACTGGTGTTACTGGTGCCACCGGGGCCACTGGGGTTACCGGGGTTACTGGTCCTACTGGTGTTACAGGGGCGACTGGAGTAACGGGTGCTACGGGTGTTACTGGAACTACTGGAGCTACTGGCGTTACCGGGGTTACTGGTCCTACTGGTGTTACAGGGGCCACTGGGGTTACCGGGGTTACTGGTCCTACTGGGGCTACAGGAGTAACGGGAGTAACGGGAGTTACAGGAGCCACTGGTGTTACTGGTGCCACCGGGGCCACTGGGGTTACCGGGGTTACTGGTCCTACTGGTGTTACTGGAGCTACAGGTGCCACTGGAGCTACAGGTGTTACTGGTGCCACCGGGGCCACTGGAGTAACGGGTGTTACTGGAACTACTGGAACTACTGGAGCTACTGGCGTTACCGGAGTAACGGGTGTTACTGGCGCTACTGGAGTCACTGGTGCTACTGGAGTTACCGGAGTTACAGGGGCGACTGGCATTACTGGAGCTACTGGAGCTACAGGAGTAACAGGAGTTACTGGTCCTACTGGTGTTACTGGTGCTACTGGTGTCACCGGGGCCACTGGGGTTACTGGGGTTACGGGTGCCACTGGAATTACCGGAGTCACTGGAGTTACTGGCGCTACTGGAGTCACTGGGGCTACTGGTGTTACCGGAGTCACTGGTGCCACCGGGGTTACAGGAGCTACTGGCATTACCGGAGCTACTGGTGCCACTGGTGTCACAGGGGCCACTGGGGTAACAGGTGCCACTGGTATTACCGGAGTTACAGGTGCTACTGGGGTTACGGGTGCCACTGGAATTACCGGAGTCACTGGAGTTACTGGCGCTACTGGAGTCACTGGGGCTACTGGTGTTACCGGAGTCACTGGTGCCACCGGGGTTACAGGAGCTACTGGAGTCACCGGAGCTACTGGTCCTACTGGAGTTACCGGAGCCACTGGAGTCACTGGGGTTACAGGTCCTACAGGAGCTACTGGAGCTACTGGAGTTACTGGTGCCACAGGAGTTACAGGAGTTACTGGAGATACCGGGGCGACTGGAGTCACTGGGGCGACTGGAGTCACTGGTGCTACTGGAGTCACTGGGGCTACTGGAGTTACTGGTCCTACTGGAGCTACGGGAGTTACTGGGGCTACTGGAGCTACGGGAGTTACTGGGGCTACTGGCGTTACCGGAGTCACTGGTGTTACTGGAGCTACTGGAGTCACTGGTGCTACAGGAGTAACGGGAGTTACTGGGGCTACTGGCGTTACCGGAGTCACTGGTGCTACTGGCGTTACCGGAGTCACAGGTGTTACTGGCGCTG
>NZ_SNUX01000006.1:3106-6143 GCF_004375095.1 Shouchella oshimensis | reverse complement strand
ACTCCATAGAAAGGAGGTGATCCAGCCGCACCTTCCGATACGGCTACCTTGTTACGACTTCACCCCAATCATTTGTCCCACCTTAGGCGGCTGGCTCCAAAAGGTTACCTCACCGACTTCGGGTGTTACAAACTCTCGTGGTGTGACGGGCGGTGTGTACAAGACCCGGGAACGTATTCACCGCGGCATGCTGATCCGCGATTACTAGCAATTCCGGCTTCATGTAGGCGAGTTGCAGCCTACAATCCGAACTGAGAATGGCTTTATGGGATTGGCTCCACCTCGCGGTTTCGCTGCCCTTTGTACCATCCATTGTAGCACGTGTGTAGCCCAGGTCATAAGGGGCATGATGATTTGACGTCGTCCCCACCTTCCTCCGGTTTGTCACCGGCAGTCACCTTAGAGTGCCCAACTAAATGCTGGCAACTAAGATCAAGGGTTGCGCTCGTTGCGGGACTTAACCCAACATCTCACGACACGAGCTGACGACAACCATGCACCACCTGTCACTTTGCCCCCGAAGGGGAAGCTCTGTCTCCAGAGTGGTCAAAGGATGTCAAGACCTGGTAAGGTTCTTCGCGTTGCTTCGAATTAAACCACATGCTCCACTGCTTGTGCGGGTCCCCGTCAATTCCTTTGAGTTTCAGCCTTGCGGCCGTACTCCCCAGGCGGAGTGCTTAATGTGTTTACTTCGGCACTACGGGCATCGAAACCCCTAACACCTAGCACTCATCGTTTACGGCGTGGACTACCAGGGTATCTAATCCTGTTTGCTCCCCACGCTTTCGCGCCTCAGCGTCAGTTACAGACCAGAGAGTCGCCTTCGCCACTGGTGTTCCTCCACATATCTACGCATTTCACCGCTACACGTGGAATTCCACTCTCCTCTTCTGCACTCAAGCTTCCCAGTTTCCAATGGCCGCTCGGGGTTGAGCCCCGAGATTTCACATCAGACTTAAGAAGCCGCCTGCGCGCGCTTTACGCCCAATAATTCCGGACAACGCTTGCCACCTACGTATTACCGCGGCTGCTGGCACGTAGTTAGCCGTGGCTTTCTGGTGAGGTACCGTCAAGGTACCGGTAGTTACTCCGGTACTTGTTCTTCCCTCACAACAGAGCTTTACGACCCGAAGGCCTTCCTCACTCACGCGGCGTTGCTCCGTCAGACTTTCGTCCATTGCGGAAGATTCCCTACTGCTGCCTCCCGTAGGAGTCTGGGCCGTGTCTCAGTCCCAGTGTGGCCGATCACCCTCTCAGGTCGGCTACGCATCGTCGCCTTGGTAAGCCGTTACCTTACCAACTAGCTAATGCGCCGCAGGCCCATCCCTTAGTGACAGCCGAAACCGTCTTTCAAAAGAGAATCAGGTGATTCTCTTTATTATCCCGTATTAGCTCCGGTTTCCCGGAGTTATCCCAGTCTAAGGGGCAGGTTACCTACGTGTTACTCACCCGTCCGCCGCTAACGTCCGGGAGCAAGCTCCCTTCTGTCCGCTCGACTTGCATGTATTAGGCACGCCGCCAGCGTTCGTCCTGAGCCAGGATCAAACTCTCCGTTAAAAGTGTTTGACTTGCTCATTTGCACAATTTAAAGCTGTGTCTAACTTCATTGACGAGATACCTTGTATCTCTTTTTACGCTTGGCTTTTGTTCAGTTTTCAAAGAACTCGTTTGCGCCTCGATCTCTCTTGGCGACTCTTAGTACTTTACATGACATTTATTAGAATGTCAAAGCTTTTTTTGAAACTTTTTTTGGTGGAGCCTAGCGGGATCGAACCGCTGACCTCCTGCGTGCAAAGCAGGCGCTCTCCCAGCTGAGCTAAGGCCCCATTTCATGGTCGGGAAGACAGGATTTGAACCTGCGACCCCTTGGTCCCAAACCAAGTGCTCTACCAAGCTGAGCTACTTCCCGAAATGGCGCGCCCGAGAGGAGTCGAACCCCTAACCTTCTGATCCGTAGTCAGACGCTCTATCCAATTGAGCTACGGGCGCTTTTAAACTATGAAGTTAAACATAAATGGTGCCGAGGGCCGGACTTGAACCGGCACGGTTGTCACCAACCGCAGGATTTTAAGTCCTGTGTGTCTGCCAATTCCACCACCCCGGCAAAAAATATTGGCAAAAGCGGAAGACGAGATTCGAACTCGCGACCCCCACCTTGGCAAGGTGGTGTTCTACCACTGAACTACTTCCGCACAACTAATGTTGTGAATGCGGGTGAAGGGACTTGAACCCCCACGTCATAAAGACACTAGATCCTAAGTCTAGCGCGTCTGCCAATTCCGCCACACCCGCAAGTTTATGGTGAGCCATGAAGGATTCGAACCTTCGACCCTCTGATTAAAAGTCAGATGCTCTACCAACTGAGCTAATGGCTCTGACTTCGAAAACTATGGTGCCGGCCAGAGGACTTGAACCCCCAACCTACTGATTACAAGTCAGTTGCTCTACCAATTGAGCTAGGCCGGCATATGGTGGAGGATGACGGGATCGAACCGCCGACCCCCTGCTTGTAAGGCAGGTGCTCTCCCAGCTGAGCTAATCCTCCAACTTATTATCTTGTTTTCAAATAACAAAGAAAAATATGTAAGCCTGGCAACGTCCTACTCTCACAGGGGGAAGCCCCCAACTACCATCGGCGCAAAAGAGCTTAACGACCGTGTTCGGCATGGGAACGGGTGTGACCTCTTTGCTATTGCCACCAGACTTATTTTGACGTCAGATCAACGGTGAATCTCTTCGTCCTATTTGTGTCTTTCTGTCAGTCACGTACGCAAGTACGCTCCTTCCTTCAAGCACTTCTAGTCCTCGATCTTCTTGTTGCTCTTTGTAAAACTCATTCTAAAAGGGAATAGTCCCTTCTTGTTAAAAAGAATCGGTGATTCTTTCAAAACTAAATCCAATCATCATACTCAAACTCAAGAAATTTAGGATAAGCCCTCGACCGATTAGTATCAGTCCGCTCCATGTGTCGCCACACTTCCACTTCTGACCTATCAACCTCATCATCTCTAAGGGGTCTTACTGGCTTACGCCATGG
>NZ_SNUX01000006.1:0-3096 GCF_004375095.1 Shouchella oshimensis | reverse complement strand
ATCATCATACTCAAACTCAAGAAATTTAGGATAAGCCCTCGACCGATTAGTATCAGTCCGCTCCATGTGTCGCCACACTTCCACTTCTGACCTATCAACCTCATCATCTCTAAGGGGTCTTACTGGCTTACGCCATGGGAAATCTCATCTTGAGGGGGGCTTCATGCTTAGATGCTTTCAGCACTTATCCCGTCCATACGTAGCTACCCAGCGATGCTCCTGGCGGAACAACTGGTACACCAGCGGTATGTCCATCCCGGTCCTCTCGTACTAAGGACAGCTCCTCTCAAATTTCCTACGCCCGCGACGGATAGGGACCGAACTGTCTCACGACGTTCTGAACCCAGCTCGCGTGCCGCTTTAATGGGCGAACAGCCCAACCCTTGGGACCTACTTCAGCCCCAGGATGCGACGAGCCGACATCGAGGTGCCAAACCTCCCCGTCGATGTGGACTCTTGGGGGAGATAAGCCTGTTATCCCCAGGGTAGCTTTTATCCGTTGAGCGACGGCCCTTCCATACGGCACCGCCGGATCACTAAGCCCGACTTTCGTCCCTGCTCGACTTGTAGGTCTCGCAGTCAAGCTCCCTTATGCCTTTGCACTCTACGAATGATTTCCAACCATTCTGAGGGAACCTTTGGGCGCCTCCGTTACTGTTTAGGAGGCGACCGCCCCAGTCAAACTGCCCACCTGACAATGTCCCTGACCCGGATCACGGGTCGAGGTTAGAATGTCAGCACCATCAGGGTAGTATCCCACCGACGCCTCCACCGAAGCTAGCGCTCCGGCTTCCAAGGCTCCTACCTATCCTGTACAAATGGTACCAACACTCACTATCAAGCTACAGTAAAGCTCCATGGGGTCTTTCCGTCCTGTCGCGGGTAACCTGCATCTTCACAGGTACTATAATTTCACCGGGTCTCTCGTTGAGACAGTATCCAAGTCGTTGCACCATTCGTGCGGGTCGGAACTTACCCGACAAGGAATTTCGCTACCTTAGGACCGTTATAGTTACGGCCGCCGTTTACTGGGGCTTCAATTCAGAGCTTCTCCCTTACGGGATAACCCCTCCTCTTAACCTTCCAGCACCGGGCAGGTGTCAGCCCCTATACTTCGCCTTACGGCTTCGCAGAGACCTGTGTTTTTGCTAAACAGTCGCTTGGATCTATTCACTGCGGCTCTCTCGGGCTTTAACACCCTAATAGAGCACCCCTTCTCCCGAAGTTACGGGGTCATTTTGCCGAGTTCCTTAACGAGAGTTCTCCCGAGCGTCTTAGAATTCTCTTCTCGCCTACCTGTGTCGGTTTGCGGTACGGGCACCTGTATTCTAACTAGAGGCTTTTCTCGGCAGCGGAGGATCAGGGATTTCGGACCCTTGGGTCCTTCACGGTCACAGCTCAGCCTTCACGGAACACGGATTTGCCTATGTTCCAGCCTTGCATGCTTCGACGCGCACAGCCAGCGGCGCGCTCACCCTACCTTTCTGCGTCCCCCCATCGTTCAAACAAATACGAGGTGGTACAGGAATATCAACCTGTTGTCCATCGCCTACGCCTTTCGGCCTCGGCTTAGGTCCCGACTAACCCTGAGCGGACGAGCCTTCCTCAGGAAACCTTGGGCTTTCGACGGAGGGGATTCTCACCCCTCTTTTCGCTACTCATACCGGCATTCTCACTTCCAAGCACTCCACTAGTCCTCACGATCTAGCTTCACAGTCCTTGGAACGCTCCCCTACCCAATCCCTACTGGGATTGCCATAGCTTCGGTGATACGTTTAGCCCCGGTACATTTTCGGCGCAGAGTCACTCGACCAGTGAGCTATTACGCACTCTTTCAATGATGGCTGCTTCTAAGCCAACATCCTGGTTGTCTAAGCAACTCCACATCCTTTTCCACTTAACGTATACTTGGGGACCTTAGCTGATGGTCTGGGCTGTTTCCCTCTTGACTACGGATCTTAGCACTCGCAGTCTGACTCCCGAGTTAAAGTTTTTGGCATTCGGAGTTTGACTGAATTCGGTAATCCTGTGGGGACCCCTCGTCCAATCAGTGCTCTACCTCCAAAACTCATCACTCGAGGCTAGCCCTAAAGCTATTTCGGGGAGAACCAGCTATTTCCGAGTTCGATTGGCATTTCACCCCTACCCACACCTCATCCCCGCATTTTTCAACATGCGTGGGTTCGGGCCTCCAGTCGGTGTTACCCGACCTTCACCCTGGACATGGGTAGATCACCCGGTTTCGGGTCTACGACAACGTACTCACTCGCCCTATTCAGACTCGCTTTCGCTACGGCTCCGCCTCATCAGCTTAACCTTGCACGTTATCGTAACTCGCCGGTTCATTCTACAAAAGGCACGCCATCACCCGTTAACGGGCTCTGACTAGTTGTAGGCACACGGTTTCAGGATCTCTTTCACTCCCCTTCCGGGGTGCTTTTCACCTTTCCCTCACGGTACTGGTTCACTATCGGTCACTAGGGAGTATTTAGCCTTGGGAGATGGTCCTCCCGGATTCCGACGGGGTTTCACGTGTCCCGCCGTACTCAGGATCCACTCTGGAGGAAACGAAGTTTCAGCTACAGGGCTGTTACCTTCTTCGGCTTGTCTTTCCAGACAATTCACCTACTCCGTTTCTTTGTAACTCCGTATAGAGTGTCCTACAACCCCAAGAGGCAAGCCTCTTGGTTTGGGCTGATTCCGTTTCGCTCGCCGCTACTCAGGAAATCGCATTTGCTTTCTCTTCCTCCGGGTACTTAGATGTTTCAGTTCCCCGGGTCTGCCTCACCCTGCCCTATGTGTTCAGGCAGGAGTACCATCCCATTACGGATGGTGGGTTCCCCCATTCGGAAATCTCCGGATCAAAGCTTACTTACAGCTCCCCGAAGCATATCGCTGTTCGTCGCGTCCTTCATCGGCTCCTAGTGCCAAGGCATTCACCGTGCGCCCTTTCTAACTTATCCATTGTTGCTTCAACGAAGCAATTGGTTAACCTAAAAGGTTTATGAATTCTTGACGTCTCGTTCAAACAGTTGTAACACCGATGAACAAAACTAATTTGAGTTGATTGATTATGATTTAGTTTTCAAAGAACCA
>NZ_SNUX01000005.1:0-40976 GCF_004375095.1 Shouchella oshimensis | reverse complement strand
ATGGGCGGCATGATGTAACATGCCTCTCTAACCCCTTAATGCTTTAAGCGTTTCGGGTTAGTTGGTATAGTTAATTGTATGATATGACATACTTTTGACATACTTTCTAACCCGAATTTTTATTTCTTACACTATCCATGAGGTTGCTGAACTTTACAGCAGCTTCTTTTTTGCGTGATTTTGTTACGTGTAGATAAACGTCTCTTGTGACTGAATCATTCTTATGTCCTAATCGTTCCATGATCTCTTCAAGAGAAACACCAGCCTCAGCTAATAAAGAGGTATGGGTATGTCTTAGGGAATGAGGAGTGAGTGATTCGTCTAACTGTGCTAATTTTAAAATTCGTTTCATTCTACGGCCGACAGTTTTAATAATCATTGGGTAACCGGGAGTTCTATTCGTGTCTACAAATATAAACCCTTGATCGTTATACTCTTTACCTTTTCTAAGCTTGTACTCATTCATCATCTTCTTAAGCGTTTTAAGTTCCCCTAAAACAAACTCATCAATTTGGATTGTTCGTTTTGAAGAATTCTTAGGTGTTAGCAATTCAAATTCCTTTATCCGGTTCTGCGGATTATAATAGGTTTTTGTAATATTGATCTCGCCGTTTGTAAAATCTATGTCAGTCCATTTTAATGCAAGTAATTCTCCGACCCTCATTCCGCTGTATGCTTTCAGCAGGAACACAAAATAATCTATATCCACGCCTTGTTCTTCTGCAACATGAAGAAAAGTAGATAATTGATCTTTTTCGAGATACTTAACTACTTCTTTTTCTGATTCCAATTCTTCAATTGTTTTCTTAACCCTAGGCAATTTAACGTATTGGGTAGGATCGCTTTGCAATATATTTTGCGCCATTGCTCGTTTGAACACCATTTTTCCAGCGCCGTTGATACCGGAGATTGTGTTGTGAGCAAAACCCTGATCCCTAAGTTGATATAAAACGTCTTGATAATGCCGTGCAGATATCTTAGACAACTCAACTGCTCCAAAAGCATTTATGAAGTGCCTAATATCATAAAATCTAGCTCTTGCGGTACTCGGTTTATTTGATTGCTTCTCATATTCTTCAAACCATTCTAAAGCAAATTCTTGAAAGGTGACCTTGCGCTCTTTTGCATATGAATTATTATTGATTTTTTTCTCGACTTCGGCCGCAGCTTCCTTACAATCACTTTTCTTCTTGAAACCACCCTTAGTAATATACTCACGTTCTCCGGTTACAGGGTTTTTATATAGAACTTGATAGGTCCAAGTTTGTCCTCTTTTTCGAAAAGAAGCCATGTAATTCACCCCTTTTAATCTAATGTTGCCGTATAACTAATAACTTTCCCTAAAAAATTTATGTCTTCTGGATTATGGAATGTGGGTCTTAGACTTCTGTTTTCTGGCGTTAAAATAATTTTGTCATTATCAAAGAAAACTCTCTTGACGGTTGCTTCTTCGCCATTAATAAGAACTACGGCAATACTTCCGTCTGTTACATAATCTTGTTTACGAACCAAAATTCTAGTACCAGGAGTTAGTCCCGCATCGATCATTGAGCTGCCTTCAATAGTTAAGTAAAAGTATTGACCATCACCTATGTTTGATTTTCTCGCATAATCATAACCAACGATATTTTCATCCGCTAACAAGTTATAACCGGCTCTTACGGTTCCGAGTATCGGGATTTCAACCAAAGATGGTTGTTTTTCTTCTGTGTTGAGTTCATCGTTTGTTTCTTGACCGAGTAGTTTACTAATTGACACGTTCAGCAATTCAGAGATCTTAAAAAGCTTTTCGAAATCAGGTTGCCTACTATCCTCAAGCTTTGTATAACCCGATACTGTCGATTTCGCTACATTTAAGTACTCTGCTAAATCGGACGACTTCACGTTATTTTTCTTCATATAATGTCTCAGATTTTGTGCAAAAGTTTCTTTATCGTACATAACTATCACCCCGTTATATTTTCTCATAAAGTGAACTTTTTTGAAAGAAACCGGAAAAAGTTCGTGAAAAGCGTTGACTGTTCGCGTTTTATGAATTATTATAGAATTATAGGTTCGAATAAGTCGAAAAATTAGGTGTGAACTTGAAATGAGCGTATTAAAAATTCTCAGATTGCAAAATGGTTTCACGATAAAGATAGCATCTCAGAAAATCGGTATTTCGTCTACTAAATATTACGAAATAGAAACAGGCACTCAAACTGCTGATTTAGTCACAATTAATAAATTAGCTAATTTGTTCAATGTTCCTGCTGAAAAGTTGTTTGAATCAGTGAAATTCAAAGCTAAAGAAGTAGAAAAAGTAGTATAAGGAGGTCAAAAAATGGACGTCAGTTTTAAGATTGATTCAGAGGTAATGAATAGTGAAATTAAAAGCGTTGTGGAGAAAGTGGTAAGGGAAACGTTGTCGGATGTTCTCAATACGCAAACTAAAGTAATGTATACAAGAAATGATTTAGCTGAACTTTTTTGTGTGAGTGTTCAATCTGTTGACTCACACATAGTTAGCAAGCCTGACTTTCCTAAAGTTCATATTGGAAACAGAGTTTTGTATCCACATGTAGAAGTTATGGAGTGGATAAAGAGAAATACAGTACAAAAGACAATTCCGGATTTTATGAGGAGAAGAAACTTGCAAAAGAGAAAGCAGGGCTAAAATATGGAATTAACTGCAGAAATTAAAATGCGCTGCATAGCTCTTGTACAAGAGAACTATGAAAGCGGATTATCACACACTCTCATTGATCGCTCGTTTTTCCGTGACTTTGAAAGCTTAAAAAGTGTTATAGCTTTAGAACTTTACAAGCATGGTTTTAAAACGCTTAGCATACAAGGGGATTTACTTGTTACTAAATTTTAATTAGGAGACCAAAACATGGAAAAGAACTTACATCAGAAATTAGTGGAAATTAGGAAATCAATTGCATCATTAAAAAAAGATGGTAGTAGCCATGGTTATACCTATGTAAAAGGCGAGCAATTATTGACCGCAATTAAAGAAAAAATGGATGAATTGGAAGTTATTTTAATGCCCCAAGTAAACGATCAAAGTCATTCAACTTATGACTATACGACTTCAGGAGGAAAGGATAAGACCGATTTCATCGTTACAGCATCAATGCGTTATGTATGGATTAATGCGTCTGAGCCCCAGCAAACATTGGAGATACCTTGGCAATTGTTAGGTCAGCAAGACGATATATCAAAAGCATTTGGCAGCGGATTAACTTATTCTGAAAGGTATTTCTTACTTAAGTTCTTCGGTGTACCTACTGATTCTGATGATCCAGATAGTGGCGAGAACACGAAACGTATTAAAGGATCCTCTAGTTTTAATAATGGTCTAGCTTCTCAAAAGCAAAAAAACTACTTAAAAAAACTATTAGTCGAAAAACAAAAGAAGAATGGAACAACTTCAGAAATTGTGTGGAAAACACTACAAAAACGAATAGAAGTTCAAAAGTCACTTGATCAATTCACTTCACATGATGCGAGCAAAGCCATTGAGTATTTACAGGTGCATAAATAATTTCTTTCTACAACGAAGCTTCCTTGTCCCTTGTTAACACACTTTTTTTTAAAGCAATCGGACGAACTAAACATACATATAAGCAGGCTATTTGAATAAGTAGAATCCATACCAGAAGTGTTGTGCCACGTAATAATGTGGTGGGTATTTTAATAATTATATGAACGTAATTAAACGACAGTCTCGTACTATTTTAGAGAAAATGGAGGATAAACCCTTGGATCTTAAACAACACATGGAACATATATTTTATAAAGAGGCGCATCAGATCTGGCAATCCGTTCAACAGGAACAAATTCGTAAAGGTGCGGAGAAATACCCGTTGCCTTTTAATCCAGACAATTGGACGGAGAAAGATTTGCTACAGCACGCTATGCAGGAAAATGTTGATCAAGTTCATTACATGTATGGATTGTACTTAAAAATAAAACAACGGAATGAGGTTATTAAGCAGACTATAAGAAGCTTACAAACTCGTGACGAGAGTCTTTGTCTGCATAGAGACTTAATAAAGGATTTGGAAGAAATTATTTCTTCTGAAGAAAGCTAATTCAGATTTTATTAATCAAGTCCATTCTCTACTTTTCAAAAGGAGTTGTGTTTTAATCAGCGATTGGTTGCTGGCAAAAGGTAATACAGCAATCAAAGTACACTCTTATAGTCTCTACCAAACGTAAAGAGGAGTAAGAATAGAAGCACAAATTTGGAGGAGTGAGCAAGTGAAAGAATTAGTATTTATTGAAAACGGTAGAACTTTAACGGACAGCTTAACCATTGCTGAGATGTTTAGTAAGAGTCATAAAAACGTTTTAGCACATATAAAAAATCAATTAACTAAGCTATTGGAGGCTGGTGAGTCAGAATTTTCGCAGCTAAACTTTCAGCCGTCAAGTTATCTTAATCGAGGTAAGCGGTACGATAAGATTTTATTGACTAAAGAAGCATTTTCATTAGTGACGATGGCTTATGTGACTATAGAAGCTATGAAGTACAAAGTTAAATTCATTTCTAAGTTTAACGAAATGGAGAGAAAGTTATTAGAGCCAAGAGTATTGAGCGATAAAGAACAGTTAATAGCATCCATGCAGTTAACATTAGAAACTTCTAAAGAAGTAACTGCAGTAAGAAAAGATGTGGACGAGCTTAAATTGGTGGTGAACAAGAAAATGACTCTCGACTACGGGCAACAACAAGTGCTACTTAGGATGAAAAATACTCGCGTAGAGAAGTTTTGGAAACTGAATCCTCACTTACAACCAACACTAACTAAAAAGATGCTTCATGCGAATGCATGGAAGGATTTGAAAGAAGCATTCCATGTTGCTAGTTATCGTGATATTAGACAATCTGACTTGCAAAAGGCTATTAATTATCTCAATGATTGGCAGCCTAGAAACAAGTGGCTTGAAATGAAAGCAAAAAAGCGTTGTGAGAATAACGATTAAAAGAAGACGCTCTATTCAGAAAAAATGTAATAGGTAATTACTAGCAGTACAGATTTATACCAGCAATTAAATTAGGGGGGACAACACTGTGGGAATTTATCGCGTTAATAAAAATACAAACTATGTTGTCATGGATAAGAAAGCTTTACATGATGAAAAGTTAAGTTGGAAAGCAAAAGGTCTACACGCGTATATGCTTTCAATGCCGGACGATTGGCGTTTCTATAGAGAAGAATTGTCTAAACATGCAAAAGATGGAGTGGATACAGTTAAAACGGCTTTAAAAGAGTTAAGTGATCAAGGTTATTTAAAGCGAGTAAGAAAGAACGACGAAAACGGTAAACTCACTTGGGAAACAATCGTTTATGAAATACCACAACCAGAGGTGGGAAAAACACCAGTGGAAGAACCATTGGTGGATAAACCATTGGTGGAAAATCCACTACTACTAAGTAATAAAGAACTGAGTAATAAAGAATTAAGTAATAAAGAACTAAAAGATAAGACCGAGCAGAAACTTGCTCTTAAATCTTACTCTGATGATTTTGAACACTTCTGGTCGAGTTATCCTAGAAAAGTAGATAAGAAAATGGCCTATCAAAAGTGGAGAGAAGTGACAAAGAAATATTCTCCA
Organism: Shouchella oshimensis; assembly: GCF_004375095.1. NCBI lineage: Bacteria > Bacillati > Bacillota > Bacilli > Caryophanales > Bacillaceae > Shouchella > Shouchella oshimensis. The sequence continues at coordinate 35,368 of NZ_SNUX01000005.1, read as the reverse complement.
ACAGATATTATGTTCGGATTAAACGGCTACTGTAGAGATATTAAGAGGAAGAAAACAGAACCAGAGTACATTAAACACGCTAAAACGTTCCTTCATAACGAATGTTTTAAAGAATACAAAGGAGGTAGCGAGGATGTTAAGTCTAGCGGAAACCCTGAGTATGAAGGGTACAACTTCGATAAGGAATTTACCCCAAACTTCTGATAAGCGTTGTAACGAGTGTTCTCGCTACCTGTTAATCATAAATAACCAAGAACAATGTGGATACTGCTCGTTAATCAAAAAAGAAGATGAACAAATTGGCATTGAGGCACGCGAAGCGTTAGAGCGGAAAGAGCGCATGAAAGCCTTACGAATCTTCAACAAAGAAAGCATCATAAATGACCGTTTAAAACAAGCAACTTTTGAAAACTATGAACCAAACAATGAAAGTCAAGAGAAAGCGAAAGCAATCGTTAAACGCTATGTGGAGAACTTCTCGACAGACAACCCGGTTCCTTTGATGCTAAGAGGCGACTACGGTTTAGGAAAGAGCCACCTAGCGGCTGCGGCGGTTAAAGAGTTGGCCGAGAAAAACATAACATCCATTTTCATCAGCGTTCCGAAGTTGCTCACGAAGATAAAGAGTACATGGGACAAGCAATCAGAAACAACAGAAGAAGAAATACTTTCAGCACTTGAAGCAGTTGATTGTCTTGTCCTAGATGATTTAGGGGCAGAACAGACTAAGCGTGATCCAAACGGTAATATTCCGTGGAGTGTAACGAAGCTATTTGAAATAATTGACGCGAGGATCGGAAAGCACACGATTTTCACAACAAACCTAGATAATCAAGAATTACAGGAACATTTAGGACCTAGAAATTATTCAAGGGCCATGGAAGGTGTTCACCCTATCAAACTAACGGGCGAAGATTATAGACTACGAAAATTCAAGGAGGCATAAACCATGTGTAAATGTCCATTAGGTAAAAACATACCTGGGGGATGGTTACTAATCCCCTGCACGTGCAAGGAATCAGAATGTCGGTATCAGCATTATTTGAATGTGACACGACCAAGACGCGTCAAACAACTAGAAGAATTGGAGGCGAGGCTTTGTGAACAAGAACGAATCGCACATGCTTAATAAAACGTGGGCTGAACAAAAGATTAGCTTAAAAGAGGGCGCTTATGTAGCTGGTATCCAGTTCAACTATATCTGGACCAGCTGGGAGAAAGCAGAATTTAAGCGACTTTGGAAAGCGGAAAAAGGGTTAATGTTCATAGCTAACTTCTTTGATCGACGTTGGGAAGAGGTATTGGTGCTAGCGGCAGACTTAGTTGATCGAGGCGAGTTAAAAGTGAGAGAGCGAGCGTTTTTTCAATGAGACAAATTCAAGGAAAATGGTTCGATATAGATCAAGCCTTTGCTAAATATGAAGCAAATGTTGCTAAAGCGGTAAACAAACGATCAGGGCTTGCTAAGTTTCATGGATATGAATACGAGGATATCTACAACATCGGAGCTATAGGATTCGTAAGAGCTTATAAAAATTTTGATGAAGCCAAAGGCACTCCATTTGAGGCACATGTATATAAGAATGCGGAATTTGAGATCTTACGTGCGTTTAGGGACTCGAATCAATATGTGCATGTGCCAGTTACCGTTAAAGATTGCATACAGAAGATTAAGAAGATAAATAATTTTGAATGTATGAATATGGATGAACTCAAAAATGCCACTGGTGAAACAGCCTACACTATTGAACAAGCGTTGAACTGTATCAAACAAATCATAGTACCTGGAAACAAGAAAATAGGATCCGATTTCTATCAGGATCAAGAGTTAATGGAAGTGCTTGCGCCAAGTATTGAAGATGATACTGATATGATCGTTGAAGACTTCTTTTCAAAGCTAAAGCCAAGAGACTTAGAGATATTAAAGCTCTATATGGGTGATATGAAACAAAGTGAGATCGGAGCAATATTCGGATTGTCTCAAATACAGATAAGTCGCATATTACGAAAAAAAATAGCTAAAACATGGCAAGAATACGCAGAGGTGTAACGATGCAGAACCTATCAATCTCATTCGCTATGTGAAGCCAAGGAGCAGTTGAAGTGAACGAGGCGTATTTACCAACAGCTTACTACTAGTACCGACTGCAGTATGCAAATCCAAGCTGAATTGAGTCAGAAGAGGTTTAAGTATTGGTGATGCGAATTGGAGTTTATGTACGGACCGTATTAATACATTGGATAGCGAGGATTTATTAAACCACAACAAGGAGAGTGCTAAGTGTTAAGAATAAAACATAATGGTGACAACACAGCGGACATATATAAAGGCATATGCATAGTAGCTAGATTGGCGCGTCAGGCTAATGGAAGAGTGGCGGTCAAAGTACTTACAGATGGACATGACGAGATGGCAGACGATGAGCAAAAAGCGCTGTTAATTATAAAGGAGCGAGTATAGATGCTAAATAGAGTAGTTTTGGTGGGGCGCCTAACACGCGATCCTGAGCTTAAATTTTTGGGGGACGGAAGAGCGGTAGCAAACTTTACCATTGCGGTAAATCGCCCATTTAAAAACGGAAATGGCGAGCAAGAAGCAGATTTCATAAATTGTGTGGTTTGGAGGAAGCCAGCTGAAAACGTCGCTAATTTTTTAGAGAAAGGAAGCCTAACAGGTGTAGATGGCAGAGTACAGACGCGTAGCTACGACAACAACGAGGGCAAGCGTGTTTTTGTGACTGAGGTAGTAGCAGAGTCGGTGCAGTTCCTAGAGCCGCGAAATAGGCAAGATGGAGGCAATAACACGAATAACAATAGCGGTAACTATGAAAACGACCCTTTTAGTAACGACAGTAGCATTGATATTCAGAAATTTGACCTTCCCTTTTGAGCAAAAAGCGATGGAATGATGCAGTAAGGGAGCAAAGAGAGGGTCCTGCTCCTGAACCGGAGGTCAAAATGAGGCACGGACGTTGTGAATGTGGTGATGGAAGATTCAAGCTGAGAGTAGCGAGAAGCGAGTGGACAAAAACCTGTAAGGGATGCGGAGAGGAGCAAGAAGTGTGATCCATTTACCAAAGATATTTATTAGCTCATTTATTTTACTAGTAGCAGTGATTGTATATTGTTCCATTGCTCTTGCTCTAATTGGAAGAGAGGAGCGGCGCGATGGCAAAGATAAAAAGCAGAAAGACTAGCTATTACGGAAATGAATTTGACTCTAAGGCAGAAGGTGAATTCTATCTCCTACTAAGGGCGGATGAGAACGTATTAGATATTGAATTACAACCGCAATACACGCTTCTGAGTGCCTTCTCAGTACCTTGTCACCGATGTGAGGGTAAAGGAAAGGTTGAGAACCAAAAGACACTTAGAATGAACAAGTGCACTTTGTGTAGTAGCACAGGCAAGCGGATGCGCCAGCCATGGAAATACACAGCAGATTTCAAAGTGACTTATAAAGATGGAAAAGAAGAAGTCATTGACGTAAAAGGATATGCAAATGAACGCTTTCCTCTTGTGAAGAAGATGTTTGAGAATGTAATGGGTTTTGAGTTGGTTGTTTGGCAAAAGAACAATAAAAAGGGATGGGTAAGAAAATGAATGAAAAGGAATTAAAATACCTCTTCATTGCACATGAAAAGTCAATCAACTCTATTAAGAAACTGGATGAGCGAATAACGAACTAGCACCATTCGAAATAGCGATTTAGAATACTTATATTCGCAAGCAGAGCGTCATGCTTGTCGTATATCGGGTCATTTTAAAAATCTATACAAAAATACCATGAGGGCATGGCAGAAATCGCACAGGGGCAAGAATACAAAGAGATAAGTGCGGGTAGAAATGAAAGCATAGGAACAAGCGCAGAACGACAATACCTTTCAAGGATCGCTAAAGGAGGACAACTCAAGATAGCGGCAGAATACGAAGGTGAGTTTCTTACTTGGAAAGACATAGCTGGTAGTATGAAAGAGCCCCGACCAGTTTAAAGGATATGTTAAAAGCCATTACCATAGAAGGTTGGAATTAAAGTAAGTCAGCATAGTAGAAAGTAGATACCTTTACTTTGTGGAAAAATAAAAATACTTACGAATTGTTTTGTAGCCGTGAGAAAACGAGAGCACCACGATTTTCTAGAGGCAATACCATCATAGCATTATTATTTCAAGAAACTAGGGTGTTACACCATGAAAGTAAATGAAATAAAGACGGTAGAGGGGCGATTTTTTGGAATCGGTAAAATTGCAAAAAGCAACGTTTAAGCATATAGAGGCAGAGTTATATCAGTATCCTAATACTGTTAAAGAGATTAAAAAGAGACGAGTGGAACTGCTGCATCCCTACCTCGAGGAAGTGGACGAGAATCAGGGGGGAGGAGTTAACAGTGTAAGAGCAATCTCTAGACCCACTGAGCGAATGGCTACAAGACTAACAGCAGATAAGCGCCTAAGAAATCTTGAAGAGATTACAGAAGCCATTGAGTCTGTATATAGCGATTTAAACGACAAGCAAAAGGACTTTGTACGTATGAGGTATTGGAGCGGGAGGAACAACGCTTCTCCTGTGATGATTGCAATGGAAACGGATGTGAGCGAGCGAACGGTGCATAATTATAAGCGTAAAATAGTTGAAGCGATTGGAGAGAAAATAGGGTGGTTGTGAGTCTGTGTTAATCGCAGACTTTTGTTGTTCTTTTACGATTATTCTAATTGAAGTTTCGTAAATACAAGGTAAATTTATTAAGTGAGGTATGTTTTCATGCACCTTATTATCTGGTCTGAAGTATTAAGAGGTTATAAATGGTATGCTGCATGACAACCGAAGCGCTATCAAATAGACGTATGAATGATATGTAAAGTTCTTTTAGTACTAAAAAGAAAAAAGTCTGCAGTAAAATTGCAGTTTTAAAGCTTGAAAACATAATAATATGTAATTGTGGGAGAATACCCAATACGTTAATTATATTATCACAAACCGTAAGTAAGATGGCTCCTCACCCCGGCGGTCTTGCTTACGTATTTGTGGACAAACTTTATCTGCTAAAGAATGACCATAGAATTTTTATAAAAAAGAGCACCCCTAAAAAGAGGTGCTTATTCACCATATCTTTCCAGTAACTTCCGTCCTTCTTCATAATCTAAAATGTCTTGTAACGTATATATAGGCGTTTTTCCGTTATCTACATATGTTGAAGGTGTCGGGAAATCTTCATGTCTTTTAGACCAAGCATGGACTACCTTAGAGGTGACATTCCAACGCCTAGCTAAATCGGCATTAGAGAATATAGGTAAAGAAATGAGCTTCATTATCAGCGCTCCTTATTCAAATTATAAACTAAAGTTACCGCTGCTCGCACAATAAGATATCCTGCGATGAAATAAGTCACTATTGGTGTGTCAGTAGTAAGGGCAATGATTAAGATAACGCCTAAAACTAAAAACACTAAGGCGTCAATTAAAAATAGTGTGCTGGTTTTCATATTTTCGGCTACAATGTGATATACTATCAGACATAAGGTGATGAGAAGGAAGGGTTTAACCCTTCGCCTCTTCTTCTTGGTTATCAAGGGGGCGCTTGCTGGAGCGTTCCTTTTTTCGTTCCATTCGGTGTTTGTCGATGGCAATTACTATATGGACGATTAAGGAAATCCCTGTGATGGTTCCAAGTGGGAAATTTGCTAATGTGTCTAACAGCTTTTCTATCACATTTCCTCCCTCCTTTCTAATTTAATTATAACACATTTTGTAGATGTTGTCTACAAAAAGATGAACGTTTAAATAAAATAAAATGATTCAAGTGGAAGTAATGATTCTGTTAATGATGAAGCTAAGATGTTTTATTTTAAAACAGTACTTCATTTGAAGAATAAACATATAAAAAGAGGACTACCTTACGAGGCGGTTCTCTTTTTGTATGTTACTAAAATATCTTGATGAAAAAATAATAAATCCAAGGTTTTATCTATTTTTGGATAGAGTGTATTAACCCAACTCTTGACTCTAGTAACTGTGGTCTCTTTAGTTGACTCAAATTTTTCCATACTACCAATTTGGGCTAATTCTCGTTGGGTATCACTTGTGAGCTGTTGCCTTTTAATTGACGTTTAACCGTTACTAACTCTGCAAGTCTGCGAAGAGATTTTAAAGCTTCTCACTTTGATTTGGTTGTAACCGGTAACTCTAGCATTGTTATGCGAGTTTTCACCTCCTTTCATGGTCGGAGGTATGTAAATCAAGTTTAACAAGATGCTAATTAGGTGGCTTTAGCTTTTTAGATAAATTAGATAAGGGGGTAGGGGTGTATGTAGATGGCAAGACAGAGAGATCCTAGAAGAGAAGAGGCGTATGAAATATGGAAAGCGACTGGAAAGCCGCTTAAAGAGATTGCAGAGGAGCTAGATTGTTCTCCTTCTCAAATACGCAAATGGAAGAGTCAGGACAGATGGGGGAGCAATGGTAACGTTACTGATGGAAAAGAGAGCGTTACTAAAAAGAATGCACCTAAGAAGAAACCTAGTGGAAACCGGAACCCAATGAATCAATTTACCAAACGGAACGAGGCAGCTAGGAAACACGGCTTGAGATCAAAGTATTTTAACGAATCACAAAGAGAAATCATGCAGGATTTTGAAGGGTTTACTATATCAGATCAATTGTGGATCCAAATAGAGATTACTTTTTCTGCAATCATTCAATTGCAGAAAATTATGTGGGTTGAGAGTCGGAATGACACTTTGATTGAAGAGTCGACAGTTTCTGAAAGTGAGGGTGGTTCATCAACATCCTTTAAAGTTATGTATGCACATGAACAGTATGAATCTTATATAAAAGCGCAAACGCGTGCAATGGCTGAATATAGAAATTTGATAAAGCAATTTACAAAAATGGCTCATGAAAACGATGAGCGACTTTTGAAGCTTGAGCAAATGCAATTGAATGTTAGCAAGACGAAAGCCGAAGTGAATCTCCTTTCCAATGAGCACGAAAAGTACGAAGACGATGGCTTTATTAATGCGATAAAGAGTGCAAGTGAGCAGGTGTGGAATGATGAAAAAGTATAAGCCTGCGCTATTCGAATTTAAGCCATTCAGTACAAAGCAACTCAAGGTATTAATGTGGTGGCAAGATGCTTCGCCTTTCAAAGATAACGATGGCATTATATGCGATGGGTCTGTCCGAGCTGGCAAAACGGTCGTGATGTCTCTCTCTTACATTATTTGGGCTATGGAGACGTTTAACGAGGAAAACCTAGGCATGTCCGGTAAGACTATAGGAGCGCTTAGAAGGAACGTAATAACGCCTTTAAAGCGTATGCTCAAGTCGAGAAAGTACCACGTTAAGGATCATCGTGCAGAAAACTATTTGTCCATATCATTCAGAGGCAAGACGAACTACTTTTATATCTTTGGTGGTAAGGATGAAAGTAGTCAAGACCTAATCCAAGGTATTACGTTGGCAGGTATGTTTTTTGATGAAGTGGTACTAATGCCCGAATCATTCGTTAACCAGGCAACCGCTCGTTGCTCCATCGAAGGTTCAAAGATGTGGTATAACTGCAACCCAGCGGGACCACATCATTGGTTCAAGCGTAAAGTATTAGATGAATTGGACAAAAATAATCTATTGCACTTGCACTTTACGATGGATGATAATCTTTCGTTATCTGAGCCAATTAAAGAGCGTTACAGGCGAATGTATTCTGGTGTATTTTACCAGCGATACATATTAGGATTATGGGTATTGGCAGAGGGTGTCATATACGATATGTTCAGTGAGGTAACCCATTCGGTACCGACAAAAAAGCGTTGGTATAGTGAATACTATGTTTCCATTGACCGTGGTACACAAAACCCAACAGTATTTGGCTTATGGGGTAAATCAACTGGTGTATGGTACAAAATCAAAGAGTATCACCACGAAGGACGTACAGCATTTAAACAGAAGACCGATGTACAATATGCTGATGACCTCATTAAATTTATAGGCAATCGTAAAGTCAACGGTGTAATTGTGGATCCTTCAGCAGCTAGTTTTATTGCTGAGATAAGGAACCGTGGATTATACGTAATTCTAGGTAAAAACGATGTAGCAGAAGGGATTGGAAATGTAGCAAATGCACTAACAAGAAAGCTCATTCTATATAACGATTGTTGCAAAGAAACGTTTCGCGAATTCTCTTCTTATTCTTGGGACAAAAAAGCGAGCGATAAAGGGAAAGAGAAACCGATTAAAGAGAACGATCACCACTTAGATGCTGATCGTTATTTTGTGAACACTATTTTATTCGGTCAAACCGATGCGAAAGCTGTTCCATCTATTTATTAGGAAGGAGTGAAACCTTTGGCAGTTCGATCAACTATTGTATATAACATGAAGAATATAAAGCCAGAAGATGCTGTGCAACATCTTGTTGAAAAACACAGTCCAGCACGTCAAGTGTTGATGGGTTTGCATAAGCGATGGGACCAAGAGAATGTAGAGATTTTGTCTAGACAGAAGCCAGAAGGAAAAGCAAATAATCGTCTACCACACGACTATCGTGGCTATATTATCAGTCAAGTTATAGGCTATCTTTTTGGTAATCCCATCTCTTATCAGTATGATGACCGGCGCGAAGAAATTGACGACAAAAAGGCAATAGATATTAATAAAGAGTTGAGCGACTTTATTACGTTAAACGCTATGGATGATTTAGACATGGAGAATGCAAAAATGTCTTCTATAACAGGTTACGCTGGTCGATTAGCGTACTACAATGCAAATAATTCAGAAGATGACGTAAAAATACGCTTGATTAATATTCCTTCATGGGAATGTCTATTTGTTCAGTGGAGAGGGAAAATTACTCATTCGTTACGATATATGGTAGAGAAAGATTCAAATGGTGAAAAGATTACGTATGCAGAATTGTATGATGAAACGAACGTTACGTACTTTAGAGGCAATAACGATAATCATTTTGTGTTAGACCCAGAAGAAGTAAGTGGAGCGCATAATTTTGATAGCATGCCTTTAATCCTTTTTAAAAATAATGAAGAGGAACGCGGTGACTTTGAAAAGGTGGAGTGCCTAATAGACGCTTACGACAAGATGCAATCTGATACCGTAAATGAACTTGAGACATTTGCGAACGCATATATGTTCTTCAAAAACATGAATATAGATAAGGAATTCATGGAAAAGCTACGTCAAACTGGTGGCATACAAGGAAACGGTGATAGTGAAGCGCAATTCATTACAAAGCAAATAAATGATACTTTTATTCGAAATGCCAAACAGGATTTAAAAGAGGACATTCATAAGTTCTCTCATTCTGTTGATATGTCTGATGAAAAGTTTTCTGGTGGATCACAGAGCGGCGAAAGTCGAAAGTGGAAACTAAAATCCCTTGAAGATAAGGCGGGTATTAAGATCCGAAAAATGAGTAAAGCCTTTCGCTATCAGTTTAAAGTTATTTGTAGTGCGTGGGACATTAAAAAGAAGCTTGGTGCCAATCATCTTGACTTCTATTGGACGTTTAAAAGAAGTGTACCTATTGACCTAATTTATATCGCTGATTACATGAATAAGACAAAGGGTGCTCATTCCACTAAAACGATGCTTGAACAAATTCCTTATATTGATGATGTTCAATTTGAATTAGACCGCATGGAAAAAGAGGCAACTGATTTATATAATGGTCGAGTTCATTTAAGTAAGACTGGTGCAGCTTATGGTGAATCTAATGAAGGAATTCAACTTTCATAAGAGTAAAGAGGTAAACTGATCGAGACTTTACCCGTGGGGCTCTAAGCTTTGAAATGCTTGAAAAAAACTGTTGAACTTACTTGCCAATGAAACTAGCGTTCAATAAATAAAAAACACTCATTAGAGTGTTTTTTATTTGACCTGTCGGAAGTCTTTAAAAGACGAGAATACCATGAACTTGTTAGGGGCGTTTATGCAACTAACTAGGGCTAGGAGGAAAAAATGAATAATGAAGCTAAAACAGTAAAATTACGCTTACCGATGAACATTCAATATTTTTCTGATGAAGGTGCTTTACCAGCTAGTCAGGGTGGCAATTTGGAAATAGAGCCAAGCACTGGAAGAAGTGGAGGACAGCAAGTAGGGGGAGCAGGTGGAAATGAACAACCAGCGCTCACACTGGATGCGGTACAAGCTTTTTTAAATGGGCAAGAATCAGGTAAAGCGTGGCTTCAATCGTTTGCTGATGGTCGTGTGACGGACGCAATAAAGACCTACGAATCTAAGACTCTTCCAAAAAAACTAGATGAAGAGATCGCTAAACGTTATCCACCTGAAACAGAAGATCAAAAGAAGATGCGAGCCCTACAAGAACAGCTTGATAACATGGACAAGGAAAAGAAGCATGAAAAAATGCTTAATTACGCGCTAAAAGAAGCTGGTAATTATGGTATATCAGGTGATATCGTAGAGCATTTTCTTGGAAAAACGGAAGATGAAACAAAAGCAGCATTAATGAAATTATATGATGTCATTGAAACTCGTGTAGAAGCGCAAGTAAACGAACGTTTAAAAGGGGCAGCACGAAGTCCAAAAGATACAACAGCAGCAGGGGATAAGTTAACGATAGGAAAATTAAAACAAATGACGACTAGGGAAGTAGCGAAGCTTGATCCAGAAGAAGTTAATCAGGTACTTAGTCAAAAATAAGGAGGAAACGTATTAATGTCTTTACAAAATTTTATTCCGACTGTGTGGAGCGCAAGATTATTGCAATCACTTCAATCAACATTAGTTTTTGCGCAACCAAATATCATTAATCGAGATTATCAAGGTGAAATCACAGCTGCAGGTGATACTGTAAAAATTAACACGGTTGGCAATGTTACAATTGGTGACTATACAAAAGGGCCAATGGGTGATCCGGAGGAATTAGATGATGAAACACGGTTGTTGAAAATCACTGAATCAAAGTTTTTTAACTTCCAAGTAGATGATATTGATAAAGTGCAACAAACACCAAAAATTATGGGACAAGCGATGCAGAATGCTGCTTATGGGCTTGCTCGAGCAGCTGATACATTTGTCTCTAGTCACTATGTTGATGCGGGAATTACGATAGGTTCTGATTCTAGTCCTTGGGAAATTTCTCAAGCTGCAGAAGCCTATGAAATGTTGGTTGATCTTAGCGTAGCTTTAGATGAAAATAATGTGCCGCAAGAGGGGCGTTTTGTTGTAGTTCCGCCTTGGTATGAAGGAATGATGCTTAAAGATGATCGGTTTGTTGCTGGTGGAACACTAGACTCTGAAAGTCGTTTAATGAATGGTCAAATTGGTTCTGGCGCAGGCTTTAATATTCTAAAATCAAATGCTGTACCTACTATTGGAGCAAGTGATGGTGTAGAAGCAAATTCAAAAATTATTGCTGGTCACAAAATTGCTTGGTCATATGCTGAACAGATTAATCAAACAGAAGCATATCGACCGGAAAATCGCTTTTCTGATGCTTTAAAAGGATTGCATACGTATGGTGCAAAAGTGATTCGTCCTGAAGCATTAGCTGTCTTAAGTGCCAAGCGTCCTTCACGTCAACAATAAAAGGAGTGTTTACGTTTGAGTAATTGGATTCGCAATACTAAGTCAAATAAGATCTGGTTTGTTGATGAGGAACAGGCCGAGAGATGGTTAAAGGAAGATCATATTCAGTTATGTTCTGGTGATTCAAGCCAAGTAAAAAAGGTTGAACAGGTAAAAAAGGGTAACTTTGCTATAAAATCGTTAAAAGCGCTCCAAGCAGAAGCGAGAGAAATAGGTGTCCCGAATTATTCTTCCATGAATAAACAACAGCTTGAAAAAGCGATCGGTGATGCTGATGGAGCTGAATGATTTAAAGCGACGAATGAATAAGTCTTTAGAAGAACATTCAAAAGACGATTTTTATAGATATGCTTTAAAAGATGCAATTGATTATGTTCAGACGAAATGTCATCAAGACTTTAAAAACTCTGAGGGAATCATTACCCTTCCTGGAGGGGTAAAACGAGCTGTGGTGAAGTTGGTTAAGTTAGCTGAACAAAAGCCTAATGTACAAGCCATAAGTATTTCTGGTGCTGTATCAGAATCTTATTTCTCATCTAGTGATTATGATGTTGTTAAGTTCGATTTAAAACCATACATTAAGGCGGTGTTTTTTTAATGGATGTGTCAATAAATGACAAAAACAACATTCCACATATCATAAAAAATCTAGGAAATGGTCTTACACTAGAACTAGGTATTTTTGGTGAGAATGCTAATAAAGTAGCTTCAGGATCAGCCATAACAATTGGTAGTTTGGCTGAGGTTCATGAGTATGGTGTATCTATTAAGGTAACAGAAAGTATGCGCAACTACCTTCACACTCAAGGCATTCACTTGAAAAAGGGGACAACACATATTAACATCCCTGAACGCTCTTTTATCCGTGGTGGTTGGAATGAGCACGGAAAAGAAATTGTCGAGAAGTTAGAGAACCTATTCCTTCAAGCGTTTCATAGAGGTGTAAATTTTAACAAACTTGCTGATGAAATTGGTCTAGAAGCGAAAGGGAAGATGCACAAGTATGCTCTTGACTTGAATAAGCCCCCTAACTCTTCAGGCACAATCGAGCAAAAAGGTTCTTCAAACCCACTTGTTGACACTGGTAGAATGGTTCGGGCAATAGACTACAACATAACGAGGAAAAGGTAATGATTATTACAGAAGAATTAATTAATAGTTACAGCGTATCTTTTAAGGTGATCTTACCGTCAACTGGTTATCATGACCAACATAACGGTGGTAGATGGGTACCTGGTCTTGATGGTCCATCACAGCAAGCTGAGGGCATGGTTATCCCCTTAAAAAGCAATTTGATATACGATTCAGGTGGTAAGCTCACAACTGAGGATAGGCAGTTGGTTTGTCTTTTTAAACTCAAAAAAGGTGATATATGTATGGTGAAGGATAAAAAGTACACCGTTTTAGAGGAAACCGATTGGAGCGAATACGCTGATTATTATAGATACACGCTAAAATATAGTAGTCAGAGTAAATAGGAGGTGCACTAGTGGAGCACATAGACATTATAAATGCTATCATCAAGCTCATTTATAAACGAACGGGCTTATTTGTCGTTCCATCAGGCACTGTAGGAGACAAGCCTGATTACCCGTATGTCTCATACACTATCACCTCACCCTATCTGGCTGTTCATAGAGGCGTTGAGCACGAAGGGATGTTTTCAGAGCAATGGGAGTGCGTTGTTTCGCTTCTTTTCCATGTTAAAAATGATGCACTTGAAGCGATGGGGTTATCCAAAGCAATCGCACAATACTTTAAAACACAGCCTGCACAACAGTTTCTTAGAGAGCATGGAATAGTATGGGTAAGTAATGATGGTTTCGGAAATAGAGATACATTTCTTACTGTTTCCATGGAAAGGCGTCATGGCTTTGATGTGAAGCTTAGAACCTATGAAACAATACAACACACGACAGCTAGTGATTTTGAAACAATAGAGAACATTGAAACTTAAATTACAGGAGGTAGACCATGTCTATTAACGACGTAACAGTAGTAATTGATATTGAAAGACCGGCGCCTATAGAGGGGTTAGGAACACCGCTAATTCTGCATAAATCGGTGAATCAAGCTTTTCCATATAGAGAATTCGGTAGTTTGGAAGAGGTAGCAAAAGATTATAGTGATTCATCAGAGGTGTATAAGAAAGCATCATTCGTTTTTAATCAAGGATCGACTGCGCCAAATAAGCTAGCGATTGCTTCATACGGTAGCGAGGAAGAAGAGGAAGAGCAACAGCAACTAGCGTTTAACGCCAGAAGTATTCGAACAATCTCTGATGCTCTGGACGCATTTTATTACAAAGGATGGCACTTTCTTCACTTAGTGAACGCTACTACGCACGAAACAAAGATTGCTGGTGATTACATCGCAAATAAAGATTTTAAGTTCTTGGCTGTGGAAGCAACCGAATTTACGGAACTTGCGAATCATAAAGGGCAAAATCGAACAATCTTATTCTATCATCCAGTCGAAAACGAAGCGGCTAGCGCGGCTCTTATTGGTTCTGTCGGATCCTTAACTGTTGGATCGGTAACGTATAAGTTTAAGAAGTTACAGGGTCTGACGCCTCAAGACTTTGATGCAAATGATTTAAATCAAATTCATGATGCAGGAGCGCTTGCGTATGTAACCAAAGCAGGTGATCCACAAACATCAGAAGGAAAGACTGCAAGTGGAGAATACATTGATGTCTTGCACGGAAAAGACTGGATTAAAGCGAACATGGAGACACGTATTCAGAGAGTGTTATCAACATCTAGCAAAGTGCCATATACAAATGACGGTATTAGTTTGATTGAGGTTACGGCAACTGATGTACTAAATCTGGCAACAGAAAATGGCATTATTGCAAAGGATACGGACGGTATAGCCATGTATACAGTTAATGCTTTAGGTCGAGATGAGGTTAATGACAACGACCGTGCAGACCGTATTTATAAAGGGTTATCATTTAATTTTGATTTAGCGGGTGCTATCCACGAAGTATCAGTTCGTGGTTTAATCCGTATCTAACAAGGGAGGTTAACAAATGATATACGATCCGAATAATATTTCAGTTATCATTGATAACGTTTTTGTGACTGGTTTTGCAGAGGGGACAATGGTTTCAGCTGCAAAAGATGAAGAGAATTTTCAAACAAAGGTCTCGGCTAAAGGAGAAGTTTCAGTCGCGCTATCCAACAATCCATTAGGGACGATCACGGTCACATTATCCGCTGATTCTCCCCACGTTAAGCGTTTATCAAACCTTGCTAATACAAAGGCAATGGTGTCGGCTTGGGTAAATGCTTCTGCCCCAGTAAAAGAGAAAAAGGGTGGTTCTAGGGCGATGGTAAAGAAACCTGCTGATGCAGAGTTTTCTGACGAAGTTGGCGATCGAGAATTTGAAATTCAGGTGTTTGATTATACTGATAGTTAATCATGTCAAAGCACGGTATAACGTCTAAACATAAAAAAACAACAGCGGTACGAAAGCGGTCTAATCAGGCTGCTTTTGCCCGTTGTAATCTACCATTAAGGGAGCGAAAACCATTGGCTAAATTAGGGAAAACAAAAGAAGTTACAATTACAGAAGTAGATGAAAAAGGAAACGAAAAAGAAGTAGTTTATACATTACAACACCCAGGGGTGCTTAAGGCAACTGAAATCATTGATGCGACAATTCTTGATGGGTCAGGAAAAACATCAATCAAGACGATGTACGACGAATATATGAAGCACGTAATTGTTAATCCAAAAACGAACTGGGATTACTGGGAAGAACATGAGGGGCTGCAGAAGGTAATGGGCGAATGCGCTTCCTTTCTTAACGGTTAAACAATTTTCTCAATCTGTTCTAAAAAGGCGAGTTCGTGATAACTGGTTAGTGTGGAAACCTGTTAAAGAAGGACTCCTTACTTATTCAGAAGCGATCATGATGGACGAGGAAAAGCTACAAGAAGCGAGTGCGCTTGTTGATATGATAAATAAAGCGAACCAACCAAAGAAGGGCAAGAAAGGGGGGAGATAATGGAGCAACAACCTGCACGTAAAACAAAAATTGAAGTTGATGTTGTCGTTAAAGGTGTTAAGACACTTCAAAATGTAAATAAGCAAGTTGACGAATTGATTAAAAAGAGTAAGGATGCTAATAAAAGTGTTCAAAGTACTCAGAAAGCAATGAACCAACAAGCGAAAGCAACAGAAAGTGCAAGAAAAGCAACGGATCATATAAATAAAAGTAACCGAGTACTAAGTAAATCGTTTGTCGCATCTAACAAACAGATTCAACAAGTAACAAAGGCAACTTATGCATCCCGTAAGGCTTATCAAAGCACTAATAAAGATATGCAAGGTATGACTAAAACGATAGGTGCTGCATCCAAATATATAGCAACAGTAAATCGTGCATTACTTACAACAAAGAACTCGGTTCAAAACTACACGATTTCAATAACAGGTCTTACCAAAAATACATCTTCATTAAATAAAACAATGCTTAATCAAAATAAACCTTTACAACAGGTTAATAGATCCGTACGAGTGTTATCCCTTAGTACAAATAATGTTTCATCACGGACTCAAATTTTATCGCAATCAATTGTAGGATTAGGTAGTCAATTGATTAGTATCACTAAAAAGTTTGGACAGATTACGACGAGTAGTAATAGTATGAACATTAATATGAAAAGAGTTCTACAAACGAATAAAATAAGTTTACAATCTTTTCGAAGTTTCGGTGAAGTGATAAGCACGCTTACTAGAAGGTTTGACGCCAATTCGAGAGGTGCAACTTCTATGGCACGTTCGGTTACACGTTCAGGATGGGAGATTGGTAACTCATTTACTTCTACAGCTGAGCGCAGTGGTTTTTTCACACAGAAGTTTGCTTCAACGCGTGATACGGTAACTAGAGGTATGCGTAGCATAGCAAACGAAACATACCGTAACGTAAACATGATGAATACTGCATTTGCTTCAATTCCGACTAAACTTTCCCCTGTTTCTTCGGCAATCGCATCAAAATTAAAAAGTGGAATTATGATGCCATTTCAAAATGCACTTGGTGTTATTAAGAGTTTCGCGTCAAATTTAGGGTTGCTTAGCTTTAATACTCTTATTAGTGAAGGGTTCGATCGTTTAAGTTCAATTGAAAACTCGAGGATTTCTCTTGAAGTAATGATGGGTGGGGAAGAAGAGGCCCAAGATTTCATGGATGAAATTTTAGATTTTGCTAAAACAACTCCTTATGCTTTTGACAAATTATCAGAGACTTCTAGAAATCTTTATGCTTTTGGTATGGATCGTGAAAAGATCGTTCCTACAATGAAGGCAATTGGGGATGCTGCTTCAGCAAGCGGAAAAGGTGCAGCTGGTTTAGACCAAATAGCAGGTGCTTTTGGTGATATGCAAATAGCAGGAACTTTAAGCCTTGATCAAATCAATCGGCTGCAAACAGCAGGGGTTCCAGCATTGAAAATTCTTTCTAACCAAGCAGGTGTATCTACAGATGAAATGCGTAAGCAAATCTCATCAGGTACAATGTCCTCACTAACCGCAATAGATGATCTAGTTGATGGTATGCAAAACGGAACAAATGGTGTTGCTGGTGCGACTGCAGGTATGGCTGGTATCATGGAAAAAACAAAAGAGACATGGACAGGCACACTTGACAGTATGCGTTCTGCCGTTCGGTCAACAATGGCGAATCTCTTGGAGCCAATTAAGCCCCATTTACAAGCTGGAATAATGATGTTTGCAAGTACATTTAGTACGCTTCCTAGTATTTTTGCTAGTCTAGGCAAAGCTTTACAACCGGCAGTCGAGCCAATGAAATACGCATTTTCTAATATTAAAAGCTTTATTGATTCTGCACTTATTCCAACAATGAAAATGCTATTTGAGGTAATTACACCAGTTGTAAAGATTGTTGGAGGTATGTTAGTAGGAGCGTTTGTATCGCTATCACTTGTGCTAAATAACGTAATCGGTCCCGTGTTATCTTTTATCACAGGAATAAAAGGCTTAGTGCCTGTTTTGGCTGGACTTACGGCTGGCTTAGTGGCATATCAAGGTGTAATCTTAGCCGTATCTGTCGCGCAAAAAGTTTGGAACGTGATAACAGGTATTTCTACTGCTCTTATCACTGCAAAAACTAAGGCTCTACGCGCTTATTCAATGACAGGCAAAGGTACAACAGGTGTAATTGCCGCTATGAATATGGCTATGCGTTCGCTCAATCTCACCATTTTAACTAATCCGGTGTTTTTGTTCACCACTCTTGTGACAGGTCTTGCGGTAGGTCTATATGTTGCGTATCAACGATCTGAACGATTTAGAAACGCTATGGACAACGTGTTTTCTTCTATCTCGAATGTGGTTAAAGCGATACCTAGCGCGCTTAAGTCAGCGTGGGAATCCACAAAAGCGTTCTTCTCAAATATGGGTCGTGCAATTGTGGATGCATTTGCAGACGGCTTTATACCCGGATTAAAGAATATTGGCAGCGCTCTTGTTATTGGTGGAGCTGCAATGGCAACCGCTATAGGTGTAGGAATTGGACGAGGCTTACAAAATACTGGCGCATTCTTCTCGTCTTTAGGGGAATCTGTACAAATTGGTGTAGAGAACTCGGTATTGGCTGTCAGGGGAAGTTTTGCGTCGGTTGGAACTAGTATTGCCGGCTACCTGTCGAGAGGCTTAACAGAAGGAATTCAATTTCAACTGTCGTCGGGATCGCAACGACTTGAAGCAGCAGGGAACCGTATAGCTGATTCAATTGGTTTGGGTGTATCTAGTAAAGCGGGTCAAATTGTAAGAAGCTTCTTTTCTCAATTGGCAAGTGGCTTTGGTAGCGCTACAGGACTAGCAACGCTTATCGCTCCAACACTTACCACAATAGGCTTATCTATGTTAGGCGTAACGGGTCCTATTGGTTTGATGGTTGGCGGTATCGTTAGTGTTATTGGATTTATGTATAGGTTAGCGCAAACAAACGAAGGAGTTGCGAGCGCTTTTTCTTCGGTTTTTGGTGTGCTTCAAAATCACTTTGCTGGTATTCTCAAGCAGTTTGAGCCTGTATTTGATATCTTTAGACAAATGTTTAGCGATGTAGGAGCGACTTTAGGTCCTGAATTTGAACAGACTTCTCAAATTATTAGCGATAGTCTGGCTGAATTACAACCAGTTTTTGCAGAATTAAAAGAAGCGTTTGGAGAGTTAGGGACCGCATTCTTTGGGATGTTTAAAGAGCTTTTACCTGTTTTTCAACAGCTTGGAAGTCTCTATGTGGAGCTGCAAATGACATTGTGGAGTGCCGTAGGTGAACTTGTTTCAAGCATCATTCCTTTATTAGTCGATGCCTTTGCGCAAATCATTCCAATTGTGGCCGAAGTGATTCAAGCAGTCGTGGGGATCGTTGCAGAGATTGTTCCAATGATTATTCAATTCTACGCTACTTTAATACCGGTAATCTTAGAATTGGTTCAAACTATTCTGCCGATGCTATTAGATGTATTTACAACGGTACTCAATTTAGTGTTAGACGTAGTAATGTCAGTCATTCCGTTTGTTGTTTCCATTATATCAACACTCATTCCAATAATTTTAGAAGTTGTGAAGATGGTTCTGCCAATGATCTTGGATGTTGTCATGATGGTGTTTCCAATGGTTTTGAACGTTATTCAGACTGTTATACCAATCATAATTGATCTAATATCAACACTCATTCCAGTTGTATTAAGTATTGTGACTGCAGTATTGCCTTTACTATTGAACGTTTTCACCACAATATTTCCTATCATCCTCAATATTATTAAAACGGTGTTGCCGATCGTAATTACTTTACTGATGGTTGCCATTAAAGTCGTACTGGAATTAGTTAAACAGGTTTTGCCGTTAATCCTTTCAGTTGTTCAGATGGTTTTTCCATTGATAGCGAAAATCATTGAAATTGCACTTACGATTGTGACGACTGTGTTAAAAGCAGCAATGTGGATCATCACAAATGTTCTTGTACCTGCAATTGTTTTAGTGTTAAAAATTGTTCAGCATGTGTTCCCGATCATTGCTAATATCATCGGAATTGCAATTGATCAAATCATACAAGTGGTTAAATTTTTCACGGCCATGTTTACAGGCGATTTAAAAGGCATGTGGGAAGCTGTTAAGAACATGTTTTCTAATATGATTGCGATAATTTGGAATAACTTAAAGCTGCTGTTCATTGACAGAATTATAACTGCTGTTGTCGCATTTGCTATTAATGTTTGGGACAAGATCACTGAAATGTGGCAGAACGTTAAAACTGCATTTTCGAATGGTATTCGAGCTGCAATTCAATTTGTATTAGATATGGTGGCAGATATAGTAGCGAAGTGGAATGAATTAAAGTCTACAGTTCAAACCGTAGTAAGTGGAATGTGGACATCCATCAAGAATCGCTTCTCCACTGGTGTTAAAAATGCCATTCAATTCGTTGTCAATATGAAAAACGGTATTGTCGATAAGTGGCATGAAATCAAATCAAATGTTTCAACCCTTGCGAAAGAACTTTGGGAAATTGTTATGGGTCGATTTGATGATATGGTGACAGGAGCCAAGGAGTTACCTGGCAAGATAGCTGAGGGTATCAAATCAATGGGTCACAAAGCAATAAACGGAATCATTGATTTAGGTAACAGCATGTTGAACGGTCTGAAAGATGTTGTAAATGGTGTTATTTCAGGGATTAATAAGGTGCTTGGGAAATTAGGAGTAGAAGTTGAAATTGACAAATGGTATCCACCAAGTATCCCATATCCAGCTTATGCCAAAGGTACGGATAGTCACCCAGGAGGTCCTGCAATCTTAGGTGATGGTGGAGGTCCTGAATTATTCCGTACGCCATCTGGTTATACCGGCTTATCGCCTGGTACAGATACCTTGATGAATCTACCAAAAGGCACGCAGGTTTTAACACATCGGGAAACAAGAACTTATTTGAATCAAGTGCCAGCATATAAAGATGGTACTGAGAATAAGGGATTTTTCGGCATTTTGAAAGGTGCAGGTGCTTCGGTTTGGGAAACTGGTAAAAAGGTTGGTGGTGCAGTAAAACAGACCGCTGTAAATGTATGGGATATGATAAGTGATCCCTCTAAGATTCTTGATTCCATCCTTTCGGGTCTAAATATTGAAATCCCTAATTTTGGAGGCGCATTTGGTGATATAGCCGGCGGTTTATTTAACAAAGTAAAAGACGCAGCATTGTCCTTTATAACAGGGCAAACTGCACAACTAGATTTTGGTGGAGACAATGGTTATGGTTGGGGTCCTCCATTTAGGATGACGTCACCTTTTGGTATGCGTACACATCCAATTACAGGCGTAAGAAGCATGCACAACGGTGTTGACTGGGCTGCCCCATCAGGTACACCAATACCTGCACAAGCTGGTGGTAAAGTATCCTTTGCTGGCGTAGCGGGTGGATATGGAAACTTAATTCGTATTGTTTCTGGTATGTTTGAACGTTACTATGCTCATAACTTACGAAACTTAGTTAAACAGGGCGATACAGTTCAAGCAGGGCAAACAATTGGTTTAACAGGATCAACAGGTCAATCAACGGGTCCACACGTTCATTATGAAGTAAGAAAGAACGGAAGACCAATAGATCCAAACTCTGTTGCAGCTTCTGGTGGAGCAGGTGGAGCGAGTGGAAACATTAGGCAGTGGATTGAACAGGCTATTGCTGCTACAGGAGTACCTAAAAGCTGGCTAGCTCCTTTAACCACGATCGCTCAAAAAGAATCAGGTGGGAATCCAAGAGCAATCAATGGTTGGGATAGCAACGCGAGGCGTGGAACCCCATCAAAAGGGCTTATGCAGACCATTGATCCAACGTTTAATGCAAACAAGATGGCTGGCATGAACGATATTTGGAACCCGGTACACAATGCAGTTGCTGCTATACGCTACATTCAGCGTAGGTATGGATCGGTATTTAATACACCAGGAATCCGAAGCATGAATAATGGTGGCGGTTATCGTGGTTACTTCCGTGGTGGATCTATCATCGGCAATCAATATGCGATGGTCGGCGAACAAGGTCCCGAAATAATGAAATTACACGGTGGTGCAAGAATCCATAATGCACGAAAAACCCAACAGATGATTCGTTCCCGACAAGACTTAACCAGTTCTTATCAAAGCGATTCACAAGGATCTTTCAATGCAGGATCAACGAGAGCGGCATCCATTACGTACAGTCCACAAATAAACGTAGAAATAAAGGGGAATACCTCTGAACAAATTACGGAAAGCAAGATTAAACAGGTCGTTGACGATGCTTTAACTGATGCAATGACTAAGTGGCTACAGTGGTATAGCCCTGATGAGGTGTTTTAAATGACAATGTTAGGTCGAGTAAAACTGGTCATTGAACGCGAAAGCGATGGATTAGATTTAGATGTAACAAGCTTTCCAGTAGAAAAAGGCTCGCCACTTACGGATCATGTACGAAAAAACCCTGAGACAATGACAATCTCGGGGTTTTTACTTGGTCCTAATGCTGTGTCTGATTACAATTGGCTAGTAAATCAAAGAGGGAAGCAAATCACGTATACGGGAAGAAAAGTATTTAAAAATGTGCTCATTAGCAATATTAGTCGTGATGTTGGAGAATACCAGAACGGCTTTTCTATCACGGTGGAATTAAAAGAAGTACGAATAGCTAAAACGCCTTTTGTTAAAAAAGCTGTTAAAAACAACGGAAATAAACAAAAGTCGAATACGAAAAAAGATACAAAAAAATATCATGTTATGAAATGGGGACAGACCTACAGTCATTTACGAATGTGGTATGGTACGAGCCTCAATCAGCTTAGGGCATGGAATAAATACCCGGATAGGCGAATCCCTACAGGGGCAAAATTACGCGTGAAATGAGGGGTTAAATGAGTGTCCGTGATTACGTACCGATAGACGTTGAAGAACTACCAGAACAGTTCGAGTTTGATATGGAAAATGATATGTATGTGCTTCAAATCAACTATAACGAAACGGCTGACTTCTTCACCGTTGATTTATATACCAGGAATATGTTGCCTCTTGTAATCGGTGAAAAGATGATCTTGAATCAACCGTTATGGAATGATTTGTCTGTAGAGGGTTTACCAGCGCTTTCTTTAATCCCTTTGGATGAATCGGGTTCCGCCCAACGCGTTAGCAAAAACAATTTAATGAAAACCGTATTTCTTTATATAGATGATGTACCAGGAGAGGATGAAGAGGGTGACACAGCAATTATTTGATCGTGTTGTCCGCGTAACAATTGAATCTGACACGTATAAGGGCACTTTTTCTTCTGAGGAGTTTGAAATTCGATTCGACACAGCTTTTACGGATGAACCCAAACCAAATGAAAGTAAAATCGAATTACTTAACCTAAACAAGACAACCATTAACCGAATCAAACGTAAAAGCAAAGTAACCATTCAAGCAGGATATAAAGGGGATGTGGGTGTTTTAGCTACTGGTCGCGTTACAGCCGTGTCAACAATTCGAGATAACGTGGACAATATTACGACGATTACAATGCTTGATGGAGAAGATTACGGCGAAAAAAGCGGAGATATTACGTTCAAAGCGAACACAGATGCACGAACTATCATTAATAGGCTTGCCGGTAAGATGGGCTTGAAGATCGCGTCTATGAGCTTGCCTCGCAATAAAAATTACAACAAGGGTTATACGGTGTCGGGAGAACTTGAAATGGCTCTGTCGGAAGTTGTGAAAGATTGCGGGGCATCTATCTACTACAGACGTGGAAGAATGGTTATTCGCTCAATTAAGTCGGGCGATGATGAACGATTTACTTTGGAAGAAGCAACAGGGTTGTTAGGCGCACCGGAGCCTTTCGAGGAAGAAGATGCCAAGGGTTATAAGATACAAAGTTTATTGCAACATCGTATTAGCACAGCGAGCATCATCGAACTGAAAAGCATTGGTGTGAAAGGGAAGTATCGAGCTAAAAGAGGAAGGCATATTTGTAGTGGTTCCGATTTCAAAACAGAAGTGGATGTGATTTCATGAATGGGCAAGATGCAAAGTTTTTTGAACGGTTTGCGGCATCAATCTGCTCAGGGATCCACACAACTGCGCCGGCAAGAGTTCTGTCCTATGATGCAAGCAAGCAAGTGGCTGATTTAAAAGTGCTTTTCAAGCGCCAAGGAAATGATGGTTCCACTAAAGAGTACAGTCCTATTTTATCAGCACCTGTATTAAAACATTGCGAACCTGATATAAAAGTGGGGTCGGTTGTTATTGTATCGTTTGCTGAAAGATCCATAGATAATTTAGTTAACAATCAAACGTTTAATCCTGATTCTACTAGAACGCATAGCATAAATGATGCAATAGTAATGGGGGTGTGGAAGTGAAGACACTTAAGTTAAAAGATGGGGATCTATGTTTAGAAAACAATGAATTTCAGATGGTTGAAGGAGATCAAGAACTTGCACAGTCTTTGAAAATGGTTTATCAAACTAGAAAAGGCGAATTTGATCTTGATCGTGACCATGGCCTAGAAAGAGAAAACCTATTAGGGAAAGCATTTGATGAAGAGTTGTTACGCTATGATGTTGTAGAAGCGACAGCACAAGAGGAACGAATTTCTGCCGTAGAAGATATGTCTGTAGTTGATAACTTACAAACAAGGCAGAGGCAGATTAATCTTGTATTGCAAAAAGAAGATCAAGAGACTCTACGTTTAGAAGGTGTTGACCTTGCTTAACGAAAAAGGATTTCAAAAGAAAACTTATGTTGATCTCTTAGATGAAATGGATGATAAAGCAAAGGAGCTTTTTGGACAAGATGTTAACACGTCAGTAAGAAGCCCGCTTGGTATCATTCTTCGCATTGTAGCTTTTATGCTAAGTGGTCTATGGGAGATTGCAGAACGTGTTTATCAAAGTGGATTTATAAGTAAGTCCGAAGATGTTCAGCTAGATAGGCTTGCGGCGAACTATGGAATTGTGCGAGCTCAAGCATCAGAATCGTTTGTAACAATCAAGTTTACTGGTGAACCTAATCATAAAATAGAAGAATTTACACGCTATGCAACTGAATCAGGTATTGAATTTAGAATGATAGATGAAGTGGTATTAAATCAAGATGGTTTAGGCGAAGGGCGTGCTATCTCCGTTGAAAAAGGATCTTCTGTTAATGTAGCGGCTGGAACCGTTACGGTACAAGCGGAGCCTCACGAAAATGTTCATACACTTACGAATCCAGAGTCGAGTGATGGTGGTCAAAATCGTGAGACAGATCAGGCTTTCAAGGAGCGTTTAGCTTTAAGTGTAGAAGGAAGTTCCTCATCTACTATTCCTGGTATTGTTGCAACGTTAAAAGAAGTACCAGGAGTGCGATCGGCTAACGTCATTATTAATAACACAATGTTAGTTGATGACTATGGAAATCCACCAAAGAGCGTTCATTGCTATGTATTGGGTGGAAGCAAGGACATGGTAGCCGAGGCTATATTCAATAGTGTTGGTGCTGGAATCGAAACCGTGGGAGAGGAAATACAAGAAGTTACAGACATTAGTGGCTTAAGTCACGATGTCTTTTTTGATATGGCAGAAGAAATAAAAATTTATGTGCGATTAACGATACGTACCAATGCTGCTTTTCCACTTAATGGAATGGAACAATTAAAAAATCACGTTGTCTATACGATTGGCGGAACAGATCAATTTGGTGTTGTTCATACTGGTTCACAAATGGGTGCAGACGTCATCATATCGCGTCTATACAATGCTGTCTACAAGGTAGAGGGTTTGGATGATATTTCAATTCAGATCGGCACGGAGAAAAATGAACTAGGGACAGGGAATATTGAGATTCAACCACGCCAAGTTGCTCAGGTCTTATTCAGTGATATAGAGGTGGTTTAATCATGGTTAAGGATCTTTTAAGTAAGCTTACCGATGCGTTTACGAAGAGTGAAAAAAGCAATATTGGAAAACTGTTTTTGGTCATTGATGAACAACTTGAATCCGTAAAATCGGCGCTTATTCGCACAGAGGAATGGCGTGATCTAAATAACGCTAAAGGCTCAACACTTGATGAAATTGGCGTAAACGTGAATCAATTACGCGGGCGAGCTAATGACCCTGTTTTTCGCGTGTTAATTCGCGGGAAAATTGCTCGTAATGTAAGTGATGGTACGATTAATAAAATGGTGAATGCGTTAGCTAAGACATTAAATTGTCCGCATGAAGTTATTCAAATTGTCAGCATGATTGAAGACAACCAGGAAGAGCCTGCAGCCATTGTTGTTAAAAGGGCGCCGATCGAGGCACTAGCAGCTGCAGGATTAACCGCAACACAATTTACAAATATTGTTCAAGCAACAACCATGGCCGGTGTACGCGTGGCTTATGTGGATCTTAACGGTACATTTCGATTCTCAACGCACCCAACTGAAATTGAAGTGTCTGAGTATGGGTTTGATTTTGGATCGTTGGGTGGCATTTTCCAACCAGAAGAAGAAATACCGTTGCCGATTTAGAAAGGAGAGTTTTTTAGATGAGTTTTAAAGAAGAATTACCGATATGGCTCAATCCCGGACAAAAACCACCGCAGCCTAAAATTGAAGTAGGTTATCAGCCGATGGATCACCCACCTGCAGACTGGTTCAATTGGTATCAGCATACAGTTTACAAAGCAATTAAAGAAATACAAGAAATTGCGGCTACTGCTCAATCAGTAACAGACTTAAATAAGAAAGTAGACGACCATGCTAGCCTGAGAAATAATCCTCATGGTGTAACGAAAGCGCAAGTAGGCTTAGGTTCCGTTGATAACGTGAAACAGGCAACTAAAAACGAATTTGATGGTCATACAAGTAATAAAGAGAACCCCCATTGGGTGACGAAAGGTCAAGTTGGTTTAGGTAACGTTGATAATGTAAAACAGGCAACAAAGAATGAGTTTGACGATCATAAAAATAATACAAACAACCCACATAGTACAACGAAAGCGCAGGTTGGATTAGGTAACGTAGATGATGTACAGCAAGCTACCAAGAAAGATTTTGATGCTCATGTAAGCAATAAAAGTAATCCTCACAGTGTTACAAGAACGCAAGTTGGGTTAGGAAATGTTGATAACGTAAAACAAGCAACTAAAAACGAGTTTGACGACCATCAAAATGATAAGAACAACCCACATGACACGACAAAATCACAAGTAGGATTGGGTAACGTTGATAACATTAGACAAGCTGCGAAAGCTGACTTTGATGCTTTTGTATCCAGACGAAATAACCCGCACCAAGTAACTACTGAACAAGTAAATGTTATTACAGTAAATGCTGCTTCGGTTTCAGGTACAAATTATCCTATAGGTATTTCCGTTTTTGCGACATCTGCAAACGGAATAGACCTTGGATATCCAATAAATCAAGCCATTGTTCATACAGAGAAATTAAACAACAGTCGTTGTATTCAATTTGTTTACGACGGTAATGCAGGAACTGATGGCATATATACTCGTACATGGAGAACAGATGGTGGATGGAGATCTTTTATTCAATTAGAGACTACAGATGGATCAGCAGCAAAAGTGAAAGCCTCTTTTGACACCTTGAAATCTTATGTAGATGCTCATATAAATGATAGAAGCAATCCCCACGGTACTACAAAGGCGCAAGTAGGGTTAAGCAATGTCGATAATGTTAAACAAGCGACAAAAACGGAATTTGATTCTCATGTGAATAATGGAACGCCTCATGCAAGCGCTGCTGAAAAGGCAAGGTGGAATGCTGCAGAACAAAATGCTATAGACTATGCGAAAAGTTTCGGATTAGGAACAAACGCAAAACAACTACCTGCTCAAACTGATTTAAACAATTTAAGAGAAACTGGCTTTTATAGAGGAGTACATTTTACAAATGCACCTTTTACTTCTGCCAATCAATGGCATGCAGTAATTCATTTTAACTACGATGTAACGGCCGAACATGCTTCTCAAATTCTAATTCCAATTGGAGCAGCTGCACGGCAGGCGGTTTATACTCGTCATAAATCTGGTTCAAATGGTTGGAGTGATTGGACCGAACTTGAAACAACTGATGGAGCACAGTCGAAGGTTAATGCTCATGCAAATCTAAAGAATAATCCGCATAATGTTACATCTGAACAAACAAGTGCAATTGGACTTAGGTCTGCAAACGACACCGGTGCTGACTATCCTAATGGGATGTCATTTTTTAATACAGGTGATGGTCTTAATATGGGGTGGCCGTACAATATAGTTTTAGTAGTTACCTATAAGCACGGCAATCATCGTTTGTGGCAGTATGCTTATAATTGTAGTGGTCAATCAACGGGTGTGCAGTTTAGATCATGGAGACAAGATAATTCAGGTGCAACGTTTGAAAACGGTTGGAGGCCCTTTGCTGAAATCGAGACAACCACCGGTGCTCAATCAAAGGTTGATAATCATGCCAATCTAAAGAATAACCCGCATAGTGTAACGAAATCACAGGTTGGTTTAGGTAATGTTCCGAATTGGGGCGGATCTTCACAGGCTCAAGCCCGCGCAGGTACTGATAATAGTTCTACAATGACACCGCTGCGGGTTAATGAAGCTATTAAAGCTCTAGCTACTTCTAATGATATAAATACAACAACAGCAAGAACAACTTTAAATGATCCAATTTCATCTTTTCCAGTTGGTCTAAGTATTACAAAAATAAATGGTGCAGGTCCTACAGGGTCAAATCAATATGGTTTATTGTACACAATGAGATCAAATTCTGATAATAGTGAACTAGGTTTTCAGATTTATTATAGAACTGACTCGACAAGATACTATTCTCATCATTTCAGATACACGAATACAAGTACAACTGGATGGTTCGACTGGTATGGTTATGAAACAACCGAGGGATCACAAGAAAAAGTTAATGCTACTCAAGTTCATAAGGTGACGGAAAATGTGGGTTTCGGTATTCATTTAGGACAAAGTACCGACTTAAATACTATTTTTCAAACAGGATTTTACCGTCATCAAGGGACAAGTTCAAATAATGCACCCGTTACAGGCTGGGGCTACCTTATAGTAAATCAACAAGCACATCGTGAAGCTATGCAAATGTTCATTCCCTTTACTAATGGAGACATTTGGGTCAGGACATCCAATATAACTGGGGAGTGGAGAGGTTGGAACAAGCAAGCCACAGATGGAGAATTAAAAGCACACTCGAATGCTACAAACAACCCGCATAATGTTACTAAGTCTCAAGTGGGCTTAAGTAATGTTTCAAATTTTGGTGTAGCCAACCAAGCCACAGCGGAGGCGGGTACGAATAATAGCGTTTATATGACACCTTTAAGAACTAAACAGGCAATTGATAGTTTGCAGAGTTCTGCAAATACGAATATGTTAGCAACCAATGCTTTAAGCCCAACTGCAAGTCCTAATGATTACCCTGACGGTATTACTACATTTCAAGTGACTAGTTCGGCTTGGGTATCTGCAACAGGGAATGGTCAAGTAGTCACTTATAAGAATGGAAGTTTGAGAGTATACCAAGAATTTTTCGCCCATGCTAATCCTGCCAATAGTATAAGTGCTATTAATAAATACTATAGATGGGGATATAGTGGGTCTTGGTCAACAGCGTGGATTCCCGAAAGTATTCGAATGGATAAAATGCCTGCAGATCGAGTAGCATCTTTACATCCTAGTCTTACGCAATTGTCTAATTACACTGTACCTGGGGAGTTTTATTTAACAACAGAAGAATATAATAAAATGTCCGATACGCCTACTCTGACATCAACTAACGACATGGGCTGGTGGGGACACAATTCATACGCTGATGCAGGCGAAGGAATAGTTCAAACGTTAAAGTCTAACTCAATTAATATTAATATTGAATATAAAAGAGTTTTACGAAGAAATAGCAATGGACCGTGGATCTTAACATCAACGGCGGACACAGGTTGGGTAAACTTGCCGAATCTTAACGGTGTGAGAAACTATCAAAACAACATTATTAATAGGCCCCAAGTGCGGAAAATTGGTAATATTGTATACTTGAGAGCGGTATGGGAAGGTATTACTTCACAAGCAACGGTGGCAACTAATTTACCAGTAGAGTTTAGACCTGATGTAGATACTCAAGTTGTTATGAGCACAACAATTACTGGTGGAGTAGCTCAATTTGCAAGATGGTCGATTCATCAAGGTAATGGGAACGTTTATTATAATCGAAGCAGCAATGGAAACGACGGACTTAATGCTACTTATTGGTTCCCAATGAATGTTTCTTGGGCTGTTGGCACATTTTGAGGAGGTGTTTGATTAAAAATGAGAGTCGTTTTTAGGATTGACGAGAACGGATTCTTTAAAGAATCTGTGCTTTTGTATGAGGGACAGGAAATGCCTGACGATTGTGTAGAAGAAGAAATACCTAGTCTACTAAAAGCAAGATATATGGATGGAGAATGGGTAGAGGGTGCCTCTAAAGAGGAACTGGAAGAACACAACAAGGAAAAAGAGGTTCAATTATCACCCCTCGAATTATTAGGGCAACAGGTCACAGAACAGGAAATAAGCGACATTGAACAGTGGCACAATGTAACAGAATTAGAGTTACAAGCGATGGAACAAGGGCAACAGATTACGGACATGCAAATTGAACAAATGATACAAGGGCAGGCGCAGACCGAACAGGATTTGCGCCTATTAGAATTGGAGGCGAAGTTAAATGTTTGAGAGCTTAAAGGAAAGATATGAGAAGAATTGGTGTCGTAAGGATCAGCTGAAACGCTTTGTTTCGCTTGGCGCAATTGATCAAGAAGAGTATGAACGTATAACAGGTGAACCGCTGAAAGACAACATAGTGAAAAATCAAGCCCGAGAGGCAGAAGATATGGATCAGGCTTAATGAATGGAACAAATAGCTGTATTTTTTAATGGTGAGACGCTAGGCATAGCGAAAACCTATTTATTTGGGAACGTAAAGTATTTAGATTTATTAATGTTACTAATGTTTATAGACATTGTTACGGGAATTCTTTCTGCAATAAAAGAGAGGCGATTAAGAAGTCGAACGGCTCTATATGGATATGCACGTAAAATTGCTGTTTTCGGCATTATAATTTTAGCTAACGTTATAGATATCATTCTTAACTTGAGCGGGGCGGTTACGATGGGAACAGTCCTTTTTTATATTGCCAACGAAGGCTTATCAATATTAGAAAATGCTAAGATTTTGGGAGCAAAATCTCCAAAGTTTTTGCTTGATAAGTTGCAGGTTGTAAAAGATGGCACGATCAAGGAAAAAAAGAAGAATGATGAATAGGCCTTCCGTGAGAATTGGGAGGGCTATTTATTGTACGAAGGAGTGAAATAAAAGTGAATGAAATGCAAGAGGTTTTATTTTTTGCAACAGTATTAGCACCAATTATTTTAGCGTTGGTAGAACTAGTGAAAAAAACAGTAAAGGTACAAGCAGGTCTTATCCCGCTTATTGCACTTTTAATTGGATTATTAGTTGGTGCAGCGGCAACACCATTTACTGAGTTCGAGCTAATTTTGAGATTATGGGCTGGTGGTTTTGCAGGTCTATCAGCAACAGGGTTATTCGAGCTTGTGAAACATCGTGATGGACAAACTAAGGAGGGTAAATAATTATGAGTAAATTGATTTGTCTTGATCCGGGGCACGCAAAGAACACACCTGGTAAACGAGCGGGAAGTAACCCGGTCTTTTATGAGTATGCAAGTAATCGACGAGTAGCTAGGCTATTAGCAGCTAAATTAAAATCAGCAGGATTTCGCACCATATATTCATGTAATTTAGATAGTGCTGTCGATCTAAGTTTATCGCAACGAGGTCAAAATGCAGTGAATGCAAATGCTGATCTATTTGTTTCAATTCATACGAATGCCCATGCAGATCCAAATGTGAGAGGAACTGAAACGTTTATTCACACTAACAGTCAGGCTTCTTTATCTGTTGCCCAAGCTGTTCAGACGGCAATGATAGCTGAATTTAAACAGCAAAACCGTGGCGTGAAACGTGCAAACTTTGGTGTGCTTCGCGCGACCTATCAGAATATGCTTTCCATTCTAACGGAAGCAGACTTCTTTACAAACCCGCAAGCTAGAGCGTGGATGCTTACACCTGGTTTCGATGAAGCTTATTCAAACGCATTACTACGTGGGATTTGTGCTCATTACGGTGTTTCTGTACCACCGACAGGAGGTAGCGCACCTGCACCAAGTAAGCCAACAGAGCCAAAATCTGATGATATTGGAAGTGAATTATTACGTGTCAAGGCTGAAAAGCTTTGGGTATACAATAAGCCAGATTGGAATGCGCGTACTTTCCAAGTATCAAAAGGTGAAGCCTTTACTGTTAAAAGAGTGCTTATTGTAAATGGCTCCAAGATGTATGAATTAAAAAGTGGTCTATACATTACAGCTAATACACAATTTGTTGAATTTGATGGTGTAATAGCATCAACTCCAACTAAAAAAACAGATCAGCAGTTAGCAAATGAAGTTCGAGCCGGCTTACATGGAAATGGTGAAGCACGAAAAGTATCATTGGGGAATCGTTATGAAGCCGTACAAGCTATAATAAATAGCAAAGCTGAAAATTCTATTGATGTAATGGCACGTGAGGTTAGAGCCGGAATACATGGGGATGGTCACGAAAACAGGAGGAAATCATTGGGTATATCGCAAGCACAATATGAAAAAGTTCGCGCTCGAGTTAATCAGTTGTCTAAGAGCAAATAGTTCACTTACTAAGCTTTACGTTATTATTCATTCGTGATAAAATTACATTAGGATCAAGCAAAGTTCTTTCTTTAAGAACGAAAAAGGTACCGTGCCAGGTACCTTTTTTTATGCTTTTCTGAGCAATTCTTCGCGTTCCGCTAGTAATTTACGCATTTCCTCAATATCCTCTAAACTAGCGTGATTCCTTATGAAAGTACGAGTTGTAGAGCGATAAGATAGATATTTTCTTTGCTCTTTATTTTTTTTTGCCCATCTAGCGTTTCGTTCTTGCTGTGAACTCATTTATTTTTCCTCCTTTTGAAAAGAGAAATAGTTGATATGATAAAGATTGTGAAAATAATTATAGAGAAAACTGTCCAGGATTCAAGGAAAAAAGAAGTAACTAAACCAATGAATAAAGTAGCGTAAACGATAGCTGAAAGTAAATTTAATGTATTATTCATGACGTCTAAGCCTATACTATAGAGAAGAGTGGGAGGGGCTTTCGCCCTTCCCGATTATCCTTTTGCTTCATCATCAGAACGCTGTGCCAAGCGTTCTTTTTTGCGTTGGTTGCGATATTCAAGTATCTTGATTGTCGCCCCTACGGATGAAGCGTAGCCACCGAGTAGAAGTGCTATGATGGCTATGACTCTTTCTATAGGATCAAGCAAAGTGTTAACCTCCCCTCTTTAAGAACTACCTTAATTATACTACATGTAGTACGTATTGTCAATAAATATTGGAAATAAATAAGAATTATTTTCCTTTTTATTGTATATGTAAGGTATTAACTCTTATCATTCAAATAAAATTAAAATTAATAAATACGAATTTTAAAACAATTCTTTTATTATTTTAGAAATTTTTACGATAAATAAACATTAGTATAGTGTGTTTATTGCAGAATATTAAGAAAGTATTCAATGTGTTAAACCCCCTTTATAAGAACTTATGTTTGTGTTAATATAAAAAGGTAAACATTTCCCAATACTAAAGACCTTATATTAATGTATAAAATAGTAATTCCACTTTTGAAATTGTGACGTTAGCTTCTAAAAAGTTAAAAAAGAAACTTTTATTTCCCAATAATAGTTGTCTGATTAATGTGTTATATTAGAAAAGTCAACTATAATTGTTTTTTTCAGAAAGTTTTACTTTTAGGGGGAATTAATGTGTCTAAAGTCTTATATGATTGCATGTGCAAATGGCTATCATATCCAGGTAATAAGCAAATAGATATTTCTAGAAAATCAGGGGTATCGAAGCAATTAGTAAACAAAGTTTTAGAACAAAAAGGTAAAAAGGATTTTACTTTCTCCAATGTACTAAGAATCATACGCTCAATAGATAGCGATTTTGATAACACTATGGAAGAGTATTGTAGGAGCCAAACGAAACCATCTGGAATATTAAATGCTCTTGAATACGCTTCAAATTTCCGCAAATATGAATTATTAGATGATCTTATTGCTGAAAATCGTGATCAAAAGGGTGAAATAAAGGATTGGGTACAAATTTATCGATTAAGCAGAGATTTTAAAGAATACTCTTATAACGAAGCCATTCAAAAATGTAGAGAATTATATGGTAGAGTTAGCCTTCCAGAGGCAAAACTGAAACTGGAATTAATAGAATTTGATATAAAATATTCTCTATTTCAAAGTGATATAAAATTTTACATAAGTAGTTTTGAAGAAAAAATCAAAACGCTAAGAAGTGGTTTTTTGAAAGATTCCTTAGAAATTCGCTATAAATTATTCAAATCATTCGTGAGTCTATACGAATATAGTGATATTGAACATTCAATTAAACTAGCTAACGAAATAATTTGTAGCCCGTTAAGTGCCTCCTATATAATAGGTTCGGCGTTTCATATAAAAGGGCAAGCTTATATGTTCACAGATCTAAAAGAATCGATAGACTGCTTAGACAACGCTATGTTGTACTATGCTCAAACAGATAAAGTAAAAGCAGAATCAATAAAGGAAGATATTTATTTTACGCTGAACGCTAACGGTCAATTAATTGATCTTGAAGAATTACAAGGTGAAGAATTAATACACCAGTTAATAGTAAGAAAAGACTATGAAACTGCTAGATTGTTATTAAAAACAACAAATTCACCCTTTGATTACTTGTTTAAAGGAATCGTAGAGAATGACTTAAGCTTGATATTTGAAAGTTATGGCATGTTACGAAGCTCCGGTCAATTGTTCTTTGCTAACTACATAAGAAGTGTTTACGATAAATTGAACTTTGAAAAGGTGGTGGAAGATTGAAAAAGTTATTATTACTATTAATCATTACTAAACTTATTGTTTCGGTGAAGATGTTCAATGATTACAGTGAATCAACTAGACCAGATACTAATCATGTTTTAATTGAGCTTACAAGTCAATTATTAGAAGGTCCAACTAGACCAGGAACTTGACCCTCTATAAAGGTAAACTATTAGTAAGGTTTTATACTTAATAGACTACATTGAGTGAAAAAATGTGTGTATCATAAGAATTAAGATAACCTAGATTCGTGCATGAAAATAAAAAAGGCGGGGTGTAGTTATGACAAAGAGAGTTTCAGCACATTGGGATTTTGAAAATAATTTTGGCACTATTATTATTCATGACAAAGCAACGGTATATGAGTCGTTTAAATCTCCTACAAAGAATATTAGTGAATTTAATGGATGGGTCGAAGATCAAAAA
This sequence comes from Shouchella oshimensis, assembly GCF_004375095.1. Taxonomy (NCBI): domain Bacteria; kingdom Bacillati; phylum Bacillota; class Bacilli; order Caryophanales; family Bacillaceae; genus Shouchella; species Shouchella oshimensis. The sequence continues at coordinate 325 of NZ_SNUX01000005.1, read as the reverse complement.
AAATTATTAAACCTTTTAAAAGAAGAAAATGAATATAGATATATATGACATACTAAAGCAAGTAATGACATACATATGACATACAATTTTACATAACTCAATATAACTCCACGTACACTTAGGTTGAAATTATATAAGAATATAAGCTCTCCTTTGTCTAATGACTACCCTTTATAAGCTAATTCTTAATGTTCGGTGATGGGCGGCATGATGTAACATGCCTCTCTAACCCCTTAATGCTTTAAGCGTTTCGGGTTAGTTGGTATAGTTAATTGTATGATATGACATACTTTTGACATACTTTCTAACCCGAATTTTTATTTCT
>NZ_SNUX01000004.1:814537-879537 GCF_004375095.1 Shouchella oshimensis | reverse complement strand
CGGCGTTGCTCCGTCAGACTTTCGTCCATTGCGGAAGATTCCCTACTGCTGCCTCCCGTAGGAGTCTGGGCCGTGTCTCAGTCCCAGTGTGGCCGATCACCCTCTCAGGTCGGCTACGCATCGTCGCCTTGGTAAGCCGTTACCTTACCAACTAGCTAATGCGCCGCAGGCCCATCCCTTAGTGACAGCCGAAACCGTCTTTCAAAAGAGAATCAGGTGATTCTCTTTATTATCCCGTATTAGCTCCGGTTTCCCGGAGTTATCCCAGTCTAAGGGGCAGGTTACCTACGTGTTACTCACCCGTCCGCCGCTAACGTCCGGGAGCAAGCTCCCTTCTGTCCGCTCGACTTGCATGTATTAGGCACGCCGCCAGCGTTCGTCCTGAGCCAGGATCAAACTCTCCGTTAAAAGTGTTTGACTTGCTCATTTGCACAATTTAAAGCTGTGTCTAACTTCATTGACGAGATACCTTGTATCTCTTTTTACGCTTGGCTTTTGTTCAGTTTTCAAAGAACTCTTATTGTTTTAGCAACTTTTATATCTTATCAGAAGCTAACCCGAAAGTCAATCATGTTTTTTCTTAATTTCTTTCGTGCCGCTTGTGTCTATCGCAGCGACAAGAAATAATATACCACCCTATAAATAAATGCGCAAGGCTTTTTTAAAAGTTTTTTTATAAAAAAGATCTGCTGCTCTTCTAAAGCAAGAACAGCAGAAGTAACATTGTGGTTATTCTCCTTGTTCTCTGTTTCTCATTTGCGGAAATAACAGGACATCACGTATTGACGGCGCATTTGTCAACAACATAACTAATCGGTCAATCCCGATTCCTAAACCACCTGTTGGAGGCATACCATATTCCAGCGCTTCTACAAAGTCTTCATCCATCATGTGGGCCTCATCGTCTCCTTGCTCGCGTTCTACTAACTGAGCTTCAAAACGTTTACGCTGATCAATTGGATCATTTAACTCAGAAAATGCATTTGCGTGTTCCCGACCAACAATGAACAATTCAAAACGGTCAGTAAAGCGAGGATCCTCTTCGTTCTTTTTTGCTAATGGTGAAATGGCCAGTGGATGTCCATAAACAAATGTCGGCTGAATAAGAGACTCTTCAACAAAGTGTTCAAAGAATTCGTTTACGACATGTCCAAAGCTCATTGTTTCTTTAACAGGGACACCATGTTCTTTTGCAAGAGCGCGGGCTTCTTCGTCACTCATCTCTTGCCAAAAATCAACACTTGTTTTTTCTTTAATAGCATCTACCATATGAATTCGTGTCCAACCAGGCGCAAGGTTTACTTCATCGTCACCATATGGAACTGTCGTTGTACCAAGCACTTCTTTTGCAATATGCGCAATAACCCCTTCTGTTAACGCCATGATGTCTTTGTAGTCTGCATAAGCTTCATATAGTTCAATCATTGTGAATTCAGGATTATGACGGGTTGATACTCCCTCATTTCTAAATACACGGCCAATTTCATATACTTTTTCCAAACCACCAACAATTAGACGCTTCAAATGAAGTTCAATGGCAATTCTCATATAGAGTTCCATATCCAACGTATTATGGTGCGTCACAAATGGACGCGCAGACGCTCCACCTGGAATGCTGTGCATCATCGGTGTCTCGACCTCTAAGAAACCTTGATCATCAAGATAGCGGCGCATAACTTGGATAATTTTACTACGGGTTATAAACGTTTTTCGAGAATCTGGACTTGTAATAAGGTCAAGATAGCGCTGACGATAACGTTGCTCTACATCTTTTAAACCATGATATTTATCAGGTAAAGGACGTAATGATTTACCTAATAGTGTCAGCTCTGTCACTTTTACAGACATCTCGCCTACTTTGGTTTTAAAAGGACCCCCAACAATCCCAACTAGATCTCCAATATCAAGAGACTTAAATAGATCATAAGAAGCTTCGCCAACTGCATCTTGACGAACATATATTTGAATTTGTCCAGTTAAATCTTGAATGTGTGCAAATCCTGCTTTGCCCTTACCACGCTTTGTCATTAATCGGCCAGCCAACACGACTTGTTCTTCTTTATCTTCTAGCTCTTCTTTTGTGTATGCATCAAACTGGTCAACCACCTGCTGTGATGTATGAGTGCGATTAAACTTCCCACCAAATGGATCAACACCTTGTTCATATAACTGATTTAGCTTGTCTTTTCTTACAGCTAATAAATCATGTAGCTCTAATTCTTCCGTCAACACTCTCAACCCCTGTTCTCTTTCATCGAAAAAGGGCAGATTAACAGATCTGTCAATCAAACCCCTTATTCATCAAGTTATTTAGAAGTGTACTATAAAGCTAGCGCCTTTGCTAGTTCATCCTCGTTAAAAATTAAATCGATTAACGCCGTCACTTACACAGACAGCTCAACCTCTCATTTTAGGAACACTTTACCCTTCACACGTACCATCTATCCCAGTTAGAGCTGCATCATATCCTCTTTTGTAACATCTAAACTTGCACAAATTCGATTAATTAATTCATCATCAGGGTTTCGAATACCACGTTCAATTTCTCCTAGTAAAGAAACAGATACATGGATTTCTTTTGCAAAATCCTGCTGTGTATATCCTTTTAACTTTCGATAGGCTCGTATGTTCCTACCCCATTCCATTGCTTCCACCATCTCACACCCTCTTTATCATTAAACTGCTTGTTTATGACTTCACTTAGAGGTAAACCGCTTTTCTCGCTCTTTATCTTAGGTGCAATTTCAGCTAGAGGAACTAAAACGAACGCACGATCCCACATTCTTGGATGTGGAATTTGTAAATCATCTACATCGAGTCTTACCCCTTCATATAGTAAAAGATCAAGATCCACTGTTCTTGGTCCGTTCACTATTTCTCTCTCTCGGCCCAACACTAATTCAATGTCTTGCGTCATTTCCAAGAGTTCAAGGGGATGGTAACTAGTTGCTACCTCAATAACCATGTTTAAAAATGGGCCTTGATCTTCGTAGCCGACGGGGTCTGTTTCATATATGGAAGATGCACGAACAACTTGAATGCTTTCATCAGCTTGAAGGCGTTCAACCGCTACCATTAAGTTCTGTTCCCGATTTCCTAAATTCGATCCGATGGCGATAAATACTTGACTACTCATTGCGACCTCTTTTTAATTCCACTGCCACAGACTGATAGTGACCTGGTATAGGCGGATCTGGCTTCGTTACTTTAACTGTACACGCTACTACTTTTTCATAGGAGTTGAGCAGCTCGTCGCAGATTGCTTTTGCGATTGTTTCCACAAGTTTAACAGGCTTTCCTTCAACAATTTTCTTAACGCTTTTATAAATTTCTCCATAATCAACCGATTCTTTTAGCTCATCATCTGCTGCAGCCTTTTCTAAGTCTAATTCAAGAATTAAATCAACTAAAAATCGTTGTCCCAATGTATTCTCTTCGGTGAACACCCCGTGATAACCATAGAAAGATAGTTGATTCATATAAATTTTATCCAACTTCATCACTCCTTTGTAGCATAGCATCCATCATCAACGCCATTCGCTTCATCTCTTTTACATCGTGAACTCTTACAACACTCACACCTTTCGTTATGCCTAAGCAAACGGTTGCGCCAGTGCCTTCTACTCTTTCATCGACTGGTAGCTGTAGCGTTTTAGCAATCAATGATTTTCTGGATGTCCCAAGTAAAACAGGGTACCCTAAATCAACAATTTGGTTTAGCTCTCGCATCACCTCTAAGTTTTGTTCATATGTTTTCGCAAATCCAACACCTGGATCTAGCCAAATTCGTTCGGATGTCACACCTGCATTTGTACAAATTGAGATACTCTGCGACAAATCGGCTAACACATCATCCATAAAAACGCCGTACGGGACTTCATCCCGATTATGCATCAATATAATGGGTACTTCATATTTAGCAGCTATATAAGCCATTTGCGGGTCGGCCTTTGCACCCCAAACATCATTAATAATCGAGGCTCCTGCTTGTAATGCCGCTTCAGCTGTTTTGGCTTTAAATGTATCAATGGAAATCGGAACATCAAAGCGCTCAACTAACTTTTCAATGACCGGACAAGTTCGCTCCATTTCTTCATCAATAGAGACTGGCGTGTAACCCGGGCGAGTGGATTCACCGCCAATATCAATTAAATCAGCACCTGCTTCAATCATATCGGCTACTCGACTAATTGCAGCATCGACGTGATTAAATTTACCTCCATCGGAAAATGAATCTGGCGTCACGTTAAGAATTCCCATTATTTTTGTTCTTGATCCTTGTCTCACTTCCATATCAAGCCCCTTACTCATTTCCAGTCCTCTCTTCCATCTTTATCGCTAATTGGTACGATTTTGCTAATTGCTCCGTAATTGTATAACTCGCTAGCGATTGATGATCGACTGAATGAACGGCTACAATGCCTTGTATCGCATTTGTTAAAAATACTTCGTCAGCTTGAGCGAGCTCTTCTTTTGTATAAAAACCTTCTTCGACTTTTTTTCGATTCTTTTTACACCACGCCAATACGTATTGGCGAGTCACTCCATTTAAAATACCCGTTTCAAGGCTAGGTGTATACACGCTACCGTTTTTCACAAAAAACAGATTCGATACAATACCCTCTGCTGCATATCCTTCTGCTGTATAGAAAAGCCCCTCTGTATTCGGTTGATTACCTAGTTCTTTTTTGGCCAACACATTGTTTAAATAATGATGTGACTTATATCGCCTGTTACCCTCAATTGAATTCCTATTAAGCTTTAGCGACACTAAGCTCTTGGCTGCAGCTGGCAATGGTGGTAATGCTTTTACATATACAATTTCCTGTGGGTCGAGAAACGGCTCGTTAGCCAATCCAATCTCTCGAATACCAGCTGACACATTCCAGCGTATATAAGCTTCTTGTAAATCATTTTTCTTAAGAAGCTTACGAACAGTGCGATAGACAACGTCCTCTGTAAGTACGTATTCAAAGCCTAGTTCTTGAACACTTACATTAAGCCTCGCCAGATGATGATCTAAAAGAAAAATAGCATCATTTCTTACAGCAAATGTTTCAAACAACCCTAATCCATAAAGGAATCCATGATCATAGGGTGATATGGATGCTTCTGTATCCTGTACAATTTGACCATTTACACTAATGTACACGAAACCCCACCTTTATACGTTTCGACAAATTGACGCAACATCCTCTTTCCTTCAGTGGTCAGGATTGCTTCCGGATGAAATTGTACGCCCTCTAACGCATACTCTTTATGACGAATTGCCATAATTTCTCCCGAAGCTGTTTCTGCACTTATGTCAAAGCAAGACGGGAGCGTCTCTCGTTCAACAATAAGAGAATGATAGCGTGTTACTCTTAGTGACTCGGGCAAACCTTCAAATAACGTTCGTTTGTCATGTTGGATGTAAGACGTTTTTCCATGCATGAGCTGGTCTGCCTTCTTTACAACGCCACCGAATGCTTGTGCAATCGCCTGATGACCAAGACAGACGCCTAATATTGGTATCCTGCCACTGAATGTACGAATGACGTCTAAACTAATACCCGCTTCATTTGGCGTGCAAGGACCTGGCGAAATCATTATCATCGCTGGTTTCAACACCGTTTCAATTTCCTCTATGTCAATTTTATCATTACGTCGAACGACTAGCTCTTCTCCCATTTCACCTAAATATTGCACTAGATTATACGTAAAGGAATCATAGTTATCAATCATTAAAATCATTGTTTGATTTTCGCCCTCTCTTTAGCAATATCATACGCACGCCACAGTGCTTTTGCTTTTTTTAGGGATTCCTTGTACTCGGCTATTGGATTTGAATCAATGACAACACCGGCACCTGCTTGAACATATGCATAGTCACCTTGACAAATCATTGTTCGAATGACAATATTCAACTCCATATCGCCATGGAAACCAATCCACCCGATTGCACCTGTGTATAAACCCCTTCTAACAGGTTCGAGCTCTTCGATTATTTCCATCGTTCGCACTTTTGGCGCTCCGGTAATCGTTCCTCCAGGAAACACTGCCCGAATACAGTCATATAACGAGTACCCTTCCGCAAGCTTGCTTTTTACATTTGAAACCAAGTGCATAACGTGAGAGTATTTTTCCACTACCAGTAGCTCATCTACTTCAACACTCCCATATTCACTCACTCTTCCAAGATCATTTCGCTCTAAATCCACAAGCATCACGTGCTCCGCAATCTCTTTTTCATTAGAGAGAAGTTCTTCTTTCAGCCGTTGATCCTCTACTTCGGTTCTGCCTCTTGACCGTGTACCGGCAATGGGCCGTGTACTCAGTTCATCGTTTCTTTTCTTCACAAGTAATTCAGGAGAGGCACTAACAATCTGACGTTCAGGAGCATGAATGTAGCTCATATAAGGAGAAGGATTAAGCTCTCGTAGTGCTTCATAAATATAGATGGGCGGAATGTCATTTCGTTTATGATGTCGAACAGACAAGTTGACTTGGAAGACGTCACCCTCGCTAATGTACGTCTGAATTCGATCAACCGCTTTTGAAAATTCTTCTTCACTCATCGTACCAGCTAATGGAGACGATTCCTCAGAAAAAGAAAACGTGTCATGCTCTGCAGCTTGTACCCCTTCTTGAGACCAAATGGCTTCGTACGTCCTTAACCAGTTATCTAACTTCTTTCCGTCATTACCATTCACACAAATCCAAAGTGCTTTTTGTACATGGTCATACACAAAAACATGTTCAAAGACCATAAAATACACTTCTGGTAAATGTAAATCGTCCACTGCACTAGTTGCTAACGTTTCAATTTGACGTACATAATCATAGCTAATATAGCCTAGCGCGCCGCCTTGAATAGGAGGGCCTCCCTCTAACAATGGTTCATTTACTTGATACGATTTTAAAACAAGTTCAACACTCTCTAATAATTCCCCGTCATACGTTTTCGTTGTTCCATTTGTTTGTACAGTTAACGTTCTATCTTTCCCTTCAATAATGGCTTCTGGTTTTAAGCCCATAATGCTATATCGTCCAGAACGTCCACTCTCTAAGACAGCATAGTGTTGTTCTTTTTCTGTTAATCGTCGAAATGCGCAAAACCATTCACTTTCTGGCATTGGCAACGTCATTGTTTTTGTTAAACGATCAGACACATTCTTTCCCCCGTCCATAACTATATGGACTCATTTTACTAAACTACTAACAATAATAAAAGCAGACTCTTATTGAGCCTGCTTCTTTTTATTTCCCGGGGAGTAAAAAATCCCCTATTATGCTTTTGCTTCTTCTTCTTCGAATTGATAAAGTGGCGTGCTAAGGTAACGCTCACCATTTGAAGGAATAATCGCGACCACTTTTTTACCTGGACCTAACTCCTTCGCGAGTTGGAGCGCTCCGTAAATAGCTGCACCAGAAGATATTCCCCCTAGTATTCCCTCTTCTTTTGCTGCTCTTCTTGCATACTCAAACGCTTCATCCGTTGATACTTTTAAAACTTCGTCGTAAACTTCCGTATTTAAGATACCAGGTACAAATCCAGGTCCAATTCCCTGCAATTTATGGGGACCAGGCTTTCCACCAGATAAAACTGGTGAATCCTGAGGTTCAATAGCAACGATCCTTAAGTGTGGAAAGTTCTCTTTTAACAAGCCGCCAGCCCCTGTAATCGTTCCACCGGTTCCAATACCAGCTACAAAACCATCTAATTGACCATCTACTTGCTGCAATAACTCTTTACCAGTTGTCTCACGGTGAATCTTAGGATTTGCACCGTTTTCAAACTGTTGTGGCATGAAATGGCCTTCTTCACTAGCTAGTTCAGTTGCTTTACGAATGGCACCACCCATACCTTCTGGCCCAGGAGTTAGTACAAGGTCTGCACCGTATGCTCTTAATAAGTTTCTTCTTTCTAAGCTCATCGTTTCCGGCATAACAAGCTTAGTCTTATATCCTTTAGCCGCTGCAACCATGGCTAGGCCAATTCCGGTGTTACCACTAGTAGGCTCAACAATAACAGTTCCAGGCTTTAATTCTCCAGCTTCTTCGGCTGCATTAATCATAGCAAGGGCAATTCGGTCTTTTACACTGCTTCCAGGGTTTTGATATTCTAACTTTAAGTAAACATCTGCATGCTCTTCTGATGTTAAACGATTTAACTTAACCAATGGGGTATTACCAATTAATTCAGTAATGTTGTTGACGACCGTCATACTGAAAAGCCTCCTCTAGATTAATTCCTAGTATTTTTATGCGATTTACAAAAATAATAGCAGACATTTTCTGATAAGTCAATTAAAAAGAACAGAGCTAAATTAAAAGGCCGGAACGCTAAGGTTCCAACCTCTTATTTTGCGAAATCGAGAAGCGATACAAGCTCATCTTCTGTAAATGTATACGTTTCGTTACAGAAATTACACGTCGTCTCGGCTCCTTGATCTTCTTTAATCATTGCATCAATCTCTGCTTGACCTAGGCTTATAATAGCATTGGCTATCCTTTCCTTTGAGCATGAACAGTTAAACTGTACAGGTTTGGTTTCTAGTAGCTTTACATTGCTTTCTCCTAAGAGCGTGTGAAGGATTTCTTCTGGTGATAAACCTTTTTCAACAAGCTTCGAAACAGCAGGAACATTGGATAGACGTTGTTCAATATCCGAAATGGTATGTTCTTGAGCGCCTGGCATCATTTGAATGACGAATCCTCCAGCAGCCAGAATCGTTTCATCTGGATTAACGAGCACACCAACACCTACAGAGGAAGGCGTTTGTTCGGAATTTGCAAAGTAATAGGTAAAATCATCTCCAATTTCACCAGATACAAGTGGTACACTACCTGTAAAAGGCTCTTTCATGCCTAAGTCTTTCACAACAGATAACGTTCCCTCTGTACCAACGACACGGGCTACATCCAATTTACCTTGGCTATTTAAATCAGGACTGACGTGAGGGTTCGTTACCGTTCCTCTTGTTGATCCATCTGCGTGGCTATCAACAATCACTTGCCCAATCGGACCGTTTCCTTCAATTCGAACCGTTAATTTCGCCTCGCCCTTCAGCATAGAAGCCATCATTGTACCGCCCATCATCGCACGACCGAGAGCAGCTGATGCCGTTGGCCACGTTCCTTGCCTTCTACATGCTTCAGACACCATGTCGGTAGCTGTTAAAGCAATGGCTCTCACTTCTCCGTTGTATGCTGTTGCTCTTACTAAATAATCATTCATTGCGTACACTCCTTCTTACTTATTTCGATCATATATTTGCTTTAAACCTTTATGTGTTAAATTCTGATCCACATATTGAATCTGCTTAGAATCTTCTGCATACAAATGCACAAGGCCTCCAGTTGCAATCACAACGGCGTGAGGTTGTGATACCTCTTTTTTCATGCGTTCAATCATACCATCAATTAAACATAAATACCCGTAATACGTACCACTATGAATGGAACTAAGTGTTGTCTTATTAATGACTCTTTCTGGTTTTTGTAATTCGACACGCGGTAGTCTGGAAGCATTTTGAGACAAAGCATCAACCGAGAGGGCGGGACCTGGCGCTATCACGCCACCTCGATAACGGTGTTTTTCATCAATGTAACAAAACGTTGTGGCTGTACCTATATCAACCACAATACAAGGAGCTTGATACATCGATAAAGCGGCAACAGCGTTTGCAATTCGATCCGACCCCACTTCTTTAGGATCTTCGTAAAGAATGTTTAGGCCAGTCTTTACGCCCGGGCCAATTATAACGGGTTCAACGTTAAAATAGTCTCTGCACATTCGCTTAAAACGATGCATCATGCTTGGCACTACTGATGAAAGAATCACGCCTTCTACTTCTGAAAAAGAATAATCCCGATGTTGAAAAAAACTATATAGAAGCATACCGTATTCATCACTTGTTTTTTCTGTTGCCTTTGCCATTCGAAATAGAGTTTCAAGCTCATTTTCTCGGAAGATTCCCGTTACAATGGATGAATTTCCAATGTCTATCGTTAAAATCATGTCGTCTCCCCCTGAACAAAAAGAGAGTGCGGCTGCACTCTCTTTAGGTGTTATTCTTTTCGATCGTTTGGATCCTCAGATGCTGGACGATTTTCTTCCATATTCGTCGTCTCCTCGTAAGCACCTGTTAAATCCTCTGACTCGTCTTTCGATTGAATGTTCACTTTCACGTCATCATCTTTTCGATTTGAATGATGATTTTCAGGAAGCTTTCCTTCGTTAATAAGAGACTGAATTTGTTCCGCATCTAACGTTTCTAATTCAATTAGCTTTTGCGCTACAAGATCTAGACTATCTTTATTTTCAATAAGAATTTGTTTACAACGCTCATAAGAGTCCTTAATAATACGCTGTACTTCTAGATCAATCTCATGGGCAATCGCATCTGAATAGTTTTGCTCGTTTTGGATATCTCTTCCTAAGAAAACTTGACCACCAGAAGTTGAACCGAATTGCATTGGTCCAAGCTTATCGCTCATACCATACTCTGTTACCATCTTCCTCGCAATAGCGGTTGCACGTTGGAAGTCATTGTGAGCGCCAGTAGATACTTCTCCAAATTGCACTTCCTCAGCTACACGTCCACCAAGAAGCCCGACAATCTTGTCTAGTAGTTCAGGCTTTGTCATAAAGTAGCGATCTTCTTTTGGAAGCATCATCGCATACCCACCTGCCATACCTCGAGGAACAATTGTTACTTTGTGAACAGTGTCAGCACTTTCTAGCTTCACACCTACGACGGTATGACCAGCTTCATGCCACGCAACAATGTTTTTCTCCTTCGCGGATATCACACGGCTTTTCTTAGCCGGACCAGCAATAACACGGTCAATAGCTTCTTCGATGTGTTCCATACCTATTTCTTTTTTATTATCTCTTGCAGCGACCAACGCCGCTTCATTTAAAAGATTCTCTAAATCAGCACCTGAGAAACCTGGCGTTCGTACAGCAATTAAATCAAGCTTAACGTCTTCGCGTAGAGGCTTGTTACGTGCATGTACATGAAGAACTTCTTCACGTCCTTTTACATCAGGAGCATTAACTTGAATTTGTCTGTCAAAACGACCTGGACGTAATAACGCCGGATCGAGAATATCTGCTCGGTTTGTTGCAGCAATGATAATAATTCCTTCATTTGCACTAAAACCATCCATTTCAACAAGCAATTGGTTCAGGGTTTGTTCACGTTCATCGTGACCGCCACCAAGACCTGCTCCACGTTGACGTCCAACTGCATCAATCTCATCAATAAAGATAATACATGGAGAGTTTTTCTTCGCATTTTCAAAAAGGTCACGCACACGTGATGCACCAACACCGACAAACATTTCAACGAAGTCAGAACCACTGATAGAGAAGAAAGGAACACCAGCTTCTCCTGCAACAGCACGAGCTAACAATGTTTTACCCGTACCTGGAGGACCTACTAAGAGGACACCTTTCGGAATACGTGCGCCAATCGCCGAGAACCGTCTTGGGTCTTTTAAGAATTCAACCACTTCAACAAGCTCTTGCTTTTCTTCGTCTGCACCAGCAACGTCTTTAAATTTCGCTTTTTTCTTCTCATCACTAACCATCTTCGCTTTGCTCTTACCAAAGTTCATGACGCGGTTTCCACCACCGCCGCCACCACCTTGAGCCGAACTCATCATAAAGATAATAATTAAAACGATAAGTAAGAATGGGGCAATAAATAATATAGTTGTAAACCAGTTGCTCTGTTCTTCTTCTGGTTCGATCGAGATCTCAACGTTATCAATCTCTGCTAAGAAACCAGTCGTAACCTCAGAGTTAAAAACAGATGTAGAGAAGTTTTCATCTTCATTTTGATCTGTGAAACGTCCTGTTACAATAAGAACACCACGCTCTGGTTGAACATTTATGCTTTCAACCTCGCCTTGCTCAAGTCTTTCAATAAATTCATCGTATCGTACTTGAGTTGTCTCAGATTGATCACTTGTCACAGCATTCACTGCAGCAATTACAACGACCATGACAAGAACTAAAATTAAGACAGTACGCAACGTACGTCCTTTCATCCTTTACCTCCTCCCACATCCAACAAAACTGCACCTATCTTACCATAACACGTTCGTGGACACCAATAATTAGCCTTCATAAACTTCTGGCTTTAAGATGCCTACGTACGGTAGGTTTCGGTAGCGTTCTGCGAAGTCTAATCCATATCCAACAACAAATTCGTCTGGAACAATAAACCCGGTTAAATCCGGCACTAAATCAACTTTTCTTCCTTCAGGCTTATCAAGAAGGGTAACCACTTTTACAGACTTTGCTTTGCGGTATTTAAAAAGCTCAATTAAATAGCTTAACGTTAAACCACTATCAATAATATCTTCTACAATGAGGACATCTCGACCTTCTACTTTTGTATCTAAATCTTTGACGATTTTCACTTCACCTGAGGAAACCATACTTTTTCCATAACTTGACACATCCATAAAATCCATTTCCAGGTGTGTATCGACAGATTTAACTAAATCAGCCATAAATGGAAGCGCACCTTTTAAGACACCTACGAACAAAGGAAAGCGGTCTTTATACTCTTCCGTAATAGTATGCCCTAATTCTTTAATTTTCTCCTGGATCTGTTCTTCGGTTAGTAAAATCTCTTTCATGTCGTTCTTCATCAACCGTCTTTTACCTCCTGTTATAAACCATTTGCTTTTTTTTAAGTGTTCCCTACAAACGCGATTCGTACATAGTGGTCAACTGCTTGTTGTTTAGGCAACTCCGCCTTATGTAGTAAAAGAATCCACAGTATGTTACCTGCCGAATCAACCAGTAAAGGCCAGTCATGCCTACGGGGTAAATCAATTTTTCGGTCAATGAACACACGACTTACTTTCTTTGAACCGTTCACGCCTTTTGGATGAAAACGGTCCCCTGATCGTCGATTCCTTATGAATAAGGGGGACGAAAAACTTGATACTGGGATATACATACATTCCACTGTTTCATCACCACAAGTAGAAACGATTTCCGTACGAATCCTTCCTAACGGCGTAGTGATGATCCCTGGCACAGCCAGTTCTAAACAGTAATTATCTGATTCCACATAAACCTCTTGCGTAAACCTGTAGCAATTGTTTTCTCGGTAAACTTTTAACCCATTGCGTAAGTCAATTGAAGCAAAGTTCGAATGGCTTTGCAGGAAAAGCTCAATTTGCTCTATGTATGAAGAGAAGTCACGGACTATCCCTTTGTTATACAGACAATTTAATATTAGATGAATCACCCTTCTTTGTAAAGGAATCGCTAATTTAAGATAGCGATCTTTGTCAATTGTGACTGTATCCTTCTCTTTTACTATAATTATTTCGGCTAATTGATCTTCTGCAAGCCCCATTAGTACTTTATTATCGTCATGTTGCCATTCTTCAAAACGTCTAATATGTATGGTATTTAATGGATTCTCCTTTTTTAATTCAGGGACAACGTATTTTCGGTATCGGTTTCTTGTATAGCTGTCAGACTCATTACTTGAATCGTCCCGATGAAGAATTTTTTTTTCAGTACAATACTTAAGTATAGCTTCTTTTGTTACACATAGAAGGGGTCTGATGAGTCTCCCGTGTTCAAATTGTCTTTCCATAGCGATTCCTAATCTTAAATAAGGGGATGTGCCGCGGTTTAACTTCATTAAAACAGATTCGGTATTGTCATCTCCATGATGGGCTGTTGCTAAAACATCGGCGTTCACACGGTTCATTTCTGCAGCAAACGCCTGATAGCGGAGCGTATGAGCCGCAGCTTGTGTCCCTACTTTTTCTGTCTGTTTTTCTGCAAGCACATCAACGCGATACTCTCGAAAGTGAATATTCCTTTGTTGACACCAATTCTGAACAAACATACGATCTTCCTCAGACTCATCTCCTCGTAGCTGATGATTTACATGAACCACATGAATCGTCAATGACCATTCCGCCCTCATATCAGATAGCAACGACAACAGAGCCATTGAATCCGCACCGCCAGAGACAGCTACAAGTACTGTCTGCCCTTTTTCCAGCAATTGATTCTCTATCATAAAACGCTGCACTTCTTGCTCCACTGTTCAATCACGCCCTACTTAAAACATCTTTAATACTAAGTATAGTGTAATTAATAGGCCAACAAAAGTCATGAGCATAAATAACTCTGTATATCCATAGCTTTTTTTCTGCTTATTGACCCGTGACATTCTTGTAGTAGAATGACGATTAAGTGTAGGTGAGGATTCTGCTTGATACTGGCTTCGCAGCAGATCCTGTTTCATCTCACCTGCTTGTATATAGTGTCCATGGAGTGCTCCAATCATACTCTTCTTAAACGGCTTTAACTGATCGGACGATTCAATCATTTTTTTCAACTGTGCAAGCGGCTTTTCTGGCTGTTTTCTTAACTGCTGGGGATAGGCACAGTGAATCATTAAAATGGCAACAGAAAAAAGATCATAACTCACTTCTGCCTTTCGGCTTTCACCAAGCCAGTATCCTCGATCATATAATTCTGTATACTCTTTAATGGCCCGGTCTTTTTTTGTTGTACCACCTACATCTAACAAACGGACGCTCGTCGCATTTTTTGTGACAATAATATTTTCTGGTTTTATATCACCGAATATCCATCCATGATCATGTAGAGCTTGCAGTTGGTCAAGCAGCTGTAAAACAACAACAGAGAGCCATTCACTGCCTTTCCCTTCCATGAAGCGTAAAAAATCGATCCCTTTAATATATTCCATCACATAAAAAGGAACGATTGACTTGCTTCCTGCTTGTACATAATCGTCTACTTCATATAAATAAGGCCCAAGACAAGTATCTTGAACCTTACTTAACTCTTTCAGTACATTGACTTCTTGAGCGATAGACATGTGATCAATACCAAACTTTATTGCCACTTTCCGTTCACTTGAGTGTGCAAGATAAACCGTACCTGTTACCCCTTCACCTAGCTTGCGCACAATTGAATACTGCTGTTGATTCCATTTTCCAGTAACAACTGTTCCAGGAGTAAACCTTTTTTGCTTAGCCGAAGAGTTGGTCGTCTTCATGTTCCATTACTCTCCTTCTTGAGCGGCTTTCTTTCATAACAGAGAGAGCTGCTTTTAATGCCGGACCAGTGGGTGTCATCCCACCCGAAGATAATTTACTTAGTAATTTATTTAAACGGTTTAACGTCGGTGAAAAATCCATCACTTTTTCGATAGGATGTTTTCGTCCAGGGAATGTATAAACGGCGAAAGACGTATCCCCTGTTCTAGAGTGTAAACCAATTGAGAGATCTTCCAATGCTTCTTGAACTTTAGTGAGTTTGTTTCCCATACTTGCACTCGTATCAATGAGAATACAGACTTCCAGATGAGCCGTTTCACTAATTTCATCAACGACCTCCATTACCTCCCCTCTTTTTTCAGGAGGTAGTGAATCCATTTCTTCTCCGTTACCTAAGATTTGCTTCAATTCTTGGTTGATAACACCATGTAAGGTTTGCGTCATCGCTTTCTGCGTTACTACTTGAACCGTTTGCGATAATTGTCTTGCATACACAATCTCACTTACTCCACCACCAGCATCTGCAATAGCTTCTACTTCGTTTAACCCATGGGCATTTTCCTTTTGATCACCCATAATTCCGATAACGTTGACAGCGATTCCGAATTCCTTTGCCAGTCGAGCAATGGCAATTGGATCTTCCCCATCGTTTGAATAACCGTCTGTTATAAGTAAGATTTGCTTTAAAGTCCCTTTCATTGCATTCCCTCCAGCTAGCTTTTAGTCTTACAAGCATCGCCATGAAGGTGCCCTTTTATACGCTTACGTTCCAGTTGCTTGCTTAAAGAATGTTCTTCCTTTCTTTTGTTTTTGAACTTTAGGATGAATGGGAATAGAAGTCCACTTCGGCTTGTGTAACTTTATTTGCGTAACGACAATCGTCATATCATCTTCTATAATGTTACCTTCTTCTGAGCGAATGACCCGCTCTAAAATGATATCGGCCACTTCTTGTGGATCATCTGTAGCAATTTCAGAAATAATGCGTTTCATCCACTGTTCTCGGTTCTCCACAGATCGCTTCGCTTCTAGCACGCCGTCACTACACATAATAAGTAAGTCTCCATCTCGCAGTTGTTCTTGTACGACTTCCACTTCAAACTCGGGAATGATTCCCATCGGTAAGTTACCAGCCTCCACTTTTGAGACTCGGTTTCCACGTTTTATGAAACTTGGCGTCGATCCAATTTTCAGAAATTTAGCATGGGCATCATTCATATCAATCATCGCCAAGTCTAATGTCGAAAACATTTCCTCCGTATTACGTAGAGACAGTATGGAGTTTACCGACTTTATCGCTACGGTTTCTTCTATACCCGATTGAAGCACCTTTTGCAGTAGTGCTAGCGTTTCACTACTTTCTAAGTACGCTTTCTCACCATTCCCCATTCCATCACTAATGGCAATGGCGTATTTATCACTATTAAGCTCAATCATTGAATAATTATCTCCAGATAACCATTCGCCTCCTTTTGCCACTTTTGCTACTCCTGACTCCATCACAAATGCTTGAGCGGAACCAAACGATAGATGACTGTAGCCATTTGCATAAAATTGCGGTTCCTCCCGTTTTAATATAATTGTTTCTTTCACCAAGTCCGACAGCATTGGTGCAATAATTTTTTCTGCTTCTCCGTTGTCATGATCGCATTGAACGCTCATCTCAATTTCAATTCGTCCGCTTTCAATGCTGTAGATGTCGATGTGACCAACGTCCATCCCCGCTCCACGTAATGCATCAACCATGTACTCCTCTTGAATTAAATGAGGCTGCTTCTCTTTTTGAATTTCTTTAGCAAAATCCCCCATCACTCTTGACACGCCTAACAATTGATCTGCTACTAAGCGTTGACTCTCCTGAACTTGCCGCTTTAATTCCTTATTGGCTCGATACTGATTTGTCTCCATATGAATCGCTGCAATTACTTGATCAGGCTTACGGCAATGGCTTCTCCATTGGCGTTGCAATTTTGGATCACTCATTGTCCCATTCACTTCAATGTGTTCAACCATCTTCGCCATTGAGTCGTACGTTTGGTTAAAATTTTGAACCCAGCATTTTTCCTTCATCATGCACGTTTGGCATGTTTTTTCCGTGACGTGACTTAGCAACACATCCACATCGTTTGAATGCTGTTCTTCGTCACTTTTTTGCTGAACTTTAAAACTGTTTGAGAGCGTTTGAAAAAGCGAAGAAAAGCGCTCGACTCGTCCGGCTGTTGCATCTCGAACTTTTCGTAAGTACTGCTGTTGCTCTTGAGCATGTTCAACTGTACCAGGTATATACTTCGCTATCGACCGAAGCCAACTTCTTGGGGTTAGTAAAAACAACGCAATGGCAATACCTGTTTCGGCTACAGTTGCGAAAATACTACCGCCTCCATCACCATACAGTCCTATTAATAAGGTACCGACTAGTAACCCAAAAGCTACGCCAATGCGATTCCCTTCCTTTAATAATCCACCTAATAAACCAGCAAATGCGAGCAAACTCATTTGATACAAGCTCGCCACACTAGCCAAGCTCAATATCAATCCCGTTACAACGCCGACGGTAGATCCAATCGCCGCCCCGCCTACAAAGGCGAAAATTAACACTAAATAGCGAGCAAGACTATGCTGCATGACTACATCATTTAATGCCCAGCCTATCGTCCCCGTCATGACAGAAGCAAGCAAAATAATAAGACAAATGATTTCCTCATTTCGCAAAGCTTGTCCGCCCCGTTTTCCTGTAATAAGCGGAATGCTCTGCACAAAGATCATTGTTAAAATAAAGCTTAATCCTGCCTCAACAGTTGCCATCATTAATGCATATTGACTAATGGTTCCAGTTGTTACAAAGACTAAACCAAGTCGAGTTACTATGCTCGCTCCAAATACTAAGTAAGGTAGGGCTTTTCCTGGTTGGTCTAAGAATGTTTTCGCACCTCTATATAATAAAAGAAAGATCGCCATTCCTATTAAAGCGAAGATTATTTCTCCATGATAACTAAATACTGTACCTGCTAGTAACGCCGCACCAGCTATCAGCGCATGATTTCGCCGCAGTAAAAAAACCGAGGCCAAAAATGGTAAGATAAACGGTGTAAGCTCAGCTAAGATCATCGCTCTTCCTAGAAGGAATCCGACAAGAGCAATTAATAAACCCCATTCAAAGAAAAGTGTTTTACTCATGTTTTTCAAAGCTTGTCCACTTACTTGTAACCGGGCTTGTACATGATTTATTCTTTCAAAAGCACCTGTAGCTAAAAGCGTTCCGTTTGACTTCTCTGTTTTCACGATTGCGCCACCACCTATTTAGATATCGTAGTGTCACTATACCAACTGTAAACAACAGAATTTGTCAGAATTACGAAACATTATTAAAAAGACTTTCGACCTTCTTCGGCTTAACTAGCAAAAAAAATTCACAAAAAGTAACAATTTAAAGAAGGTGACTAGCATATCCTTGCTAGTTTACACTAGCTTTGCCAACAAATGACGGACAAAAATACGTTTAAAAATAGAAAAATTGGTTCTAAGGCACAAAAAAAGATGACCCTCTATAGGAGAGTCATCTTTTTTCTTTGATAGCGGCGGAGGGGATCGAACCCCCGACCTCACGGGTATGAACCGTACGCTCTAGCCAGCTGAGCTACACCGCCATGTTTTTCACGACGCTTATTAATATACTTCTTTTTTTTATTGAAGTCAATAGGAATTAAAAGAAAAAAGAGTGATCATCTCACTCTTTCTCTTAACCATTCGTTCTATATAACGGACGATACGTTACACAAGCTGCATGTTAACCTCGTTTCGCACCTCTGCCGCCACGTTTTGATTCTGTTTGACGTTTAATCGTCGTTAGGCGTTCCTCACTATCTTTTAAGAAACGGCTCATCTTATCTTCAAAAGATGGTGTGACACGCGGTTTGCTACCACCTCGGAAACCACCTGACTGACGATTCGGACGCGGTGAATCAGATTGAGAAGGGCGAGACGGACGAGGCGGTCTCTTTTCTTCTACTGGTTTGTCAATGGCTTTGCGGATAGAGAGTCCGATTTTGCCATCATTTTCTACATTGACGACTTTAACGGTAACCTCATCGCCGACTTTTAATAGTTCATTAATATCTTTAACATAGTGATCCGCAACCTCACTAATGTGCACAAGTCCTGTTTTTCCTTCTGGCAATTCAACGAATGCACCAAAGTGTGTAATACCAGTAACCTTGCCTTGCAGCTTGCTGCCTGCTTCTATGGACATGAAAACGTACATCCTCCTTAAAATTTTAGGTAAATTCCATACTTGAAAACATTATACTCGACAGCAAAAAAACGTGTCAATCGCTGTTTTGCTTCGTTACGTTAATTCTTTGCTCACCAGGCAATGTAAGGAAATAATCTCTTCTTGCAATTTCCATAATATACTCTACGTCTTGATAGTTTTCAATTTCTTGCTTTAAGAAATCTCGTTCTTCCAATAACGAAGCTTGCTCGGTTTGCAAGTGCTCAACCTCTGTCTTTTTTTCACTAATTTGAGCTGATTGTTTAAACAGTGTCATACCGCATACAATCATTAGAATCCCGAACACGACGCCCATAAATGTCAAGCGTCTATATAGTCCTTTACGCCGCTTTGATTGTCGATCTAACTCCTGTTGCCGTTGTTCCATGTACTTTGTATCAATTTCTCTTATTGTTGCTCGTTTAGACGCCACACTACTCACCTCTACTTCTTCTTCATTAAACGATCGCAGAAACCCTTTATTTTTTCAAAGATAGGCTGTCCTTTCTTGGCAACTTTGACAACGCCTAGAAGAGACAGAACAAAATAAAGAGGCTTCCATAACAAATAGAAGATAAGACTCCACAATGTAAGTACTATCATCATAGCGAAACGCCTACAAATGTGCAATAACCATTTTACAGGATTAAACAACAGCGTCTTTATAACAATCACTAAGAAAGCAAAAAGTTTTTTGAAGAAAAAGATTATCCCAGTAAGCACCTTGTTGTATAAACGTTTAAACATGGCTTGATATGCAGCAAACCCAAGCATAAGAGCAATGAATACAAAAATGCGAACTTCTCCAAAATTGACCTGATAAAGGATATAGAAAACGAGTAGAGCCTGTACCGTCCAAAAACAAAAGTCTGCTACTGCTGTTTGAATGTCGAAGGAATGTTTCTTACCAATAAACCGATGATAGGTATCTAAAGCCGCTCCGAGCCATACGCCCATCGCGGCCATTGATAACATTGATAGAAACTGCACAGTGAGTGTCATTATTTAAATAGCTTTCCAAATAATCCTTTTGATTTCCCTTGCTGATTCTGGTCTACATAAATAAGATCGTAAATCTTTCCTTCTATTGACACATTCCCTTGCTCGACATTTAAATTTTTCATATGCAAATTTTGACCTTTAATCGATAAGTAACCCATGACCGTTTCCAATAAAAACTCTTCATTGTCAAAACTATCTACTTGCTTAACACCTGTAATATCTAATTGTTTGCGACCTTTAATGGTAATATCGTGGTCGTTGTTTTTTCTTTCCCTTCCCATTGGTGCTCCAAACTCGTAGTTTGTTTGATCCATTCTATGCACGCTCCTCGAAAAAACAGTTCTTTACTTGATACTTATGCAATGCTTAAGTATGGTAGAACAAGCTATTTCTTACGAGAACAAGGAGAGTGTTAAATGACCGTCTATTTACTTACAGAGACGTTTGATGAGCAGAGTTCGATGTCGCCACAGGTACAGCACATCCGGAAACACAAAGACTCTATACGTGCACATGCTAATATTGTATTGTGTACATCTTCTTATTTGACGGAATCAGACGACGCAGCTTTACTTTACGACGCCTTACAAAAAAGCAGCTGGCCTAATCAAGCCGTTCTTATGATTAACGATGACACGGTTCTTTCTTATAACGTCCATATCACACTTCTCTCTTTTATCCGCTATATGAGAGCCATCATACTGCCTAACCTGATGCTACAACAACTAACAGGTGAACAGAATGAGTCGCAAGCCATCCGTAAAATTTTTCAAAACCAACAGCTTACAACCCTCTATTTATCTCATCAAAAGACGTATGTTCGTTTCACAAAAAATTCTACGAATGGGACAGAACCTCGGTCCATTCAACAAGTAATTACTGAGCTTCAACACGACTTATAAAAAAAAGATATGTAGTGGACAGAGACGCCCTACATATCTTACGTAAATTCAAGTTTTTTACGTTTATCTTTATGTTTGTGTTCAATTTTTATTTCTTGGTTTCGCTGTTTAAACTTTTCATTATGAGAAGAAACAAATGCTTGTTTAGTAGCAGCTGGATCTAGATATTGCTTAACGCCATTCACAGCTGTAGCACCTTCAACAAATGCACCGGAGATCAGCTGAAGCTTACCTGCGTGCCTTGTCACATCTCCAGCAGCAAAGATACCAGGTTGACTGGTTTCCATACATGGTGAAACACGGACAAATCCATCTGCCTCTAACTCTAAGCCCGCTTCCATTAGAAAACACCCGTCCATCTTCATGCCGTGGTTAACAATCACAGCGTCAATGTCAAATCGCTCCTCAAGTTCTGAATCACAATGCGAAAGAGTCACTGAATCAATGGATGTTCGCTCACCATGTAGCTCTTTAATTTGAAATGGCGTTCGTAGCTCCACTTTTGATTTCATATGAGCAACGTTTTTTTCGTGCCCTCCAAAATCGTGCCTTCTGTGGCAGACAATGACTTCTTTTGCAACACCCACTAATTCATTTGCCCAATCTACCGCAGCGTTTCCGCCTCCTGATATTAACACCCGCTTATCTCGAAAGCTTTCAATTTGAGTCACCGTGTAATGAAGGTTAGCCACCTCAAAACGATCCGCACCCTCTAACTCTAACTTCTGCATCACAGGTATGCCGTGACCTGAAGCCAGCAACACCGTCCTACTGTAATGCTTCTCACCTTTATCATTAAAAAGTGTAAACGTTCCGTCAGGCTCACGCACCATCTTCTCAATATGTTCGTTTGTGCAGATTGTTGGATCAAATGTATTTGCTTGGTTCACTAATTGATCAATAAGAGTCGCTCCCGGTGTAGGTGGCATGCCGCCTACATCCCAAATGATTTTTTCTGGATAAAAGAGGATCTTTCCGCCCAATTCGCTATTATATTCAATTAATTTTACTTTTAAGTCCCGCATTCCCGCATAAAACGTACTGTAAAGCCCAGCAGGCCCAGCACCAATAATTGTAAGATCGTACATCTCGTTTTGTTGCACGGTCCTTCCTCCAATTTCGCTAGGATAATGAAAATCATTCTCATATATAAATACAGTGTATGCAACAATCGCCTGAATTTCAAGTCAAATCTTTTACACAATCGTGTCAATTCCTCAGTCGCGACGATAAGGTTTTCTTTTGATTTCTATTTGCGTTACCTTTATAGTTACTAGAAAAAGCATTCTGAGGAGTGATTTATGTTGAGCAAACCTAAAGTATTCTTAGCACACCCTGTTCCTGAAAGCGCATTAACGTACCTTTCCCAGCATTGTTCGTATACGATATGGGATCAACACAAGCCACTACAAAAGGATGATTTAAGAAACATTTTGAAACAGGTTGATGGGGCGTTACTTACCGGTCATGCAGTGGATGCAGCACTTGTAGAAGGGTGTGACCAATTAAAAGTAATTAGTACGGCAACAGTTGGCTATGACAAATTTGATCCTATAGAATTAGCAAACGAGGGTGTGTTGTTGACAAATACCCCTTATGTATTAGACGAAACGGTAGCTGATCTTCTTTTCGGTCTTATTTTGTCAGGCGCCAGAAGAATCGCTGAATTACATACTCACATACAAAAAGGGGAATGGCGCAAGGGAACTCCGTCAAGTGCATTATTTGGACAAGATGTTCATGAGAAGACAATCGGTATTGTTGGGATGGGACGAATTGGTGAAAAAATTGCTCACCGAGCCAAGGAAGGATTTGGCATGAATATTCTCTATCATAACCGCTCTCACCGACCTGAAGCCGAGAAACGTTATAACGCGGAGAAAGTGGAATTAGATGATCTACTTTCACGCTCAGATTTCGTCGTATTAATGGTTCCTCTGACTGATGAAACGAAGCATTTAATAGATAAGGAAGCTTTGTGCAAGATGAAATCATCTGCATTACTCATTAACGGTGCTCGAGGAAGTGTCGTTGATGAAAAAGCCCTCATTGAAGCGTTACAGAATAATGAAATCTTTGGTGCCGCCCTCGATGTGTTTGAAACGGAACCATTACCGCAGGATCATCCATTTTTAACGATGAAAAATGTTACTCTAACTCCTCATATTGGCTCGGCTACTGCCGCTACGAGAGAAGCGATGGCGATGCGCGCCATTGAAAACCTAGTTGCTGGTGCCAAAGGCGAAACACCAACGGATGTTGTAAAAGGCTAAAAGAAAAGCGTACCCATTGCAAAAGTAGGGTACGCTTTTTTTACTTCTTAGATAGTAATAGCTGCAATGTCTTCAACGCGTAAATCAGCCTTAGACAAGTCTTGATTTCCTGAATATGGATTCACATACCCAATGACAGTCATTCCAGCTTCTTTTCCTGCTTGAACACCGTGTGCAGCATCCTCTAAAACCGTGCAGTGCTGAGGGCTAACCCCTAAACGATCGGCAACTGCTAAATAAATGTCTGGCGCAGGCTTTCCTTTTGCTACTTGTTCTCCACTTAAAACAACATCGAATTGGTCTTTTATTGAAAATGCGGTTAAGACTGCATCAATAAAAGCAACCGTTGACGACGATCCTAGGCCAATCTTGTACCCTTTTTCTTTTAATTGTTCAAGTAACTCTCGAATACCATCTATAGGTTCCATATTGGCATCGTGCAAATAGGCTAATTTTTTTTCGTTAGCCTCTTTTAACAGCGTATCTACATCAAAGTCTGCCTGATGTACAGCTTTCAAGGACGACCACATCTCATCTGCACGTGTACCAACGTAAGATTCCAGCTCCCCTTCTTTTAGAATGATACCGTTTTCCTTTGCGAGCTCCGCTTCAACAGCAAAATGAAGTGGTTCGCTATTAATAATGACCCCATCCATATCAAAAATAAATGCTTTCATTAGACCGATTCCTCTTTCACAATTGTATACATCTCTGCTGCTGTTTCTTTCTTTGTTGTCTCTCTTAAATCGTTAATTTCAACGGTAACAAGCTTTTGACCAAAGCGAATCGAAAGCTCATCTCCAGGCTTAACCGTTGTACCTGCCTTTGCTGTTTGACCGTTCACTGTAATTCTTCCTTGATCACTAATCTCTTTTGCTAATGTTCGTCTTTTAATCAAACGGGATACTTTTAAAAATTTATCAAGTCTCATAGGTTAGCTCCTTTATCCTTATCTTTCTAATCGTTTGGCTTCTTCCCACCATGCGTCAAGCGTAGTCATATTCACATGATCAATCGTCATGTTTGCTTTTTCTGCTTGAGCTTCAACATACTCAAATCGTGTTAGAAAAACTGTTAGTGCCTTGTGCAGCGCTACTTCTGGTGATTGCTTAATAAATCGACCTAAGCTCACAACTGCAAGCAGCAAATCACCATATTCTTTCTCCAATTCTGAAGCATCAGCTGTTCTTACTTCTTTTAGTTCTTCTAACACTTTATCATACACTTGCTCAATTGCTTCATATTCAAAACCGGTTTTTGCAATGTCTTTCTGCATCGTCTCCGCAGCTGCCAACATAGAAGGAAAAGAAGAAATGGATCGCTTTGGCTGAAGCGCTTCACTTTCTGCCTTTTCTTTTCGCTTCACTTCTTCCCAAACCGAAGTCACTTCTTCAGCAGACTGCACAGGCTTGTCTCCAAATACATGTGGGTGACGACGAATCATTTTTTCTGTCAACGTCTTAATAACATCTCCAAACTGAAAATAACCTGCTTCTTCACCAATTTGTGCGTGCAGGAGCACTTGCAGGAGCACATCCCCAAGTTCTTCAGTTAACTGCTCATCATCTTCTTGATCAATTGCCTCTAGTACTTCATAGGATTCCTCTAATAAGAATCGCTTTAACGATTGATGCGTTTGTTTTCGATCCCAAGGGCACCCTTCTGGACTCCGTAACTGAGCAATAACGCTTTTTAAATACTGTATGTCTCCATAAAGGAGTTTTTCGTCATGAACTGGCGGCACGTACACAGCGGTTAAATTATTTACTTCCGTTTGATGATCGAGCTCATAAAGCGGTACTCTCGTAAGCTTTTCTTCTGCCGTACCCGCCGCTGTACAAATTGTCACCTCATAATCGTCTGGATAGGTATCCATTAGCGTAAGTTTAACATCAGATGCGATGAGGCTATCATACACTTGGACAATAATAAGATGATGACGCATTTGAATTTCCTCTTGCTTCAAAACTGTTCCATCCAGAATTTGACAGCCTTCGATTGGGTCAATTCTTAGACTCGAATACATTTGGTCAAGAAAAGATGTCCCTCCAACAACGTCTAGCTTTACCTGATGGTGATCGGTTGCATCTTGCAGAAGCTGAACGGTCTTCTCTGCCACAAACGGATGGCCTGGTACGGCATAAACCAGATCCTCTACTTGAGCACGATCGATTAAGTCGTTTACTATTGTTTCGTATACGGCTTCAAACGAATCAAACTGCTCGTACGTTTCGTCGTAGGACTCGAACGTCACACCCTCATGCTGCAAGTCCTTCACAACTGGATGATCAAGGGTACGTACACGAACAGTTGGTGCTTCCTTCAAGGTACGATACACACCTAATGGCATCTGATCTAATTCTCCTGCTCCTAAACCGACTACTTTAATTATTCCCATGGTACACCTCTATTTGTTAATAAACTTTTGAATAACTTGTTTCCGAAGAGCCCCTAATTTAGGCGCACTAGCCCATTCTCTTAACGTAAAAATATGGGTAAATAATACAGCCACTCCAACATAACCTGCACCAATTCCTGCAAGGGTAAAGGCTTGAATGGCATGTACACTTCGTTGATTTGGTAAAGAAAGCAATTGATTCATTCCTACCTGAATTCCAAACACGAGTACTCCCATACTGAAGAGCACTACAAGCAACATTACGTATGATTGCTTTTGCACAAACAGTCGCTGATCAATCTTTTTGACCGAATACAGTACAATACCCATCATCACTGAAAAAGCAAGCACATTTGAAAGGGCTGCGCCCATCGTCGATTTGATAAATGTTATAAACAACACATTTCCTACTATTTTTGTTCCTATACCTGCAATAATTGCATACACCGGAATATGAATTCGTCCGTATCCTTGAATAATAGCAGCTCCAGCCAAATAGATAGAACAAGGGAAAATAGACAAAACAAAGACTCTTAATACATCTGTTCCTGCTTGGTTTGTAAAAAGCATTGCGTTTATTGAGTCCATCAATAAAAAGAGTCCAATTGTTGCCCCGCCACCTAACAAGATCGTCAGCCTCATCATGACATCGCGATAGCGGCGTGCATCTTTGTATCGTTTCGAAGCAAGGGCGTTTGATAACAAAGGTACTACAGCTAAAGCAATCGCTGTAATTAAGATGGTTCCTAATTGAATCAATGGCTGTCCACGATCATAAACTCCTTTTGCTGTATAAATCGCGACATCGGACATGGGTGTTGCTTGTAAGGAACGTACAACAGTCAAAACGTCTACCACTTGAAACAGCAATAAAATAAGTGAATTTAAGCAAATAAACAAGCTTTGCTTTAAAAAAACAGCCTGATGACGATAAAACTTTTTGAAAGAAAAGTGAGTATAAAAACGCATCTCTTTTTTATTCGCTAGCATTAGTAAGAAAACACAGCCAACTGCGCTTCCTAGAAGAGAGGCGTAAATTGCACCTTCTCCTATCACGTAGGCATCATACCCTTGAGAAGCTAACACATAGGTTAGAACAAGAATAGCCACCACCCGAACAAATTGCTCACTTACTTGAGATAAAGCTGTCGGTGTCATCTGATTTATTCCTTGTCCAGCTCCTCTAAAAACACTTAAAATAGGTAAGAATAGAAACCCAAAGCCAACCAATTGAATGACACTTGTCAGAGATTCATCCCCGATAAAAAAGGCAAGCTGAGGTGCAAAAACCAAAAAGAGAACGCATATCATAATGGATAAGATTGATAATCCTAAAAACGTATAGCTTAATAATTCGTTGACCTCTTCGTCTTTTCCTTGTGCTTTTTTCTCAGCAATTTGACGGGACAGTACAACAGGAAAACCATATAGCGCGAGGATTGTCATCATGCCAAAGAAAGGATAGACTTGCTGATAGACGTAGAAGCCTAAATCGCCAGCCAGATTCTGAAAAGGAATGCGGTAGACAGCACTTAATAATTTCGTTACGAGTGCAGCAACCGAAAGGAGAAAAGCCCCCTTTAACACGTGTGATGTATTCAAGCACTCTTCCCCCTTTACCTTTATAAAATAGCATCATCCTGGCATGTTGTCGAACTTATCTCATCAATAAAAGTCATCTAAAAATCTTACCGGGTCTAATTCTTTTTTCAGCCTATTCATACATAATCATAAAACATGGTATGATAAGAACAAAAGATATGATATAGTAGGTGATTGCTTGAAACAAACAAATCCATGGCTCGCCATATGGGTTGCGCCTCGCCAAACAATGAAAGATACATTGAAAAGTGACATACATAAACAAGCGACTCTCATACTATCCATTATTTTTGGAGGGTTAACCGGTTTCTGGTTTTCTAGAAGTGAAACATTGCTTCTAGCCTCTACAGGTAATTTTCTTCCACTTATTGTTACCATTTTAATTGGTGCATTTACTGGACCAATCCTTTATTATGGCTTTAGTTTTGCGTTTGGCCATGTAGGCGGTTGGTACGGAGGAAACGGTAACATCAAAGCGACACGAAAAGTATTTGTTTATGCTTTGTTTATGCCAGGGATTTTTGTTGGTTTACTGAATTTAATCTTATTTGGTCTCGCTTTACTTACTCTTCAAGCCCAAACACCAATACTTCGAACCATTGTGAGTTTTGGCTCAGTCATGATTGACTTAACAGTCGTTTGGGTATTTGGCATTTTTTTAATTGCTTATTCTGAAGCACAGAAAATCGGTATGATGAAAGCACTGCTAGTTATCATCGCCATGATTGGTTGTCTTGCAGGGCTATACATTGTTGTCGATTTACTCGCACATTTACTAATCGGTTAAGATTGAAATAGACGGAGAGGTATGGAATGAAAAAAATTATTTTTACCGGTGGGGGAACCGCAGGGCACGTAACACCAAATTTAGCGATTATTCATCAAATGGATCGAAGCAAATGGTCCATCGCTTATATTGGTTCTTATGATGGAATTGAAAGAGAATTAGTAGAGAAAAACAATATTCCTTACTTTGGAATAGCAAGCGGCAAGTTAAGACGCTATTTCGATATGAAAAATGTAACCGATCTTGCTCGAATCTCAAACGGACTTAGACAGGCTCGAAACATTTTAAAAAAAGAGAAGCCTGACGTAGTCTTCTCTAAGGGTGGATTTGTAACGGTCCCTGTTGTGATTGCAGCCTATTCACTAGGCATTCCTGTTCACTTACACGAAAGCGACTTAACTCCTGGATTAGCAAATCGTATCGCCAAGCGCTTTACAAAGACGTTCTACACGTCGTTTGCTGAAACAGCAAAGCATTTTCCTAGCGAACAAACAAACGTTGTCGGTTCACCTATTCGAGATGATTTATTGTCTGGTTCACGTACACAAGGATTAGCACTCACTGACTTTATTAAGCAAAAGCCCGTACTACTCGTGATGGGTGGAAGTTTGGGGGCTAAAGCGATTAATGAAGGCATCCGGCAATCACTAGATGATCTGCTTAATACGTATCAGATCATTCACATTTGCGGAAAGGGTCATCTAGATCCTGCATTAGAAAGAAAACGTGGCTATAAACAATATGAATATGTGCACGAAGAGCTGCCCCACCTTATGCAAGCCGCTGATATCGTTGTCACTCGTGGTGGGTCAAATGCCATTTTTGAATTTCTTGCATTGCAAATTCCGATGCTTATTATTCCGTTGTCGAGACAGAGCAGTCGCGGTGACCAAATTTTAAACGCCCAAACGTTTGTAAAGAATGGTTATGCCCACATGTTAGAGGAAGAATCCATGAAGGACGATGCACTCGTAAAAGAAATCCACGCATTGTATGCGAACCGTGAGCCTATTCTAACGACAATGCAGCAAAGCAAAGCGACTCACGCCGTTCCTCTTATAATTGAGCAACTAAATCGCATCTAATCTATACATGAAAGGCCCCTGTCTAGCAGACAAGGGGCCTTCCCTATCTAAATAAATAGTACACCAATCGTTAACGCCAAGATCAAACCAACAATTACTAAGACAATGGTTAGTAAAACAGTAAAAATGATGTAGACGAGTAATGACTTCCACGCAGAGAAACCGTGTGCCTCCCCTAATCCTTGTAACATCACAATAAATTGCCATACAAATAATAGAATGAGAAGCAACGAGGCTACAAGTAGTGCCCAATTTTGTAAGCCGCTTAGCTGGGGTTCTAGAGAATTCTCATAAACTAAGAAAAAGTTCTCACCAATTAATAAGATAAACGGTAATAGTAAAATGCCAATGAAGATCTGAGGTAACACTTGCGTATAAATGACAGCGACTCTCACTTCTGCTAATGAACCTCTACCACCAACCCAACTACCGAACCATTTAAATAAAACAGGCATTAAAAAGACCGATAAAACAGACGTAACGATCGCACCAAGGAAGACCGAAAGACTAAACATGGTAGCTGAAAAAGGAGCCTCCATTTCAAAAGAAAACATAATCGAGAAAACTCCAGATATGTAGGCAAGAAGTAAATACTTCCCAAGTGGTTGTACAGTTGCTTCCTCCTCTATCTTGTTGCGTATAACTCCTCTTGGATTTATCCAAACTTTAAAGAATGTACTCATATAAACCTCCCTTTTTTCTTTATTTTATTCTAAATGGTTACGAAATAAAATTAAAAAAAACATACGAGCGAGAGCGCTCATATGTTTTTTAACACTATTGCTCCATTTGACGGGCTAGGAAGCCGGCTGCTGTTTCAGCCATTTTTTGTTCTAGTTTTCCTGAAAGTGATTCTGACTTAGAGAAAATCACAACTGCACCGATAGGATCACCACTAGCAATAATTGGTGCTGCCACGTAGCCTTTATAATCATCTTTGTGATCGCCAACAAGGTTATACTCGCCTGCATTCGCTTCCATATGGGATTTACGGTTAGCCATTACCGTTTCAATTACTTCACCAACGGCCTTGTTTGCGTATTCTTTTTTAGAAGCGCCAGCTACCGCAATATATGTATCACGATCAGATATTAACACATATTGATTTAAACTATCGTATAAGGCCTCGGCATATTCCTTTGCGAAGTCACCTAGCTCAGAGATTGGTGAGTATTTCTTTAAAATAACTTCACCTTCTCGGTCGACAAATATCTCCAGCGGATCACCTTCACGAATGCGTAATGTTCTTCTTATTTCTTTAGGTATCACAACCCTGCCAAGATCGTCAATACGTCTTACAATTCCAGTTGCTTTCATACATAAAGCCTCGCTTTCTAAGATGTAAAATCAAATCATTTAGGAAGAATACAATTTGTTATAACTGTAGTATCCTTCCTTTTTTAAGAACTATTCACCAATTGATGAAATATCTTATTGATTTGATGACTACTTCCTAGCTAACGGTAACTTGCCCTTGACTTAGATGGGCTCGTTTCACAGCTTGCAGTACTTCAAACGTCGTGTCTAGCATTTGCTCTGCTAACATACTCTTTGTTTTTATTGTTACTTTCAACTGATCTCCCTGAGTTCCGACTGTTATAAACCGACCAATGGCGCGTGCAGATTCCATGAATGACGCAATCTTAATCGATTGTGTGGTTTCGTTCGAAAGGAGTATAACAATGGTATCTTTCGCTTCATTGATTTTTTCAACTTTATATTGATCTGCAAGATGCTTTATTTTCGTAAGACTTAACAAATAGTCGACTTGTTTTGGGTATTCACCAAACCGATCAATTAATTCATCTTGAAGGTCGGTTAGTTCATCCATTGTTTCAATACCTTTAAACCGCTTATACATTTCAATTTTTTGTTTAGCATCAGGAATGTACCGCTCTGGAATATAGGCATCTACACTAATGGATAACTCTGATTGGAACGTCTCTTCTTTCGTTTTCGTTCCTTTCCGCTCGTCGATTGCTTCTTTTAGCATTTGTGAGTACAAGTCAAAACCAACGGAATCAATAAACCCATGCTGCTGAGCTCCTAATAGATTACCTGCGCCTCGAATTGTTAAATCCCTCATCGCTATCTTAAATCCAGATCCAAGTTCCGTAAATTCTTTAATAGACTGAAGTCGACGCTCAGCTACTTCCGTTAGCACCTTGTCTTGTTGGTACGTAAAATAAGAGTACGCAACACGATTTGAACGACCAACTCGACCACGAATTTGATAAAGCTGCGATAGGCCCATTTTATCGGCATTACTAACGATGAGTGTATTCACATTTGGAATATCGACACCTGTTTCAATGATTGTCGTTGTGACCAGTACGTCACTTTCACCTTCTAAGAAACTTAAAATAATCGATTCTAGCTCACGCTCATTCATTTGCCCATGCGCATAAGAAACCTTTGCATCTGGTACGAGCATGGCTATTTGTTCAGTCATTCTTTCAATATCTTCTACTCGGTTGTAAAGAACATAGACTTGACCACCCCGAGTCATTTCACGCTCAATAGCTTCCCGTACAATGGATGGATTGTACTCCACCACGTATGTTTGAACAGGAAAACGATTTTCTGGAGGCGTTTCAATAATAGATAAGTCACGTACACCTAACATGGACATATGAAGCGTTCTTGGAATTGGCGTTGCTGTTAGCGTTAATACGTCTATGTTCGATTTTAACTGTTTAATTTTTTCCTTATGAGTAACGCCAAATCGCTGTTCCTCATCAACAATTAACAAGCCGAGGTCTTTAAAGACAATATCCTTTGACAATAAGCGGTGCGTTCCAACAACCAAGTCCACAGAACCAGCCTTTAAGCCTTTTAGTACTTCTGTTTGCTCTTTTCTCGAGCGGAATCTGCTAAGCACACCAACCGTAATTGGGAACTCTGAGAACCGTTCTGAAATGGTTTCAAAATGTTGCTGTGCTAATATCGTTGTTGGTACAAGGATCGCCACTTGTTTTCCATCCATAATAGCTTTAAAGGCAGCACGAATTGCAACTTCAGTCTTACCATAGCCTACATCACCACAAAGTAAACGATCCATCGGACGCTGCTTTTCCATGTCTTCTTTTATCTCTGCAATAGCACGTATTTGATCTTCTGTTTCTTGATAAGGGAACGAACCTTCAAAATCCGCCTGTTCTGGCCCATCTTCTGAGAATTTGTGACCAACGCTCGCTTCTCTTTCTGCATAAAGCTTGATTAAATCATCTGCTATATCTTCAACAGACGACTTCACCTTACTTTTTACTTTTTTCCAATCATTTCCACCAAGGGCATAGATTTTTGGATCTTTTTCTTCAGATCCTACATATTTCTGGACTTGATCAATTTGTTCTACTGGAACATACAGCTTGTCATTTCCAGCGTAACGCAAATTTAAGTAATCTTTATGAACGCCATTTATTTCTAAGGTTTCAACGCCTAAGTACTTCCCAACACCATGATTAACGTGAACAACTAAGTCACCAACAGCGAGTTCTGAGTAACTTTTAATTCGTTCTGCATTGGACATGGTTTGACGGCGCTTTGGCTTTCTTGCTTGTTTGGCAAACACTTCTTCTTCCGTAATAACAACAAGCTTTTGCTCAGGTAATTCAAACCCCGCATGCAAATGACCTGTGTAAATTTGCACCGTTCCACTGGTTAATGTTGTTTTTCCTTCTATAAGATGAGCGTCAATATTCTCGTCAGAAAGATTTAACGAAAGTCGCTTTGCCCGATCTTCTGTTCCAGCAATAAACAGAACCGTATAATGATTAGCAATCCAGCGATTGATTTCCGATGTAAGCAAATCCATTTGTCCATGAAAATTCTGCATGGATTTACAAGAGACATTAAGCACCTGCTGCGGTTTTGTCCCTGGAATTTGTTTTTGAAATAAAGCGGAGTAAACTATTGATTGCGGGATTTCTTGTAATCGATTTAGCAGTTCATAAGACATTTCTGCACCGTGCACAATAGCCCCTTGTTCAATCATGCTTGTATGCCACTCTGCTTCTTCTTTTATAAGGTTTTCCGACATCTCTTTTACTCGAGTCATTTCATCAATCCAAATAACAGCGTGCTCTGACATATAGGAAAGAAGCGTATGCGGACTCTCATAATAAAACGACATGTATTTATACATACCTTCGAACGGTTGTCCTTGCTTTAATTGCGCAATTTCAAACGGGATTCGCTCTTGCAAGGATTCCCGTGTTTTTTTATTCGCTATTTTTTTGGTGGTTACGTTTAGCTGTTCTTCTAAAACAGACGCTGCATGACTATAGTGTGTTGATGTTAATAATACTTCTTCAGCTGGTCCAATTTTAATGGTTTCGAGCTGTCCCTCGGAGCGCTGCGTCTCTAACGAGAAGTATCGCAAAGAATCAATCTCTGTATCAAAAAGTTCGATCCTAATTGGATGTTCTTCTGTAAGTGGATACAAATCAATGATGCCACCACGGACACTCATTTCACCAGGTGCCGAGACCATATCCGTTCGTCTATAGCCCATTGACACGAGCTGACTAATAAACGAATCAAGTTCTTGAACGTCCGTTCCAACCGTTACATCCAGTTGATACTGAGCCCATACTGTTTTCGGCGGTAGTAATCGGCGAACCCCTGCAAGAGGAACGACAATTATGCCTGAGAATCCATTTACAAGTCGATTTAACACATCAATGCGTTGCGCTTTCATTTCAGGACTAGCAACAGCAATTTCTGCTGAGATTAATTCATTTACTGGATAAAGATAAACTTTTTCTTCCCCTAATAAATCAACAAGATCTTCGTACATTTTTTGTGCTTGGAATAAATTATGTGTCACAATAAGCTGGTTGCGCTGCGTTTCCCGGTAAAGAGAAGCGCTCGCAACTGTTCTCGACGAACCTGTTAAGCCTGATAACACCTGTTCACTTTGACCTTTTTCTATTCCGTTAGCAATGGTTTGTAGCTCATTCGTTCCACTGACAAACTGTTGCAATCCTAACATTTCTTTTCCCCCTGGTTTCGCTAACACGATTTGCAGTTCACTACATCGTTTATATTATCAATCCTACGCTCGTTTTAATTGAAAAATGCCTTGGTCTTTAAGGATACCAAAGCTTTGTTGCTATTAATGAATCACATTTTGAGTTTCATGCAAAAGCGGATTTAATTGGAAAGCTTGATAACAATCTTCGCAAATTGCCGCAATATGGACATCACCTTCTTGAGTTACTCGAACGCTTTCTAACTGATCTACCGCACCTAATTTGCTTATCCCTAATTCATCGAAAGTATATTGATCTTCCAGCGTTGCCATTTGTTTTTGACAGTACTTACAACCATAATGCACAGCCATTTTAACCACTCCTTGTAAACAGATATTCTTGTTTACAGTATGATCAAAAGAATGAGACATTATCCTATCGGTTGTATACATTCATCACTTCAAGGAACGGCTTTGTTATCCATGCTTCAATCGATTGTGCCGTCTTTTTAATGGCATCCTCTAAAAGCGCTTTCTCATCACCTGCAGCGCGGTTTAAGACGTATTTCACGACTGGTTCATTGTTAGTCGGGCGTCCCACACCAATACGAACCCGGTTAAATTCTTGAGTTCCTAAATGATGAATAAGTGATTTAATTCCGTTATGACCACCTGCACTACCCTTTTGGCGTAAACGTATTTTTCCTGGTGGTATATCTAAATCATCATACAATACAACAAGCTCTTCTAAGCTTACATTGAAATAATCCATAAATGGCCGAACACACTCTC
The DNA here is from genome assembly GCF_004375095.1 of Shouchella oshimensis. Taxonomy (NCBI): domain Bacteria; kingdom Bacillati; phylum Bacillota; class Bacilli; order Caryophanales; family Bacillaceae; genus Shouchella; species Shouchella oshimensis. The sequence goes on along the minus strand of NZ_SNUX01000004.1, from coordinate 844,391 downwards.
CAGAGAGATTCATATACGTTAAAGGCTTTAGCAACATTACTTTCTCACCATGTACAATCGTTTCTCCATATAAGCCGTTGAATTTTTGCTTGGTAAGAGATGAATCGAACTGTTCAGCTATGAGGTCAACACTGTCAAACCCAATATTGTGTCTTGTATTATCAAACTGTTTACCAGGATTTCCTAGCCCCACAATTAACTTCATGCGTAACTCCTTTATTCTAACTTGACGAAAAAGGCATAACCCCAAAGGGTCATACCTTTCGTCACTTTATTTACTATTCAACACGACCTGGACGATCTTTGTCGTCATCCTCACGCTCTTCTGTTGCTTCTACACCTAGCGCAGTCGTTCCATCTTCTTCTGTTTCATCTGGATCTTCTGTTACCGTCGGTGCTTGTACCGTCACAATCGCTTCGTCATCTTCATTTACGATGTCCACAGAAACGGTAGAACGCATCTCTGAAATTGATAGCGTATCACCAACGTTTAAACTTGAAATGTCTACCGTAATGCTTTCTGGAATATCCGCTGGTAAACAATGTACCGTAATTTCATAAAGAAGATGATTCACGATACCGCCTTCGCTTGCCCCTGGCGCTTCTCCTTCTAAATGAACAGGTACATTTGCATCACGTTTTTCTTTCATATTCACTTCGAAGAAATCAATATGCGTGTAATGATTTTTCAAAGGATCCACTTGAACTTCTTGCACCATGACGTGATGCTTTTTACCGTTTTCTAATTCAAGATCAAATAAACCATTTTGGCCTACTTCTCTCATTGTTTTTAAGAAAGCAACACTTTCTACTGAAACCGGCTGACTTTCAATTTTATTACCATATAGTACGCCTGGCACAAAACCATTTAGACGAATATTTCTTGTTTCTTGTCCTGTTAAGTCTTTACGATCACGAGCTTGTAATACTGTCATCTTTCTTTCACCTCATCTTAGTTTTACACGTCTGTTAATTGTGTTCCCTTAAAGGTCAGTTTTCAAACAGAATTCCTTGTTCTTTTTCGTAAGTTCTCTCTAGGTTGATAACAAAAATCAATCGAATAAAGTTGATACAGAAGCATCTTCATGTACACGAATAATAGCCTCAGCCATCAACTCCGCTACAGACAACTCTGTAATGTTCGCACCTTTTTTCTCTTCCTCCAGATCAATTGTATTCGTTACAACCAATTCTTTAATCTTAGAGTTACGAATTCGATCTACTGCTGGACCAGATAGAACAGGGTGCGTACAGCAAGCATATACCTCTTTTGCTCCTTGTTCTACTAAAGCATTCGCCGCAAGTGTAATTGTTCCTGCTGTATCAATAATATCATCAATAATGATGGCTGTCTTTCCTTCAATATTACCAACAATATTCATTACTTCTGACACGTTTGGTCTTGGTCGACGTTTATCAATAATAGCAATTGGTGCTTTTAAGCGATCGGCCATTTTACGAGCACGTACCACTCCACCATGATCTGGAGAAACAACAACAATATCGTCAAGCCCTTTGCTGCTAAAATAATCAGATAAAATTGGTACACCCATTAACTGGTCAACTGGGATATCAAAGAAACCTTGAATTTGAGTTGCATGGAGGTCAATTGTTAATACCCGAGTTGCACCAGCTGTTTCAAGCAGATTAGCCACAAGTTTAGCTGTGATAGGTTCTCGCGCCCGTGCTTTGCGATCTTGTCTCGCATAGCCGTAATAAGGCATGACGATATTAATCGTACGCGCTGAAGCTCGCTTTACTGCATCAATCATAATTAAGAGTTCCATTAAGTGTTCATTCGCTGGAGCCGATGTTGATTGAATCAAATATACATCACAACCACGAATACTTTCTTCAATGTTAATTTGAACTTCACCATCACTAAAACGCATGACAGAATTCTTTCCAAGAGAAACTCCAATATGTCGAGCGATTTCTTCAGCCAAAGCCTTGTTAGAATTAAGAGTAAAGACCTTTAAGCTTGGGTCGCTATAGTTTGCCATTTCTTGTGTTACCTCCAGTAAATGTTATTGATCTTTTTTTATATAGTTTGTTTTATCTACTTGTCTAGCTCGTGCTATCGCCAGTGAGTAATCATTTACATGATTCGTTATCGTTGAACCAGCTGCTACAAAGGCATGCTTTCCAATCTCAACAGGTGCGACTAAGTTTGATCCTGAGCCAATAAACGCACCGTCATGCACTGTTGTTTGATGCTTATTTGTGCCATCATAATTAACTGTCACGACCCCACATCCAACGTTAACATCTTTGCCAATGTCTGCATCCCCAATGTATGTTAGATGGGATACTTTACTACGGTCATTGATACTTGCTTTCTTCAATTCCACAAAATTACCGACTTTAACCTCTTTACCGACAGTGGAATCAGGTCGTATGTGAGCAAAAGGCCCAATAGCAGCACCTTCGTGCACATAACTATTATAAATATAAGAGGAGCGAATGTGAACGCCTTTCTCAATGACAGAATGGTGAATTTCACTACCTGACTCTATGATACAATCTTCACCAATGGTAGTGTTCCCTTTTATACTAACGTTAGGAAATAATGTCGTATCTTGTGCAATCGTTGCATCAACGGAAATATATGTGGTGTTCGGATCAATGAACGTAACCCCTTGTGTCATCCAGTACGTGTTTATTCGAGCTTGCATCGCTTTTTCGGCTTGTGCTAGTGCAACTCGATCATTTACACCAATGGTTTCTTCCATTGTTGGTGTTACATAGGCACACACTTTTTCCTCTTTTTTATTTAAGAGTCCAATTACGTCTGGTAAGTAGTATTCACCTTGGTTATTATCATTTGTCACCATTTGTAATACGTCAAATAACGTATTGTTATCAAAACAGTAAATACCTGTATTAATCTCATTCACAAGAAGCTCTTCACTAGATGCATCTTTTTGTTCGACTATTTTATCGACTTCACCGTTTGAGCCACGAATCACTCGGCCATACCCGTGTGGATTGTCTGCATATGCTGTTAAAATAGTTGCTTTTGCTGCTTCCTGTTCATGATACGCAATTAGAGTCTTTAACGTTTCGGCTGTTATTAGCGGCGTATCGCCACATAAGACTACGGTTGTACCGTTCTTCCCTTTCAACAAGGGTTCTGCACATCGTACCGCATGTCCAGTACCAAGTTGCTCATTTTGCAGTACAAAGGAAGCGCCAGTTGGGATTGCTTCTTTTACTTGCTCCGCACCATGACCAACAACAACTGCGATATCATCAAAGCCGACCGCTTTCGCTTGATCTACAACGTGTTCGACCATTGGTTTACCACAAACTGGGTGTAACACTTTATAAAGCTTTGACTTCATTCTTGTTCCTTGCCCAGCAGCAAGAACAATTGCATATCGTCCGCTCATATTCCCCTCCACACTCGTTCATGTTCATCATTAAAACTATACTTGAAACCACCACGTATTTCAATATCTCTGGACGTCTTTACATACTTGAAAAATATACAAAAAACCAGCCTGCGTTTTGCGCAGACTGGTTTAGCTTTAACCTATTGTTACGAAGCACCAGCTTCCTCATAATTGGTAGCGTCTTCATATTCTCCTACACGCTCATACTCGTCTATAACAGCCACTTGGATCTTTTCCCTAGTTTTAGAAGAGATTGGGTGTGCGATGTCTCTAAATTCTCCGTCAGGTGTTCTCTTGCTCGGCATTGCAACGAATAGGCCATTATTTCCATCGATTACACGAATATCATGAACAACGAATTCGTGGTCAATTGTTATAGATGCAATTGCTCGCATACGCCCTTCCGTTTGGACACGCCGTAACCTTACGTCAGTAATTTCCATGATGGTCACCTCTCTTATAGATTATCTGTATACTACATTCTAGAGAGGTTTCCTTTTTCCTTCAAAGAATTGAACTTTTTTTACGATTTTTCAAAAAATAAATACGATCATTTTTTTCCAGTATGATCTATCCTCGACATTTCACGGTGCAGACAGTTAAAACAACCTTTCATTACACATCTCCACTTACAAAAAAAAGCTAGCAAAACAGAGGAATCGTCGTTTCGCTACGCTTTTTCTTTTTACACTAAAGCAATTACTTCAATTTCAATTAGTACGTCTTTTGGTAAACGAGCCACTTCTACACATGAACGGGCTGGCTTATGCTCAGAAAAGTATTCGCCATAAACCTCATTAATACGTGGAAAATCATTCATATCTTTAATGAATACGGTTGCTTTAATTACCTTATCAAGAGAAGAGCCAGCTTCCTTTAAAACCGCTTTAAGGTTATGGAAAACTTGATGCGTTTGCTCTTCCACAGTCCCTTTTATAAGTTCGCCATCGGCTGTTAAAGGAATTTGACCGGAACTGTAGAACATATTGTTTACAATCATTCCTTGTGAGTAAGGTCCAATTGCTTGTGGTGCATTTGTCGTATGAACAATTTTCATTTGAATCGTCCCCTTTTAATGTAATCGATCTAAGATATTCCCACTTAACAATTCAATTTGCTTTTCACGAGCATCGACATTCGTTAGCTTTGTTAACGATACGTAATCATCGACCAATCGTTCAGAAACCTCAGCAGCTTCAACTAACACACCGATCCCTACAAGATCTGCGTCAAATTCTGCTAATAAATCGACCATACCGCGAATGGTGCCACCAGCTTTCATAAAATCGTCCACAATGAACACTTTAGATCCTGCTGCTAAGCTCCGCCTTGCTAAGGTCATCGTTTGAATACGGTCTGATGATCCTGATGCATAATTTATGCTCACCATCGACCCTTCTGTAATTCTATGATCACGCCGAACAATACTAACCGGTACTCCTAAGTGCTGACCTACTGCATATGCAAGTGGGATACCTTTTGTGGCAACCGTCATAACAGCATCAATCTCTTTATCATAGAGCGCAGCCGCAAATAATCGACCGACTTCATGTAACAATTTAGGATTTCCTAATACATCCATCATGTACAAATACCCGCCAGGTAAAATCCGTTCAGGCTTATTAAGATCAAGGACTAGTTGATGAACAAGAGTTTCTGCTTCATCTTTATTCATTCTCGGCATGTATTTCACACCGCCACTTGCCCCTGGGATCGTTAACAGCGCTCCATAGCCTTCATCTTCAAACATTTCTTTAATAATGACTAAATCCTCACTAATAGATGACTTCGCTGCTTGGTAACGCTCCGAAAAATGCGTTAATGAAATCACTTCATGTGGATGTTGGAGCAAAAAATACGTCATATCAACTAGACGTGAACTACGTTTTAATTTTTTCATAATCCCTCCGAGCCATAACCGAATTATATACTTATAAGATATCACTTTCATCCGGTTTTGGACAAGTATTGCTTGTACGAATTAATCGAACAGCGTGAACTTCTTCGCAAAAACCTCTTAATCCGTTATAAATTCGGTTCACTCTTGATTCTGTTTTCACTAAACCAAAAACAGTTGGCCCACTTCCACTCATTAACACAGCATCTGCACCAAATCGCTTCATCTGGTCTTTTAAATGCTTTACTTCTGGATACAATTCGAGTGTCACGTCTTCTAACGCATTATGAAGATGGGCGAAAATGCCGTCTGTATCTTGATTCTCAAGCGCTGTAAGCATGGCATCAGTATCCGCATGCTTAGCCCGATGAAGCTTTACATTACCATATATTTCCTTTGTGGAAACACCAATTGGTGGCTTAGCAAGGATGACCCATAAGGGTGGAGGAGATGGAATGGATTCAATGATTTCACCTCTGCCTGTCGCAAGCGCAGTTCCACCATACACACAAAAAGAAACATCAGAGCCAATTTCGGCGCCTAATTCAGCTAGTTGATCCAGCGTCAAACCAAGCTCCCATAGCTGATTTAACCCTTTCAACGTTGCTGCTGCATCGCTACTTCCGCCTGCAAGTCCTGCAGCTACAGGTATACGCTTTGTAATATAAATATGAACACCTGCTGATACCTTGTATTTCTTCTTTAACAGAGCCGCCGCTTGATAAGCAAAGTTCCGTTCGTCATTTGGAACAAAACCCTCTGAAACGTCTACTGTTATTTTTCCAGAGTCGCAATTCGTTAAATCAATTCGGTCCGCTAAATCAACCATGGTCATAATCATTTTTACTTCATGATAACCATCGTTACGCTTTCTTAATACATCTAATGATAAATTAATCTTTGCCGGTGCCTTAATGGAAACCTTCACTTTCTCACCTTCTATACATGCATAATGCTGAGGTTATTTTATCACTTGTGAATCGAACATACCACCTTTTCTCCTGTTTGATGCATCATAAAAAAACACCCTTAGTGAAAAAAGGGTGATTTAATCGTTATTCTCATTATGTATAGGTGTTTTCGCTTCTTCCAACATATTGTTAATTTCGGTAATGTATTCTTGTAAACTCATGTTCATCATCTCCAATTTTAATAGGTTAGTAGTATTACTATTCCCAAATAGAGATTGTTTAAACAAAAAAATCTATGGTTCAGTGGAAATTCCACTGAACCATAGACCACAATGATTATTTTCGTGAATGAAGGTTTTGTTCAGCCAGCTCGATAGCTCGCTTTACCATGTTGCCAGCATCTTTTGCTTTAATGCCGCCCCAACCTTCTTTTTCTACAGTGTCATAAAAGCCAAGCTCTTTTGCAATTTCTTCCTTTAAGCGATCGGACATAACGCCTCGTCTTCTGCTCATGATAAAACCGCCCCTTTGCTTGATTATTAACTGCATTTATAGTGTGCACAAATCCAATAAAAAAAGACTTTCTTTTTTTTGGAAAGAAAGTCTCGTTTCTTAGATGAGCGTTGCGGGCTTACCGCCGTCACTTGGTAATAGTAATTGTACCGTTTCCGTTAGAACATCTGCATAGCTATAAGAAACGCGCTCAACAGAATTTTGATCTTCATCTAGCTTAACAATAAATACAGATGGATACGTTTCTTCAATCATACCTGATTGTTCAGACGATTTTTTACGTCCTCCATTTGCTTTAATTGTTATTTTCTTTCCAATGTTACTATCTAGTGCTCGCTTAATGTCAATTAACGTCTTTGCCATTTTCCACAACCACCTCACTATAGACATTATACCAAGGAATGGTTTGAAAGTCAAAATAAATAATTTTAACAACGTTCCATGCCTGTGTCAATGACTAATATTGTAATATGTTGTAGATAGTATATGTTTTGTGTCCTATTTTATTAGAAATTGACATCTTTTCATTAATTTTTTTAAAAAAATATACCCCATCATGATGCACAAGCATTTCTCTCGCCACGGTTAAAAGGCTTTGAAGGAACGTTCTTACGTTAAAATCGCACACGGAAACAGCTAACAACGGCTTTAAGTGATAAACCCGCTTATAAAAGTACAATATGGCCAGCGCCCTACATTTAGGTCACGTTGTTTTTTTCGTACGCTTTACTGTTAGCTAAGAAGGATCGATTTCATCTTCGTATTCTTCTTTATAAGGTAACCCAAGTCTCATGCTGCCTTTTGTTTCAATGCCACCAAGACCTTTTTGACCAGTAATGGTATTTCGGATAATATCCCATAGATTAACCGTATCAGAAAAGGATGTTCGACTTAATTTAGAGGCAATATATACAGGATCTAAGGCGTGGATATTGACACGATCTGGTGAGGACGCAAAGTTCGCTCCCGCCCGTATTAACGTTTCAAAATGGGACTGGCAGGCGCCAGCAAAGATCAGTAAACGATCGAGGTCTTTTGTATGGTCACGGGCAATACGCACACATTCAGCGAAATACTTCGTGTGACGATAAGCCTTTAGGTCATTGCGATTCCCTTTTGCTTTTGAATACGCATCATGACCTGTGACCACTAAAATATCTGGTTGCACCATTTTTAATAAAGATGCTAATTGGGATGGCATTTCTTTTTCTGCAAGATGAACACCGTAAACGGGAACACCTAATTTATTGTAAATATCTGTACATCGATTTAAATAGTTTGCATCACCATCGAGGTGTAATACTCTCCCTCTTAACTCAAAGAAATGTGATGTTTCTTCGTATCCAGCATGTGTTTGATAATCTTGTCTGCGTTTCATGAGCTTAGCGTCCTGACGAAATAAACGATAAGAGGCTTCTTCTTGCTCTTTCACTTTATTCTTATCCTCTTCTCGTTCCTTTAACGTCATCACTTTTAAATCAGCCATTGGCGCATCAGCAAGTAAACGCATTTCTTCCCCAACGAGGGTTACTACATCATTCGAAATGGTCAATACTCGGAATAAAAGATCACATTTATAAGAGAGACGACCAACTATATCACCCGTTTTCACTGTCATCACGTTGCCCCCTCTCATCTAGCCTATGTGAGTATAGAGAGGGCTGTGACTCGTTTTAATGGCTTTCGTTTAACAGTTGATCTAATTCATTACTTAAAGCAGCAAATTCTTCAATTGATAAGGTTTCTCCTCTTCGCATTGGATCAATCGTTGCTCGTTCCAACCCTTGTTGCGCCAATGCTTTATTTTCTTTTCCAACTAAATTGTGAACAAGGTTATTTATAATGGTTTTTCTACGATTAGCGAAGCAGGCATGAAACACTTTAAAGAACCACGCTTCATCTGTTACATGCACGAGAGGTTTTTCTCGAATGGTTAATTTTAACACTGCAGAATCTACCCGTGGCGCAGGCACAAAAACACTTGCAGGCACGTGCAGACGTTTTTTTGCATCGGAGTAATATTGAGCAGCAATGGATAAGGCGCCGTACTCTTTTGAAGATGGAGAAGCAGCAATACGATCAGCCACCTCCGCTTGAATCATAACCGTAATGCTTTTTAATGGTAAACGATCCTCTAATAATTTCATTAAGATGGGTGTGGTCACATAATAAGGCAAATTAGCAACAACATGAATATGTTCTGTATCGTTAAACTTTGAAGTGATAATGTCTGTTAGATCGGCTTTTAACACATCTTGATGAATGACTTCCACATTTGGATAAGGGGATAGGGTATCTTCTAATATAGGGAGAAGCCGATCGTCAATTTCAAACGCTACGACTTTTTTTGCTTTTTTCGCCAATTGTTCCGTTAAAGCACCGATGCCAGGACCAATTTCAATGACCCCATCTTCTTCTGTAAATCCACTCGCTTCAACGATTCCGTTTAATATATTTAAATCAATTAAGAAATTTTGCCCTAGACTCTTTTTTAATTGAAAGCGATGCTTTGCCAATATTTCTTTCGTTCGGGCTGGTGTCGCAATGTCTTTTTTCACGTGCGTGATTCCTCCATTACCTCAATGTCCTTCAATGCTTGCGTAAACTCTTCCACCGTAATTTCAAAGGCATCCAGTCTTTTTTTTAATTGTTTTCCATTGGCATAACCAATCGCTAGTCGTTCTCCTAACGCTTCTCTTTTCTTCTTTGCTCCAGCACCTGACAACAAACCGGCCTTTATTAAATCACTAATGGAAATAGCTGATTGATAATTTACTTTCCCTATTGATCGCACTTCTTCTAGCGCTTGTCGTATAGCTTCATCACTTGCATGCTCCACACCAAGAGTCCGATTGTTTTTCCGTGCTTTTTCCTTTGGAATAAAAGCGTGTTTACTACCTGGAACACGCTCACTAACAATTCTTCTAATACGGGTACCTGGATAATCTGGATCGGTTAAAATAATGACGCCTCTTCTTTCATAAGCGAGCTCTATACGTTTAAGTACTGCTTCACCAATGGCAGATCCGTTCGTTTCAATTGTGTCTGCATCGACAGCTCGCTTAATCGCGACTGTATCTGAACGTCCTTCTACAACGATTATTTCTTTAATCTTCATTTTGCTCCTCTTTCATGTATCTCATATACTCCTTTTATTTTAGCTGTTTTATACCAAAAAAAAAAGAAGCGACTAGCGTCCGCTTCTTTTCATTGATTAATCAAGGATGGTGACATTAACTGTCTTACGCCCATAACTCATTGCTTCACTACTCGTTGGAACATGAAGATCGATTTTGTTGCCAGTAATTGCACCACCAGTATCCCCAGCAATCGCTTCCCCATAACCTTCCACATGAACTCTTGATCCTAATGGAATCACACTTGGATCAACAGCAACAACTTTCATGTTTCGGTCATTTAAAAGATTAATTCCTGTTGCCGTAACCCCGCTACACCCATTACATTCAGCTGAATAAGCGGTTGCTGTCATTTGAATGGTTTTTGCCTGGGTTGCTTTAGGTTGGCTTGTTTCTTTCGGTTTATTAGTTTCACTTGAAGAACTTGACGTACTTGTTTTTGTCGGTTGACTAGCAGTAGCGGTGGCGTTAGCTGTTTTTGTTTCGGCAATAAACTGTTTCGCCTCTTCTTCTTTTGTTCCTACGGCAATAACTCGCTCTTTTGGCTCTGCTACCATTTTTGTATCTATTACCTTACGGCTAATTTCTTCGCCGTTCTCATACGTAATCTCATAATGCAACTCTTGCTTTCCGCGCTCGCCTTGTTCAACAACTCGTTCTACACCTGTCTTAAGCGTATCATCATTTTCACGAATCGTCTCGTAGGCGGTTGACTCCTCAATGACATCGGTGACTTTTTCAACTCTAATTAGCTGTATGGATAACCCTTCTTTAAGAACTTCATCAAGACTTGGTTCTACTCGGTCTTCTTCACCTAGTTCCACATTTGCTTCTTTCAAAAAGTCAGCGACAGTCGCTGATGCACTCCAGTAAGTATCTTCGGTTCCATCATATGCAAAATGAAACTCAACTGAAGGTTTATATGTAATAGTCAAACCGTCTTCAATAGCAGCGTCGCCATGAGGTACTAATTGATCTTCTGAGCGATAGTCATACCCTTGTTCCTTTATAAAATCATAGATGGTGTCCACCGTAGTTGGTACTTGTACTTGTTGATCGTTCACTTCTAAGGTGACTACATGGGCTTGCTTATAAAGAATATTCATGTCATCAGATAATTCTGTCTCAAGGTGTGGTACAACCAAATCATGCTCTGTTACATTTATGTCTAAACCAAGAAGTAATTCTTCTATTGATTGTGCATGTGTAGTGATAACCGACTCTTCACCGTTAACATTAATGGTTACGGATTTTTTGTTCCACTCGTATAGGCCTGTAAAAAATAAAATAAGAGCAATAAATAAGCCAACTACGAGAAACGTTTTTGTTTGTAATGGAAGTCGATTATTTGTTAAATCAACGTGTTTTGACAATTGGTCCATTTTCAGCCCCTCCTCAAGGACTGAATTATAAAGACCAACCTGTACACTGTCAACAGACGTTACATAAACGTAACATTTAAGTAATCTTTGACATTCTTTTGCATTGTCGCTGCATTATTTGTTTTCTATTGTTCATTAAAACCAAATAAATTCTTTGCATTTTCAGTTGTTTTTTGACACAATTCCTCAAATGCCATTTCACGTATATCAGCAATATCCTCTGCTACTCGCTTTACATAAGCAGGTTCATTTCGCTTCCCACGGTACGGATGAGGTGCGAGAAACGGTGCGTCTGTCTCTACTAACAGTCGGTCCAGTGGGATTTGTTTAGCGACTTCTTTTGGCCGCTTTGCATTCTTAAACGTAACTGGTCCTCCTAAACCAATATAAAAATTATTCTTTATACAACGTTCAGCAATTTCAACACTGCCCCCGAAACAATGCATGACGCCACCCACTTCTTTTGCGTGTTCCTCTTCTAATAATTCCACAACATCTTGATCCGCATCTCTATTATGGATGATAATCGGAAGATTTACTTTTTTTGCCAAAGCTATTTGCTTTCGAAAAACGTCCTTTTGTACATCTTTAGGGGATTTATCCCAATGATAATCCAATCCCATTTCGCCTATTGCCACTACTTTCGGATGCTTTGAAAGTTCTTCAATCCAACTTAAATGATCATCAGTCATATCGATTGCATCCACTGGGTGCCAACCGATTGCCGCATAAATATAGTCATCTTTTTCAATAAGTTCCATTGCTCGATTGATTGTTTTCTCATCAAAACCGACGACAATCATTTCCTTAACACCCGCTTCTCTTGCGCGCAAAATTGTCTCGTTTACATCATCTTCAAACTGATCTGCATTTAAATGAACATGTGTATCAATTAACATGATTTTTATCACCTCTCTGTTCGCATTTTAAATAAAATAAAGAAGCATTTCAAATTCGGAGTCTGTTTAGCGCTTTAAACGCGTTTAACCCCTAAGAAACGGGGAATAATATCGCTTAGTAATGGAAGGAGTGTATAGACATGTCAACAGAAGAAAACATACTCGTTTGCGTAAACTATGGACATAATGGAAAAAAGCTTATTACGAGAGGTGCTGGATTAGCTAAACAATTAAACGCTCCTTTAACTATACTTGTTTTTGATTCTTTACCTGATGAAGAATTTAAAAATGATAAAGAAGTAGATATGACTTTTTTTCGTGAACTAGCTGATACATATAAAGCTACTCTTCTTGTGGAAAAGTCACATTATCACGATATTACAAAAGTCATTACATCAAAAGCCAAAGAGTTACGTGTCTCACAAATTATCATAGGTCAGTTTATTGAAAGCATTTGGGCGAAGTTGCTTGGTGGATCAATTGTACACGAATTATTAGAGGGTGCCCCATTTGCTGATCTTCACGTTGTTCCGAGAGAACGTGCTGAGGAGACAGAAGACTGGAATTTTGAACGCGGTGTTCATGCTTATTTAGTAGAAGATGAAGAAGGCACCTTTATTCTTCATTTTGATGACCTAGATGGACAAACATATGAAGGTATTTTCTTCAAACATTTACAAACCGATTTTAATAGTGGAATCTTCGCCCTAAAAAAAGAAGACCAACTTTTAGAAGTGCGAGTTGACGATGGGAAAGTAGTTAGTTTAACCGACATCGATGAGGAAGAAGTAAAGGATGACTACTCTTAAAAAGAGGCTGGGACATAACGAAAAGTAGTATTTGAAAAGACGAATAGTCTAAAATATGCTGAATAGCACCGCTACAGGAGAATCCTTCTGCTAATTTTCATATAAAACAAACGACGAACGTTCCTATTTTCAGGAATGTTCGTCATTTTGGTCTGTCTATCTACTTTTGTCCCAGCCTCTTTTCCTTTTTTTCAAAATCCACATTAAGCGTCATTATTGTCTAGCTCTCACATCTTGTGCGTATGAAATGGACCCTTCATACCGTGTTAGTACCCCTTCTTGTAACCAGTACGTAATAGGAAAATACTTATTAAGAAAATACCGATCGTGAGAGATCGTTATAACCGTTCCGTCATAGTGATCGATTGCTTCTTCTAGCACTTCTCTCGATTCAATATCAAGGTGATTGGTAGGTTCATCTAATAGAAGTACATTATGAGATTCTTCCATTAGTTGCGCTAACCGTAACCGCATTCGTTCTCCTCCACTTAAGTCCTTTGTTTTCTTATAAACATCCATACCATAAAATAAAAACTGTGCAAGCTTCGAACGAGCTGCCCCAATATCAATAGTGGCATATTCTCGATAAGCCTCTAGAACGGTCTTTTCATTCATTAATTCAGGAATATGCTGTGACAAATAGCCCGCTGAAACACTTGCTCCCATCTTAACATTCCCTTTTTGCGGAGAATATTTCCCGAGCAATAGTTCGAAAATTGTCGATTTCCCTTCCCCATTTGGGCCAGTTATGGCAATACGTTCTTGATGTCTTGCAAGAAAGTGAGCTTCCTTAAGAATAACGTTAGTATGATAAGCAAAGAAGACGTCCTTAATTTGAAACACCTCTTCACCACTACGGTGAGATTCAGTAAAGCTCAAATCTACCTTCTTTCCATAAACAGGTTTTTGTAGAAGTTGTATTCGATTTAATGCCTTTTCCATGCTTTTTGCTTGTCTATGCATACCTGCATTAGGCGGATTTGCTCGGTTTGCCCATTCTTTTAAACGTTTGATGGTTTCTTTCATTTTTTTGATTTTCTTTTGCTGATCCTCATAGTGCTGAAATGCTGTAAGCAATCGCTCTTCTCTCTGTTGAATAAAACTGGTGTAATTCCCATTATATTCATATACCACACCTTGATCCATTTCCCATACTTTCGTAATCACTTGATCCAAAAAAAAGCGGTCGTGGGATATGAGAACAAGACTACCATCATATTGATTCAACCACTGAATTAACCAGTCTACAGCAAGAAGATCCAAATGGTTGGTAGGTTCATCAAGGATAATAAGGTCTGGCCTCTTTGCGATCATACAAGCAAGTTCAACTTTGGAACGTTCTCCGCCACTTAACTGCTCCCACTGCTGACCTAGCAATGGTTGCAGACCCAAACCTGTAGATACTTTACGTATAGTAGAATGGTAGTCATATCCTCCACTTATGCTGTATCGTTCCTGTAGTTCGGCATAATCGTTTAGCAACTGGGACAGCACTTGCTGATTTTGCGGCTTACTCAATTTCACTTCAATGCCTTTCAACTTTTTTTCTATTTCCTTTAATGAAGAAAAAGGAAGTTCTAACACATCATTTACAGAAAGACCCTCATAGTGTGGCATTTGGTTTAACAAGGCTTTCGTCAATCCCTTGCGCCAACCTACTTCACCAGTTGAGGGTTTTTCTATACCAGCTATTAGCTTAGCTAATGTAGATTTTCCCTCCCCGTTCCTGCCAACTAATCCAATGCGCGCCCCTACATGTAGTTGAATGGATACGTGCTCAAAAATTTGATTCCCTGCATAATTTTGAGCTATATTTTTTCCGTAAAAATCGATCATTTGCTTCTCCTTTTTAGTCAAGAAAGAAACAAACACGAAAAAGCAGCGAAAGATCGCTGCTGCATGTGTTACGTATGCGAGTAGACAGACGTGTTTCTTTCTAATGGTTTATTTTTCTATACAGTTGTTTAAAAACGGACAGACTGATCCAATTTTTAACTACCGCCGAAAAAATCGCCTGACAAATCCATAAATACGCTAATCGTTTTGCCTGGCTACCATTAAAAGAATTCAATCTACTCACCTCCTACTATATTTGTTTTTACGTTACCTGAAAAATGAAAAAATGTAAAGGAATTTAAACCAGCTCTAAGTGATCTTTTCTGCTCATTCTATTGAATCGTTTCGACAAAAGAAATGTAAAAAGGGAGCGGTTCGTTAACACCGCTCCCTCGTAATTATGTTATTTAACTTGAGCACCGTTTGGTAAATTTCCGTCTACTGTGGCAAGTTGAAGCTTTTTCCCTTTGGATCCAGCTAAAATCATACCTTGTGATACCTCACCACGAAGCTTAACGGGCTTCAAATTCGTGACACAGATGACTTTTTTGCCCTTTAATTCTTCTGGTGAATAGAATTTTGCAATACCAGATACAACTTGCCGTTTCTCACTACCTAAGTCTAATTGTATTTTTAACAGACGATCTGCGCCCTCGACTGGCTCTGCACCAATGACTTCAGCCACTTTTAATTCTACCTTTGAAAAATCGTCGATGGTAATTTGGTTTTCATCTTCAATTTCTTCAGGCTCAGGATCTGCTTTTCCTCCCATGAGTTCAACAATATACTCGACTTCTTTCTCCACATCTAAACGAGGGAAAACAGGTGTGCCTTTGCTTACTTTTGTGCCTGCTTTAATGATACCGAATGTGCGAATAGACTCCCATTGTGCTTGTTCTTCACTAATTCCGAGCTGCTCCCAGATTTTCTCTGGGGTTCTCGTTAGGAAAGGACGTAAGAATACAGAGATGATACGGAGTGATTCTGCTAAATGATACATAACAGAACCGAGCTGCTCTTGTTTCTCTTCGTCTTTTGCAAGCATCCATGGCTGTGTTTCATCAATGTACTTATTCGTACGGCTTACTAGCTGCCAAATGGCAGTTAATGCAATCGAGAATTCCATTTCTTCCATTGCATTTTCTACTTTTACTGCCGTTGCATCAATTAAATCTACTAGTTCCTGATCAAAAGGTGTTGCACTTTTAATATAGGCTGGCATCGAACCATCAAAGTATTTATTAATCATCGCGATCGTACGGTTTAATAAATTTCCAAGATCATTCGCTAAGTCATAATTCACACGTTCAACAAACGCTTCTGGTGTAAAAACCCCGTCTGCGCCAAATGGTACTTCGCGCAACAAATAATAGCGAATGGCATCTAACCCAAAATGATCGATTAGTGGAACTGGATCAATGACATTTCCTTTTGACTTGGACATTTTTCCGTCTTTTGTTAAAAACCAGCCATGACCAAATACTTTTTTAGGTAAGGGTAAATCAAGTGCCATTAACATAACCGGCCAATAAATTGTATGAAAACGAAGGATATCTTTCCCTACAAGGTGAACATCTGCCGGCCAATGTTTTTTATATAGCTCATCTTGTGACGTACCATAACCAAGTGCGGTAATATAGTTTGTTAACGCATCGATCCAAACATAGACAACATGTTTTGGGTTAGATGGCACTTTTACGCCCCATGTAAACGATGTTCGAGATACAGCTAAATCTTGCAAGCCTGGCTTAATAAAATTATTAACCATCTCATTTTTTCTAGATGCCGGCTGTATAAAATCAGGATTTTCTTCGTAATACGTTAACAGTCGATCAGCATACTTACTCATTCTAAAGAAATAAGATTCTTCCCGTACTTTTTCAACAGGGTGACCAGAATCAGGGCTCTTACCACCAATAATGTTTCCGTCTTCGTCTTTTAAAGGGTCAACAAGCTCTCTTTCACCATAGAACGTTTCATCAGATACACAGTACCAACCTTCGTATTCCCCTAAATAAATATCGTCTTGGGCAAGAAGTTGATTAAAAATTTTCTCCACTACTTTTTTGTGTCGATCTTCTGTTGTACGAATGAAATCATCATAGGTAATATCTAGTTTTCCCCAAAGCTCTTTAATGGGCTTCACCATTTCATCGGTATATTCTTGTGGTGAAATGTTTCTCTCTGCTGCCTTTTGTTCAATCTTCTGTCCGTGCTCATCCGTTCCTGTTAGATAGCGCACATCATAACCACGAAGACGCTTATAGCGTGCCATTGCATCGCCAGCAACAGTCGTATACGTATGCCCAATGTGAAGCTTCCCACTTGGATAATAAATAGGTGTTGTGATGTAAAATGATGGTTTTGTCAACGTTCTCATCCCTTCAAATAAAATACAAAAAACCCTTCATCCACAATCGGGACGAAAGGTTAACTTACGTGGTACCACCCAAAATTCCCTCATCTATGTAGACAAGGCTCAAGACCACTAACGCTGGCAAACGTCATCCCCTTACCATTGAGGCTCGAAGATAAATTCTCCTGGACCATCTTCTAAAGCAACACTTGACCGGCTTTCACCTCACCCGGCTCTCTTGTACAAGTGTTCTGCTTTATACTCATCCATTCATAGAAATGTATATCGTTCATTCTTATCAAAAATATAGCGAACTATACATCTATCTGTCAAGTGCGATCATAAAGAGTAGCAAACGGTGTTTTTTGTTTTGTTAGAAGGCCATCTTCACACAGTTGTTCTAACGATTGTTTCCATTCTGATACATCCCACGATTTTCCTGACTGTTTATTTAATTCATCGAGTTTTTGCATGACGTGCATTTCTGCCAGAGGAAGAAAATCTTCAAGTGCTGCAACTAATTCTTCATTTCCAGCATTATTCATCTGTTCAAGCTCATCAAATGGGTTCATCGTATGTGGGCTAGTTGAGTGAGCGAGCCGTATTCGAACAGCAACGGTTCTACCGATAATGGCTGAAGAAACAAACACATCCCCAGATTGTAAATACGGAAGCCGTTTTCCTTCTTCTGCCGTTAAATCTGTTTCTTCCTTTATCGTTTGAATATCCGTTCCTCGAACCGTTCGAAAAACAAACTTAGAATTAAGCTGTGCCGTAATCGTTTCATCCAGCAAGGTTGGGCGTTGTGTAGCAAAAATCAAAAACGTCCCATACTTTCTTCCTTCTTGCGCAATTTCTTTCAGTACTGATTTTGCTGGTGCTTCATATCCTTTAGGTGCAAAGTTATGTGCCTCATCTGTGACAACAACAAACGGTGGAAAGAATTCGCTTTGCTGTTGTTGTAGCTTTGCATCTTTATAAGCGCGACGTTTAAAGTAAAGAGTTCCTATCACGTAGCTGGCAAACACTTGTAGTAACCAAACAGCCCCTTGAATCACAACAAGTTTGCCGTTATGAATGCCGTGCTCAATCGCTCGAATGTTTTGTTGAAAAAGCCCTGACTGATGTAAACGATTTGCACGCCATTGGATACCCTTTACAGAAGATGGGGGCAAGCTACCAAACTGATCGAGTAAACGTTTGAATTCACTATAGCGATTAATGTCATCTTTTGTCATGCCACCATCATGCAGCATGCCTTCGATCCTTTGTTTACCCATATCCAGTGCATCTATTAAATTGGCGATTCGATCACTAAACGTTTGATAACTGTCTTTTCGTTTATGAATCGTTTGAATAACATTAATCATTGATTCAGTAAGGTGACCTGCTGCTCCAAGCAATCTCTCTACATCTCGAGTTGATAATGCCGAAAAATCAACACCGACGTCTCGACCAATTTGAACAACCTCATACCTAGAAGCATAGTTAACGTCCCCACGATCTGCTTCTGTTTTCCCAGTAAAATTCATTTCAAAGTGTGGATCAAACACAAGAGAAGGAATTTTTAATTTCATCAATTCTTCTAGCATTACTCTTAAACCAAACGATTTACCTGATCCTGAGCCACCAAACACACCAATATGTGGGTACTGCTGCATAGCACGAATATCGAAAATAAACGGTACACCATTTTGTGCTCTCACCAATCCGTGTTCTTGCATATGCAAAATGTCATGTAACTGTGCCGGTAACGACTCTGCGATAAAATCAGTAGACTTAATTTCCCCTAATACCATGCCTTTTTCTTTCGACGTTGAAACAAGCAAATGCTCAATCTCACTAAATGCTGGATGACGTACACGGACGCCTGTTTGAATGGGCTTTTGAGCCTCGTCAAATAAACGCACCTTTGCAAGATGAATATCATCTTGACCGATGTCATACCCAATGGCCTCAAGAGTCTCTAACACATTTCGATCGACTAAACCTTTATCCATTCCCATTGGTATATAGCGATTATAAGATAAGGTTTCTACAACTTCACCTTTAGGTTCATTCAGCTCTTTATCTTCAATAACAAGCATTTCATTCATGCGGAACTTATGTGATTTTGATGCAATATGCACTTCATGTTGAGTAGTAATTCCAACAACTTGCAAAGCGATCCCTCCTTTTAATACGGCCGTTCCGTTCGCAATTTCACAAAGAATTGTCGACGAATGTCTTCATCAATATATTGTTCTACTAACCCTTCAACAAGCTTGTCTGTTATGCGAATTTCCTTATCAATATGATCTAGCCAGAGTGGTATACCACGACCTTCAGACGGAGTAAGCGTACAGAGTAAATCACCAATCCAGTTTAAATGATCCCTTTGCTCTTCTAATAGATCAAAGCCTGTAATGGTTGGGGTTGATCCGAGTCGCATCCACGTTGAAAGTAAACCTGCTTTATGTTGAATCGTATCAATATAAATCATTTCGTTTTGATCAAGCATGCCAAATAACAAATCTCGGTCATAGGAATAAGGGTTTCGCGCATAAGTCGCAAAACTTTCTAACGTAATAAGATTTTCTGTTGTAATTTCTTCAGATACACCCACTAATAACGTATTTCGTTTCAACGCTGATTCTCGAAGTTCTTCCCACTCCTCTTTCGCATCAATTCGATAGTGATAAAGCGCACCGTCCATTAACATGACAGCAATATCGTCTTTTTCAATTAAAGAGCGCGCCGCCTTTAACTCTAGAATCGCTAAACGTTTTGCCCGTTGTTTACTAATTGCTTCCTCTTCTTCATCGCCATGTTCTAATAAAGGAATAAATAAATCAGATGTCCATTCGGCGCGACCGTCGGTTGCCTTTGAAATGGCTTGAAACAAATAAATAATATGGGGTGCTTCACCTTTCGTCTGATTAACGGACCCATCGGTTCCTGCTAATTTTCGACCAGCTAAGGTCTTTACAAGATGATCTGTAGATAGTCGCTCCATTTGTCGAAAAATATTTGCTTCTTTCGTCAATTTTTGTCGAATTAGGTCTTTGTTTCTATGACTCTGCGCATATGTATCTTTTAATCTTTGATTTGATTCTTGCAATTTTACAATTACATCTGCATGAATATCCATTTGCAAGCGCTCCTCTCTTTTTTATAATAGATGTTTTTTCTCTACAAATACTGCTGTGCCGGGTTTCGTGGTACTTAAAATAAATTGTCGCAAAATATAAGTTTTTTTATTTAAAGCGATTGACTTGTTTTGGAAATATTGTTATTCTTAGATTACTATAGAATTATGTCGAAATATGACATAAAATTCTTCTTGACTACACACTGGCTTCATATTTAAGGGGGAAACGTAATGAAATCAACTGGGATCGTCCGTAAAGTCGATGAATTAGGTCGCGTTGTTATTCCGATTGAGCTTCGTCGTACGTTGGACATTGCTGAAAAGGATGCGCTTGAAATTTATGTTGATAATGACCGAATCATTTTGAAGAAATACAAGGCCAACATGACATGTCAAGTTACAGGTGAAGTATCTGATGATAACTTATCATTGGCAAATGGAAAGATCGTACTTAGCCCTCAAGGAGCCAAAGCAGTACTCGAACAACTCCAAGACTATGTGACAAAAAAATAATTACTTGAACCTGCCCATGGCGGGTTTATTTTTTTGCCTCATGATACTGTTGATACAGCTCTCGTTTGACTAATCCACGATCACTGGCAACTTGTTTGATCGCTTCTTTCTCAGAAAGACCTAATTCCACGTAATGCTTTACATGTTGAATGTCTGTTAATGCGTCATACCATTCGGTTTCAGCCTCTTGGTTTTCTCCATTATATCCTTCTACACATAAACAGAACTCGCCTTTTACTTGCCCCGTTTTTACCCACTCTAATGCCTCTTCTACTGTCCCTCGGTTATATTCTTCATAGCGCTTCGTTAATTCTCTCGCTAGGACGATGTTTCGGTTTCCAAATACATCATAAATCGCTTGAAGTGTCTGATTTAACCGATGAGGGGCTTCATAGAAAATAACCGTATCCGTTTGTTTTTGTAAACGTTCTAATTCAAGCTTACGCTCTTTTTTTCCTCTAGGCAAAAATCCAATAAACAGAAAAGATTTTGTTGATAAGCCAGATGCTACTAAAGCGGTTATCGCTGCATTTGGTCCTGGTAAAGATAGAACAGAAAGCTTCTCCTCCAAACAGAGTGTAACGAGATCTTCGCCTGGGTCAGAAATACCTGGCATCCCTGCATCCGTAACAAGGGCTACCACGGCACCGGCTTTGATTTTTTCTACCAGTTCTTTACCTGCCTTATACTTATTATGTTCATGATAGCTCAATAGGGGTGTCGAAATCTCAAAATGGTTCGTTAATTTTTTGGTTTGCCTCGTGTCTTCTGCAGCAATGTAATCAGCTTCTTTTAATATACGAATAGCTCGAACCGTCATATCTTCTAAGTTGCCAATAGGGGTCGGTACTAGATAGAGACCGCCACCATCAAGCGGATAACTTTTTTGTTCAATCATTTCCTTGTAAACTCCTTTGTTCTAAAACGTAACGCTCCTTGGCGCGCCTTGTTTTTCGCTTAAATTGATATTCTTGCTTTAATGCTTCCTTTTTTGTTGCAAACGTTTCAACATAAACAA
The DNA here is from genome assembly GCF_004375095.1 of Shouchella oshimensis. Taxonomy (NCBI): domain Bacteria; kingdom Bacillati; phylum Bacillota; class Bacilli; order Caryophanales; family Bacillaceae; genus Shouchella; species Shouchella oshimensis. The sequence continues at coordinate 822,595 of NZ_SNUX01000004.1, read as the reverse complement.
GCTTTAACGGTCCTCGACCTCGAGTGTATTTAGCACCTTTTCCTTCTTCGTGTTTACGTAACCGTTGTTCCACATTATTCGTGTAGCCGGTATACCAAGACTGATCGCCACATTCAAGTACATACATATAATGCTTCATAAACGAAAGTAAACCTCGTTAAATTCCTTTGTGTAGCGGCCGTCCTCTTCGTAAACCATTAAAGGGGGCTCTGTCTTTAATCCAGGTTTGCCTCCTTTAATACCTTCTATTAAAAGCATGTTCGCATGGCTGCTTGCCTTACTATGGCAAAATTGGATTCGCTTCGGCTCAACCTTATTTTTTTTCATTGCTTCGATAATATCAACCAAACGGTCTGGACGATGTACAATGGCTAACTTTCCACTATGCTTTAACACGTACGCTGCTGATTCGACTACCTCTGATAATGTACAAGCAAGCTCATGCCGCGCCACAGCCTTTGTTCGATTTTCTTTTATTTGTTCATGACTTGATTGTTTAAAATAGGGAGGATTGCATGTAACAGTATCAAAAAAACCGTGTGCAAAGTATTGTTTTATCTCCTTCAAATCGGCACATAAAGCAGTCACGTGTTCACATAGGTTATTCTCTTCAATTGATCGTAGCGCCATTGTATGGAGTGGCTCTTGCAGTTCCATCAATGTGATGGCTGCTCTTGTTCGTTCCGTCATCGTCATACCAACAACGCCATTACCGCTACATAGATCAAGTATTTGTCCTTTTTGAAGCGGAATGGAAGCGAATCGTGCTAGCAGAATAGCATCAATTGAATACGTAAAAACGTTATCGCTTTGGATAATCTGATACGTGGTACCTGCTATATGATCCATTCGCTCATCATCTTTAAGCACTCAACCTCACTCCTTTACTGTAAAAGCCGATCTCAACATACGAGACCGGCTACTGGTTTTTTCATTTTTGATGTAGAAATGAAAGGCAGAACAAACAATCATCACCTTCTGGTCGAATACTCCCATAGTGCGTGTTGCATATATGAAAGCCCTCTTGGTAGAGCCTTGCCAAATTCTCATGACCTTCCCCAACCATCTTCTTGCGTTCAAACTCTTCAGGGAGAATAGGCTTTTCCGGTTCTAAGCGTTTACGTAAATTTTCATTCTCTATGTGTAAATAATGATTCTCTTCGATTAAGTAAGCGAGCTGCTCTTTTAAACCTCTTAATTCTTCGTGCAAATCACCAATTCGTTCTTCAAGGCTTGAAACCTGCATGAAGATGGCCTTCTTATCCACATCGTTCACCTCATTAATCCGTTGCTTTTGAAGTGAGCTTTTCACTTTTCCTTAATTCATCAAAAGCATACTCAAGCGTCTGTTCTTCTTCAAAAAGTTGAACCTGAACAACCCGGTCAAGCAAATTCAATCCAATCACTTTTCCTGTTCCATCAGGTGTAGAGATTTTCTTACCGATATCAGGCATTTCTTTCTTAGCTTCTTCATATGTGTCATTTTCATACTTCAAACAACACATTAAACGACCGCAAAGTCCTGAGATTTTTGCGGGATTAAGTGAGAGATTTTGATCTTTTGCCATTTTAATTGATACAGGTTCGAAATCACCTAAGAACGTAGAACAACAAAGCATTCGACCACAAGGACCGATTCCCCCGAGCAACTTCGCCTCGTCTCTTACACCGATTTGCCTTAATTCAATTCTTGTTCGAAAGATTGCGGCTAAATCTTTTACTAATTCTCTAAAATCAATCCGACCATCGGCAGTAAAATAAAACAATACTTTATTACGATCAAACGTATATTCAACATCAACGAGTTTCATATCTAACTTGTGTTCCACGATTTTCTTTGTACATACGTCAATTGCGTCTCGAGCTGCCTCACGATTCTCTTTTACCACTAATGTATCTTCAACTGTTGCTAAGCGTATAACTTGTTTCAACGGCAAAACAACATCTTGTTCATCAACAAACTTTGGTGAAACGACTACTTTCCCGTATTCAACTCCGCGGGATGTTTCGACGATTACAGCTTCTTCACCAGCTATCTCGAGAGAACCTGGCGAGAAGTAATAAATTTTGCCCGCTTTTTTAAATCGGACACCTACAACCTCGTGCAAAACTAGCCCTCCTGTATCGTGAAAAGCAATCTTTCCATCACTAACTGTACGGCAACATTAGCACTAAGTTGGCTTTTTGCTTCCATCACTTTAGCCAACGAAAGAGTAATGAGACGCTGTGATGTTGATAGGGACAACTCTTTATAGGAATCATAAAAATCACTATAAACAAGCTCCCCTTGCTTTCCAACTCGTATATATAAAAGGTCTCGCAACCATAAAGTCATCATTTCAAGACCCATTTCCTGATGAATACGCTCTTTCATTAACGGCAACCACTTTTCGGCTAGCGTAATAATCGCTTGATCAGGTCTTGTGTATAACTCATGCATCAATTGTAACACTACACCTCTAGCTTGAAAAGACCAGTCGTCCTCTGTTAAACGTAATGCCGCCTCTTTATTTTCTGTAAGTTCAGCTAAAAAGGAACTATGCTTTTGATCTATTCCATTCTCCATTAATTGCTTTACAATTTCTTCTTTAAGTGGAGGGTGAAACCGGATGTGCTGTGTTCGACTTCTAATCGTTGGTAGCACATTTTCGGCTTGTTCAGTCAGAAGAATTGCTAATGTTTCGCCTTGCGGCTCTTCTAAAAACTTCAACAACGTATTAGCAGCCGTTCCTGTCATCTTATCTGCATTAGAGACAATGTACACTTTTTGTCGTGACTCCACTCCTCGATAAGAAAATTCTTTTTGGAGGTAATCCACTTGTTCCCGTTTTATCGATTGACCATCAGGCGCAATCTTATGTAAATCTGGATGGTTACCAGAGTCTATTCGCGTACAATCTAAACATGTTAAGCAAGGATTCGGCCCTTGCTTATTCTGGCAAATAAAACTTTTAGAAAGAAGAATAGCAAGGTCCATTGTTCCACTTCCAGCTTGTCCTTCAAACAAGTAAGCATGCGCGAGTCGTTGTTTTTTTATGCTCTCTACTAGCATAGGCACAACCTGTGGCTGTGCCTCTTTCCAATCGTTCCAATTATTCATTTCATCCACCACGATTAATTAAAATTGTTCAAAATGATCTACCGGAAGTACAAAAACTGTCGCTCCTCCAACTTGTACTTCTACTGGATAAGGAACGTAAGAATCGGCATTACCGCCCATCGGTGAAATAGGGGCTACGACTTGCTCGCGACTACGGCAGTTTTTCTGAATAATTCCCATGACTTCTTCAACAGCGTCATCTTCAACACCAATAAGGAAAGTGGTATTCCCTGCTTTTAAAAATCCACCTGTGCTTGAAAGGCGTGTCGCACGATAGTCTGCTTTTACTAGTGCATCTGATAATCTTGTACTATCTTTATCTTGGATAACTGCCATAATTAGCTTCATACTATTCCACTCCTTTAATAGTGTCTTCTATAATCATAAGCGCTTGATGGTAGACTTCTTCAAATGGCCGTTCTGCTTGAATGACCTTAATGCGTTCTTGTTCACTTTCAACAAGCAATTTATAGCCTTTCTCTACTTTCTTATGGAAGTGCACCGTTTCTTGATCCAGACGATTCCAATCCCGTACTTGATCTTTTTTAACTCGTGCTAAACCTACTTCTGGTGAAACGTCAAAATAAAGCGTTAAGTCGGGTAAATGACCTTCAACGGCAAATTGATTTATTTTCCATACTTCTTCCATTCCAATTCCACGAGCATATCCTTGATACACGAGACTTGAATCAATGAAACGATCACATAAAACAATTGAGCCTGATTCCAATGCTGGGAGAACTTTTTTCACGAGATGTTCTCTTCTGGCAGCTGCATAGAGAAGAGCTTCCGTACGATCATCCATCTCCATTTGCTTTGTGTGAAGCAATAGATGTCTTATTTGTTCTGCAAGCTCCACTCCACCAGGTTCTCTTGTCCGTAATACCGTATACTTTCGTTTTCTTAACGTAGACTCGATTTTATCGACAACAGTCGTTTTGCCAGCTCCTTCGCCACCTTCGACTGAAATAAATAGACCTTTTTGCATTATTCTTCTCCTGATTTACGCTTAACTACTATTCCTCTATAGGGCTGAAATCCTTGGAAGGTAACCCCTGTAGAAAGGAACTGTTTCATTTGTTCTACGTGCTCCTCAGAAATCTTTTCCCCTTTTAAAAGCAGAGGAATTCCTGGGGGATACGGAATAACGTCCGTAGCAGCTACTCGGCCAACAGCATCTTGTAGAGACAAAAGCTCAACGTTTTCTTTATTATCTTTGTTTCTTATTAATTCGGACAAACACCCCTTAGCTCCTGCTTCAACAGCATTTTTTTCTTTAAGGGGTGTTGATTCTATCGTAACATGATTTAACCGTTTCTGCGTATCTGGATGTAAACTAGATAGTCCTAAAATGAGCAAGGTAACGTTTGGGTCTGCCATTTCAGCATCGATCCCCACTTGTTTTAAGGCAGTTAAAACACTCACTCCCGTACCACTATCTCTTGGCTTCACCATTAGTTTTAAAGGATCTTTAAAATGTGCTTCTTCTTCTACTAACTCTATATCTGGATGAACGTCTATCCATTCACACAGTTTTTTCTGTGCTTCAAGAGCTTGACGATAAGCATGATGCCCTTGTTCTTCTAGAAATGCCCTTGCCCCATCTAATGAAGCAAGCAAGACGTAAGAAGGACTGCTTGATTGGAACATTTGTAGCGCATGTTTTACTTGTTTTTTGATAGTTGGATCAATCGTGTTAGAAAAATGAAGCCAACCTGTCATCGTCAGTGCTGGTAGCATTTTATGAGCAGACTGTACAACAATATCTGCACCTAACTGTAGGGCCGATGGTGGGCTATTTAAAGATTCATTGCCTACAACAAAATGGGCACCATGAGCTTCGTCAACTAACAGGAGTAGTCGATGATCTTTAGCAAAGCGAAACGTTTCACGATAGTCAATTACATTTCCCCAATAATTTGGGTACGTTAAGATCATTGCTTTCCCTTGGGGATGTTGCTCGTACGCATGTTTTAGCACTTCATACGTGACACCTAATGGGTGATTGGTTATGCTTGACCGACGGGACGACAAGAACACAACATTCGCTTTACATAACTCTAATGCGTGCATAACCGATTTATGACAGTCGCGCTCAACAAATACAGTGTCTCCTTCTTGCAGAACACCGTATATCATTGCTAAATTACCACTCGTTGAGCCACCCACTAGATAACTGGTTTCGCCAGCTCCATAAAATTCAGCACAAAGTTGCTGTGATTCAGCAATTGCACCCTTTGCATCATGTAGGTCATCAAGACCACTTAATTCAGTTACATCATAAGGCAATAACTGCTCAAATAAAGGAAGAAACGAATGCCAGTTGTGCCCATTTTTATGTCCAGGTACATGGAAGGACAATGGTTTTCGATTCATATGAGCTTTTATAACATCAATAATGGGAGTACGCACACTCATGTGACAACCCCCTCTCTTGTTTTCCTACTATCTATTTTAACGAATTATGGTTTAGTCGTCACCTAAAAAAGACTTGTTTCAGTAACAAGTCTCCTTAATAATGTTTCCATATTTCTTTAACCGCTTGAATGTAACGATCATATAAATAATGATTACTTTCTTCAACCATATTTCTCTCACATCGATTGCAAATTTCTGTACGACCTAAACGTAATCCTTTATTGATAAGATCCCCACACACATGACACTCTTTATAAAGTTTAAATCGAATCGTTCGTTCTACTCTTTGCATAGATGCACCTCCACCATAAGTATCGCCCAGAATGCGCTCCTTATACCGACGAGAGGCATTATTTATTATTCTATGCACAACAACCTATGTAGGTGTTTGTCACACCTAAATTGTTTCTGCCAAACTTGTGAAATCAATTACCTCATATGTTTGTTCCAATGTGTTCAAGCGTTCAGTCCAATTTTTAAAAGATATCTCTACATCCTCACTTATCAATGGTAGCCGATATTCCGGGTAAATGGAAAAGGGAATGCCTCGACCTGTAGCACCTTCACGAACAATAAATTTGTCAGGTTGTTCTAACAGGGCATGAATTAAGTATTGTGCTCGGACCGAAAGAGATGTTTTTAAAATACATAGGATTTCCCAATCGCTCAGACGGCTATAGGTGTCACATTCTTCTCCCGTTTCTGCCCAATCACATTTAATCGCCTCTGAAATGACCGCATCAATTGCTCCGAACTCTTTACAGGAAAGGAGTTGTTCTGTATCCATCATAACAGTAACAAATTCCTTCGCCATTTCAGCTGAACAATGTAAACCTCTTTCATTAACGCAACAGTGACTAACATAATGGCTAGGTTTCTGCTTTAACCTACCTACCATATACAATGTACGTAGTGCACGATCTAGACCAATTAAACCAAGGTTTTCCTTCGTTCCATGCAAAAAAGGGCTTTTTCTTGCTACCTCTTCCACGGCTCCCCAATCTAATTTTTCCTCTTGCAGAATAAGGTGAATCTCATTTGAATGAAAGGGGGTGTTTTTAAACATGCTTTCTTTTTCATTTATAGTGAATAGGGAGTGTATGGCAGATCCGAAAGGGATACCCTCTATTTGACTCAAAATTGCTCCAGCCCGGAGTAAGCGATGATTAGGGAAAAAGATAGCAGTAAGCTTCCAAATTCCTAAAGTGTGTTCAAACAGTGAATGACTCAAGGGAGAGATGAGCGATGCTCCACCAAATTGAGAAATAAACTTTAATTTTCTAACTTCCTTTGTTTGAAAGAGTCGCTTTTCAAACGGTAACATAGCTACTTCTCCAAAAAGTGGTTCTGTAAAATCATTCATTCTCGATCCTCCTCTATCTATTTGAACAAATCTATTTCTCTTTAGCCCTTTTTACTGTCCTATAAACACAATTAACGTGTTCTTGCTTCATTATATAGTAAATTTGTCGAAGCGCAGCTCTTTTGCGCTTTTTTTCTACACAAAAAAAGACACCTTTTCAGGTGTCTTCTGATTGCCTGGCAACGTCCCTTAGCTCCACGGTGGTTTTCTTCGAGGACGTTCCTCTTGTTGATGGGTTCCCGATGCTTCCCATGAGGCTTCACGAAAACAACCCTTTCGTCTCACTGGGGAAGCACGCTGCTTTCCTTTGATGTTTTTTCATGGTGTTCTTTTTTATTGTGCTCGTTTCATATGACCACTTTTTTGTTTGACTCGCTTCTGCCGAAGCGTAGCTCTTTTGCGCTTTTCTTTCTACGCAAAAAAGACACCTTTTCAGGTGTCTTCTGATTGCCTGGCAACGTCCTACTGCTCCACGGTGGTTTTCTTCGAGGACGTTCCTCTCGTTGATAGATCCCCGATGCTTCCCATGAAGCTTTTACGAAAACAACCCTTTCGTCTCACTGGGGAAGCACGCTGCTTTCCCTTCGATGTCTTTTTCATGGTGTTCTTTTTTATTGTGCTCGTTTCATATGATTACTTTTTTATTTGGCTCGCTTCTGCCGAAGCGTAGCTCTTTTGCGCTTTTCTTTCTGCGCAAAAAAGACACCTTTTCAGGTGTCTTTCTCATATGCCTGGCAACGTCCTACTCTCACAGGGGGAAGCCCCCAACTACCATCGGCGCAAAAGAGCTTAACGACCGTGTTCGGCATGGGAACGGGTGTGACCTCTTTGCTATTGCCACCAGACATTTTTTACTTCAGATAAGCGTCGGGCTTTTTTGTCAGTTTCCTCTTTCCTTTTCAGTCACGTACGCGAGTACGCTCCTTCAAGTCTATCGTCACTTCCGCAAATCCCTTGCTTCTCTTTGTAAAACTCATTCTAAAAGGGAATAGTCCCTTCTTGTTAAAAAGAATCGGTGATTCTTTCAAAACTAAATCATATCATCATACTCAAACTCAAGAAATTTAGGATAAGCCCTCGACCGATTAGTATCAGTCCGCTCCATGTGTCGCCACACTTCCACTTCTGACCTATCAACCTCATCATCTCTAAGGGGTCTTACTGGCTTACGCCATGG
>NZ_SNUX01000004.1:781372-814527 GCF_004375095.1 Shouchella oshimensis | reverse complement strand
ATCATCATACTCAAACTCAAGAAATTTAGGATAAGCCCTCGACCGATTAGTATCAGTCCGCTCCATGTGTCGCCACACTTCCACTTCTGACCTATCAACCTCATCATCTCTAAGGGGTCTTACTGGCTTACGCCATGGGAAATCTCATCTTGAGGGGGGCTTCATGCTTAGATGCTTTCAGCACTTATCCCGTCCATACGTAGCTACCCAGCGATGCTCCTGGCGGAACAACTGGTACACCAGCGGTATGTCCATCCCGGTCCTCTCGTACTAAGGACAGCTCCTCTCAAATTTCCTACGCCCGCGACGGATAGGGACCGAACTGTCTCACGACGTTCTGAACCCAGCTCGCGTGCCGCTTTAATGGGCGAACAGCCCAACCCTTGGGACCTACTTCAGCCCCAGGATGCGACGAGCCGACATCGAGGTGCCAAACCTCCCCGTCGATGTGGACTCTTGGGGGAGATAAGCCTGTTATCCCCAGGGTAGCTTTTATCCGTTGAGCGACGGCCCTTCCATACGGCACCGCCGGATCACTAAGCCCGACTTTCGTCCCTGCTCGACTTGTAGGTCTCGCAGTCAAGCTCCCTTATGCCTTTGCACTCTACGAATGATTTCCAACCATTCTGAGGGAACCTTTGGGCGCCTCCGTTACTGTTTAGGAGGCGACCGCCCCAGTCAAACTGCCCACCTGACAATGTCCCTGACCCGGATCACGGGTCGAGGTTAGAATGTCAGCACCATCAGGGTAGTATCCCACCGACGCCTCCACCGAAGCTAGCGCTCCGGCTTCCAAGGCTCCTACCTATCCTGTACAAATGGTACCAACACTCACTATCAAGCTACAGTAAAGCTCCATGGGGTCTTTCCGTCCTGTCGCGGGTAACCTGCATCTTCACAGGTACTATAATTTCACCGGGTCTCTCGTTGAGACAGTATCCAAGTCGTTGCACCATTCGTGCGGGTCGGAACTTACCCGACAAGGAATTTCGCTACCTTAGGACCGTTATAGTTACGGCCGCCGTTTACTGGGGCTTCAATTCAGAGCTTCTCCCTTACGGGATAACCCCTCCTCTTAACCTTCCAGCACCGGGCAGGTGTCAGCCCCTATACTTCGCCTTACGGCTTCGCAGAGACCTGTGTTTTTGCTAAACAGTCGCTTGGATCTATTCACTGCGGCTCTCTCGGGCTTTAACACCCTAATAGAGCACCCCTTCTCCCGAAGTTACGGGGTCATTTTGCCGAGTTCCTTAACGAGAGTTCTCCCGAGCGTCTTAGAATTCTCTTCTCGCCTACCTGTGTCGGTTTGCGGTACGGGCACCTGTATTCTAACTAGAGGCTTTTCTCGGCAGCGGAGGATCAGGGATTTCGGACCCTTGGGTCCTTCACGGTCACAGCTCAGCCTTCACGGAACACGGATTTGCCTATGTTCCAGCCTTGCATGCTTCGACGCGCACAGCCAGCGGCGCGCTCACCCTACCTTTCTGCGTCCCCCCATCGTTCAAACAAATACGAGGTGGTACAGGAATATCAACCTGTTGTCCATCGCCTACGCCTTTCGGCCTCGGCTTAGGTCCCGACTAACCCTGAGCGGACGAGCCTTCCTCAGGAAACCTTGGGCTTTCGACGGAGGGGATTCTCACCCCTCTTTTCGCTACTCATACCGGCATTCTCACTTCCAAGCACTCCACTAGTCCTCACGATCTAGCTTCACAGTCCTTGGAACGCTCCCCTACCCAATCCCTACTGGGATTGCCATAGCTTCGGTGATACGTTTAGCCCCGGTACATTTTCGGCGCAGAGTCACTCGACCAGTGAGCTATTACGCACTCTTTCAATGATGGCTGCTTCTAAGCCAACATCCTGGTTGTCTAAGCAACTCCACATCCTTTTCCACTTAACGTATACTTGGGGACCTTAGCTGATGGTCTGGGCTGTTTCCCTCTTGACTACGGATCTTAGCACTCGCAGTCTGACTCCCGAGTTAAAGTTTTTGGCATTCGGAGTTTGACTGAATTCGGTAATCCTGTGGGGACCCCTCGTCCAATCAGTGCTCTACCTCCAAAACTCATCACTCGAGGCTAGCCCTAAAGCTATTTCGGGGAGAACCAGCTATTTCCGAGTTCGATTGGCATTTCACCCCTACCCACACCTCATCCCCGCATTTTTCAACATGCGTGGGTTCGGGCCTCCAGTCGGTGTTACCCGACCTTCACCCTGGACATGGGTAGATCACCCGGTTTCGGGTCTACGACAACGTACTCACTCGCCCTATTCAGACTCGCTTTCGCTACGGCTCCGCCTCATCAGCTTAACCTTGCACGTTATCGTAACTCGCCGGTTCATTCTACAAAAGGCACGCCATCACCCGTTAACGGGCTCTGACTAGTTGTAGGCACACGGTTTCAGGATCTCTTTCACTCCCCTTCCGGGGTGCTTTTCACCTTTCCCTCACGGTACTGGTTCACTATCGGTCACTAGGGAGTATTTAGCCTTGGGAGATGGTCCTCCCGGATTCCGACGGGGTTTCACGTGTCCCGCCGTACTCAGGATCCACTCTGGAGGAAACGAAGTTTCAGCTACAGGGCTGTTACCTTCTTCGGCTTGTCTTTCCAGACAATTCACCTACTCCGTTTCTTTGTAACTCCGTATAGAGTGTCCTACAACCCCAAGAGGCAAGCCTCTTGGTTTGGGCTGATTCCGTTTCGCTCGCCGCTACTCAGGAAATCGCATTTGCTTTCTCTTCCTCCGGGTACTTAGATGTTTCAGTTCCCCGGGTCTGCCTCACCCTGCCCTATGTGTTCAGGCAGGAGTACCATCCCATTACGGATGGTGGGTTCCCCCATTCGGAAATCTCCGGATCAAAGCTTACTTACAGCTCCCCGAAGCATATCGCTGTTCGTCGCGTCCTTCATCGGCTCCTAGTGCCAAGGCATTCACCGTGCGCCCTTTCTAACTTATCCATTTTCACTTCAGATTCCCATCGTATCTCTTCGTCTGGTTCCTGTCTTTCTGTCAGTTACGTAGCGAACTACGCTCCTTCCATCAAGCATTTCCCATCCTTGATCTACTCGGGTCTCTTTGTCAATTGGTTAACCTAAAAGGTTTATGAATTCTTGACGTCTCGTTCAAACAGTTGTAACACCGATGAACAAAACTAATTTGAGTTGATTGATTATGATTTAGTTTTCAAAGAACCATGCCTACAGGATGTAGGTACCAGGCGTTGCCACAGGACGTGGCGTTCTTAGCGTGGTATCCATTACCTTCGCATTTTCAATTGGAAGAGGAATTCTTCCAAAACTGAACAAAAGATCCAAAGCGCTATATGACCCGAGGTCATACATCGACTAGAGTAAATACTCCATAGAAAGGAGGTGATCCAGCCGCACCTTCCGATACGGCTACCTTGTTACGACTTCACCCCAATCATTTGTCCCACCTTAGGCGGCTGGCTCCAAAAGGTTACCTCACCGACTTCGGGTGTTACAAACTCTCGTGGTGTGACGGGCGGTGTGTACAAGACCCGGGAACGTATTCACCGCGGCATGCTGATCCGCGATTACTAGCAATTCCGGCTTCATGTAGGCGAGTTGCAGCCTACAATCCGAACTGAGAATGGCTTTATGGGATTGGCTCCACCTCGCGGTTTCGCTGCCCTTTGTACCATCCATTGTAGCACGTGTGTAGCCCAGGTCATAAGGGGCATGATGATTTGACGTCGTCCCCACCTTCCTCCGGTTTGTCACCGGCAGTCACCTTAGAGTGCCCAACTAAATGCTGGCAACTAAGATCAAGGGTTGCGCTCGTTGCGGGACTTAACCCAACATCTCACGACACGAGCTGACGACAACCATGCACCACCTGTCACTTTGCCCCCGAAGGGGAAGCTCTGTCTCCAGAGTGGTCAAAGGATGTCAAGACCTGGTAAGGTTCTTCGCGTTGCTTCGAATTAAACCACATGCTCCACTGCTTGTGCGGGTCCCCGTCAATTCCTTTGAGTTTCAGCCTTGCGGCCGTACTCCCCAGGCGGAGTGCTTAATGTGTTTACTTCGGCACTACGGGCATCGAAACCCCTAACACCTAGCACTCATCGTTTACGGCGTGGACTACCAGGGTATCTAATCCTGTTTGCTCCCCACGCTTTCGCGCCTCAGCGTCAGTTACAGACCAGAGAGTCGCCTTCGCCACTGGTGTTCCTCCACATATCTACGCATTTCACCGCTACACGTGGAATTCCACTCTCCTCTTCTGCACTCAAGCTTCCCAGTTTCCAATGGCCGCTCGGGGTTGAGCCCCGAGATTTCACATCAGACTTAAGAAGCCGCCTGCGCGCGCTTTACGCCCAATAATTCCGGACAACGCTTGCCACCTACGTATTACCGCGGCTGCTGGCACGTAGTTAGCCGTGGCTTTCTGGTGAGGTACCGTCAAGGTACCGGTAGTTACTCCGGTACTTGTTCTTCCCTCACAACAGAGCTTTACGACCCGAAGGCCTTCCTCACTCACGCGGCGTTGCTCCGTCAGACTTTCGTCCATTGCGGAAGATTCCCTACTGCTGCCTCCCGTAGGAGTCTGGGCCGTGTCTCAGTCCCAGTGTGGCCGATCACCCTCTCAGGTCGGCTACGCATCGTCGCCTTGGTAAGCCGTTACCTTACCAACTAGCTAATGCGCCGCAGGCCCATCCCTTAGTGACAGCCGAAACCGTCTTTCAAAAGAGAATCAGGTGATTCTCTTTATTATCCCGTATTAGCTCCGGTTTCCCGGAGTTATCCCAGTCTAAGGGGCAGGTTACCTACGTGTTACTCACCCGTCCGCCGCTAACGTCCGGGAGCAAGCTCCCTTCTGTCCGCTCGACTTGCATGTATTAGGCACGCCGCCAGCGTTCGTCCTGAGCCAGGATCAAACTCTCCGTTAAAAGTGTTTGACTTGCTCATTTGCACAATTTAAAGCTGTGTCTGACTTCATTGACGAGATACCTTGTATCTCTTTTTACGCTTGGCTTTTGTTCAGTTTTCAAAGAACTCGTTTGCGCCTCGATCTCTCTTGGCGACTCAATTAATATACCATTTTCTCTCGTATAAAGTCAACAACTTTTTTTAAAAGAAATGGTAAGTTGTTTGCGCCTCTCTTAAGAGGACAAGTAATAATATATCATAGCGACACAAAATAAACAACTAAAATTTTAGTTGTTTAAAAGATTTTTTAATTCCGTTGGCTTTGTCCTATAAAATAAGTTGCTGAACCGCGACTAGCAGCAACATACCTGGCAATCCTAGCAAAGCAACAACCGCTGTAGTTGTTAAATTAATCGGCACAAAAAGACCTGTCATCGTTGTTAATGAATTAAATAGAAAAAGAAACAAAGCCGCAATAATAAATTTCACCCCTAAACGTCCGACAAATCGAAATGGCTTAATCGAGGCTCCTACCAATAGTAATAAAATAACCAGCGCTCCCAGCAATAACAACACCCAATCGCCCAAACACAACCCCTCCTAACCGATAGCTCGTCTTGCTTTACTATATGTATAGAGTCACCAAATAGAACTTTATTTTTTCTTAATAAAAAAACTCCTGCACAAACAGGAGCTTCTTTCTTTTTATTTTCGTTTCCGTTCATGGCGCACTCTTGCTTCTCTAAGCAAGAATGAGTACAACATTTCTGCACGCTGTACATCAAAGTGCATGTCTTCTGATGCATCTAAACTATGTTCCAGCAACCCTCTTTTGTAGTCCAATTGCTCTTTCATCGCATCGACATAATAGTATAAACGTTGATCCTCTTCTTTTCGAAGAGCGCCTTTTTTTCGTCTTCCAATCATATTCTGACCACCTACAACTCGCGTCGACCTTCTATTGCTTTTGATAATGTGACTTCATCCGCGTATTCTAAGTCTCCACCAACAGGTAAGCCATGTGCTAATCTAGTTACCTTTATTCCAGTAGGCTTTATTAAACGGGAAATGTACATTGCCGTAGCCTCACCCTCAATTGTAGGGTTCGTTGCAATAATCACTTCTTCCACTTGACCATTTTCCTGTAACCTTTTAATAAGCTCAGCGACTTTAATATCTTCCGGTCCAATTCCATCCATTGGTGAAATCGATCCGTGAAGAACATGATACAAGCCAGTGTATTCCCTCATTTTCTCCATTGCAATCAGATCCCTCGATTCTTGAACAACACAAATAGTTGTTTGATCTCGATGGGCATCATCACAAATTTGACACGGATCCGAATCCGTTATGCTATGACATACAGAACAATACGTTAAATCTCGCTTGGCATGAACAAGTGCTTTTGCAAAATCTAACACATCGTCTTCCTTCATATCTAAAACATAGAAGGCTAAACGACTTGCTGTTTTTGGTCCAATACCCGGCAAGCGCGAAAACCCCTCGATTAATTTAGCTATTGGTTTTGGATATTGCAATCCGCTTGCCTCCTAGAACATTCCCGGAATATTTAACCCTTTAGTGAATTTCCCCATGTCTTGCTCAACCAACTCATCAACTTGCTTCAACGCTTCGTTGGTTGCAGCAACTACTAAATCCTGTAGCATTTCAATATCATCAGGATCAACAACATCTTCAGAGATCTTCACTTCTAAGATTCGTTTGTCACCAGATGCGACAACAGTCACCATTCCTCCACCTACTGTCGCTTCAACTGTTTTTTCTTTTAAATCTTCTTGTGCTTTTGCCATTTGCTTTTGCATTTTTTGCATTTGCTTCATCATATTACCCATGTTCTTCATAAAATCAGCTCCTTAAGAATCAATCACTTCTATTAAATCTTCACCAACAAGCTTTACAGCTTCCTCCATAAAGGGATCTTGTGGTTGTTCATTCTCTTTGTCTTTCATATAATCTGTTTTTACTTGTTCCCACTGTGATTGTAGCAATGTGGAAAAATTCGATCGTCCACCATATACTTGTTGAAGCACTTGGTTCAGAACATCACGAAACTTTGTATCCATCATATCACGATGCATTTCATTTTGAAACGCCAAGAGGATCTTTGAGGAAGACGCTGCTACGGGCTTACAATCGTTTAACCACGCATGAGCCGGAACACTAATCCCTTTTAGTTGTTCTTTTACATTCGCCCATTTGCTAATGGTTTCTTGTAGCTCATTCTTATCGGCTGTGGCAACAATCTCTTTCACTTGAGCCGTAATCGGCGACTTACCTTTTCCACCACTAGATCTTGGACGAGTTTGTGGTTTACGTTGTGTTGATTGTTGTTCTTCAATTGCAATAGGTGGCCCTTGTTTCAGCTGTGCTTGCAACTTCTCTATTTGCTGTCTTAACTCTTCTACATCTTGGTTTTGTTGGGGAACTAAAGGAGCATCCTCTATTTCCATCACATTAATGATCGCCATCTCCAAAATAATTTTCGGTTTCAGTGCCCACTTTATTTCTTGCTGGCTACTCGTTAACTTTTGAATAACCTTATGCAGTTTCGACACCTCATACTGCTTCGCTACAGCGATAAACGATTCTTCCACTTTCGCTCTTTCTAATAAATGATGCGCTTCAGGGGCTGTCTTATATAGAAGTAAGTCTCTAAAATATAAAATCAAATCCTCTAGCAAACGTTTCGGATCTTTCCCATTCCTTAAAGTCTCATCAATTGTTTCGAGTGCGAGCCTTGCGTTATCTTGTGCTAAAGCGCCTACTAAATTATTTAATGCCTCTCTCGAAACAGAGCCTGTTATAACAAGCACATCTTTCACGGCTACACGATCTCCTGAAAAAGAGATTGCTTGATCCAGCAAACTTAACGCGTCCCTCATCCCACCGTCAGCTGCTTGTGCAATCAAATCAATTGCATCCTCATCATAAGCTTGACCATTATGATCAAGGATACGCTTCATGCGAGACACTAATTCTTCATTTGTAATTGGCTTAAAATCAAACCTCTGACATCGCGATAGGATCGTGAGTGGAATTTTATGAGGTTCTGTAGTCGCCAAAATAAAGATAACATGAGCAGGTGGTTCTTCTAGGGTTTTTAAAAGGGCGTTAAAAGCACCTGTGGAAAGCATATGAACTTCATCTATAATATAGACTTTGTAATCGGTTTCTGTTGGTGCATATTTTACTTTTTCTCGAATATCACGAATTTCATCAACACCGTTATTTGATGCAGCATCAATTTCCATTACATCAATAATAGAACCATTTGTAATTCCCCTACAACGACTACACTCATTGCATGGCTCAGCAACTGGTGCATGCTCGCAATTAATTGCTTTTGCAATAATTTTTGCCGCACTTGTTTTCCCCGTCCCTCTTGGACCGGAAAACAGGTAAGCATGAGCCATTTTTTGTTGAAGTAACGCATTTTGCAATGTCTTCGTAATATGAACCTGACCTACTACATCTTCTAACAACTGAGGCCTCCATACACGATAAAGGGCTTGATAGCTCATGTACTCATCCAACCTTTCAGAGTCATGCCTTTATTATATCGTTTCCTGTCAAACGAATAAAGCGCTGGTTATCTATTTAAATAAAAACAGTAGAAAAAAAGCCCGCCATTTCTAGCGAGCTTTTGGTTATTCTATAATTAAATACCGTGCACCTTTTTTCGATAACAACTTCATAAGCGTTACCTAAGCAGTTAGCTCGATCCAGGCACCTCTGCGGCACACGAAAGGATCCACTTACTGCTGCTTCCTTCCGGACCTGACAGGGTTCATGGGTTTCCGTTGCGCAGAACCCAAACGTCAACACCACTTACTTAGGGCAGTCCTTACAAAGCCGAAACCTCAAAAAGGAATTCAACCTCGCTACAGCGGATTGCGAGTTACAGGGCACCGCTACCTCCCCGTCTAGCACGGCAAAGTGTAAACATCGTTAATTGCACTAGTAAAATAGCGCAACTCTAAGTATACGTGATTTATGTTGAAAACGCAATGTTTTACTGTTCAAATTCTTTTTTTGCTTGTTTCTTTTTCATGCGAATTCCTTTAAAAAAAGAAGATAACAGTTGCCCACTTTCTTCTGCTAACACACCACTTATCACGTCACAGCGATGATTAAAGCGCGGCTCTTCTAATAAATTCATTAATGTACCAGCACAGCCAGCCTTATAATCAGATGCGCCAAATACCACTTTAGGAATCCGTGCCTGAACAATAGCTCCTGCACACATAGGACACGGTTCTAGCGTTACATACAAAGTGCATTCCTCTAAGCGCCACGTGTCTAGAACATTACATGCTTTTTGAATAGCCAAAATCTCTGCATGAGCCGTTGCAAGCTGGTCCGTTTCCCTTAAATTAAATGCTGATGCAATCACTTTATTATCTTTTACAATAACAGCACCAATCGGGACTTCCTCATATACAAGTGCTTGCTTTGCTTCGATTAGCGCATATTCCATCCACTCTTCATCACCTTGAATGACCACGTTTTCAGCCCCTCTATAGATACAAAAAAACGACCGCTCATCTGGGGTCGTGTGCATGTTATAAAAAAATGGCGGAGGAAGAGGGATTCGAACCCCCGCGGGCTTTGACACCCCTGTCGGTTTTCAAGACCGATCCCTTCAGCCGGACTTGGGTATTCCTCCGTATCAACTGACAAAGACAATCATACACCCTTTTAATTAGGAAAGCAAGAAAAAACTGTCGATTAATCGACAGTTTTTTCAAAGGTACACTTACTCAACAAAGTGAGCTTCGTTTAATACCCAGTTATCTGTAGGTGTAACAATGATGCCTTGAACTTGGTCACGAACACCGTGTAGGTATTGTGTGTAGTGAGTAAAGACTAGTGGTACTTCTTCATTTGCAATTTCTTGTGCTTGCGCATAAAGATCCATACGTGCATTTTCGTCTACTTCAGCTACTGCTTCGTTAAGAATCTCATCAAGCTCAGCGTTTGAATAGAACGCACGGTTACCTGAAGAACCAAAGTTATCAGTATGGTAAAGAGGAGCAAGTGCATAGTCCGCATCACCAGTTGCTGAACTCCAGCCTAGGATGAACATTTCGTGATCACCTTTCGCAGTATCTTCTAGGTAAGTAGCCCACTCAACTTGTTGTACTTCAAGTTCAATGTTTAGCTCAGCAAGCGCTGACTGCATGTACTCAGCTAACTGAATACGTGCTGGTGAATCATTTGTCATAATGCTTGTTGAGAAACCATCTTCATAGCCAGCTTCAGCTAATAATTCTTTCGCCGCATCAACATCAAATGGTAATGCTTCTGCATTTTCGTCGTGACCAATAACACCAGGTGCTACTGGAGAATTAGCTGGGAAGCCATAACCTTCTAATAAGTTGTCAATAACAACTTCTTTATCAACAGCCATTGCGATCGCTTGACGTACACGTACATCATCAAATGGCTCAACTTCTGTATTAAATCCGAAATAAGAACCAGAAATACTATCTGTTACTTTAAGACCAGCATCGCCAATACCTTCAAGCTGTGCTAAACCAGCAGCATCTAGAGTAATAAAATGAGAATCTCCAGTTGTAAGCTCCGCTAAACGAGCTGATGTATCAGGAACTGTTTTGAATGTAACAGAGTCTAAAATAGCAGGCTCGCCACTCCAGTGATCGTCGTTACGCGTAAATACTAGATCTGAACTTCCTACTGTACCACTTTCATATTTAAAGTAACCAGTACCTGCAGGATTAGCGTTAACAGCAGTATAAGGCTGTTGACCATCTTCCATTGCAGCGTAATCTTCTTCAATGACGTCAGGGCTGATCATGAATCCGCCACTATGTGCAAAGCTGAATAAGAATGCTACGTCTGGCTCTTCAAGAACAAACTCGATTTCATAATCGCCTAGAACGTTAATTTCTTCAATTCCTTCAAATAAGAACGCACGCTGAGAACCAACTGCTTCATCTGTAATACGCTCAATATTTGCTTTTACAGCATCTGCGTTAAATTCTGCGCCATCGTGGAACGTCACGCCTTCTCTAAGTTGAAACGTAAGTACAGTTCCTTCATCATTCCAGCTGTAATCTTCAGCTAGTCTGTTTTGAAGGTCCATGTTTTCATCAAATGTTAATAATCCTTCATAAACCTGGTACTGAACGTGACCAGATGGAACATCGTTTACTTGGTGTGGATCAAGACCTACAATATCGGATTGTTCAGCAAGAACTAAATCTCCGCCTTCAACTGCTTCTCCTGTTGCATCTTCACCATTATCTCCGTTAGAGCTACCGCCGTCCCCTTGTCCATCATCGGCGCAGGCAGCAAGGCCTAAAGTAGCTGTAAGAGCAAGTACTGCATAAAAAGGTGCTTTGTTTCTTTTCATAAGATGTATCCTCCCTTTGTTACTAGTGTGAGTTTTCTGTAAAACAAGCTAAACTACATAATATATTACACTATTATTCAAGAATATCAACAAAATTTTTAAACAATTATACAACCTATTGTTCCTAGTACATACTTATATCCTTATATCGTATTTATTTCCACTTTCATCCTATTAAATAAGAAACTTCGATAATGTTTCTCAATTAATTTATCAGAAATAAACAAATTAAATGACTTTAGTCTTGTTTCATTGATTCTATATAGAATTGTGAATAAACAATCTCTACTATTAGAGAAAATCTAAAAATTCCCTTTGAAGTAATGGGACTCTTCCTATAAAATACTATATTAAGATTATAAAATCTGATTGTTTTTCTAAATTAGGCTAGTGTATAATCAGACGATGCGAATAACGCTTAGAAAGAAAGGAAGTTGGACATGTCTCAGGAAACGAATAGCCAAGCGCAGATTCCAGTAAAACCTCAAAAGCCTTGGATTAGAAACTGGAAAGCTTTTTTAGGCCGATTATTGTCAAATAAATCTGCAGTTTTCGGTGGATCTCTTATTATCATCTTAGGTATCATTGCACTTATTGGACCGCTGCTCGCTCCATACGGTATTGATGACAAAGATTATGCAGTCCGTCTACAAGGTCCATCAGCAGATTACTGGTTTGGAACCGATCATCATGGTCGGGACGTATTTTCTAGAATTCTTCACGGAATGAGCATTACCTTTCAAATTGGTTTTGTCTCTGTTGCAATTGCTGGAACCGTTGGTACCATAGTAGGAATTGTATCAGCTTATTACGGTGGCTTCATTGATACTATTATTATGCGTATTATGGATGTTTTAATTGCTTTCCCTAGTATTGTTCTTGCATTAGCAATTGTGGCTACATTAGGACCTGGTTTGAATAATATCATTCTTGCCATTGCCGTTAGCTCATTCCCGGTCTTCGCAAAAATTGCTCGAGGGTCAACGTTAGCAGTAAAGAAATTAGAATATATTGACGCCGTTCGTGCGCTTGGAGCGTCAGATTCACGAATTATCTTTAAACATATTTTACCAAATACAATGTCACCATTAATTGTTCAAACTACATTATCTATCGCTACAGGCGTTTTATCAGCTGCAGGCTTATCCTTCTTAGGTTTAGGATCTGCTCCACCATCTCCTGAATGGGGTGCAATGTTAAATACAGGACGTGAGTACATGTTCCAAGCTCCACATTTAACGTATGCTCCTGGTTTAGCCATTGTTGTCTTTGTACTTGCCTTCAATGTATTTGGTGATGGATTGCGAGACGCACTTGATCCGAAATCGACAAAATAAGCTAAGAAGAGAGGTGTAAGAATGCTTAAATTTATCGTACGTCGACTTATTCAATTAATACCCGTCATTATTGGCGTTACATTACTCGTTTTCTCATTAATGCATTTTATTCCTGGTGACCCAGCCCAAGTTCTTGCTGGTGAATCAGCTACACCGCAACAAATTGAAGCGGTTAATGAACGTTTAGGCTTAAATGATCCTTACCCTGTTCAATACTTTCGATACATGACTAATTTAGTTCAGCTTGATTTAGGTAATTCTTTACGTAGTGGGTTACCTGTATCAGAAATGATTGGTGACCGCATCTGGGTAACCGTTGAACTTGCTTTTTATAGTACTATTTTAAGTATTTTCCTAGGCATTATTGCTGGTGTGTTAGCAGCGACTAAACACGGTTCATTCCGTGACTCAGCGATTATGGTTGTTGCCCTATTCGGGATGTCAATGCCGAACTTCTGGCTTGGTCTCGTGTTAATTCAATGGTTTGTTTTAGGTAATGTCCCGGTTCTTGGTAACTGGATTAATTTTGAATGGTTTAGTCCTACTGGCTGGGGTAGCTTTAGTCAGATCGTTTTACCTGTCTTTATGCTAGGGATCTCTGGTGCGGCAATCATTGCCAGAATGACCCGTTCAAGTATGCTTGAAGTCATTCATCAAGATTATATTCGTACAGCTCGTGCAAAAGGGGTAAAAGAACAAGTTGTTATTTATCAGCACGCTCTAAAAAATGCGTTAATCCCTGTTATTACTGTTACAGGCTTGAGCTTCGGTAGCTTACTTGGTGGAGCCGTACTAGCAGAAAGTGTTTTTGCGATTAACGGCATGGGAAGAATGATTGTTGATGCCATTAGTAACCGTGATTTTCCTGTTATGCAAGGTGGTATTCTAGTTGCTTCCCTATTGTTTGTTCTTGTTATGTTCTTAGTAGACATTGCTTATCGTCTTGTAAATAAAAGAGTTGAAACAGAATAATAGAATTTATCGTAGAAAGGTGTGAGACGATTGAGTAAAGATGCAATCCTACAAGTCCGTGATTTGCGTACATCTTTTTTCACTAAACAGCTTGAAGTAAAAGCTGTTGATGGCGTTACGTTTGATGTTGAAAAAGGGAAAACAATCGGTATTGTTGGTGAATCTGGTTCTGGTAAAAGTATCACTTCTCTATCGATTTTAAACTTGCTATCTCATCCAGGAAAAATTGTTGGAGGAGAGATTCTTTTTAAAGGAGAAGACTTATCCGAGAAATCACCAGCACAAATGAGAAAAATCCGTGGAAATGAAATCTCAATGATTTTCCAAGAGCCAATGACTTCTTTAAACCCTACGTTTACAGTTGGCCGTCAAATTAGTGAGTCCTTTCAAATTCATGAAAATTTATCAAAAAAAGAAGCGCGTAAACGTTCAATTGAAATGCTTAAGCTCGTAGGCATTCCTTCTCCTGAGAAGCGTATTGATCAATATCCATTTGAACTTTCAGGTGGTATGCGTCAACGGGTTATGATTGCTATTGCCCTTGCATGTAAACCAGAGCTACTTATTGCTGATGAGCCTACAACGGCTTTAGACGTTACCATTCAAGCTCAGATCTTAGAACTGATTAAAGAACTACAGCATACATTAGGCATGTCCGTTATTATGATTACCCATGACCTTGGTGTCGTCGCTGAAACGTGTGACAATGTTGCCGTTATGTATGGTGGACAAGTTGTCGAATATGCACCAATTAATGATTTATTTAAAAACCCTAGACATCCGTATACGGTAGGTCTCATGAACTCCTTACCGAAACATGATGAAGATGTTGAAGGAGATTTAACCATTATTAAAGGTTCTGTACCAGCACCGGCTGACATGCCAAAAGGATGTCGTTTTGCACCACGTTGTCCGTTTGCAAGTGACATCTGTAAAGAACTTCCTGAATTGCAAACAGAAGAAGATGGGCGTCAAGTACGTTGCTGGATTTATACAGACAAATGGGAAGGTCCGGAGGTGAATGTTCGTGCCGAATACGTTACTAAAAGTAGCTAATTTAAAACAATATTTTCCGATAAAAGGCGGCTTCCTTGGTCGTACAATCAACCATGTTAAAGCGGTTGATGATATTTCATTCGAATTAAATGAAGGTGAAACAGTTTCGATTGTAGGGGAGTCTGGTTGTGGGAAATCTACAACCGGCCGTGCTATCCTTCGCTTAGACGAACCAACTGAAGGTATGGTTGAATTTGAAGGTGAAGATATTCTTTCTTTAAATCGTGGAAAGATGCGGAAAAAGCGCGATGATATGCAAATTATCTTTCAAGATCCATACGCATCCATTAATCCGCGTCAGACAGTCAGACAGGTTCTATCAGAAGCGTTAACAATCCAAAACATTGCACCTGCTAGAGAGCATGATGGTATTATTCGCGAACTGATGAAAACAGTAGGTTTAGGTGAACACCAAATTGATCGCTTCCCTCATGAATTTAGTGGTGGCCAGCGTCAACGGGTTGGAATTGCTCGTGCGTTAGCAGTTAATCCTAAGTTAATTATTTGTGATGAAGCTGTATCTGCACTTGATGTATCGATCCAAGCACAAGTTATTAACTTGCTGAAAAAGCTACAAAGAGAACGTAAATTAACGTATTTATTTATTTCACATGACCTTGGGGTTGTTCGTCACATTTCTGATCGAGTGATCGTTATGTATCTTGGAAAAATCGTTGAAATGGGCGATAAAAAGTCTGTGTTTGATAATCCACAACACCCATATACAAAGGCATTGCTATCAGCCATTCCTAGTACGGACCCTAATACGAAAAAAGATCGTATTATTTTAAAAGGTGACGTTCCTTCACCAATTGATCCACCAAGTGGCTGCCGTTTCCACACACGTTGTCCATTTGCTACTGACAAGTGTCGTACGGAAAACCCTGAACTTCGTACAACTGAAGATATGAAGGAAGGCCACAAAGGCGCATGTCACTACATGGAAGAGATTACAGCTGGCACTATGGAGCCCGCATATTCTTAAATAAGCATAAATCGTAAAAAGATGTGTCGTGAACACAATTATAATTTGCTCCCTTCAAAGTAAACACTGAAAAGTGAAACCGTTGGAGGGAGCATTTTTGATATAGCGCTTATTTATTCGGAAGACGTGGAGAAAAGGTGACCCATTAACTGGTTTATCAATAAAGCTTCGTATCTCTTCATTCTTTATTGGAGACTACATAAGGGTCTTAAGATTGTTTTCGTTCGTGTCTTTACCGATTTTATAAGTTAGATCACCATATGCTTCTAAAAGCCAAGGGTGAACTACTTTTAGTTGGTCTTTTTGATTCATCAAGAAGTTAATATAAGCATATGACCCATGGTAAATTGAGATATCAATTGATTCTAAAATTTTTTCCAAATATGGTGGGCTACCTGCTTGATCCCATTCTATTTTATCAGCAACAAATAGAATATTATCAAATTTACTTGATTTGACCTTTAAAGTAGTATGACATCCAATAGCACTTAAAACTTGCTTATTATTTACGTTAAAAATCTTATTTGCAATTACTTCAGAAATTTTTTGATGAATTATCAATGGAAACTTCCTTTCTTCTACAAGAATAGGAATGTTCATATCTTCTGCTATTGAAATCCGCTTGTTATTTGGAATAATTCCGCTAATATCATGGAGCAATCCAGCAGTAAAAGCAGCCTCAATATCCAAATTATTTATTTCAGCTAATTCTTTAGCTAATTTTGCTACATTGAAACTATGAGTGTAAATATGATCACAATTATAATCTTTGAATATTTCCTTCGTAGTTTCTTGTAAATTTTTGTTTCTTGAAACGTGCTGATTTAATTTATTCATTAAGTCTTCATATATCATAGACGCTACCTTTCTAATTAAAAAATATGTGACTTATTTATCTTTAAGTAGAATAATCACTTAGTACTTAAAGACTTTGTACTTTCTCAAGCCGTTTAAACACTTTTTGTACATTCTTTAACAATGAATTGTCACAGATGCCATTCATTGTAAGCAATTTTTCGCAATCAACTTAAAATGTATAATAATTCAGTCATTTTAATAATTGTTCAATCTTATTGCAACGGTTTTTTGACTTCTAACATATAATTGGTCTCTCAAAGATTTGATATCCAACACATCACGCTAACTGAATAAAAAATAGTAGACCCTTAAAAAGGGTCTGATTGACTAATGCCGTTCCACTACCCGATGTTACCTTCGCACAGTCTCTTTTTCTATAGCACTTTACTCAAAAAGGTCTTTGTCCGTTCGTGCTGTGTTTCATCAAATAGTTGTTGGGGCGTGCCTTCTTCTACAATCTTCCCGTCATCCATAAAGAATACTCGATCTCCTACTTCTCGTGCAAAACCCATCTCATGCGTCACAACGACCATGGTCATTCCTTCTAAAGCGAGCTCCTTCATGACTCCGAGAACATCGCCAACAAGCTCTGGATCAAGTGCTGATGTGGGCTCATCAAATAACATCACTTTTGGATTCATGGAGAGCGCACGTGCAATCGCTACTCGTTGCTTTTGACCGCCAGACAGGCTTGCAGGATAATCATCGGCTTTGTCACTTAAACCCACTTTTTCAAGCAATGCCAATGCCACATCAATCGCTTCTTCCTTTTTTGCCTTTTTCACTTTGAGTGGAGCAAGTGTAATATTTTCTAAAACGGTCTTATGAGGGAATAAGTTGAAATGCTGGAAGACCATCCCTACTTCTTGACGAATTCGATTTAAATCTGTACGTGGATCAGCGATGTTCTCCTGTTCGATATACACTTCCCCAGAGGTGATTTCTTCAAGCCGGTTTAAACAGCGCAAAAAAGTACTCTTTCCTGATCCCGATGGGCCAATCACACACACAACTTCCTTTTCGTGAATGGTTGTTGAAATCCCTTTTAACACTTCATTTTTTCCGAAGCTTTTATATAAATTCTTTACAGTAATCATTAGTGGTCAAGTCTCCGTTCTATATAACGTAATAAAATAGAAGCTGGTATCGTTATAGCTAAGTAAAATAAACAAACGAGTAAGTATGTATCAAAATAAGATGCGGAAATTCCGGTATAGGTTCTACTTTGATACATCAGATCTGCAACAGCAATCGTTGATAAGAGCGATGTATCTTTTAAACTAATGACAAATTGATTCCCAAAAGGAGGAATCATTACTTTTACTGCCTGTGGCCATACAATATGCCGCATCGTCTGTGTTCCTGTTAAACCTAAAGAACGCCCTGCTTCCATCTGTCCCTTATCAATTGATTGTATCGCCCCACGGACAATTTCGGCAATATATGCGCCTGAATTAATCGCAATAACAAAAATTCCTGTGTATAGTGGATCGAACCGGACACCAAAAATACCAGGAATCCCAAAGTGAATAAAGAAGATTTGTGCTAATAGCGGTGTACCTCGAATAATTTCTACAAAAACTACTGCAACAGCTTTTATCAGCTTGAAGCGAGAAAGTTTCATAAGACCTACTAAGGAACCAATGATGCTTCCAAAAAACACACCAACTAGCGTAATAATAATTGTTAACTTTAACCCTTCTACTAAAAATGGAAAGGCACCAAAATCAAAATCCATTCTACCTCTTCCTTTCAATTAAGAAAGTTGCTCACCTTGTTGTATGAGCAACTCGATTTCAATTACATTCCTTCAGGTCTTTCTCCAAAATAGGTTTCGTAAATATCTCCGTATGTGCCATTTTCCATCAACGTCGCTAATGCTTCATTGACATCGTCAACCAAATCAGACCCTTTTGGAAAAGCAATACCGTAATCTTCACCTGTTAACAAATCACCTACAATCTTCATTGAGCCTTCTCCTTGCTGCTGAATGAAATATTGTACATTCGGCATATCATAAAGTGCCGCATCGACGTGACCAGCAATTAATGCTTGATAGGCCTCTGTAATTTCCGGATACGCATCAACCTCTGCATCTGTCTGTTCGTCAAGATACGTTTGACTTGTGGAAGATAGTCTAGTAGAAACTTTATGATCACTAGTGAGATCATCAATGGACTGAATTGTATCATCGTCCTGTGCAACGGCCAACACTAGACCTGACTCGTAATATGGATCAGAAAAATCAATATTCTGCTTGCGTTCTTCTGTGATGCTCATGCCGTTTATGGCTGCATCATAGGATCCTTGTTCAATTCCTGACAGAGCGCCACTAAAATCCATTTGATGAAAATTCACTTCGAATCCCGATTCCTCTGCAATCGCTTCCATCAATTCAATGTCAAAACCGGTTAACTCATTTGTTTCTAAATCAATAAATTCAAATGGAACAAAATTGTTATCTGTCGCAATATCGTATGTAACGATTTCCGTATTTCCATCATTCGTTGTTGAATTTGTTTCTCCGCCTGATGTTTCATTATTTCCACAGGCTGCTAATACAAGTACTGCTCCTGCAACCGTTATCGTTCCGACTAATTTCTTCATAGATGTTCTCCTTTTTTGATCTTTTCTGTTAATTCTCATTAGTTTAACATGTTCTGTTCATAATGACAAAAACCAAACCAGACCATATTTTCTCATGATAACGCCTATAACAGGTTTTAAAGAAACAGGCTTTCTCATCCACACGTTAAGCACCATTTCCACCTTTATACAAAAAAGGATTGAAGGCTATTCCCTTCAATCCTTTTACTGTCTTCTAAGCAAGCTTAAAGCAAATCACTTTCTCTTCAGTCATTTCGTGTATAGAAAATTTCACACCTTCCCGCCCCACACCTGATTGTTTTGTACCGCCAAATGGCATCCCATCAATGCGAAAGTCTGTACTATCGTTAATCATCACACCACCAACGTGAAGTTGCTTAATAAGGGTAAAAGCGCGATGTAAATCTTTCGTAAAAAGACCAGCTTGTAAACCGTAGTCTGTTTGATTCGCTTTTTCTATGGCCTCTGTAAGGGTTTGGAAAGAATAGAGCAAAACAACAGGGCCAAATACTTCTTCTCTTCCTAAATGACAATCTTCTGGAACATTTTCAAGCACAGTAGGCTCATAAAAAGCCCCATCTCGTTTGCCACCTGTAAGAATGGTTGCACCTGTCCGCTCTGCATCTTCCACCATAAAGGCCACACGCTTTGCTTCTTTTTCATTAATCAACGGTCCCATACTCGTTGATTCATCAAGCTTTGGACCAAGACGATACTGCTTTGTCTCTTTCACAAATTGATCTTTAAACTCTTTATAAATGGATTGATCAATATAAATCCGCTGCACACCGATGCAGTTCTGCCCTGCAGCCCAAAAAGCACCACTTACACATGAAGGTATAGCTTCTTCGAGTGAAGCATCCTCAAGTACGATAACAGGAGAATTTGAACCAAGTTCCATGCTTTTCTTTTTTAATCCTGCTTGATTGGCAATCTTTAATCCAGCTTCCATCCCACCTGTAAATGAAATCATCCGTACATCTGGATGAGTCATTAATACTTGACCAACCTCAGATCCTATACCAGTAATAACAGAGAGAATCCCTTTTGGTAGCTCTGCATAATCAAATGCTTCTGCTAGAAAGAGAGCACTAAGAGGCGTTGCTGTTGCTGGTTTTACAACAATCGCATTTCCAGAAGCAATTGCTGGACCAATCTTATGAGCAACTAAGTTTAACGGATCGTTGAATGGCGTAATGGCACCAATAATGCCTAACGGGACTCGTTCATAATACCCGAATCGTCCAACTCCCCCCTCAGATTGGTCAAACGGTATGGTTTCACCTGTTACTCTTCGCGCTTCCTCTGCTGACAACCGCAACGTCTCCACACATCGGCCAGCTTCTTTTCTTGCTTCTGTAATCGTCTTACTGCCCTCTAGAGCGATTGTTTTAGCATACGTTTCTTTGTGTGTCTCTACATAATCAGCTGCTTTGTTTAAAATATTCATTCGCTTATATACAGGTAAATGTGCAGATACTTGAGCACCTTTCTTTGCTAACTCTACTGCTTCTTCCATATCTTTTCGGGAGGCACGCGGAACAACTGCAATTAAATCATCATCTTCTGGGTTGCGTACTTCCAGTACACGTTCCCGTTCAACCCAGTCACCTGCTACAAACATTTTCTGACGCTTCAAATCTACCTTCATAGGAATAACCTCCTAATTTATCATCGTCGTATTTGATTGACTTTGCACGTGCAGATGACAGTAAATTAAGTCAATAAAAAGAGCATACCCGGTTTCTCTTTTCCCTGCCCCAGCTCCTGTTAACGTAATATCACCAGACATATTGCATGAATACGTAATGGCATTTGTTGCCCCGCCAATGCTTGCTAAAGGATGAGTAAGAGGAATTTCAACGGGCTTCACAGATGCGTGTACAACACCGTTTTCTCGTTCTTCCACCGTTCCGAGCATCTTCCAACATGATTGCTTTTCCTTTGACGCTAAGATAGCCTCTCGAGTTAAAGTATTTAACCCTTCTCGCTCCACTTGTTCTACAGTAATATCCTTACCCATGACAGCATTTGCTAGGATAACGACTTTGTACATGGCATCGTAACCTTCTACATCATTCGTTGGATCTGCCTCTGCATATCCTTTTTCTTGTGCTTCCTTTAAGGCACTTTCATACGAAAAGCCTTTTTCCATTTGTGTAATCATATAATTGGTTGTGCCGTTTAAAATTCCACTAATCTTCGTAATTTTATTTCCAATTAATGTTGTCTTTGGAAGTCGTAATGACGGCGTTCCGCTCATAACAGTTCCCTCATAGCCAAGAAACACGTTGTTTTCTTTTGCTAGACTCTCAAGCTCTTTTAATGCAAGAGCGATAGGGCCTTTATTCGTCATCACAACGCTCTTTTTATGTTGAAATGCAGTCTTACAATGAGTGATAGCTGGCTCTCCTGTTTTTACATTTGTATAAGTAGCTTCAACAATGACATCTGCGTTGCTTTCAATAATGGTTGCAATGGCATCAAGATCACGAATTAAACCTTTTGACTGAGGATAATCTTCAAGGGAACCTGTGGTTTCTAATGTATGAAGTAGTAGCTCTAAATCAAGACCCTCCGGATCATAGAGAGATCCCTTCTTAAAATCAGAGATGGCAACAACCACTGGATGAAAACCAACCTCTTTTTTGGCCTTCTCACCATGTTGAATTAGGTGCTCCACAAGGCCTTGCCCGACCACTCCAAACCCGAGTAATGCTAATTTAAGCTTCATTGTCAATTCCTCCTTGTAATGCAGCCAACGCTGTTGAAGCTAGCAATGTCGCCCCTTTCTTCAGACAAGCTTCATCAATTTGAAAAAGCGGCGTGTGTAAATCATATTGACCATGTTCTGGTTTACATCCTAAAAAGAACATAGCTGCTCGCGTCTTTTCTGCTGTATAGGCAAAATCCTCACTCCCCATACCATAGGGAGCATCCACGATACGATCATTTGGGTAAAGCGCTTTAGCGGTGTCGACAATGACATCAATAGCCTCACCGTTATTTACAAGAGCAGGCTCACCAGACTCTATTAGGCAAGTTCCTTCTCCCCCGAATACATTAGCTAGTGTAAACGCTTTTCTAATTTCATTTATTAAGTAGGTTCGTGTAGCTGCCGAGTAACAACGGATGGTTCCTTCCACGTATACCTCTGACGGAATCACATTGTTAGCCCTTCCACCTTGAACAATGCCTATACTTAATATAGCCGCTTCTAACGGCGAAACGAGTCTATTTTGTAAACTATATAATGCAGGCAAAACTTGAGATAGAAGCCAGACTGGATCTGTTCCTAAGTGAGGATATGCGCCATGTCCACCAGTCCCTTTTATCGTTCCTTTAAACACATCGAAGCTGCCCATCGCTGGTCCTTTGTAGACTTGAATGGCATCGGGTGTGAGCCACGGGCACATGTGGAGAGCGAATGCCATATCAACATCGTCGTACACACCTTCTTTTACTAAATACAATCCACCTGATCTATTCGTTTCGTCCGTCGATTCTTCTGCTGGCTGGAACACAAATTTGATTGTACCTGTTACTGATGTATGATTGATTTGTTCTGCAAGCAACGTTGCAGCACCTAGTAAAATAGCCGTGTGAGCATCATGACCACACGCATGCATTATCCCTGGATGTTCACTAGAAAAGGAGACATCTGCCTCCTCATGAATGGGTAATGCGTCCATATCTGCACGTAAAGCAATGGTTGGTCCAACCCCATTCGATAGTGTCCCTACTACCCCATAGCCAACGTTTGACTGAAAAACGGTCATTCCCGGTATGTTTTCTAGTTGCTTTTTGACGAAAGCAGAGGTTTCTTTTTCTTGAAAACTACATTCGGGGTATCGATGCAAATGACGTCGCCACTCAATAAGCTGATCTTCCATTTTAAGGGCATATGCTTTTAACACTTCCACCTTAAACGCCTACTTCCACTGCCTTAAATGCTTGTTTAAAATCTTGAATAATATCATCTGCATCTTCAATCCCACATGATACACGTATGAGCCCTTCTGGTATGCCCATGGCTGCACGCTCTTCTGGTGTACATTCCACGTGACTTGTTGTTCTTGCAGGACCTACTGTCGTCTCTACAGCACCTAAATTAGCCGCTCGGTTAGCATACTGTAATTTCGGCAATAAATGACGAACTGTATCCACTCCTCCAGTAACAGCAAAACTCAACATACCACCAAAGCCTGACATTTGTTCTTTTGCAATAGTATGATTTGGATGGTCTTCAAGACCTGGATAAAAGACTTGTTCTACCCCTTCAACTGTCTTTAAATACGTTGCGAGCTTCATTGCTGTTTCTGCCTGTCTCTTTACTCGCAGATCTAACGTTTTCATACCACGCAATAGAAGGTAAGCGGCCCATGGATCCATCGTTGCACCGTTAATTTCACGGTAATGATAGATGGCTTCGATCAGGGCATGATCATAGCCTACGACGACACCGCCTAATGCGTCTGCATGACCACCTAAAAATTTCGTAGCGCTATGCAGAACAAGATCGGCTCCAAGTTGCAACGGATTTTGATTAACTGGGGTAGCGAATGTATTATCGACAACCACTAATGCTCCTGCTTGATGGCCTGCTTGGGCACATTTCTTTATATCCGTAATTTTCACAGTTGGATTTGTCGGTGTTTCTAAATATAAAATTTTACACCCTTTTGCGGTTTCTTCTATTAGTTGTTCATGATTGCCAGTTTCACAAAACTGCACATCCACACCTATGTTTGGCAAAAATTCTGTAAAAATTTTATTCGTTCCCCCATACGTATCTTTAATTGTCACAACACGATCACCAGGGCGAAGAAAGGTATATAACGTGTTAGAAATGGCGGCCATTCCCGTAGAAAAACTCGTCGCCGCGTTAGCACCTTCTAATACTTTAACTTTATCTTCAAATGCTTGCACAGTTGGATTTGTATTTCGTCCATATATATGACCTTTTTTGCGTCCAATTGCAACTTCATACCACTCATCCATGTCGTCATAACCAAATGCAACGCTAGGTATAACTGGCACTTGAGTTGCGCCATGTACAAGATACTCTTTTTCTCCTGCCCAAACGGCTTGGGTTGCTATTGTCGGTTTGTGTTGTTCTGTCAAATCTCTCATCCCCTTATTTTTGATTACGATGCAGAGTCAATCGACGTATTCGATAATAACTGTCTAGGAAAATCTGCAAGAAGCTCACAACTATCCTTTGTGATCCGAATCGATTCACTAATCTCGACGCCAAAATCTTCGTACCACATACCAGGAATCACATGAAACGCCATATTCTCTTTTAATTCTGTCTGATCCCCTTTTCGTAAGCTTGCAGTATGCTCACCCCAATCCGGTGGATAATTCAAACCTGTTGAATAACCTAAGCGAGACTCCTTCTTTAGTCCATATCGATTAATAGTTTTTTGCCAGACTGCCTCTACTTGTTCACACGTTACGCCAGGTTTAATAAATGCCATCACTTCGTTCAACCCTTCTACAACAATGTCTGCTACATCTGAAACACGCTGCTGTGGTTTTCCAATTGTAATCGTTCGGGCTAAAGGAGCATGGTAGCGCTGATGACAACCTGCTAGTTCAATGATAACCGTTTCTTCACTAGGATAACGTTGATCCGTCCATGTAATATGTGGAGCACCTGTTTTTATTCCAGCAGGTAACAACGGAACAATAGCTGGGTAATCCCCACCACCTTCATCCGTTCCTGAGAGTTGTGCATGGTAAATATCAGCAACAACATCACATTCTCTTGCACCGGCTTGAATGGCATTCATACCTGCATACATAGCTTTAGCAGCAATCTTTCCCGCTTGCTTCATATAATGGATCTCTTGCTCTGATTTTATGATTCTGACCCAGTTTACGAGGTTGGTAGCATCGACAAAAGTTGCATTTGGTAAAGCTTCTTTTAAGCGATGATGAGCTTGAGCAGTATAGTAATACGTATCCATCTCAACACCAATGGATCGATTCGATTGACCAATATCGGAAAGAACCTTGCCGATAAAATCCATTGGGTGCTCTTCTCGAGACTGGACAAAATAGTCGGGATAAGAGATGATCCGTTCATGCATAAGCCATGTTGTCTGCTTCGCAACATTTGCATCCATTCCTCTACCAAGCCATATGGGCTGTTCTTCATCAATGAGTAGGACTAACATTTGATGAACATAAAAGGACCAGCCGTTAAAACCAGAGAGGTAATTCATATTAGCTGGATCCGTTATAAGTAAGACATCAATACCCCTTTTTTCCATCTTCTTTTTTGTATTCGCAATTCGTGCTTGAAACTCCTCTAACGTGAACGGGAACATTTTCTGGCCTCCTTAAAGATGCAAGCTAATCTCTACTTACAGTATATAGAGACCCTCTATTGAACGTAATGGAAAAAATGTATGAAAATTAGGTATATTCATTATACATTTTTCTCTCCATTCCCTTTTTTCCTTTAGTCGCAAGGATTCTGAGCGTCAGATCTTATTCCATAAAAAAAACACCTACATCTGAGGTGTCTCCATATTCTTCTTTATTTGATACGTACGGATACATAAATCCAACAAAAAAAGGTTATCAGGATTTGCAAGAGATAAACCTGTAATGGTTTCAATTTTTCTAAGTCGATATAATAAAGATTGACGGTGAAGGTGTAAAACACGGGCTGTTTGTGACACTTTATTTTGATTTCGCTGGTATACTATAAAGGTTTCAAGTAGATCAATTTCTCTCATTATCGAATAATCAATAAGCGGTTGAACGTATCCTTTGATTAATTCTTGAATTTCATCAACTGTTCCAATTTTATACATGACTCGATCAATTTTCGTATCGCTGAAATAAATTCGACTTCCTTTACCAAGTCGACCCAAACCTAATTGCAGGGCTTGCTTGGCTTCTGCAAAACGAGCTGCAAATCTATTGGGCTCAATGGCTGCATCTCCTATTGCCCAAGTAAGTTCAACATCAGGTAATAAATGATCCAATCTTCGGTATAATAAGTCCAAAAAACTATTGACCGTTGCTTTATAATCTTCAGCAGAAACTTCTAGGAAGATGATTAATTGACCATCTAAAAAAGTTGACATACACCCTCGTTCAATCGTTGAACCTGCAAAATAAATTTCTTCCTCAATGTAATGAATCATACTCGATAACCATTCTTCATAAGTAGCCGTTTGACCAATTTTCGAAAATAACGTCTCGAAATTATGGGGAAAGCCAACGATTGCAAGATAAGATAAATGCAAATTGTAGCCAAATGCACGTGCTTTTGCATATAAAGGTTTTGAGTGAATGCCATTAGCTAAATCGGCAACAAAATTGTCTCGAATTCGTGCCTCCGCCTCTTGAACAGCGTTTTCCTGTAAGAACCAAAAAGCCGCGGCCGTTACTGTATGCTCTAAAATGATGAAAAAGCTTTGTTCATCCACCTTGTCTGATTCACTTAATGGCGTTGTGAACATATAGCCTTGAATATCATGATTTGTTTGGATAATTGGTAATACGTATAACGTATCCTTTTCCACAACAATTTCTTGAATTTTGCTTTCAAGAGGATGGTGTTCGCTTGAGAAATCAAATGCTCTCACATCGTTTACTGCATGTCGTACTTTCTTTTCAAATGAATGGGAAACGAGATGACTTTTTCCCTTCAATGTACCGGCATGATCTGTTATCACAATGGGTACTGCCATACAGTTTGAAACATGGTCAGCAATAGTTGACAAACGATTGCCTGCAAGAGTAAGGGAGAGTAATTCTTGTTGAATATGTTGCGTAAATTGAAGGTGCTCTTGCTTCTGATCTAACAAGCGAGCAGTAACCGCTTGTGTTAGGTCAGCAAATCGTATTTCCCATGGCAAAAATAGAATGGGTAATTCATGTTCTTCTGCTAATGCTTTCGCATCTTCATATAATTCAAATATATAACGACCTGTTGCTACCGCTAACGCAGCAGCTTCAGATTTAATCACATCAGATACAAACTCATAAAATTGTTTTGGATCATGACCGTAACCAATACCTGTTGTTAGAACAAGTTCGTGTTTACGTATAAAGTTCTCTACTGGTGCCTCGGTTATAGAGACCCACTCCACTTGTTTATTGCCTACATGATTAACAGCTGTTTTAATGGTAGCAGGCTTCATGATATCTAATTTCATGATTTCATTTAACGTTAACACGGATTTACCCTCCCTATTTTGCAGCTATCTCTCTCAATAAAGAGAAGGTTTACGATCTTTTAATAATGGAATATCTTCTCTAATCTGTTCAACTTCCTTTTTCTTTAACGTTGCAAGAATTGTTCCTTCATCTTCAGTTGCTTCTTCTATTACATCACCACTTGGACGAATGACCACTGAATGACCACCGTAGGCAGTTTGGGTATCAGAACCTATTCGGTTAACGCCAATAACGTATACTTGGTTCTCAATCGCTCGTGCTTGAAGCAACGTACGCCATACAGCGGTTCTTGCTCTTGGCCACTCAGCTGGAATGACTAACACATCTGCACCTGCTAACGTTAGTTTTCTTGCTAATTCAGGAAAACGTAGGTCATAGCAAATCATTGTGCCTATCGTTAACCCATCTAAAGTAAACAAATGAGGCGGTTCTTGGCCAGCTGCAAAAAAGTCGGGTTCGTTTAGCATTGGCACTAAATGCACTTTATCATATTGATTAATCAATGCCCCTTCTTTGTTATAAACAAGAGCTGTATTGTAAAACTTATTTTCTCTTTTTGTAACGATTGATCCTCCAATTATATGCACCTTATGCGTGTTAGCAAGTTCAACCATAAAGGCTTTTGTTTCTTCTTCTTGAGACGCTATCTGCTCTAATTGATCATACGCATAACCTGAAGACCATAATTCGGGTAAAATAACACAATTCACACTTTTCTCTTTACAAAGCTGTTTCATCCACGCTGCAACACGTTCACTATTTTTCTTCACATCACCAAGTTCGATGTCCCCTTGATACAATGCCACTTTCATTTTATCAACTCCCTCTTTCATTTACGTACCCGAATAGTGAAAAAAGAAGCAGCCACAATAGAACTGCTTCTTTCATTTTCTTAATTAAACCAACCAGATACAGTATCAGTAAGACTCGTCCACATGCTTGAGAAGAATGAACCGATACCTCTCATAGACATTGTAAACCAACCAGCTTCTTCGATATCTTCTGTTGCAACTAATGCAACTCCACTTAACTGTGTTCCTTGAATGTATTCCGTTGGATCATCAAAGTTCACTTTTAACGTACCAATACGCTCGCCTTCGCTTATTGGTGCGACAAGTTCTCCGTTTTCATTCAAGAGCTCTTCATCAAGGACGACTTCAAGCGTGTAGTCCTGATTTGCATTTTTTTGGGTTGATACATTCAAGTTTTCAGAAGTGACGACTGAGACCTCTGTTTCTTTCCCGCCACTAACAGTAAACGTATTGTCTTCGGGCTCTTGGCCTTCTTCCACAACAGTAATGTCTTCGAACTGATCAAATCCATAATCAAACAATTTTGCTGTTTCATCAAAACGTTCAGTTCTAATTTGTGGATCTCCTGCATTCATTACAACGGTGATCAGTCGTGTACCATCTCGTAAGGCTGTTCCTGTAAAACTGTTCCCAGCAGCATCGGTTGTACCCGTTTTTAATCCATCTGCGCCTTCATATTCATGACTCATACCTGGTAACATTTGATTCCAGTTTGGCATATTCACGGTTTCATCTGGTCCCGCTTGAAATTCAGCAAAAGGAATACTTGCTGTTTCTAATACTTCCGGGTAGTCATTTAAAAGATGAAAAGCAAGTTGTGCAACAGAACGAGCAGACATAGTTGTTTCCGCATCTGCTGGGGTCCCGTCTGGATGATGACCATCTAAACTAGAATTCGGTAATCCACTTGAGTTAACAAAGTCATAATGATCAAGACCTAATTCTGCTGCTTTTTCATTCATTTGCTGAACAAATGCCGATTCTGATCCAGCAATATGAGAAGCAAGTGCCATTGTTGACGCATTTGCAGAATAGATAGCCATTGATTCATAAAGGTCCTTCACCGTATAATCATAATCTGAGCGTAGCATTACATTTGAAAGACCGCCCTGATGAGATAAAGGATATAAATGATCTTCAATTTGAACAGTATCATCCCAAGAAACTTGGCCTTCTTCAATCGCTTCAAATAATAAATACTCAGTCATCATTTTTGTCATACTTGCGATAGCTAACTGCTCATCTATATTATCTTCATAAAGGATTTGACCTGTATCTCCATTTATCATAATTGCAGCCGACGCATCAACATTAATTGTATTTGCATCTGCTTTTTGATAAGGTACTGTTACTAGAGCTAAAACCAACGTGAACAACAAAGACATTCTTGCCCACTTCGCTCGGTTATTTCTTTTCAAAAATGACACCTCCACTATTTCTACACATGTTTCTTATTGTATCATGCTAACATACAAAAAAATAGATAGGGAAGTCCCTATCTATTGGTCAAAAGTTTGTCGATTATAACGAATAATTTGGCGCTTCTTTTGTTATTTGTACATCATGTGGGTGGCTCTCTTTTAAGCCTGCACCAGTGATCCGGACAAATTGGCCTTCTTCTCTTAAATTTGTTAATGTAGCCGTTCCACAGTAACCCATACCAGCACGAACACCACCAACTAACTGGTGAACCGTATCTGCTAACGGTCCTTTATAAGATGTACGTCCTTCAATACCTTCTGGAACGAGCTTTTGATTATTTTCCTGGAAATAACGATCTTTACTTCCCTTTTCCATTGCTCCCAGGGAACCCATGCCTCGATAAACTTTGTATTGACGACCTTGATAGATTTCAGTCTCACCAGGGCTCTCAGAAACACCTGCCAGCAAGCTACCAAGCATTACAGCATGTCCACCAGCAGCTAATGCTTTAGTAATATCTCCAGAGTACTTAATCCCACCATCAGCAATAATTGGTACACCATGTTTTCTTGCTTCGGTCGCACAATCATACACTGCGGTAATTTGCGGAACACCAATTCCAGCAACAATACGTGTTGTACAAATAGACCCTGGACCAATTCCCACTTTCACTACACTAACTCCAGCTTCAATCAATGCCTTTGTGCCTTCAGCAGTAGCAACATTCCCTGCAATAATGGTTAGGTCAGGATAATTAGCTCTTACATCAGCTACTTTATTTAACACACCCTGTGAATGACCGTGTGCAGTATCAATGACAATTGCATCGGCACCTGCTTTTACAACCGCTTCAATACGAACATCAGCATCTGCAGACACACCAATGGCTGCACCTACAAGAAGACGACCTTGCTTGTCTTTAGCTGAGTTAGGGAATTCAATTACTTTTTCAATATCTTTAATGGTAATTAACCCTTTTAACACACCTTCATCATCAACAAGTGGTAATTTTTCAATCTTATATTTTTGTAAAATTTTCTCTGCTTCTTCTAAAGTCGTTCCAACCGGGGCTGTAACAAGACCTTCCTTCGTCATAACATCATCAATTTTAATGGAATAGTCTTCAATAAAGCGTAAGTCGCGATTTGTAAGAATCCCTACTAAGTGTTGAGATTCGTTTACGATAGGTACACCTGAGATACGATATTTACCCATCAAGTGCTCAGCATCAAATACTTGTCGATCCGGCGTTAAGAAAAATGGATCTGTAATAACACCACTTTCTGAACGTTTGACTTTGTCAATTTGTTCCGCTTGCTCTTCAATGGACATATTCTTGTGAATAATCCCCATACCACCTTCACGAGCAATCGCAATAGCCATTTCCGATTCCGTTACCGTATCCATCCCAGCGCTTAAAATTGGAATATTTAACTTTACATTATCACTTAACTTTGTTGCGACTGAAACATCTCTTGGAAGAATTTCAGATTTAGCCGGTAAAAGCAAAACATCATCAAATGTTAAGCCTTCTTTTTTAAATTTATCGTCCCACATCGTATTTGCCCCCTTAAAAAAGCCAGAAAATATTATTAGTAGCTTATCAACTGGGCAAACTACTGTCAAGACAAGGGTTTAAGTAGCACTTTTCTGAATTCACTATACATAAGGATGGATCCCTCTATGAATGATTTTACCTTTTTCGAATCGGCCAGCTTTACACAAGATTTTCTAAAAGAACAGTACCAGCTTATTGAAAAAGAAGATGTTGCCTCTTCAAAGAGCTACATGAATTCTTACCGATTTATGTATCATATTCAACATGGTCAGCTTTACTACACTCAGGCTAAACAAGCTCCTGTAGCGATAAAGCCGATGCTTTTATTTTACGGAGTCTCTCAGCTTCTAAAAGCCTGCATTCTTAAATACGACCCAGACTACCCAGCAAAATCATCTGTATTGTCTCACGGTGTCTCAACACGAAAAAGAAAAAAGCAAGGCTATTCGTTTTTAGCCGATGAAGTAAAAGTACAACAAGATGGTTTGTTTCCACATCTAATGCAAAAAATGTTTCACATGAAACCAAATCAATATTCTGATAAATACTCCATGGCTCTCTTATTTAAACAACTACCACCGATGCAAGATGCTTTTGTTCATCTGCTTTCTGAACAACCTTATTACTACGGAACGCTTCACGAAAATCAAACACTCACATTTCCTTCTAGTGTGCTTGATGCTTACCATATGACAGCTGAACGTTTTAAGGATTATTTAATTAGCTATGGGTACAACCATTCGTTAAACATTAGTGAACAGAGGGAAACTATTGTCTTACACCCTATTGATGTACTAAAAGAACGAAACATTAGTCCTCTTTTATTTGTAAATGAAAACACATATGCTCTCCATTCAGCCAAAACAGAGTACATGAAGCTTCCCACTTTAATGGTCTACTATCTTGTTCTCTACAATCTCAGCATGATTTGTCGCTATGAAACAGAATGGTGGGGAGAAAGACTGCATACATTGGATTGCGACGAAATGCCGTTCATTAAGAATTTCTTAGACCTTGTAGAAAAAGATAGTCAACATGTTGTTCTCACTAAATTACTTCAACGCTAACCTAACTTATTATCGAGGTCGAAAGCCTGATTCATTTAAAAGTCGTTTACAAGCCTCTTATGCCATGAAACGGGTGATGTCTAGTATTAATCCCCTATGATTAGCTTTATTCTTTAATAAGCTCTCTACTGCTTATGTGGGTTCCTTTAAGACCACACTTGTAATTAGTGTCTCATCTCTCTCAAGATTCCAGCTCTCTTGCGCCTTTCTTTCTACAAAAAAAAAAGACACCTTTTCAGGTGTCTTCTGATTGCCTGGCAACGTCCTACTGCTCCACGGTGGTTTTCTTCGAGGGGGTTCCTCTTGTTGATGGGTTCCCGATGCTTCCCATGAGGCTTCACGAAAACAACTCTTTCGTCTCACAGGGGGATGTACGCTGCTTTCTCTTCGATGTCTTTTTCTTGTTGTTCTTTTTTTATTGTGCTCGTTTCATATGATTACTTTTTTATTTGGCTCGCTCCTGCCGAAGCGTAGCTCTTTTGCGCTTTTCTTTCTACGCAAAAAAGACACCTTTTCAGGTGTCTTTCTCATATGCCTGGCAACGTCCTACTCTCACAGGGGGAAGCCCCCAACTACCATCGGCGCAAAAGAGCTTAACGACCGTGTTCGGCATGGGAACGGGTGTGACCTCTTTGCTATTGCCACCAGACATTTTTTACTTCAGATAAGCGTCGGGCTTTTTTGTCAGTTTCCTCTTTCCTTTTCAGTCACGTACGCGAGTACGCTCCTTCAAGTCTATCGTCACTTCCGCAAATCCCTTGCTTCTCTTTGTAAAACTCATTCTAAAAGGGAATAGTCCCTTCTTGTTAAAAAGAATCGGTGATTCTTTCAAAACTAAATCATATCATCATACTCAAACTCAAGAAATTTAGGATAAGCCCTCGACCGATTAGTATCAGTCCGCTCCATGTGTCGCCACACTTCCACTTCTGACCTATCAACCTCATCATCTCTAAGGGGTCTTACTGGCTTACGCCATGG
>NZ_SNUX01000004.1:0-780000 GCF_004375095.1 Shouchella oshimensis | reverse complement strand
GGGATTTCGGACCCTTGGGTCCTTCACGGTCACAGCTCAGCCTTCACGGAACACGGATTTGCCTATGTTCCAGCCTTGCATGCTTCGACGCGCACAGCCAGCGGCGCGCTCACCCTACCTTTCTGCGTCCCCCCATCGTTCAAACAAATACGAGGTGGTACAGGAATATCAACCTGTTGTCCATCGCCTACGCCTTTCGGCCTCGGCTTAGGTCCCGACTAACCCTGAGCGGACGAGCCTTCCTCAGGAAACCTTGGGCTTTCGACGGAGGGGATTCTCACCCCTCTTTTCGCTACTCATACCGGCATTCTCACTTCCAAGCACTCCACTAGTCCTCACGATCTAGCTTCACAGTCCTTGGAACGCTCCCCTACCCAATCCCTACTGGGATTGCCATAGCTTCGGTGATACGTTTAGCCCCGGTACATTTTCGGCGCAGAGTCACTCGACCAGTGAGCTATTACGCACTCTTTCAATGATGGCTGCTTCTAAGCCAACATCCTGGTTGTCTAAGCAACTCCACATCCTTTTCCACTTAACGTATACTTGGGGACCTTAGCTGATGGTCTGGGCTGTTTCCCTCTTGACTACGGATCTTAGCACTCGCAGTCTGACTCCCGAGTTAAAGTTTTTGGCATTCGGAGTTTGACTGAATTCGGTAATCCTGTGGGGACCCCTCGTCCAATCAGTGCTCTACCTCCAAAACTCATCACTCGAGGCTAGCCCTAAAGCTATTTCGGGG
Source organism: Shouchella oshimensis (assembly GCF_004375095.1). Classification (NCBI taxonomy): domain Bacteria; kingdom Bacillati; phylum Bacillota; class Bacilli; order Caryophanales; family Bacillaceae; genus Shouchella; species Shouchella oshimensis. The sequence continues at coordinate 779,258 of NZ_SNUX01000004.1, read as the reverse complement.
AGAACCAGCTATTTCCGAGTTCGATTGGCATTTCACCCCTACCCACACCTCATCCCCGCATTTTTCAACATGCGTGGGTTCGGGCCTCCAGTCGGTGTTACCCGACCTTCACCCTGGACATGGGTAGATCACCCGGTTTCGGGTCTACGACAACGTACTCACTCGCCCTATTCAGACTCGCTTTCGCTACGGCTCCGCCTCATCAGCTTAACCTTGCACGTTATCGTAACTCGCCGGTTCATTCTACAAAAGGCACGCCATCACCCGTTAACGGGCTCTGACTAGTTGTAGGCACACGGTTTCAGGATCTCTTTCACTCCCCTTCCGGGGTGCTTTTCACCTTTCCCTCACGGTACTGGTTCACTATCGGTCACTAGGGAGTATTTAGCCTTGGGAGATGGTCCTCCCGGATTCCGACGGGGTTTCACGTGTCCCGCCGTACTCAGGATCCACTCTGGAGGAAACGAAGTTTCAGCTACAGGGCTGTTACCTTCTTCGGCTTGTCTTTCCAGACAATTCACCTACTCCGTTTCTTTGTAACTCCGTATAGAGTGTCCTACAACCCCAAGAGGCAAGCCTCTTGGTTTGGGCTGATTCCGTTTCGCTCGCCGCTACTCAGGAAATCGCATTTGCTTTCTCTTCCTCCGGGTACTTAGATGTTTCAGTTCCCCGGGTCTGCCTCACCCTGCCCTATGTGTTCAGGCAGGAGTACCATCCCATTACGGATGGTGGGTTCCCCCATTCGGAAATCTCCGGATCAAAGCTTACTTACAGCTCCCCGAAGCATATCGCTGTTCGTCGCGTCCTTCATCGGCTCCTAGTGCCAAGGCATTCACCGTGCGCCCTTTCTAACTTATCCATTTTCACTTCAGATTCCCATCGTATCTCTTCGTCTGGTTCCTGTCTTTCTGTCAGTTACGTAGCGAACTACGCTCCTTCCATCAAGCATTTCCCATCCTTGATCTACTCGGGTCTCTTTGTCAATTGGTTAACCTAAAAGGTTTATGAATTCTTGACGTCTCGTTCAAACAGTTGTAACACCGATGAACAAAACTAATTTGAGTTGATTGATTATGATTTAGTTTTCAAAGAACCATGCCTACAGGATGTAGGTACCAGGCGTTGCCACAGGACGTGGCGTTCTTAGCGTGGTATCCATTACCTTCGCATTTTCAATTGGAAGAGGAATTCTTCCAAAACTGAACAAAAGATCCAAAGCGCTATATGACCCGAGGTCATACATCGACTAGAGTAAATACTCCATAGAAAGGAGGTGATCCAGCCGCACCTTCCGATACGGCTACCTTGTTACGACTTCACCCCAATCATTTGTCCCACCTTAGGCGGCTGGCTCCAAAAGGTTACCTCACCGACTTCGGGTGTTACAAACTCTCGTGGTGTGACGGGCGGTGTGTACAAGACCCGGGAACGTATTCACCGCGGCATGCTGATCCGCGATTACTAGCAATTCCGGCTTCATGTAGGCGAGTTGCAGCCTACAATCCGAACTGAGAATGGCTTTATGGGATTGGCTCCACCTCGCGGTTTCGCTGCCCTTTGTACCATCCATTGTAGCACGTGTGTAGCCCAGGTCATAAGGGGCATGATGATTTGACGTCGTCCCCACCTTCCTCCGGTTTGTCACCGGCAGTCACCTTAGAGTGCCCAACTAAATGCTGGCAACTAAGATCAAGGGTTGCGCTCGTTGCGGGACTTAACCCAACATCTCACGACACGAGCTGACGACAACCATGCACCACCTGTCACTTTGCCCCCGAAGGGGAAGCTCTGTCTCCAGAGTGGTCAAAGGATGTCAAGACCTGGTAAGGTTCTTCGCGTTGCTTCGAATTAAACCACATGCTCCACTGCTTGTGCGGGTCCCCGTCAATTCCTTTGAGTTTCAGCCTTGCGGCCGTACTCCCCAGGCGGAGTGCTTAATGTGTTTACTTCGGCACTACGGGCATCGAAACCCCTAACACCTAGCACTCATCGTTTACGGCGTGGACTACCAGGGTATCTAATCCTGTTTGCTCCCCACGCTTTCGCGCCTCAGCGTCAGTTACAGACCAGAGAGTCGCCTTCGCCACTGGTGTTCCTCCACATATCTACGCATTTCACCGCTACACGTGGAATTCCACTCTCCTCTTCTGCACTCAAGCTTCCCAGTTTCCAATGGCCGCTCGGGGTTGAGCCCCGAGATTTCACATCAGACTTAAGAAGCCGCCTGCGCGCGCTTTACGCCCAATAATTCCGGACAACGCTTGCCACCTACGTATTACCGCGGCTGCTGGCACGTAGTTAGCCGTGGCTTTCTGGTGAGGTACCGTCAAGGTACCGGTAGTTACTCCGGTACTTGTTCTTCCCTCACAACAGAGCTTTACGACCCGAAGGCCTTCCTCACTCACGCGGCGTTGCTCCGTCAGACTTTCGTCCATTGCGGAAGATTCCCTACTGCTGCCTCCCGTAGGAGTCTGGGCCGTGTCTCAGTCCCAGTGTGGCCGATCACCCTCTCAGGTCGGCTACGCATCGTCGCCTTGGTAAGCCGTTACCTTACCAACTAGCTAATGCGCCGCAGGCCCATCCCTTAGTGACAGCCGAAACCGTCTTTCAAAAGAGAATCAGGTGATTCTCTTTATTATCCCGTATTAGCTCCGGTTTCCCGGAGTTATCCCAGTCTAAGGGGCAGGTTACCTACGTGTTACTCACCCGTCCGCCGCTAACGTCCGGGAGCAAGCTCCCTTCTGTCCGCTCGACTTGCATGTATTAGGCACGCCGCCAGCGTTCGTCCTGAGCCAGGATCAAACTCTCCGTTAAAAGTGTTTGACTTGCTCATTTGCACAATTTAAAGCTGTGTCTAACTTCATTGACGAGATACCTTGTATCTCTTTTTACGCTTGGCTTTTGTTCAGTTTTCAAAGAACTCGTTTGCGCCTCGATCTCTCTTGGCGACTCAACTAATATACCATTTTCTCTCGTATAAAGTCAACAACTTTTTTTAAAAAGAAATGGTAAGTTGTTTGCGCCTCTCTTAAGAGGACAATTAATAATATATCATTCTATTAATAAACCGTCAACTGTATTTATGAATTTATTTAATTTATTTTTTCTACCCATTAAGTTTCGAGCAACCACGCTGTCCTTTTACGTAAACTAGATTTGTTGATACACCATAGTTCCTTTTCAACTAAAAAGAACAGCATCTGCTAGCATGCTGTTCTCTGTCTAATTAGAGAGCCTTTGTATTCGATTAAATCTATTTACATTAACTATTTGTTGATTGTCCTGCATCAACATGTAAAACCTGGCCAGTCACAAACCGAGAATCATCTGATGCTAAATACACATACGTGGGTGCTAACTCAAAAGGTTGACCAACTCTTCCTACTACATTATCTACTGGTAAGGCATTATCATCTGCTGTAAAGCTAGATGGAATAAGCGGCGTCCAAATCTTACCTGGTGCTACTGCATTTACACGTATCCCGTTCTTTCCGACTTGTTTCGCTAGAGCTCTCGTCCATCCTACGTTCGCTCCCTTTGTCGCCGTATAATCAACAAGCTGTGGTTCCCCTACATACGTTACGACGGAGGATGTCATAATAATAGAGCTTCCAGATTTTAAATAGGGCATAGCAGCTCTCGTTAAGTAGAAATGCGAGTACACATTCACTTTAAACGTGTGATCAAATTGTTCGTCCGTTATATCGGTAATTGATTGCTGGGGAAACTGGATACCAACGTTGTTAACAACAATATCAATCTTTTTAAATGCCTCAATCGCACGTCGCACAATTTCTTCATTTTTTTCTTTTAAACTTACATCACCAGAAATAAGTAGACAACGGCGTCCTAATTCCTCGATCCTATTCTTCGTTCGGTAGGCATCCTCATGTTCATGTAAATAACTAATGACACAGTCAGCACCTTCCTTTGCAAACGCAATGGCCGCTGCCGCCCCAATGCCACTATCACCACCTGTAATAATGGCGACTTTATCCTCTAGCTTGCCAGAACCTTTGTATTGCTCATTTTCTATAATAGGAAGTGGTACCATTAGTGACTCAATTCCCGGCTGTTCCAATTGTCTTTGTTCAGGTCCTGTTAAATTTAGTTCCTCATAGCGTGTAATCTTCCCATAACTAGGATATAAGGGATATGTTCCTTCTTTCATATATGTTTTAAACCATTGTTGAAGCTCTTCCATCTCACGCTTTTTGTCAGATTCATTCGTCATCTCATCACCTCAATAGTCTTACACTATGAATAGGCGATTACCTACGTGCACGTCTTTTTATTGAGAGACATACTTCTCTCGTATCGACTTTGCATATAGTAAGTGAAAAAGGAGGAGAAGTCTCATGAAGTTTACCTTTTATCCCGAAGTCACCCTGCTTACAACGAACGATCCATCAGAACACGAGCGTATGCACTATTTAGGGGAATCCTGGCTAGTTCCAAAAATAGGACCTAGACCTCCCTATTATGCTCATCCTCGACTTGAACCAGCTTACCCAATCCTTTAAGACGAAAAGAAACTGTCCAAAAGGACAGTTTCTTTATTCTTCATTCGATTCAGTTGTTTCTTCTATAGCATTTGTAGCATCTGTCGTTTCTAATTCTTCGCTATCCTCAAGATCCTCTACATCTTCATCCTGAATGTTAACGCGGGCAACTGTTGCTACCTCTTCGCCTTCCTGAACACGAATGAGCGTAACCCCTTGTGTATTTCTTCCGGTTGTTGAAATACCCTCGACAGTGGTACGAATAATAATTCCATTCGCCGTTACAATCATAATGTCATCGTCTTCGCCTACCATTTTCAATGAGATAAGCGGACCGTTTTTGTCGGTTACGTTACATGTCTTAATGCCTTTACCGCCTCGGCTCTGAACACGGTATTCATCCAGCTCTGTTCGTTTTCCATACCCTTTTTCTGTTACAACAAGCACCTTTTGGTCTTCGTTAATAACATCCATTCCAACTACACCATCATCATTTGAAAGAGTGATCCCTTTTACACCACCAGCAGTTCGTCCCATGTCACGAACATCCGTCTCATGGAAACGAATAGCCATACCTTGCCTTGTGCCAATCATCATCTCTCGATCCCCGTCGGTTAAACGGACACCGTGCAATGAGTCGCCTTCACGCAAGTTAATAGCAAACAGACCGCCTTTACGGATATTTGCAAATGCGGATAACGTTGTTCGCTTCGCAATACCATGTTCCGTTAAGAAGAATAAGTATGAGTTGTCGTCAAATTCTTCAATTGGAATAACTGTACTGATCGTTTCACCTGGTTCAATTTGCAGGAGATTAATGGCTGGGATTCCTTTTGCCGTTCGTCCCAATTCAGGAATTTCATACCCTTTTAAGCGATATACTTTTCCTTTGTTCGTAAAGAATAAGATAGTATGGTGCGTATTTGTTATAAACAAATGTTGAACAAAATCATCGTCATTTGTTCCCATTCCTTGTATTCCTTTACCACCACGTCTTTGCGCTCGATACGTGGAAACTGGTAGACGCTTCACATATCCGTTATGCGTAATGGTAATGACGATATTTTGACGAGGAATCAAATCTTCATCTTCAAGATGTTCTTCACTCATTGAGATAACCGTTCTACGTTCATCATTAAATTTCTGCTTGACCAATTCTAATTCCTCGCGAATGACTTCTAACACACGTTCTTCGCTGGCTAAAATGGCTCTTAGCTCTGCAATACGGGCCATTACTTCTTGATACTCTTGTTCTAACTTATCTCGTTCAAGACCAGTTAGTCTTTGTAATCTCATATCTAAAATGGCTTGCGCCTGATCATAGCTAAGTTCAAAGCGTTCAATCAATCCATTACGTGCAATTTCAGCTGTTGCTGATGCACGAATTAGCGCGATAATCTCATCAATATGATCTAAGGCTATACGCAGCCCTTCTAATATGTGTGCACGAGCCTCTGCTTTATTTAAATCAAATTGGGTCCGTCTACGAATGACTTCTACTTGGTGTGCTAAATAATGTTCTAACGCCTGCTTGATATTCAATACTTCAGGTTTGCCGTTAACGAGTGCTAACATATTAATCCCGAAACTTGTCTGCAAAGCCGTTTGCTTGTATAAATTATTTAAAATGACGTTCGGGTTTGCGTCACGACGGACATCAATCACAATGCGCATCCCATTACGGTCAGATGAATCTCTCAGCTCCGTAATACCTTCTATTTTTTTATCACGAACGAGTTCGGCAATTTTTTCAATTAACCGCGCTTTATTTACTTGGTAAGGAAGTTCAGTCACAATAATAGACTGCTTGCCTTTATTTTCTTCGATTTCTGTTTTTGCTCGTACCATAATGGATCCGCGACCAGTCGTGTACGCTTTACGAATTCCAGAACGTCCTAAAATTTCTCCACCAGTTGGAAAATCAGGACCAGGAATGTGCTCCATTAAGTCTGGAATGGTTATCTCTGGGTCTTTCGATAATGCAAGCACACCATCAATTACTTCCCCTAGCTGGTGAGGAGGAATGTTCGTCGCCATTCCAACGGCAATACCAGAAGTACCGTTCACTAAAAGGTTTGGAAATCTTGCTGGCAATACTTTAGGCTCGCGCTCCGTCCCATCATAGTTATCGTCAAAGTCAACTGTGTCCTTGTTTAAATCACGCACAAGCTCCATTGAGATTTTTGACATCTTTGATTCTGTGTAACGCATCGCTGCCGCTGAATCTCCATCAATAGATCCAAAGTTTCCATGTCCGTTAACGAGCATATAACGATAGCTAAAATCTTGCGCCATACGAACCATCGTATCGTATACAGAAGAATCTCCGTGTGGGTGATACTTTCCTAAAACTTCTCCAACAATTCTTGCCGATTTTTTAAAGGGTTTGTCAGGAGTCATTCCTAATTCAAACATTGCATATAGAATACGGCGGTGAACCGGCTTCATTCCATCTCGTGCATCAGGAAGTGCTCGGCTAACAATAACACTCATGGCATAATCCATGAATGATTCTTTCATCTCTTCATCAATTAATCGTTCTCTAAGTCTCGACACATCTTCTTCAGCCATACAAAAACCTCCGCAACAGACTAAGTTACATCCTTAGTCCTCCTCTTAAATATCCAAGTTCTTAACATACTGTGCGTTCTCTTGAATGAAATCGCGTCGTGGCTCTACTCGATCACCCATTAACACTTCAAAAATTTCGTCTGCTTTTATCGCATCTGCTAGAGTTACTTGAAGCATATTTCTTGTGTCTGGATCCATTGTGGTTTCCCACAATTGAGTAGCGTCCATTTCCCCTAGTCCTTTATAACGCTGAATTCCAACCTTCGTTCGATCTTCAATGGTTGAGAGATGTGCATCTAATTCTCGATCTGAATAAACATACGTTACATTATTTTTTCCTTGTTCCACTTTATATAATGGCGGTTGAGCAATATACACAAAACCACTTTCAATTAATTCACGCATATAGCGATAGAAGAATGTAAGAATGAGCGTCCGAATATGGGCACCATCTACGTCCGCGTCTGTCATAATCACAATTTTGTGGTAGCGCGCTTTTTCTATATCGAATTCTTCGCCAATACCCGTGCCAATTGCTGTAATGATCATCCGGATTTCATTATTTGCTAGAATTTTATCCAAACGGGCTTTTTCTACGTTCAAAATTTTTCCTCTTAGAGGCAAAATCGCTTGGATATGAGGATCTCGTCCACCTTTAGCAGACCCACCGGCCGAGTCACCCTCTACAATAAATAATTCGCTAATGGTTGCATCTTTAGAAGAACAGTCTGTTAACTTACCAGGTAGTGAACTGACTTCTAACGCACTTTTGCGGCGTGTTAATTCACGTGCTTTCTTTGCAGCCTCTCTAGCTCTTGACGCCATTAAGCCTTTATCTACGATTTTTCGTGCAACCGTAGGGTTCTCTGCCATAAAACGTGAAAAGCTTTCAGAGAAGAGAGAGTCCGTAATGGTTCTTGCTTCACTGTTCCCTAGCTTTGTTTTCGTTTGTCCTTCGAATTGAGGTTCTGGAATTTTAACAGAAATAATAGCCGTTAATCCTTCTCGAACATCTTCACCGCTAAGATTCGGATCATTCTCTTTAAATAGGCTATTCTTTCTTGCATAATCGTTAATAACACGTGTTAAACCCGTTTTAAAGCCTGATTCATGTGTACCACCTTCGTGGGTATTGATGTTATTCGCAAATGAATAAATGCTGCTTGTATAGCCATCGTTATATTGAACTGCCACTTCGACGGTTAATCCTTCTTTTTCACCTTCAACATGGATAGGTTCAGCATGAAGCGCTTCTTTTGTACGATTTAAATGCATAACGAAAGAAGAAATACCACCTTCGTAATAATACGTAGCTGCTTTTCCATCTTCTGTTCTTTTATCAGCAATGTGAATCGTAAGCCCTTTATTTAAAAAGGCAAGCTCTCTTACACGACTTGCTAATGTATCGTAATCAAATTCTAACGTCTCTTTAAAAATGTCACCATCGGGCTTAAACGTAATAACGGTTCCTGTTTTTTCAGTCTCACCAATGATGTTTAAATCCTCTTGAGGCACACCTCTTGAATAAGATTGCTTATGGATTTTCCCGTCTAAATGAACGTTTACTTCTAAGTAAGTTGATAACGCATTTACAACAGATGCCCCTACACCGTGTAAGCCACCTGAGACTTTATAGCCGCCTCCGCCGAATTTTCCACCTGCGTGAAGAACAGTCATAATAACTTCAACTGCCGGTCGACCCATTTTTTCTTGAATACCAACAGGTATACCACGACCATTATCTTCCACCGTAATAGAATTGTCTTTTTCAATCGTTAATGTAATGGTGTCACAATAACCAGCCATTGCCTCATCAATACTATTGTCGACAATTTCCCAGACTAAATGGTGTAAGCCTTTTTGGCTTGTCGAACCGATATACATGCCAGGTCGTTTTCTTACTGCTTCTAATCCTTCAAGTACTTGTATTTGGCTTTCATCATACGTTTGATTTTGATCATTTTCCAACATTTTTCACCTTCTCGTTAGGGGTCCTATCCATTGGTTTCTTCTTCCTCAAATAAACGATCTAGCACGTTCTCTGTTGAGCGTTTATAGAGTGTTTGTGTGGAAACCGGAGAGTAGTACACATGATGATTTGTTACAATGACGCTTTTAATCGCGTCCGTTACATTGCCGATACACGTTTTTTGTATCGTTTGATTTTCAAGAAAAGCGAGTGTGTCTTTCGGTAACGCTTCTTCAACATATGGAAAAATACCAACAATCCGGTTAATTGGTAAAATAATATCTCCACCTACATGAATATACATCGTTTACTCCATTCGTTTGATTTCACCTTGGGTTACAGTAAAAATGCACGCTTCTTGCCGAACACTTTCATGTAGTCCGCTAATGGATGTCGTTGTTACAAACGTTTGTACGCGATTTTGAATCGTTTCTAGTAAATGAGATTGTCTATAATCATCTAGTTCTGATAGTACGTCATCTAGTAAAAGAACAGGATATTCGCCGACTTCATCATGAATTAAATCAATTTCTGCTAATTTAAGAGATAATGCTGTCGTTCGCTGTTGCCCTTGAGAACCGAACTTTTGAACATCTAAGTCATTAATGGTAAAAGCTAAATCATCTCGATGCGGCCCAAACAAGGTTGTTCCTCTTCTTACTTCTTCTTCTTTTTTCACTTCATACTTTTTTTGCATCGCTATTTTTATTTTCGACAGATTCCCCTCTTCTGATACCTCTAAAGAAGGGATATATTGAAGTCTTAACACTTCTTTACCTCTGCTAATCGAATCGTGAATCGGAACAGCCCATTTCTCTAGCTGTTTCGTAAACTCTCCACGCTTTTTCATAATAAAAGCCGCTCGCTCAATCATTTGTTCTGTTAAAATATCAAGCATTGTAAAATCTGTCGAACGCTTTTGCTGCATCGTTTTCAGTAAAACATTGCGTTGTTTCATTATTTTGCCGTAATGAGACAACTCATAGAGATAAACCGGACTAATCTGCCCTAACTCCATATCAATAAAACGTCTTCTTGTCTGCGGGCTTCCCTTAACCAGCTCTAAATCTTCCGGTGCAAACATGACGACGTTAATCGTTCCGACATAATCACTTAAACGTTTTTGTTCTAGCCCATTTATTTTACCGCGCTTTCCTTTCTGCGAGATAATCAAATCAAGCTCGACTTGACCAGTCCGATTTTCACCTTCGATATGAATTCGAGAAAATTCGTCATCGAATCGTATTAATTCTTTGTCTTTATTCGATCGATGGGATTTCGCAAGAGAGATTACATAAATCGCTTCTAGTAGATTGGTTTTACCTTGTGCGTTTTCTCCAATAAACACATTCACTTTATCACCAAACGACAGGGAAGCTCTCTCATAATTACGATAGGACGTTAATTCAATTTTTCTTATTAGCATCCTTACACCTTCGTAACGATTACAAAGGTTCGTCCATCTACTAAATCAATTTGATCATCAGGACGTAATTTCTTACCTCGGCGATTTTCTTCTTCCCCATTTACGTAGACGATATATTCACCTAAATACCACTTTGCCATTCCACCAGTATCAATTACTCCAGCTTCTTTTAGTAATTGACCAAGTGTAATGTATTCTGATTCAATCTCTATTTGTTCCAAGATCGTACACCTCACCATCTGCTAGACGAAGGGAAGACAGCATACGTCAAATGAATGCTGTCTCTAATTTGTTAGCTGTATCGTATTGTTCGCTCTAAAAAAATCTCTTTCTCTATTGTACTAAACGAATCGTCTCTAGCCAACCTTTTTTCATACAAGCTTTTAATAAGTCCGTACTGGTGAAAAGAGGTGTAGGTAACGATCAGAATCAATTGGACGGATCACAAACGGGCTCATCGCCCCTGTAAACATCAAATGAATCTCTTCACTATCAATCACTTTTAGAGCATCGATAATATTCTTACCGTTAAAAGAGATTCTTAGTTCTTCGCCTTCGTATCGTTCCACTTCCATTTGTTCGGTCACTTTCCCTACCTCTTGTGAAGTAGATGAAATTTCAATTTCGCCTTCTCCCAATGTTTTCATGTTTATGACATTGTTTTTGGCTTCTCTTGATAAAAGAAGCGCTCGTTCTAATGTCTGAAGCAACGGCTTCGTTTTCAACACAAAGCTCGTTCTTGATTGATTTGGAATCATGCTTGATGTAACTGGATACTTCCCTTCCAACAATCTGGAGAAAAACAATACGTGACCAAGTTTAAATAAAATTTGGTTTTCCGTTACAACGATGTCTACAGCATCAGATGTATCTTCTACAATTTTGCTCAACTCTTGTAAGCTTTTCCCTGGAATAACCACATTTTGAAAATGAAGGTCTTCATTCTCTACATCGATCTTTGTGCGTCGCATTGCCAAGCGATGACTATCTGTTGCAGTACAGATTAATCCATCTTCTTCTGTCTCGATGTTTACACCTGTCAACACCGGGCGTGTTTCCTGAGTGGACACCGCAAAGACAGTTTGGCGAATAACATTGCGGAGCATGTCTTGAGGCATAGAAAAAATCAAGTCCTCTTTTAACTGCGGAAGTCGTGGATATTCATCAGGGTCTAATCCATTTAATGTGAAAACAGAAGATCCAGAGCGAATCGTAGCAGCAAATTGATCATGGACCGTAATATCAATTGTATCGCCAGGTAATTTTTTCACTATTTCAGAAAAGTATTTTGACTGTAATACAATACTTCCTTCTTGCTCGACTTCAACAAGTTCTTTCTCATTTTCTACAGTTGGAATAAACGCTTCAATCGATAAGTCAGAATCACTTCCTGTTAACGTTAAGCCTTTTTTTGTAGCAACAATTTTTATTCCAGTAAGAATAGGGATCGTGGTTCTTGGAGAAACAGCTTTCGATACGTGTTGAACATCATGAACCATTCGGTTGCGATCAATTATGACATGCATACTTTGATACTCCTTTTCATAAACATATATAGTATTCTTTTTATTAATTAAAAGTCGTAGTAATAGTAATAGGGCTTGTGAGTTTGTGGATAACTAAAAAAATGCGTAAAGAGATAGCCTATTCACATGTGGGTAAATTGTGGATAGGCTTGTTCCAATTATACACATCATTCACAGCCTATTGGCGAAGCTGCTCGGTAATCATTTGAATTTTTTGTTGTAAATCTTGATCAGTTACGAGTAATTTGGAAATTTTCTCGTGGGCATGAATGACGGTTGTATGGTCACGGCCACCAAATTCACTACCGATCTTAGGTAAGGAAGCATCAGTCATTTCTCTTGAAAGATACATGGCAATTTGTCTAGGAAAGGCAACAGATTTTGTTCGTTTCTTTGCTTTGAAATCTTCTAATTTAACTTGATAATGGTCACCGACAAGTTTTTGAATATCTGAAATGCTGAGGGTTTTTGGTAGTGCATTTGGAATAATATCTTTTAAAGCTTCAGCAGCTAAATCTGCATTCATGTCTTGGTTAATCAGTGATGAATACGCAACAACACGAATTAAAGCACCTTCCAGCTCACGGATATTCGTGTCAATTTGATTCGCAATGTAAAGCATCACTTCGTTTGGAATATCAAGGTTTTCTGCTTTTGCTTTTTTTCTTAAAATAGCTATACGCGTCTCAAGATCAGGTGGTGTTATATCCGTTATTAAGCCCCATTCAAATCTTGAACGAAGACGATCTTCTAATGTAGGAATCTCCTTAGGAGGACGATCACTTGAAATCACGATTTGCTTTGACTCTTCGTGCAGAGCGTTAAATGTATGAAAAAACTCTTCTTGAGTTTGAATTTTCCCAGCAATGAATTGAATATCATCTATTAATAAGACATCGACATTGCGATATTTGTTGCGGAAATGAACCGCTTTGTTGTCACGAATGGCATTAATAAATTCATTAGTAAACTTTTCTGAAGAGAGGTAAACAACCTTTGCATTCGGATTATGTTCCATTACATAATGACCAATGGCATGCATTAAATGTGTTTTTCCTAATCCAACGCCACCATAAATAAAGAGTGGATTGTATGCTCTGGCTGGTGCTTCTGCAACGGCAAGTGATGCAGCATGAGCGAATCGGTTACCAGAACCAATAACAAAGGTATTAAAAGTGTATTTATCATTTAACATCGAACGATTTGTGTCATTTTGGGTAGCTAAATTTACTTCTGTCGCGGCAGGAGTTGGTTGTTCTTGAATGACTTCTTCTTGTTCGTGCTGTGGAATGACAAATTTCGGGTTTAGTCTTGCCCCAGTTAAATGCTCGATAATATCTGCTGCTAAGCTAGAATAATGATCTTCAAGCCAATCGCGAGCAAATTCATTTGGAGCTGTTATTGTGATAACGTCATTTTGCAAAGCCGTTGCTGTCGTTGATTTTAGCCAAGTTTCATAACTAGGCTTACTGACTCTCTGTTTCATTTCTTCAAGTACTTTATTCCATAGGTCATGAATATTTTCCAAAAAAGCCCCTCCTTCTGCGACATTCTCACACTGTACAACTTTTGTATAAGTAGCGGTATAAATATACGGACGAATATATACGACGAAACATTCATATTATAGGATGTTTCGTAGAAAAGCAACGACTTCAACAAACTGTGGATAACAAAATAAACAGATGGAAAGAACCTGTCCACAACCTTACCCACAGGCTGTGGACAGGTTCTTTGGTACATACATTGTCCACGAAAGAAATCTCTTATATCATAGCAAAAAAAAGCTTTAGTAGCAATGGAAGGATGAACTTATCCACAAAATACAGGATGTAGTGTTTTAGTGTTGTCCACAATACAAGATATGTGTAAATCCTTGTCGATAACGTGTAGATAACCATATGTGAATAAAAAATATGTCCACAAAGGTAGAGCATGGCGATGTGAAGAAGTGAAAAAAGAGGTTTAAAAGAAGTTTAGAATAAAGACTTGACACATACGGTCATACATCTATATAATTTTTGGGAGTGCCTTAAGATCTAAATCCTCGAAGGAGGTGGAATACATGGGTAAACCAACGTTCCAACCAAATAACCGTAAACGTAAAAAGAATCACGGCTTCCGTGCAAGAATGGCTACGAAAAATGGACGTAAAGTTCTTTCTCGCCGTCGTCAAAAAGGAAGAAAAGTATTGTCTGCATAGACCACTGACATCAGTGGTCTTTTTCAGGTTATATACATTATTTGAGTCAAGAGGGTCGTGAGACGAATGAAAAAAGAGCAACGTATTAAAAAAAATGAAGAATTTTCGGCTGTCTTTAATAGAGGATCATCAATGGCCAACCGTCAATTTGTTCTTTATATCTTGCCAAAAGAAGGACAAGATTCACTGCGCCTCGGATTATCTGTCTCAAAAAGAGTGGGAAATGCCGTTTGTCGAAATCGGATTAAACGTTATGTGCGTGAAGTATTTACTCAAATTCAGGGTGATTTAAAGCAGCATTACGATTATGTTGTCATAGCCCATAATCCTGTTAAAGACATGACATACCACGAAATAAAAAGTAGCTTGGAGCATGTACTTAGAAAATCAAAAATGATTGTTCGTGTTCAACAAAATAAAGAAAATCGACAGCTAGGAGGAAGAAAAGAAAGTGAAACGAATTAGCTGGCTCGTAGTCATGACGGGGATGCTCTTTTTTTTATCTGGCTGTTTTAATATTAACGAGCCTATTACATCAGAGAGCTCAGGTTTTTGGAATTCCTTCTTTGTGTATCCGTTATCACAATTAATTATTTTCATTGCAAACTGGGTAAATAGCTATGGATTTGCCATTATTATTGTAACGATTTTATTTCGATTCATTTTATTACCATTAATGGTGAAGCAAACAAAAAGTATGAAGGCGATGCAGCAGTTGCAGCCAGAAATGCAAAAATTACGCGAGACTCATAGCGCAAAAGATCAAAATACACGCTTAAAATTAAATGAAGAAATGCAGAAATTATTTGCAACACATAAAGTAAACCCTTTTGCAGGTTGTTTACCGATTTTGATTCAAATGCCGATTTTTCTTGCTATTTATCATGCGATTATGCGTACAGAAAATTTTCAAGGTGAGTCCTTTGCTTGGTTCCAATTAAGTGATCCGGACCCATTTTTCATCTTACCGATATTGGCGTTTGTGTTAACATTCGTGCAGCAAAAAATGATGATGGTGCAAAATAATCCACAGGCAAAAATATTATTATATCTTATGCCGTTTATGATTTTAGTAATCGGGATTTTCTTACCCGCTGCGGTTATTCTCTATTGGGTAGTAGGAAACATCTTCATGATTGCACAAACCTACTTTATTACTGGACCAAACACAGGAAAAAGAGGATTAGAATCCACTGTTGGTGTTAATCAAAGCTCGACAAGGGGTACGTATTCATCAAACGCAAAAAATAAAAGTTCAAGTAAGAAGAAGAAAAATAAGAAAAAACGGAAATAAGAAAGGGGTATCCTATGGCAACGAAGACGGTAAAAGGTCGGACTGTTGATGAAGCTGTACAAAAAGCATTAGACGAACTTAATGTAAAAAAAGATCAATTAATGTATAACGTAATTGAAGAACCACAAAAAGGTTTCTTAGGATTATTTGGTGGAAAACCTGCAGTAATTGAAGTTCGTGTAAAACCTAAAACCGAAGACGTTGCAGGATCCTTTCTTTTAAAAACCGCCGAATTAATGGGACTTTCCGTTACAATCGAGCAACAACGCGATGGAAAATATGTTGCGTTGAACCTTGTTACATCTGAAAATGCTGATCAAGGAAAGTTGATCGGAAAAAAAGGTCAAACACTTGATTCTTTAGAGCATTTAACAAACTTAGTTGTTGCCAATCAGGATACAAGCGATACTTCTCGTATTCGCTTAAATGCTGGCGGCTATAGGGAGAAGCGAGAAGAGACTTTACGTCAGCTAGCCCTTCGAATTAGTCAGAAGGCACATACAACAAAGGAAAAAGTGGTACTTGAGCCAATGTCTGCTCGTGAGCGTAAGGTGATCCATACAACACTAGCTGATAGTCAGATTGTCACAACTGAATCAAAAGGAAACGGTTCAAAACGACATGTTGTGGTTGAACCGGTTAAATAAGAAGTGCAAAAGCACTTCTTATTTTTTTGGAGCAATAAAAACTGGAAGAGAAAGTTCACATTGAAGCAATGGCTTTTCAACTATGCGTATGCTATTCTTATTAGTTGAAGCTGTATTTTACGGAGGTGATGAATGTGGATACAATCGCAGCAATATCTACGGCACTTGGAGAAGGAGCTATTGGAATTGTCCGGCTCAGTGGAGATCAAGCAATTGATATTAGTGACAAGCTCTTTAAAGGAACAACGAAATTGAGTGAAGTCAAGACGCACACCATTACTTATGGGCATCTAGTCGAAGGTAATGAGGTCATTGAAGAGGCTATGGTCACTGTTATGCATGGACCAAAAACGTATACGCGTGAGAACATTGTTGAGATTAACTGTCATGGAGGGTTAGTTTCTGTTAATCGCGTATTACAGGCAGCATTGTCACATGGTGCTCGGTTGGCTGAGCCGGGAGAATTTACAAAGCGTGCGTTTCTAAATGGGAGAATAGACCTTTCTCAAGCAGAAGGTGTAATGGATTTAATTCGTTCCAAATCGGATCAGGCAATGAACGTAGCGATGAGGCAAGTGGAGGGAAGATTGTCAGGAAAGATTCAACATCTTAGACAACAACTTTTAGAGACTGTTGCTGCGGTAGAAGTCAATATTGATTACCCTGAGTATGATGCAGAAACGATGACACAGCAAATTATTCGCGAAAAGATGATGCCAGTTTTAGTGGAAATCGATCATCTTCTCGTTACGGCGAAGCAAGGAAAAGTACTGCGTGAAGGATTGGCAACGGCTATTATCGGGCGCCCAAATGTAGGGAAGTCGTCCTTAATGAATAGTCTTGTACATGAATCAAAAGCGATTGTTACAGACATTCCAGGGACAACACGAGATACATTAGAAGAGTACGTTAATGTAAGAGGTGTACCCCTTCGATTAATTGATACAGCAGGTATTCGCGAAACAGAAGATATTGTCGAAAAAATTGGCGTTGAGCGTTCACGTAAGGCCTTAAAAGAAGCCGAGTTAATCTTACTCGTATTAAATAACAGTGAACCGTTAACGATGGAAGACGAAGCGCTTTTTAAAGCCGTTGAAGATATGGATGTTGTTATTATTGTTAATAAAACCGATCAGAAACAAGCAATTGACATTAAAAAGGTGCATCAGTTTGCAAACGGGCGACCAGTTGTGACTACGTCGTTGATTCATGATGAGGGTGTTGACCAATTAGAAGAAGCGATTAAACAATTGTTTTTTGCTGGTGATATTGAAGGTCAAGATCTGACCTACGTATCGAATGCTAGACATATAGGACTGTTAAATGAGGCGAAAAGACGTGCTGAGGACGCCCTACAGGCCACAGAGATGGATGTACCAGTCGACCTTATCCAGATTGATGTGACACGTACCTGGGAGCTCTTAGGAGAGATTATAGGGGAAGATGTGCAGGATAGTTTAATTGATCAGTTGTTTTCACAGTTTTGTTTAGGTAAATAAATGTTCTAAGAAGAATTGTGCATGTCGAGTTCGTTGAGTAATGAGATCGTTAGAAGCGAACTGATGTACTTCGAATAGTAAAAAATTTCGATTGAAAGGAAGGGAGACTAGAGCAACGATCTAGTCGAGCATATATGAATTATCAAGCTGATTCGTTTGATGTGATTGTCATCGGAGCAGGTCATGCAGGAGTGGAAGCAGGTCTTGCTGCTGCGAGGATGGGTTCGAACACGCTTATGCTTACGTTAAATTTAGATGCCATTGCATATATGCCGTGTAACCCGTCTGTAGGCGGTCCTGCAAAAGGGATTGTCGTTCGTGAAGTAGACGCTTTAGGCGGCGAAATGGGGCGAAATATTGATAAAACCCATATTCAAATGAGAATGTTAAATACGGGTAAAGGTCCGGCGGTTCGTGCCTTACGTGCGCAAGCCGATAAATTTCAGTATCAACATGAAATGAAAAAAACACTAGAGGAACAAGACAATTTATTAGTACGACAAGGAATGGTTGATCGATTAATCATTGAGGATGGCGAGTGTCACGGTGTTATTACCAATACAGGTGCTGAATATCGTGCGAAAGCTATTGTTATTACAACAGGTACTTATTTAAAAGGTAAAATTATTTTAGGTGAGCTATCTTATGAATCTGGTCCAAATAATATGCAGCCATCCATCAAGCTGTCTGATCACCTCAAGGAACTTGGATTTAACATTGTTCGTTTCAAAACAGGAACGCCCCCACGAGTAAATGGGAACACAATTGATTATACAAAAACAGAAATACAGCCAGGGGACGATAAGCCTCGTGCTTTTTCTTATGAAACCACAAAGTATATTACCGATCAGCTTCCATGTTGGTTAACCTATACCGGATCGGACACACATGAAATTATTAATGAAAATCTTGGACGTTCACCAATGTATTCAGGTATGATAGAAGGAACAGGACCAAGGTATTGTCCGTCTATAGAAGATAAGATTGTCCGCTTTAATGATAAGCCACGACACCAAATTTTTCTAGAGCCGGAAGGTCGAAACACAACAGAAGTATATGTGCAAGGTTTATCAACAAGTTTACCAGAGGATGTTCAGCTATCTATGCTTAAATCCATTCCTGGTCTTGAACATGTGAAAATGATGCGCCCTGGATATGCAATTGAATATGATGCCATCGTTCCTACACAATTGTGGCCGACTTTAGAAACAAAGGCAGTACCGGGGCTTTTTACAGCTGGACAAATTAATGGTACATCGGGCTATGAGGAAGCTGCTGGACAAGGGGTCGTTGCAGGAATTAATGCAGCAAGAAAAGTAGCAGGACAAGAGCCGCTAATTTTAGATCGTTCAGACGCTTATATTGGCGTTATGATTGATGATTTAGTTACAAAGGGTACAAATGAGCCTTACCGCTTACTTACGTCTAGAGCTGAATTCCGCTTAATTTTACGCCATGATAATGCAGACCTACGCTTAACAGAAAAAGGCTATAATTTAGGATTAATTTCTGAAGAGCGCTATGCTCAGTTTAAACACAAAAAAGAAGCAGTCGAACAAGAGATTAAGCGTATTAAAGGATTAATCGTGAAGCCATCATCTCAAGTGAATGAAGTTCTTATCCAGTTAGGCTCAAACGCTATGAATGAGGCAATTAAAGCAGAAGCGCTATTGAAGCGACCAGAATTGACGTATAACGATTTGATGAACATTGTGCCGCACCCTGATCAACAACTTGATGAGGACGTGTGCGAACAAGTTGAAATTCAAGTGAAGTATGAAGGGTATATCGAAAAACAGTGGCAGCAAGTTGAACGTTTAAAGAAAATGGAGCGTAAGCAAATCCCTGAAGACCTTGACTATGATGCTATACAAGGGCTTGCAACGGAAGCGCGACAAAAATTAAAAATGGTTAGACCTTTATCTGTAGGGCAAGCTTCCCGTGTATCTGGCGTTAATCCTGCAGACGTATCGATTTTACTTGTTTATTTGGAACAAGGACGTCTTGCCAAAACATCATCGTGAGGTTGTTTATATGAGTTACGAGAAGTTTCCAGAATTACTTGCTGAAAAAAATATCGTACTTTCATCTACTCAAGAAGAGCAGTTCAACCGTTATTTTGAACTGCTTGTTGAGTGGAATGAAAAAATTAACTTAACAGCAATTGTTGCTAAAGATGACGTGTATTTAAAGCACTTTTATGACTCACTTACCCCTAGTTTTTATTTTCCATTCACTAATCAATCTGTATTGGATATTGGAGCAGGAGCGGGATTTCCGAGTTTACCTTTGAAAATTCTTTATCCTGATTTACATGTATCAATTATTGATTCATTAAACAAAAGAATTGGTTTTCTGACGTTTTTAGCAGATGAATTAGGTCTTACAAATGTATCTTTTTACCATGATCGTGCTGAATTAGCAGGTAAAAATGCAATGCATAGAGAAAATTATGATATTGTGACAGCAAGAGCGGTTGCACGCATGTCTGTTTTAGCAGAACTATGTCTTCCATTTGTTAAAGTAGATGGATCTTTTATTGCGTTGAAAGCAGCAGGCGCTAATCAAGAGCTAAATGATGGAGAAAAAGCTATTACAACGATGGGTGGAAAAATAGAAAGCAATCATTTCTTTTCTTTACCAGTTGAACAGAGTGACCGTCATATTGTTACGATTAAAAAAATAAAAACAACACCAAAAAAGTATCCTAGAAAACCTGGAATGCCAAACAAACAACCGATTGTTTAAACGTTACGTAAAGGTTTCACGTGGAACAAATTCATTTAAACAAAGGAATGACTTTTATAGGTGTCGAACTATACATGATGGTTATTTAATAAAAGGTGGTGTCTGAGGCGATGAAGCAATCGTTTTCACGCCTATTTGGCTTAAATGATAAACATGACGATGGTGATTTAATCGAAAACGAAGAAGTAAAGCAAATTCCAGTTGAAGACATTGTGCCAAATCGCTTTCAGCCAAGAACGGTTTTTGATGAAGAGCGGATTACTGAATTAGCACAAACCATTCGTACACATGGAATTATACAGCCAATTGTAGTGCGTATTAGAGAAGAGAAGTATGAAATTATTGCAGGTGAGCGGCGATTTAGAGCTGTTTCGTCTTTAGGTTGGGAAACGATCCCTGCTATTATAAAAGAGTTTAATGATTCACAAACAGCTTCAATTGCCTTAATTGAAAACTTACAGCGTGAAGGTTTGACGGCTATTGAAGAAGCCACGGCTTATGCGAAGTTAATTGAAATTCATCAATTAACACAGGAAAGCCTTGCGCAACGTCTTGGAAAAGGACAATCAACGATTGCAAACAAACTAAGACTATTAAACTTGCCGAAAAAAGTGCAAGATGCTATTTTAAATCGCTTAATTTCAGAACGCCATGCTAGAGCACTTATTGGGTTAAAAGGTAATAACGAGGCGCAAGAACTTATTTTGGAACAAATTATTTCAGAACAGTTAAACGTAAAACAAACAGAAGAACGCGTGCAACAGTTCCTTTATCCTGATCTTGAAGAAAAGGATGAGCCAAAAAAGAAAAAAGCAACGCGTAAATCGTATCCAAAGGATATGCGAATTGCAATGAATACGATTCGTCAATCTGTGGATATGGTGATGAAAACAGGGCTGAAAGTCGATACCGATGAAGAAGATAATGATGAATTTTACCAATTTACCATCCGAATACCTAAAAAGTGATCTATCTATTACAAAAAGATAGGTCTTTTTTTTAATAGGTTTATCGTCAATTTATGCTAAAATAAAAGTAATCTATTCCAAATGAAGGTTAAAGCGAGCGTTATATGCTCAATGAATGACTTTTTTAGGGGATTGCGATTAATGCAAGGAAATAAAGAGGGAATGTTTCTGCAACGAAGGAAAGTAGGTGTCCAAGTGTCAAAAATTATCGCTGTCGCAAACCAAAAAGGCGGCGTTGGGAAGACAACTTCTTCAGTGAATTTAGCAGCATGTTTAGCTCATTTAGGGAAAAAGGTACTTCTAGTTGATATAGATCCGCAAGGGAACGCAACGAGTGGAGTAGGTGTTGAAAAAGGGGATGTCGATGAATGCATCTATGATGTCCTGATTGATGATGTACCGGCTAGCAAAGTTATTTTTCCAACGAGTGTTCGTAATTTAGATGTTATTCCTGCGACAATTCAATTATCTGGTGCGGAAATTGAACTCGTACCAACAATTTCTCGAGAAGTTCGTTTAAAGAAAGCCTTAACACCATTAAAAGAAACGTATGATTATATCTTTATTGATTGTCCACCGTCATTAGGCCTGCTAACAATAAATGCGCTAACAGCGTCAGATTCGGTTATTATTCCAGTTCAATGTGAATATTACGCTTTAGAAGGTTTAAGCCAGCTTTTAAATACCGTTCGACTGGTACAAAAGCATTTAAACACATCATTAGCGATTGAAGGCGTGCTGCTTACAATGTTGGATGCACGAACAAATCTTGGTATTCAAGTAATCGAAGAAGTGAAAAAGTACTTTAGAGATAAAGTGTTTGATACGATAATCCCTAGAACAATCCGTCTTGGAGAAGCGCCAAGTTATGGAAAACCAATCATTGAATACGATGCGAAGTCACGTGGAGCAGAAGTGTACATAGACTTAGCAAAGGAAGTGGTTGCAAATGGTTAAATCGATTGGAAAGAAAGGTTTAGGTAAAGGATTAGAAGCTTTTTTTCCGAACGAAAGTGAACAAAGTCAGGAGCAAGTCACATATATTTCTGTGTCAGAAGTAAGGCCTAACCCGTATCAACCTAGAAAAACATTTTCAGAAGAATCTTTAAAAGAATTAAGTGATTCGATTAAAGAACATGGCATCTTACAGCCAATTACTGTAAGGAAATCAATTAAAGATTATGAAATTGTTATGGGAGAACGTCGTGTTAGAGCAGCCAAACAAGCTGGATTAGATCAGATTCCTGTTATCATTCAAGAATTAGATGAAAAGAAAATGATGGAAATTGCATTAATTGAAAACTTACAGCGGGAAGACTTGAATCCAATTGAAGAAGCGATTGCCTATGAAAAATTGATGAGCTACTCAAATAGCACACAAGAACAACTGGCAAAGCGATTAGGGAAGAGTAGACCGCATATTGCGAACCATATGCGATTGTTACAGCTCCCTAAAGTGGTGCAAGAGTTTATATCTGTCGGTAAGCTTAGTATGGGTCATGGGAGAGCTTTACTTGGATTACAAAATAAAGATAAACTATCGCAAGTACTCGAGAATGTTCTTCAAGAGAAGCTCAGTGTTCGCGAAGTCGAAAAGCTCGTTCAAGAGATTAATGAACATGTTCCACGTGAAACAAGAGAGGTGAAAGTGAAATTATCACCTTTTCTTAAAAACCATCAAGAACGTTTAAGGGACTCCCTTGGGACCTCAGTCATGATTAAACCAGGGAAGAAAAAAGGGAAAATAGAAATTGATTATTTCTCTGAAGATGATTTAGAGAGAATTTTAGATATTTTAATACAAACGAAAGAATAAAGAAGCATGTCCTCCTTAAAGAGGCGGCTTCTTTTTTGGAAGGAGAGAAATCAATGTATTACTTTGATCACGCGACAACCTCATTTCCTAAGCCGAAACGGGTGATTGACTCGGTTGTCACTACGATGGAAATGCATGGCGCAAACCCTGGAAGAGGAGGACATTCTTTATCTAGACAAGCCTCTGAATTGGTTTTGCAAACAAGGCAAAAGATCGCTGCATTCTTTCACGCGCCATCGGAAGAACACGTATGGTTTTATCCAAATGCAACGTTTGCGTTAAATCAAGCTATTATTGGTTTTCCGTTTTCAAATGGAGATGAAGTTGTTACAACGCATTTTGAACATAATTCAGTCCTTCGACCCTTATATGCAATGGAAAAGCAAGCGGGTATCATCATTCGATTTGCCGGTGGAAAAACAGGCGAGGAAACGGCTGCTAGTGTAGTAGAAGCGATTAATGATAAAACGAAATTTGTCGTTATTAATCATGCTTCAAACGTTACAGGGGAAATCGTACCATTAACGCCGATTTCTGAAAAAGCGAAGTCTGTAGGAGCAATCCTTTGTGTTGATGCATCACAAACAGCAGGAACGATTTCCATTAATATGGAGAGAGATGGGATTGATCTGCTTGCTTGCCCGGGTCACAAAGGGTTGTTAGGTCCTCAAGGTACAGGTATCTTACTATCAAAACATGATTATCACTTAAAACCAATGACGTATGGCGGTACTGGCCATAGTTCTGAAAGTAAAGATCAGCCAATTATGTGGCCTGAGCGATATGAAGCAGGCACGCTAAATACACCTGCTATTGCAGGACTAGGGGCTGGAATAGATGAGCTTGAGTATTTAGGAGGAACGGAGGCAATCTATCAGCATGAAGTACAGTTAGTTGATTATTTTTTACGAGAGATTGCTAATGTAAACGTATCATTTGTTGGCTCGGAAACAAGTGAAGGTCGCTTAGCCGTTGTTTCATTCGCCTTTGCTGAATTAAGCAGTCAAGAGTGTGCCATTATTCTTGATCAACACTATCAAATTGCAGTCAGAGCTGGCTTGCATTGCGCTCCCAAATTGCATGAGTGGTTTGGCTCGATTGACAAAGGATTAGTACGTGTGAGCTTTGGACCTTATACGACAATGAATGATGTTCGAGTCCTTATCCAAGCAATAAAGGAAATCGGAGCGTCGTTTTAAAGCTCGGTAAAAATGCCTTTCTTTTGAAAAAGAGAAGGGTGTTTTTTTATGCTTTGTTTCAATTGCATATCTACATAAGTGAAAACAGTTTGAAGTTTTTCAGCCATTGTCATGACCTCATGAAGACGAGTGCTTTGAAGTATATGGAAATCCATTAAGCCAGCAGCATTCACCACTCCAGTAAGAGAACAATCACCAACTTCAGGCAAAGACTTTCCCATAGCTGCTCCTGGCTTCAATGATTGATTTGAAAGTGTGATCGATCCAACGTGCGCTTGTCGCCCTAAACAAGCATCAACGGCAATAAGAAAAGCATTAGGATGAAGCTCGTGAATCTCTTTTAATCGATTTTCTAAATTCACTGCATGAAGAGGTTCTTCTAATGTTCCATAAACGGTAAATTGAGTGAGATGGCACTTCTGAAGCATCGTTCCAAGAAGTGGCCCAAGTGCATCGCCTGTAGAACGGTCAGTCCCTATACAAGCAACGATAAATTCCTTTGAAGCGTGTTGTCGACAAAATGAAAGAAGGGACTTCCCTAGCTCTTGTGTAAATCCAACATCATCCATATGCATACGTTTTGAAAACACTTTTTTTCTGAAAGGCCAAAGGTTTGTACTCATATTATTAACTCCTTCACCATAGTAGTAACAGTATAGTAGATTTCTAGAAAATCTATACATGCTGAATCAGCGAGGGTGAGGATTTTGTGGGGAAATGGGTTAAAGTGGATGTTTTTAATAGTAGGAACAATTATTGGAGCAGGTTATGCTTCAGGGAGAGAGCTATGGGAATTTTTTGGAGCTGAAAGCGGGCTAGCCATCGTACTGTTTGCTATTCTTTTTTCTATTAGCTGTGCTGTTATTTTAACGGTGTCTAAGAAAGAACAAACGACTCATTATCTCCCAGTGCTAGAAAAAGTATTAGGAAAGCGATTAGCTAAAGCCTATGATGTTATGATTATTCTCTATTTATTTTCAGTAACAGTGATTATGCTTGCAGGGGCTGGAGCCACTCTCGAGGTCTACCATATTCCAACTTGGCTTGGCATTATCGTCAACGGATTTCTTGTTGTTCTTATTTTTATAAAAGGTACAAGCGGTATGACAAAAATCAATGCGCTCCTTATTCCTATTCTTATTGTTTGCTTATTGGCGGTTTTACTTGTCTATCAACAGTCAATTGGTTTTACATTTTCATTTAATTTGCAAGAGCAAAAAAATTGGCCGGCGTCATTAACGTTTACATCATTAAATATTCTACCAATCATTGCTGTATTAGGCGCTGTCGGAAACCAAATTCATCATCGAGGTGAAATCTACATTGCAAGTATCGGAAGTGGTGTTATTTTAGGTACGGTTTCGTATATTTATAATGAATCTTTGCTTACAGTTGCTCAAGAAATCATTTTCTATGAGATACCATTATTCGTTATACTAAAACATTACCCTTCAGTAATGGTAGTAGCGATCTCACTGGTCCTCTGGCTAGCAATTTATACAACTGCTGCTTCAGGTGTATTAGGGTTATTATCTCGTATTCAAGTGAAAGTTACCGGTGAACCGTGGGTAATTGCATTGCTCCTCGTTGCATTGATGGCACCATTGACACTGTTTGGGTTCTCTACGTTAATTTCGATTTTGTATCCTCTATACGGAATTTTAAATTTATATATCCTTGCTGCGCTACTGTTATACCCAATTTTAAGGCACCCTGCCACAAAAAAGAAGCGCTGACACTACAAAGGCAGCACTCCTTCGTGTATAATACAAGCAGAAATACCCGAAGGAGGAAAGAACATTGGCAAACAAGGAATTTGCGCTACATGATGTCGTAGAAATGAAAAAGCCGCACCCTTGTGGGGAAAATCGCTGGAAGATTATCCGCATGGGAATGGATGTACGTATAAAATGCTTAGGTTGTCAACATAGTGTCATGCTGCCACGTCGGGATTTCTCAAAGAAGCTAAAAAAAGTAATCGAGTCTGAGAACCAGTAAAAACACTGTTCGGATTTGAGAATCGATAAATAAAAGGACGTGACGGAAGTGGCTTTAACGACAGGAATTGTTGGTTTACCAAACGTTGGGAAATCAACCTTATTTAATGCAATCACACAAGCTGGTGCTGAATCTGCAAACTATCCCTTTTGTACGATTGACCCGAATGTAGGGATTGTTGAAGTACCAGATTCTCGTTTAAATAAACTAACAGAACTTGTAAAACCAAAAAAAACGGTACCAACAGCTTTTGAATTTACAGATATTGCTGGGATTGTGGAAGGCGCGAGTAAAGGGGAAGGGTTAGGAAATAAATTCTTATCTCATATCCGTCAAGTAGATGCGATTTCCCATGTTGTTCGTTGCTTCGCAGACGATAATATAACCCATGTGTCTGGTGGCGTAAATCCGTTAAGAGATATTGAAGTCATTAATTTAGAGTTGATTTTGGCTGATTTAGAATCGGTTGATAAACGGTTAACGAGAGTAGCAAAGCTAGCTAAGACAAAAGACAAAGAAGCTGTTGCGGAGCTTGCTGTACTTGAGCTTCTAAAGGATGCATTCGAAAACGAAAAGCCTGCACGTAGCATCGATTTCGATGACGACCAGCTTAAAATTGTAAAACAGCTTCATTTATTAACCAGTAAGCCAGTTTTATATGTTGCAAACGTTTCTGAAGACGATCTTGTTGCTGAAGAAGATAATGACTATGTGAAGCAAGTAAAAGAATTTGCGAATCAAGAGAATAGCAATGTCATCGTAGTATGTGCAAAGATTGAATCTGAGATTGCTGAACTTGAAGGTGAAGAAAAAGAAATGTTCTTGGAAGAATTAGGGATTGAAGAATCCGGTCTTGACCAGTTAATTCGTGCTGCCTATTCTTTACTTGGACTAGAAACGTATTTTACAGCTGGTGAACAAGAAGTGAGAGCATGGACATTCCGTAATGGAACAAAGGCACCTCAAGCTGCAGGAATCATTCACACAGACTTTGAACGTGGCTTTATTCGCGCAGAAACCGTTTCCTACCATGATTTAGTTGATGCAGGAACGATGGCAGTTGCCAAAGAACGAGGTAAAGTTCGCCTCGAGGGGAAAGATTATGTCGTTAAAGATGGCGATGTTATCCATTTCCGTTTTAATGTATAAAGAGTTATGCGAGTAGAAGAGGCTGTACATTGTGTACAGCTCTTTTTTTATTGATTCAAAAAGGTGATGTCGAAAAATATCGCTGTGATGTTAGAAGGAATTAAGCAAAAGAAAGCGTAATAGGTATGTAAGCTCCAAGAAATCTTCGCAAAACCACACCCTCATGTATTTTTCCCAATTCGTTAACTACTTTTTTATATAAAGGCAGGTGATGTTAATTTGTAGCTTGCTCATTAACTTCTGAAATGATATAATCATTGAATGTGAGTGAATTAGTTTTTGCTCCTTGCTCTGCTTTACAAACAGAGCCGTTTAGACCAAGAGGAGGTGAATGGAATGCGTAAGTACGAAATTATGTACATTATCGCTCCAAACCTAGAAGAGGCAGCAAACAAAGAAATCGTTGAGCGTTACAGCAATGTGCTCACTGATAATGGTGCTGAAATCTTAAAGGTAGACGAGATCGGTAAAAAACGTTTAGCTTATGAAATCAATGATTTCAAAGACGGCTACTACGTTCTTATTAGCGTACAAGCGAACACTGAAGCAATCAATGAATTTAATCGTCTGATTAAAATCAATGATAATGTGATCCGTGTCCTTGTTACAAAAGACGAACAATAATAACGATAAAATAAACGAGCTAGGCTGGAGGGATCGCATTGTTAAACCGTGTTGTTCTTGTTGGCCGATTAACCCGTGACCCTGAGCTTCGTTTTACCCCGAATGGTGTTGCTGTTGCGAACTTTACGTTAGCAGTCAACCGTCCATTCTCTAATCAACAAGGGGAAAGAGAAGCGGATTTCATTAATTGTGTTGTTTGGAGAAAGCCAGCGGAAAACGTAGCGAATTTCTTGAAAAAAGGAAGTTTAGCAGGCGTTGATGGACGAGTTCAAACGCGCAGTTATGATAATAATGAAGGAAAACGAGTCTTTATAACTGAAGTCGTGGCTGAGAGTGTTCAATTCCTTGAACCTCGTAATAGCCAAAACAATCAAAACCAAAACTTCGGTGGTTCTCAAGGAAATTATGGATCAGGTTCAGGGAACACAGGTTCAAGTGGTGGTAATCGTTCAAACGGTTATGACAATGATCCGTTCTCGAACGATGGTTCAATTGATATTTCTGATGATGACTTACCATTCTAATAACAAATAGAAAGGAGAATGTCTTATGGCACGTCGCGGTCGTCCAAAGCGTAGAAAAGTTTGTTTCTTTACAGCAAACAAAATTACGCACATTGATTATAAAGATGTTGATTTGCTTAAACGTTTCATCTCTGAGCGTGGTAAAATTCTTCCACGTCGCGTAACTGGAACATCTGCAAAATATCAACGTAAATTGACTGTTGCAATTAAGCGCAGCCGTCAAATTGCTTTACTTCCTTACGTAAACGAAGTAAATTAATGTTGCGATAAAAGAGGGTGGATTAAGCCGGCTTTCGAAAAGCCAGTTTGATTGCTCTCTTTTTTTAATTTCAATTGAACTCGCTTTTACTTTCACAGTAATTGCGATAAAATAGAAAAAGGCTGTGGAAAGAAACAGCTTGCACGCTTAAAAGAGGTGACGAATTGGAAGACAAGAACGTTGTAACAAGAGGGATAATAAACGGGTTACTGTTTGTTCTATTGTACACTCTGCTTGTTACTGGTATTCCCTTAATCAACACACTTGCATTTATCGCACTTCCATTACCGCTTCTTTATATAACCGCAGTGTATGGATTGAAAACAGGAACGATGGTCGCTAGCGTGGCGACAGTGGCGACAGTTGGGTTATCGCTTGTTTTTTCAAGTATGATACTTGTCCCCATTTGTTTCGCTGTAATCGGTGTTCTCGTTGGTTATTATCAATATATGAGGAAGTCGGCGGTCGAACGAATCGTTGTATTCATTATTGCGCCGTTTTTATCTTTAGCTATGATCTATGTGATCATTGAAGGATTATATGATGTGTCGATTTTAGGTGCGGTGCGAGAAACATTAGTAGAAACCCAAAGGCTAGCTGAGTCGTTTGCTGTTGATGTATATGATGACGCGTTTATCCGAGAATATATGCAGATGCTACAAGATATGATGCCTTTTTTACTCCTCGTATTCGGTACAATGTATGGGTTTATCCTTTATGGACTGTCTACGCTTGTGTATAAACGAGTAGGAATACAATATGATAAACTTCCTGCCTTTCGCAACTGGCAGTTTCCGAGATCTATTATTGCTTTCTATTTTTTGTTTATGCTTCTAGGGTTCATTTCGTTTGAGCAGGGTTCTCTTATGGCGAGCCTTTCGTTAACAGGGTTTAACATCTTTAGTATTTTTCTTCTGATACAAGGTCTATCTTTTATCCAAACCTATATGTATGATAAAAAGGCATCGAAAACAGTAATCGTGATTGTCACGTTTGGACTGGTGCTGTTGATGTTGGTTATGCAGTTAACGATACTATTCATAAAGATTATCGGATTGATGGATTTGATGTTACGCTTAAGGGATCGATTAAAGGAATAAATTTGGCCGTAATGAGTAGGAGATGACATTCATGCCTAATTGGAACAAGCCGTGGTGGCAGCATACGTATGTCATCACTCTATTTACCCTCGTTTTAGCTTTAACGGCTTGGCTTACGTTTAATCAGTGGGAAGCGGGTGTTGCTGTAACAGCGCTTTTACTGATCTGGGTGTTTTTTTACTTTAGAGCAAAGAAAAAGGACGATCATTATCTTGATACGTATATTTCAACGCTTTCGTACCGAGTGAATAAAGCAAGTGATGTAGCTATAACAAAGCTTCCTGTAGGGATTGTTCTTTATAATGAAAGTGGAACCATACAATGGACAAATCCATTTATACAAGAGCGTTTTGGAACAGGGTTAAATGGAATGGATGTAACTGTTATCCATAAAGATTTACAGCAGTATATCCAAGATGATACCGCAGAAGAAACCATACAGTTTGAATCTGGCTATTATCATTTTACGTTTGAACAAAACGAACGACTGATTTACGTGGTAGATGTTACAGAAAAAGAAACAACGCAGAAGCGGTATGATCATATGCTACCGTTAATTGCGCATATTTATTTAGACAATTACGATGAAGTAACCCAAAGCATGGACGACCAAATTCGTAGTCGCTTGCTAGCCCAAGTCACTACGGCACTAAATAACTGGGCAAATGATTATGACATTTACTTACGCAGAACATCGTCAGATCGGTTTTTAGCAGTTATGAATCATAAGACATTGTTACTGTTAGAAGAGAATCGTTTTGAACTTCTTGATGAAATACGTGAGATTACTGCGAAGGAAAAAGCACCCATTACCCTTAGTATTGGTGTAGGTACAGAAGAAGCTTCTTTAAAACAACTTGGTGTATTAGCTCAATCCAGTCTTGATTTAGCCTTAGGACGAGGTGGAGACCAAGTAGCCATTAAGAAGAAAAATGGACGCGTTCGATTTTACGGAGGAAAAACAAACGCTGTAGAAAAGCGAACTCGAGTCCGAGCGCGAGTAATTTCCCATGCTTTGCGTGATTTCGTTAAAGAGAGCGAAAAAGTGATTGTCATGGGTCATAATAGACCAGATATGGATGCAATTGGTGCTTCCCTTGGTGTCTTGAAACTGGCAGACTTAAATGATCGCGAAGGCTTTATTGTACTTGATGAAGAAGATACAAATGCTGATGTTCAACGATTGTTAGATGAAGTCAAGCAGCAGGAACATTTATGGAATCAATTTGTTACGCCTGAAGAAGCTGTACAGATTGCTGATAAAGAAACGTTGCTTGTTATTGTAGATACGCATAAACCATCTATGGTCATTGAACCTAAACTATTGCAGATGGTTGACCGCATTATTGTACTCGACCACCATCGCAGAAGTGAAGACTTCGTACATGACCCAGTGCTTGTTTATATGGAACCGTATGCTTCCTCAACAGCAGAGCTTGTTACAGAATTATTAGAGTATCAACCGATGCAATTTAAAATGGATCGATTAGAAGCGACAGCATTGCTTGCAGGTATCACCGTTGATACGAAAAGCTTTGCGGTTCGTACGGGTGCGCGTACTTTTGATGCTGCGTCGTTCCTAAGAGCAAATGGTGCAGATACAGCCCTTGTACAAAAGCTTTTAAAAGAAGACTTAGCGAGTTATGTTCGCCGCTCTAAGCTGATGGAAAATGCGTATGTCTACCGAGACGGGTATGCAATTGCAATGGCGAATGATGATGAGCCATATGATCAGATTATTATTGCGCAAGCAGCAGATACGCTTTTAACAATGAGTGGCGTTCGTGCCTCATTTGTTATTTGTAAAAGAGGCGATGGTCGAGTCGGAGTTAGTGCTCGATCCCTTGGTGATATCAATGTGCAAGTCATTATGGAACGTCTTGGCGGTGGAGGACATCTGTCAAACGCAGCAACACAACTAGAAGATGCTGAGAGAGAAGAAGTAAAAGATCGATTAGAACAAGCGATAGACGATGGATTTGAAGGAGGTTCGGAACGATGAAAGTTATTTTTTTGAAAGATGTAAAAGGTAAAGGTAAAAAAGGGGAAACGAAAAACGTTGCGGAAGGGTATGCAAGAAACTACTTGCTTCCAAACCAATTAGCGAAGGAAGCTACTTCCGGAAACATTAAAGATCTTGAAGCACAAAAAAAGAGCCAAGATAAAAAAGCACAAGCAGAGCTTGAAGACGCGCAAGCATTTAAACAGAAATTAGAAGAATTAACGATTACCATTCCTGCAAAAGCAGGCGAGGGTGGCCGATTATTCGGAGCTGTATCAACCAAGCAAATTGCAGAGGCCCTACAAAAAGAAGTCAAGAAAATTGACAAGCGCAAAATTCAATTAGATGAACCAATCCGTTCACTTGGCTATACAAAAGTTCCGATCAAGATTCATCCAGAGGTAACAGCTGTATTAAATGTTCACGTGAAGGAAGTATAAGGATGTAGAAGAGAAGCTGACTCAAAACGAGTCAGCTTCATTTCCGTTAACTATTACAAAAGGAGTAAACCTTATGAGTGATCTTCTAAATGACCGGACG
Organism: Shouchella oshimensis; assembly: GCF_004375095.1. NCBI lineage: Bacteria > Bacillati > Bacillota > Bacilli > Caryophanales > Bacillaceae > Shouchella > Shouchella oshimensis. The sequence continues at coordinate 746,694 of NZ_SNUX01000004.1, read as the reverse complement.
CCCCCACAAAATATTGAAGCAGAACAAGCTGTCCTTGGCTCCATTTTACTTGAAGAACAGGCGCTCACAACAGCAAGTGAACGACTTCTTCCGCAAGATTTTTACCGTGCTAGTCACCAACGAATATATGAAGCGATGCTTGATATTAGTGAAAAAGGTGAGCCTGTCGATTTAGTCACGTTGACGGCAGATCTTCAAGGTAGGCAGTGGCTTGACGATATTGGTGGTGTCGCTTATTTAACAGATATCGCTGAAACCGTTCCAACAGCAACGAATGTAGATTACTACAGTCGTATTGTAGAAGAGAAATCTTTATTAAGACGCTTAATTCGTGCCGCATCAGATATCGTTAAAGACGGTTATGCAAGCGAGGATGAGGTAGGTGCCATCCTCGATCATGCAGAAAAGACAATTCTAGAAGTAGCGCAACAAAAAAATTCATCCAATTTCGTTCAGATTAAAGATGTTTTACTAGAAACGTATGATCAAATTGAAGTGCTCCAACAATCTCGTGGTGATATTACAGGGATTGCGACAGGCTTCTCTGAACTAGATACAATGACCGCAGGCTTCCAACGAAACGACCTTATTATCGTTGCGGCAAGACCTTCTGTAGGGAAGACGGCGTTTGCATTAAATATTGCCCAAAATGTCGCAACGAAAACCGATGAAAACGTAGCAATCTTTTCTTTAGAGATGGGTGCAAGTCAGCTTGTACAACGAATGCTTTGTGCAGAAGGAAACATCGATGCGCAGCGTATGCGTACAGGAGCTTTGGACGAGGAAGATTGGCACAAGCTATCTATGGCAATGGGGTCTTTATCAAAAGCAGGAATTTATATTGACGATACACCAGGTGTAAAAGTTGGTGAGATACGAGCGAAATGTCGGCGATTGAAGCAAGAAAGTGGATTAGGGATGATACTGATTGACTATTTACAGCTGATCCAAGGAAATGGCCGAAGCGGCGAAAATCGTCAACAGGAAGTATCTGAAATCTCAAGAACGTTAAAAGCAATCGCCCGTGAGCTTGAGGTGCCAGTCATTGCGTTATCTCAGCTTTCTCGTGGAGTAGAATCAAGACAAGACAAACGACCAATGATGTCTGACATTCGTGAATCAGGAAGTATTGAGCAAGATGCAGATATTGTTGCTTTCCTTTATCGTGATGATTACTATGATAAGGAAACAGAAAACAAAAACACGATTGAAATTATTATTGCTAAGCAACGTAATGGCCCTGTTGGTACAGTTGAACTAGCATTTGTAAAAGAATACAATAAATTCGTTAATTTGGACCGTAGGCATGATGAAAACGACATGCCACCAATGTAAATTAGATTTTAAACGAATGAAAAGGTCAATAGTGAGATCAATGTTCGGATTTCATTGACGCTCTGGAATTGACCTGCTATACTTACAATGGTTTTAAATGAGCGTGGAGGTGTCAGTATGTCTTCAGTAGTTGTTGTAGGAACACAATGGGGCGACGAAGGTAAAGGCAAAATTACAGATTATTTATCTGAAAAGGCAGAGGTTGTGGCTCGTTATCAAGGTGGGAACAATGCTGGCCATACAATTGTTTTTGGCGGCAAAAAATATAAACTTCACTTGATTCCTTCAGGAATATTCTATAAAGATAAAACGTGTGTAATTGGGAACGGTATGGTTATTGATCCAAAAGCACTTGTAGAAGAGCTTGCTTACTTACATGAGAGAGATGTTGATACAAGTAACTTACGAATTTCCAATCGAGCGCATGTTATTTTACCTTATCATATAAAATTAGATGTTGTAGAAGAAGAGCGCAAAGGCGCTAATAAAATCGGGACTACGAAAAAAGGGATTGGTCCTGCATATATGGACAAAGCAGCCCGTATTGGCATTCGAATTGCTGATTTACTTGAAAAAGATACGTTTGCAGAAAAAGTAGCTTCTGTACTGAAAGAAAAGAATCGTCTTTTTGAAAAGTATTATGAAACAGAAGGATTCTCTGTAGATGAGATTGTTGAAGAATACTTTGAGTATGGTCAGCAAATTGCAAAATACGTTGTGGATACATCTGTTGTGTTAAATGATGCATTAGATGATGGAAAACGTGTGCTTTTTGAAGGTGCACAAGGGGTTATGCTTGATATTGATCAAGGAACATACCCATTTGTTACATCATCTAACCCAATTGCTGGGGGAGTGACAATTGGATCTGGTGTAGGGCCTTCTAAAATTCATCATGTTGTTGGTGTATCTAAAGCCTATACGACAAGAGTGGGTGATGGTCCTTTCCCAACTGAGTTACATGATGAAACGGGTGATCAAATCCGTGAGATTGGCCGTGAGTATGGTACGACAACAGGACGACCAAGACGTGTTGGTTGGTTTGATAGTGTAGTTGTTCGTCATGCTCGCCGTGTAAGTGGGATTACAGATTTATCTCTTAACTCGATTGATGTTTTAACAGGGATTAAAACACTAAAAATTTGTACAAGCTATCGTTATAAAGGCGAAATCATGGATGAATTTCCTGCAAGTCTAAATGTACTAGCAGAGTGTGAGCCTGTTTATGAAGAGTTACCAGGTTGGGAAGAAGATATTACAGGAGCCAAAACATTGGAAGACTTGCCTGAGAATGCGCGTCATTACTTAGAACGAGTTACGCAATTAACAGGTATTCCTTTAACCGTATTCTCTGTTGGTCCGGATCGGAATCAAACAAATCTTGTTCGTGGTGTCTTTGCATAATGAATTATGTGGAAAGCGTAAGGAAAAGCTTGCGTTTTCCCTTTTTTTTCAGTATGCTTAAGACTGAATTTATGAGCCAAGCACGTTATAGAAAAAAGTTTTAAAAAAAGTATTGCGCAGATGATTTATATGTGATATTATAAATCTTGTCGTCGAGAGGATATGACGAAACACGGCTTGCTTATTGCACCGTCTGCTCAGTTTGGTATTTGAGCCATTAGCTCAGTTGGTAGAGCATCTGACTTTTAATCAGAGGGTCGAAGGTTCGAATCCTTCATGGCTCACCATTTTTACAGTGGCCCGTTGGTCAAGCGGTTAAGACACCGCCCTTTCACGGCGGTAACACGGGTTCGAATCCCGTACGGGTCACTTTTATATAAATACATACACAAATGGTCCGGTAGTTCAGTTGGTTAGAATGCCTGCCTGTCACGCAGGAGGTCGCGGGTTCGAGTCCCGTCCGGACCGCCATTTTTTCTTCGTCATTGTTGAAATAATCTTGATGTATAATAAGTAAGGCTCGGTAGCTCAGTTGGTAGAGCAACGGACTGAAAATCCGTGTGTCGGCGGTTCGATTCCGTCCCGAGCCACCACTTGCCGGTCTAGCTCAATTGGTAGAGCAACTGACTTGTAATCAGTAGGTTGGGGGTTCAAGTCCTCTGGCCGGCATCGAAAGAACTTTATGTGAATGCATAAAGTTCTTTTTGTTTTTGGTAGATATGTTAAACTAGTACGAGGGATGTCGTTATTCCCCGGGCAATTTTTTGTAGTGAAAACATCAGCAGTGGCTGGTGTTTTGTTTAAGTGACATAAATTTTAATGGAATAAATAAATAGATACTACTGATCCAGGAGGTAAAAAGAATGGATAAATATATTTTAGTTGTTGATGATGAAAAGCCAATTGCAGATATATTGAAATTTAATTTAGAAAAAGAAGGGTTTAGCGTAGAGTGTGCTTATGATGGAAACGAGGCACTAGAAAAAGTGAGTGAGCGTAAGCCGGATCTTATGTTACTCGATATTATGCTTCCCTATAAGGACGGAATGGAAGTCTGTCGAGAAGTACGTAAACAATCTGATTTACCAATCATTATGCTAACGGCTAAAGATTCAGAGATTGATAAAGTATTAGGTTTAGAATTAGGTGCTGATGACTATGTGACGAAACCATTTAGTACACGGGAGTTGTTAGCACGGGTAAAGGCGAATCTAAGACGTCAGCAAGTTGCAGTCGAAGAAACAGGTTCTTCATCAAAAGAAATGCATATTGGTGAGTTGTCTATTCATCCTGATGCGTATCAAGTAAGAAAACGTGGTGAAGCGGTTGATTTAACACATCGGGAGTTTGAGTTAATTCATTATCTCGGAAAGCATATTGGACAAGTGATGACACGAGAACACCTTTTGCAAGCCGTATGGGGCTACGATTATTTTGGTGATGTGCGTACCGTGGATGTTACCGTGCGACGCTTACGTGAAAAAGTTGAAGATAACCCAAGCTACCCTACTTGGATTATGACGCGTAGAGGTGTTGGCTATTTCTTAGCACCACAGGATAATCAGGAGTAAGGTAAATGGATCAAAACGTAGGCTTTTTTAAGTCCATACGCTTTAAGCTCATTATTATCTACATGTTGCTTATTGTTCTTGCCATGCAGATTATTGGTTTTTATTTCTCAAATTCACTTGAGCGAAGTTTAATGGATAACTACGAAACTGTCATTAGCGATCGGGTTAACTTGCTTACAGTCAGTGCCGCACGTGAATTAATTGACGAGGATTCAGATACGCAGGAAAATTTAAACACGCTTTTAAATGAAACGTTCCCACAAACAGACGAAAACATTCGGTTCGGGAAAGCGCAAATTATCGGGAAAGATTTTGTATTGCTTGCAAGTTCTGATCCAAATGATCAGACACGTATTGGTCAGTTAACAGAGCAAACAATTGTTAGAAGAGCGATTACAGGTGGATCTTCATTGAGCGATCAGCGCATTAATGAGCAGAACCAAGAACGTTATTTTGTGAAAGCACAGCCCATTCGACCAAATGAAGACTTTGCTAACGCTTCTCTTGATGGAGGTAATACAGAAGCATCTGAACTTCAAGGCGCTGTCTACGTAGAAGCTTCGATTGAAGAAGTGACAGATCAAGCCCAGTCGATCAACCAGATCTTTATAGTTGCCTCAACCATTGCATTATTGATTACATTTTTTGTGATTATATTAGTGGCTCGAACCATTACAGCGCCAATTTTGGACATGCGTAGGCAAGCTTTACGGATGGGACATGGGGATTTTTCAAGACAAGTAAAGGTGTACGGCTCAGATGAGCTTGGTCAGCTAGCAATGTCATTTAACGAGCTAACGAATAAGCTCCATGATACAACGCTTATGAGAGACCGGGAGCAGAAGCGTCTTCGTTCAGTATTGGCTCATATGACCGACGGGGTTGTAGCTACAGATCAAAGCGGTTTAATTATTCTAATGAACCGACGTGCAGAAGAATTATTAGGTATTTCCTTAAAGCATGTATTAAGAAAACCAATTATGGACGTATTGAATATGGATGAAACGCAAAGCATTTATGATTTGTACGAGAAAAATGAATCGGTTTTACTTGATTTTAGTCATGGTGAGGAACTGGTTTTATTAGAGGCAAACTTCTCTGCTATCCAAGAAGATGACGGACCGATGAATGGGTTAATTACGGTTCTTCACGATGTAACGGAAAAAGAAAAAATAGAAAGTGAACGCTGTGAGTTTGTGGCAAATGTTTCTCATGAACTGAGGACACCGCTAACAACGATGAAGAGTTACCTAGAAGCACTTGCAGATGGTGCCGTAGAGGACAAGGAAATTGCACCGCACTTTCTTAACGTTACACAAAAAGAAACAGACCGTATGATTCGATTAGTGAATGATCTTCTCCAGCTTTCTCGTATTGATTCCAATGATTACGAGATGGATTTACGCTGGGTTGAATTAGGTTCATTCTTGCATCAAATTATCGAGCGTTTTGAGATGATTGTAAAGGACAAGGATATTGTTTTTCATCGTCACATCGTCAAGCAGCCAACATTTGCAAAAATTGATGAAGATAAATTAACGCAAGTGCTGGATAACATTATATCGAATGCCATTAAGTATTCACCAGAAGGCGGAAACGTCAGCATTACATTACTTCATCAAGGAAACAAAGCAAGAATCAGTATATCAGATGAAGGAATGGGAATCCCGACCGAGTCTCAGGACAAGATCTTTGAACGTTTCTACCGTGTGGATAAAGCAAGAGCGAGAAATGTAGGTGGGACAGGTCTTGGCTTAGCGATTGCCCGGGAATATGTTGTGGCGCACGAAGGAGAAATCTGGGTGAATAGTGAATACAACGAAGGAACAACCATCTATATAACATTGCCTTACTCTACGTTTAAAGGAGGTAAAGTGTGAAATACGAACAGTTTAAAACAGCCACTTTAGTCGCGTTAATTGGCTTAAGTTTGTTTTTTACCTACCAGCTATGGACGTATCAGCCAAATCTTCAAGCGTTAGAGAGTGAATCAGGTGAAAGCGGAAATTATGCGGATTCCATGATAGGGGAAGAGCGATTAATAACGGATCTTATTCAGCCTAGCTCAATGATTTTGCACAAAGACTTGGAAGGGTATGCGCTAATGAATCCATTAAACAATCGGTATGATCAAACGCTGACGACATTGCGTCAATATCAGTTTGAACATGCGATATCAGCAGACCCAGTGACAACAAGTGCAGAGGGAATTGAATTACGGTTTCCTGATGAGCTACCGTTACAGTCACTCTTGGCTTACTTTGACGGCAATTACGATCAAATGAATACGAGTCGGGAAGTCAATCGATTACTTGTTTATGTGACAGAAGAGGACACTGTTAATTTCACCTTTGCCTCTTCTGAAAAAGAAGAATTTATGTCATTACGTACAACAATGCCAGCAAGTGATTTGAAGAATTTAATTTATGCGACGGATACTGAGTCTGAACTAGCAACAGAGGTTGTGAAAGAAAATGATTCAACTTATCTGTTGTTACGCAATGACATTTACGTGCCGACTGAAAAGCAAGTTGTGCGAATTTATGATTACAGATTAAGAAACGATGAAGAGATGCCTATGCTGATTAATCAGCGGTTGTTTAACGATACGGATGTGCCTAGGGCGAATCAATTAAACGGGGAATATTTGTTTACAGATGGCAGTCGAACCGTGACCCATGATAGTACCATTTCTTACTTAAATTATTCGTACCCGTACTCAACCGATAGTCAAGAAGAAAGCAATCGTCACATAGTGGAAGTTGCACAAGAGTTTATTAATGTAACAGGTGGATGGACAGATCAATATGCCATTGATCAAGTGAATAAAAAAGATGCAACGGACCAAGCTGAATTTCGTTTATATGTGAATCATCTACCAGTATTTGAGCACCGTTTAACCACAACGAGTAGTGACCAAGATCGTATGAAGATGTACGTCACCCGAGCAGGTACACAGGTTGTGAGCATGGGGCGACCTCTATTCCAGCTTGAAGATCGGTATACAGAGCAAGAGAGAGAAGTTTCGTCTGGTTTAGATGCTGTGAATCAGATAAAAAAAAGCTCAACCATCTTATGGGAAGATGTAACCGATATTCGCTTAGGCTATAAAGCCACGATGACAAGTAGTAAGCGTGCCGACTTAACCCCAACGTGGTTTTATCAACTGGACGGTGAATGGGAAGCTGTTGTTAGATCTGACGAGGAGTTAACAGAATGAATTGGAATCGAACAAAATCTATTTTTATTGTAGTATTCTTGCTGTTAAATATCTTCTTAGGCTGGCAGTTTGTCGATCGTGTGTTGGAAGGTCAATTGCAAAGTATTGAACAAGCGCCTGAAATTGTCGAGCGTCTTGACGATAACAACATTACCCTCCCAGATGAAGATGTAAATACATCTGATGCAAGAGGGGTCGTGCTTGAGGGTTCGAGAGTAAGCTTTACAGATGAGGAAATTGAACAGCTAGAAAATAACGGCCATTCAGTGGAAACGATTGGTCAGTCTTCAAATGTGATTCGGGTTGAGTTAGAAGAGCCGATGAACATTAGCCAACTTTTAAATGCGAATACAGAAGAAGCATTTGCACCCTTATTAGCAGAGCACGTTCTTTATGGTGAAGAATACGTCTTTTCTAGACGAGAAGGCCATTTTCTTCATTTTAATCAACTCTATAATCAAGTAGAAACGTACATCGATAATGATGAAGCATTAACGGTAGAACTAAATGACGATGATGAAGTAATTGGCTATGAACAACAACGCTATAGCTTCAGTGAGAATCGAGACGAACGGGATATGACCCCGTATATGACAGCGATACGAGTACTATTAGATAACCACTACTTATCAATGAATAATACGATAGAACGTATCGAATTTGGCTATTATAGCTTATCTGATCAGACGCCGCGCTTTTTCTCCCCTATGTGGGCAGTAACGGTCGATCGTTCGGGTGCTGACGCAGAAGAAAAGGATATGAGAATTTACCTAGTGAATGCCATCCTGTCAGAACAGCACCAGTGGTATCCAGACGAATCACAAACAAATGAAGAAATTGAAGATGAGTTAAGTGAGTGATCCTCTTTTTGAGAGAGTAATAGAACCAAGGAGGACGTAAGATGGCTATGCGTTTCAGTGTGCTTGCAAGTGGAAGTACCGGAAATGCGATGTATGTGGAGACTGCATCGCAAAAAATTTTAGTGGATGCAGGGTTAACTGGAAAGAAGATGGATGAGCTCTTTAAAAAGATTGATCGCGATCCAAAACAACTAGATGCCTTACTTGTGACCCACGAACATAGTGACCATATAAAAGGTGCAGGCATATTTGCCCGCAAACACAACTTGCCAATCTACGCAAACGAAAAAACGTGGAAAGCGATGGAAAAACAAATCGGTCAGTTAACCACCGATCAAAAATTCCATTTTAACCAGGAAACAGTTAAACAATTCGGTGACCTTGAAGTAGAATCATTTGGTGTGTCCCACGATGCTGCTGACCCGATGTTTTACTGTTTCCGTCATGAAGGACGGAAACTAGTGATTGCAACAGACATGGGCTATGTAAGCGAACGGATAACAAAAACCATTGCGGGTGCAAACTCATACGTATTTGAATCGAACCACGATTTAAATATGTTACGAGTCGGAAGATATCCTTGGAATGTAAAACGTCGCATTTTAAGCGATATGGGGCATGTGTCAAATGAAGATGCAGCTCTTGCATTACATGATATTGCCGATAATACGCCGATTCATGTGTATCTTGCTCATTTAAGTTTAGATAACAATATGAAAGACTTAGCACGAATGACCGTTAAACAAGTGCTTGAACAAGAAGGTCATCAAGTAGGGAAATCCATTCATCTTCATGATACCGACCCATATAGCCCAACCGCATTATGCGTGGTTTAAAAGCAACGAAAAACGTAAATAGTTACGTAATAGACCATACAAAATTTGTTTATTTCTCATGATTAGCCTCTCTTTCTAAACAAATGTTAAAAGAACTACAAAAATCATTTAATTCCCGGTTTTAACCTAGAAGAATTAGGTTAAATGGGTATAATGTAGGAAAATGGTTAGAGAGCTGAAATGGAAGGGGTAAAGGGCAATGGGTTATTACGATGGAAATGATTCTCGCTATAAGGAACCGAAGCAAGGAACGAGTAATGGTAAAGTTGCAGGATTTTCTGCTTTTGGCGGGGCAATTATCGGTGCAGCGCTTGTATTGATTGCTTCACCATTATTGTCAAACCTAGCTCCATTCGATGACAATGTTGAAGAAAATACAGATACCATTGCTGAACCTCAAACGGAACAAGTCGATTCAAATGTCATTAATTTAGATGTCAATTCCGCTGTAACGGATATTGTTAATGAAGTTTCCGATGCGGTTGTTGGTGTCATTAATCTTCAGCAATCCGATTTATTCGGTGAAGGTGATGCAAGCGAGAGTGGTACTGGATCAGGTGTGATTTATAAAGCAGAAGGGGAATACGCATACATCGTAACAAATCAACACGTCATTGATGGTGCTACGGAAGTAGAAGTAGCCTTAACCGATGGCACGAGAGTAGAAGCAGAAGTGATTGGTGAAGACGAATTGACAGATTTAGCTGTACTACGAATTAGTTCAGATGATGTTGATACAGTTGCTTCATTCGGTGACTCCGATTCATTAAGCGTTGGTGAGCCAGCGATTGCAATTGGAAACCCACTGGGCCTAGAATTTGCTGGTAGCGTTACCCAAGGGATTATTAGCGCAACAGAAAGAAGTATTCCAATTGATACGACTGGAAACGGTCAAGCTGATTGGAATGCCGAAGTACTGCAAACAGATGCAGCCATAAACCCTGGTAACAGTGGTGGTGCATTAATTAATATAAATGGTGAAGTGATTGGCATTAATTCAATGAAAATTTCCGGTGTTGCGGAAGGATTAGGCTTTGCCATTCCATCTGCGATTGTCCAGCCTGTTATTGAAGAATTAGAGACAACAGGAGAGGTAAGACGACCGTCTCTAGGCATTACCTTACGTAATTTAAATGAATTTCCAACAGCTGCACTGCAGGAATCCCTTGGCTTACCTGAAGATGTAACCGAAGGAATTGTGGTAGTGAACGTTTCCCCTGGTAGCCCGGCTGCAAACGCAGGTATCCAAGAGCAAGATGTCATTGTTGGTATTGATGGTGAAACCATTGAAAATGCACAAGATTTAAGACATATGCTCTATCGTGAAAATACTATTGGTGATACGATCTCTGTTACCCTTTATCGTGGCGGTACAGAAGAAACCGTTGATGTGACACTAACGGAGCAACCAGATGTATAAGACGGTAAGTGAACCTCTTTCATAACGAAAGGGGTTCTTTTTTTTGCAAGAACGCTTTGGACTGTGGATAACAAAATGCTATACTGAAAGAACGAAAAATGGAAGGACGTGCACGATGATAGCAGCATGTGAAGAGCATATTGAACTAGCGTTGGATGTCGCTGTGGATGAATGGGAAACGGCACCCATTGTCGAACAAGCAAAAGAACCACGAACATGCCAATTTTGCGAAGAAAAAGCAGTCTATACACTAACAAAATAATCAGATACCCACATTGTTGATATGTGGATAAATCATGTGGATAAGTGTTACCCTCTTCGTTTTTGTGTTATACACAGAGGATAACAGGAGAAAGGAAATAGGAAAGGAAGTTATACACAAGTGAATATCAGTGTCATTACTGTTGGGAAGCTGAAGGAAAAATATTTACGTTCAGGGATCGACGAATACAAAAAAAGACTTAGCGCCTACGCTAAAATCCAAGAGATTGAAGTAGCAGATGAAAAAGCACCAGAGCATTTAAGCGAAGAAGACATGCGTATCGTCAAGAAGAAAGAAGGAGAACGGATCCTTGGAAAAATGGATGCAGATACGTACGTCATCGCACTAGCCATCGAAGGAAAAATGAAGACAAGCGAGCAGCTTGCTAAAAGCATTGAGCAGCTCGGTATATATGGCAAAAGTAAAATCGCTTTTGTGATTGGCGGGTCACTCGGACTTTCTGAAGATGTCTATGCGCGAGCGGATGAGTTGCTTTCTTTTTCTAAAATGACGTTCCCTCATCAGTTGATGAAGCTCGTTTTGCTGGAGCAGGTTTATAGGAGTTTTCGGATTAATAGAGGTGAGCCTTATCATAAGTGAGGGTAAAACTGAAAGGGACCTCAATGTGTCCCTTAGCTCTTTTTCTGTCGGATTCACTTTATTTAAGGGTGACAAATCAATACTTTTATCAGGGGCCTAGCTTGCCATCTTTAGGAGCAGGCCTTTTAACTTTTTTTCTGCTTCAGGAGTAAAGTCAAAGTATAACTTAATATTGGTAACCTCTCGTCCTTTTTGTCTGCCATGATTCCTTTTCTCAGCCGTAGGCGTAATCTCAATTTGTTCCACAATCATACGTAAAAGTTCTTTCTTTTTTTCGCCACTCACTTTTTCTAGTATTTCATCAATATTTTTAATTAGATGGTGAAGCGCCATTAAATCAATTGGTTTTGTATTGATGTTAGCAAGCTCTTCCTGAACTTCCTCTAATTGTTTTTGGTTAGACATTTTCTCACTTCGTTGCTCTTTTAATCTTTCTGCAAAGGAAGAAACTAAATCGGGTCTTTCATTAGCTTATCAGTAGTATTTGTAATATAGGTCTCATTTTGTTTTATTCTTGATTCAATACATTCCTTTTGTTTAATTAACGGTTCAATGGCATGTTCTCTTTCCTAGTTGAGCTTTGCAACCAGTTGTTTAATGAAACTAGAGTCCGTTACAATGCGTTTAATTTCATCTAGTACTTGTGCCTCAGCAATGTCTGCGTTAATACTATTTGATGAGCATACGGATGCACCTTTGTTATGGAAGTTGCCACATACAAAATAACGATATGTTTTAGTTCTACCTTTGGACTTTGCAAATACCATTCCAGCACCACATTGTGGGCAACGTATAAGTCTGGACAGAAAATAGAGTTTGGAGGACTGTACAGATTTATATGAGCGTCCTTGTCGTTTTAGTTGTACACTATCTCATAATTCTTTATCGATAATGGGCTCGTGTATTCTTATCAACTATGATAGGTTCTTTGTTTTTCCCTTGCCTTCTTTTTTAGCCCAATTTTCATGTTAATTGAATCGGAGCTTTCCAATATACATAGGATTGTCTAATATTCCCTTAACTGTAGCAATGGAGAACTCATTTCCTTTTTTCGTTTTATATCTTTTACGATTGATGATTCCTGTTATTTTTTTATACCCATATCCTTGGTTGGCAAGTTGAAATATTTTTTGTGCAATTTTTCCTCATTAGGCTAAGTTCTCCTCCGTCTCGTCTGGTTTTTTAACTTCCTTTATATCTTGCTTATGAATGTTGTTGTGATAATCATTCATTGCTTTGTTTGCTATAGATTTAAACAAAATTACCAAGCAAAAATCTCTTGCACTATAAACTCATTAAATAGTGAACATGAGATTACAATTAATGAAACCTTGCACCCTCTCGTATTTATTTTGCACTGAAGGCATGGGTTGGACAATATAAGTAAACTGAAATAATAGATGAAGAGGATTAATAAGAATAGTAGTTAATTTATCCTGATTTTTGATACTATATAAAGTATAGAGGCTATTTAGCTATAGATGCGAGTATGAAATTATATTACATAATAAATTATTAGAGGTGATTATATGTTTCCCGAGGAGCTACGAACAAGCTTTTTTGAGATGGTTGATTCTTTGAAGAAAAGCCGTAGAGCTGATTTATCAGATATAAATAGTGATGATAGAATTATTGAAAAACTATACTCTGACCCTTTGCATAATCAATTGGTTTTTTCAACATGTATGAAACCGAATACTACTATTTTAGTTGGAAGAAAGGGTACAGGGAAGTCTACGGTCATAGCTAGACTACAGCATGAGGTGCGTAAAACAAATGACAAATTATCGTTATATATTGATGTTAAGAACGTATATGAACAGTCGAAAACTTTTACATATAACGTGAATGAATATAAAGGTGTAATGGAAAATGATGATTTAGAAAGGTATTTGGTTGCTAAATCTTTTTTATCGTACATTCTAAAACAGATTAAAGAAGAAGTAAAAACCAATTCACTACGTTTTAAGTTGGCAAAAATTATTAGTCTTTTTGGTCCTGATAAAACAAAGTTTGAATCCGAAGTAGACAATATTTTTGAATCATTAGGTCATGATAATTATCAGGATATTACATTACTTAAAAGCAAACAGTTAATTAATAATTTCGATGATGGAAAAAAGGAAACTGAGAGGGCAAAAGTTAGTACAAAAGCAAAAATAAGTCATAATCCTTCAATAGGTATAGAAGGAGATTATGAACATTCTATGGAGCTATCCCAGAATGATAGCAAGCAAGAAGCTTTTGCAGAAGTTTTTTTAAGATACTTTAATTTAACAGAAATCATTGAAAAGATAAAATCAATATTGCAAAAGATTGGTATAAAATATGTGTTTATTTGTTTAGATGATTTTTCTGAAATTGACGAAAATGCAATGAAAGTATTTGTTGATACTATTATTGCTCCGCTTAATAACTGGTCAGATGAATTCTTCAAATTTAAAATATCAGCATATCCGGGAAGGTACTACTTGGGAGATATTGACCCTACTAAAATTGACCAAATAAAGTTGGATTACTACGATTTATACCGAACAAGTCGAGTCACGGAAACTGAACAAGCGGCAGCAGATAATATTAAAAGATTGCTGGATAAAAGAAGTAACTATTTTTGTAATATAAGGTTTGAACATTTTATTGATAGTAAGCAATCTAATGATGAATTTCATGCTACGCTTTTTCGAACGACGTCAAACGTCCCACGAAATATCGGTTGGATTTTATGGTATGCAAATCAACAAAGTGTTTCAAAAGGAAGAGGTATAACTATTCGTGACCTTGAACAAGCATCGGAGCGTTATTATACCGACTCAATTGAAACCTTTTTTACACAAAATCGATATATGAGAGAAAGCTTCAATGAAAAGTTAAGTAAATTCCATTTGTATAACTTATTAAAGGACATAATAATTGAGGCTAGAAAAAATAAATCGGCAATAAAAATGTCAGATGCAAAAATATGGAAAAAGGACCGTAGTAACCCTCCAACAAGCCATTTTTACATCAGTAAGAATAAATATGAGGAATTAGTTCAAACTTTAGAATTAAACTTTTTTATTACAAAGTACAATGAGCAGAAAGACCAAGAAAGCAAAAGCTTAATGTCATTCTTTAGTCTAAATTATGGTCTTTGTATGAAAGAGGATATTGCATATGGCAGAGGCAGTGATAGGAAGTATGTTATACAAAGAAGGTTTAATTATAATGAAGTCATAGAAGGATTCCTTAATAAAGCTAAGGAAATTAAATGTAACACTTGTGAAGAAACATATCCAATGGACGCACTTTCGATGTTAGAGTTTTATGATATGCTTTGTCCAAAATGTAAAAAAGGGAAGTGTAATGTAGAACATGTTAGCGTTGGAATACCAAGCGAGAAACATGATATTTTACTACCAGAAATAGACCTACTTACTTTGAATTCATTGAGAATATCACAACCACAGTACGCAACACAATTAGCACAGGAACTGGATTGTACTGCGCAAAAAATAAGAAGAGTAGTTGACAAACTAGAGAGTTCCGATTTGGTTATAAGAAAAAGAGAAAATGGACAAGCTGGCGTTCGCACCTATTATTACTTAACAGATAAGGCCAATTCCAGATATTTTAGACAAAGGAGTAAAGTATAATTTATAAAAGTCTATGGATATATTGTTATATCTTGAACTTTCATAATCAATCTAGTAGCCAATGAAGATTTTCGAATCTACTGAGACAATTTAATTACACTTTGTTTATCAATGGCATGATGGGAGGCGTTATTATATTTTATGGGCAAAATAACGAAGAAGCTACATTTGCAAGTTTTGTAGTTTATAATGATGGAAATGTTTAGCGTAGAGATTATTGATGTAATAACTTTACTACAACGAAAAACTAGTCACATACTACTGAAAACATCCGATAACCGAAGGTCACTAGAAATAATATAAATGCCCCTTATCCTTTGATATCAAAGGCATAGAGGACATGTAAGAAACTATTGGAAATATGGTTTGGCGCATTGACAGGGTATCAGTCATAATAACTGCCATCCTTATTTTTATAAACTGTTATTATTTTAACCTATCCAACGTTACAGAGAACCGTACCATAAGTAAATGAGGTTTTAGGAAAGGTAAAGAGCACAACAAAAATGTATTCTGTTGTGCTTTAACGGAATTGAACGCTTAATTTCATGGGATCATTTCGAGGTTTTTAAGTTGTTCATGGAGGACAGGGGCTTTTAAAGAACCATTGAAATCAATTAAATGGTTTGGGAAGGATTCGGAAAAAGGTTTAGATCCATCTTTAATCCAGTCCTCACGATAACTTTTATATAGTTCCTCTTTGCTATAATCCCTATCTTCATCATCTAGACCGAACTGAAACCCACAACAACTACAAATTTCAAAGCTACTATTTCCTAGCGCATCATAAGGTGGTTCTTCAAGTCCTTCATAGCCACAAACAAGACATTATCGGTACATTTGCAAGTGCCTCTTCTTGTCTGTTACCCAAATTGCTAGCAACATTTCAAAAGAGACACCCCAAAATAGTTTGAAGGAAGTTATGAAGAAATTACAGAGTGGCTAAAGTCGGGGATTGTTGATATAGGATTTGTTGTGAAAAGAAAAGTAGAGTCCAATTTTGATTTAATTCCTTTGATAAAGGATAATATGGTAGTGGCATATCATACAAAGCACAGATTTCATTCTAAAGAAATAGTTAGTATGGAAGATCTAATTGATGAACCGTTTATTATGCCTACTGGAATGTATCAATCACATGTGAATGAGTTATTCCATGAAGCGGATTTGAGGCCTTCTATTCGTTTTGAAGTGCACGATTGTACAACGATTGCCAACATGGTGCAAGAAGGACTCGGAGTGACTATTGGTCCAGAGTTATTTTTGAAGACGCAGCAAAACATAAAAATAAATAAATTGAACATAGAAAACTGTCGTGAAGTAGCACTTGCTTGTCAATCTATAGTGAATGCTTCTCCTGCTGTAAAAGAATTTCTTCAGGTAGCAAAAGGTGTTTTTAACTAAGTAACTATACCTTGAAGTATTAGCAATTTGATTCGGCTAACTATATAATTGCATTTAATCATTAACTATTTATAAAATTTAGTAAGAATGAACGTGCGATCTTTATCGCATAATTGAACCATTATTAGTTAATAACAATCTTTAAAAGAGGCTGGGACAAAAGTAGATAGATAGACCAAAATGACGAACATTCCTGAAAATAGGAACGTTCGTCGTTTGTTTTATATGAACATTAGCGGAAGGAGAATCCAAGACTCCTGGGGGATCAGCACGTGTCTGAAGACTCTGAAGTGGCGGTTTTCCACGGAGGAGGCTGAGGCCGTGTCCCCGGAAAGCGAAGGATTCTCCTGTAGCGGTGCTACTCAGCATATTTTAGACTATTCGTCTTTTCAACTACTACTTTTCGTTATGTCCCAGCCTCTTTTATGAGAGTCTCTAATTGCTACTTATTATTGTAACGTACTATTATTTTCCTTCAATTGGTTTTGGCAAAATGAACTTTTTATCAACATCTACGCAACTCAATAAAATGGTTTGATTAAAGAGGGGAAGTTTTATAGGATTTTCTCTATCAATCAACCCCATTTTCAATTGTAGAAAATGGGGTTGTATCTACTCTTTTGTTACCAATTAATCATAACCGTATCTGTTCCGGTAGTAGGTGACGTATAGGTTCGATTATTGCCACTTTGCCAGACAACGTTACCGTTCTGATCTTTTTTAATGTATTTGTATTCAAGGTTTTTTCCGGCAGGAACGCTAATATCATAGTACCACGTTGGGTATTGGTACATCACTTGGTTAAACATAGGTCCAATTGCTTTATCAGCATCCCAATTCCCCAGCTCGCTCACATTCCCAACGATATATAAATTGGTTCCTGGGCTCGTTGTGGCATTGTTAACACCAAAGCGGACACTGACTTGATTGCCTGACAATACTTCAAACTCTTTGTAAGTAGGGCTTTTTATGTTTGCTGCAGTTACGACGGATAGATCATAATAACCGCCTGCTACATTAGGCACCTTTGCGCTTATTTCTGTATTTGACCAAGAAATAATTTCAGAAGAGGTTGAATCAAAGAGAACGCTTCCTCTCTCATCACCAAATCCTTCACCGCTTACTGTTATGGTATTCCCGGCCTTACCCATCATAGGACCTACTTGGCCGATTAGAGGAGACGTAGAGGGGTTGCTTACTTGCCAAACCGCTACGCTATTTGCTCGTAATTGAAAGGAATTTACGGCGCCATTGGCGTTAACAGTAATTGTGTTTCCATCTAAACGTTGCTGTAGTTCATCTGTATAGTTCCCTTGAGGTAAAGAGGTGTTTAAATTAGTGATCGTCTGGTTACTATTACTGCTATTTACAGCAGTTAATACAATACTATTGCCAAACGTTCTTTCATAAATATAAATGTCTTCGTTCAGCCAACGTTCAGTTGTAGTGCCATAGCCTAAGGCGGAATTTGTTTGGCGTAGTGAAGCAAGTTTACTGATGATTTGATAGGAGTTGGTAGACCGATCAAATGTTTTCAATGGTTTGCGATTTTCAGGGTCGTTGCCACCTGTTACATACTGCTCTGTCCCGTAGTAAATTGTCGGTACACCACGAGAAGTAAGCAAGACAGCTAGGGCCATATCTGTCTGACGGTTTGAAGATGATCCTACCGAAAAACGACTCATGTCGTGATTATCAATAAAGGTTACTTGATCAATGACCTCGTTATATTCTTTTTCTGTACTGGTAATCATTTCATTAAAATCATACCAGTTGCTTGTGCGATCTTTTAAGACGTTACGAATGGTTTGACCAAATTGGAAATCTAATAAACTCATACCACTTTCATTAGCGAAGTGATGGTTTTGGGGATCAACTTCTCCTGACCCTAAAAACCATTCTCCAAATGTGAAAACAGGTTTATGCGAATAGATTTCGCTCATTAAAGAGGTTTGCCACCCTTCTGACATATGCTTAACGGCATCTACGCGAATGCCATCAATCCCTTTATCTAACCAGAACTTAATCGACTCTTTTAAATATTGATCCATGGCTGTGTTGTTTAAATCATAGTCTGCCAGATCATATAAGTTTCTGTAAATGCTATCTTCATATGAAGAGAAATCTGTTCCGCCATTGTGGTGAAAGAGGTTTTGTTGATCATTTGAATAGTTACCTAATAATGCGCCATTATCATATATCGCCCCATTTTCAACATAGTTAGGGTTCGTTTCAAGTGCCGGTGATGAATGATTTGGCGTGAAATCCATGATTACCTTTATCCCATTGCTATGTGCGGTACTCATTAAACGATCAAAGTCATCAAAATTCCCATAGTAAGGGTTTGTCTTTTTGTAATCTCGAGCCCAATATCCATGGTAGGAGGTATAGCCACTTGGGTGTAGGGCGTAAACGTTTTCGACTGGCTGAGAAATCCATAGTGCCGTAATGCCTAAATCAGTTAAGTAACCGTCATTGATTTTGTCTATAATCCCTTGCCAGTCCCCACCACAATACTTATGGAGATCTATACAGTTTTGACTAAAGATAGCGCCTGAAGGATTGTTGCCAGGATTCCCGTCAGAGAATCGATCGGTAACAACCTGGTAAATCACATCTTTTGAGTAATTGACTTTGTTTGTTACGTCAGCCTCCGCAACAGTAGGTAAAGAAAGAAGCAAGAAAAAGATAAAGCTTAATGAAATCGTTTTCAAAAGATCATTTAAATCGTTCAACTCTATTCCTCCTCCAACAAATTGTGATAAAACGTATATAAAATAAAACAACCCCGCCTTTTAAGATAAAAAGACGGGGTTGTTTGTAAAAAACCAAAAGCATTGCCCTTAAATTGGTGAAAATATGCTGTTCATTTATTAATATCTTATGGACACTGTGTTCGTAAATAGGTCGTTAGGACTAAAATACGTTTAATACAATTTATGTAGCACTGGTTGATCAATCTAGAGCAAACGTTTGCGCTAAATTTTTTTCAATTACACTAATCGTTGATAGGATTTTTCAAACTATGAGAACCACTTTGTGCTACAGGTGGAGCCACTGCGGAAGAATTACCTGAAGCTGCTAAAAACAAAATGAGGAACATTTTGATTAATGGTATACTTTTTTCTATCTGCTTTTTTTCAATGCAGACATCATGCTTGTAAATGATCCACAATCATTTGAAATGTAAAACTTTACACTCGGACTAAGATAGTTCAACAACCAGTTTCAAGAACAATCTAATGAGAAAGGAAGGATATCACATGAATCCAATCGAGAAAATTCTAACTGACTTTCCAATGATGATTTTAGATGGTGCTTTGGCGACGGAACTTGAAACCCACGGGTGTCATTTAAACGATCCATTATGGTCCGCAAAAGTGTTAATGGAGGAGCCTACTTTAATTAAGCAAGTACATACAAATTACTTTGCTGCGGGTGCAGATTGTGCCATTACCGCTAGCTATCAAGCTACAGTAGAGGGGTATAAGGATAGGGGCTTAAGTGAAGTTGAGGCAATTCGTTTACTTAAAGAATCTGTTCACATTGCGGTTAAAGCTCGTGATGACTTTTGGAGCAATGAAGATAATCGATATGGAAGACCTAAACCTATAGTGGCTGCATCAGTAGGTCCTTACGGTGCGTATTTAGCAGATGGCTCTGAATATCGAGGTGATTATCAAGTAAGCGAAGATCAATTAGTTTCGTTTCACAGAGAGCGGATTCGTATGTTCAGTGAAGCTGGTGCTGAAATTTTAGCTTGTGAGACGATTCCATGTCTGAAAGAAGCGAAGGCTCTCATAAGGGTATTAAAGGAATTTCCACACATTTATGCGTGGGTTAGTTTTAGTGCACAAGATGGAGTTCATATTAGTAGCGGAGAAAGAATAGCAGATTGTGCACAATGGCTAGCAAAAGAGGAGCAAGTAGCAGCAATTGGTATAAACTGTTCCGCCCCGGCTTTTATTCATTCACTGATACATGAAATAAAGAATGAAACGGCCAAACCGATCATTGTTTATCCAAATTCAGGTGAAGTCTATGATGCATCGAGTAAGCAGTGGAACGAAGTTATGCCAAGTCAATCATTCTCTACTAGTGCAAAAAGCTGGTATGAAGCAGGAGCTAGGGTAATAGGTGGTTGTTGTAGGACAAAGCCTGAAGATATTGAAGCGATTGCCGATTGGGCGCGTCAGAGCTAATCGCTACCATACATTATAAAACGAGTAGGAGGTGTTTATATGCTATGGATAGGCGCTTTTTCTGCCTTATTGTTTCTTTTGTTTCTGTTTTCATACAAGAGAGATCCTAGAAGAATGATCAATGGTTTTTTGTTTAATTCGAGTATTTTTTCTTTTTTATTGTTTTGTGTTGTGCTTGTACTGCGGACGGACTATCCGTATTCAAATTATCTCATTTTGTTTCCGGCCGTTGCGCTAGTCATTTTGATTCCTTTTGGTAGTGTTGCTTTAGTAGCTGGTCTCTTATACAATGCAAAACTTTTAATAAAGCGAGAAGGGAAAAAACGTTCCAACTCATTAACATTACTCACTGGTCTTGGATTAATCTTTTTGTTTCTTTTAAATAGACTGGATTTATCTCAATATGTCTCTGTACATTTACAACCTTTGTTTAGTAGTGTGTACGTGATTGCTTTCTACTTTTTTATTCATTTATTGAATTTTTTTACTGCTTACGTTTTGTATCAATTTAATCGACCAAAACGTAATCAAGATTTTATTATCGTATTAGGAAGTGGATTAGTTAACGATGGTGTACCACCACTATTGGCAAGTAGAATCAATAGAGCGATTGGTTTTTATTATAAACAGAAGAAGGTAACGACCCCGCCTAAGATTATTTTTTCAGGTGGACAAGGATCAGATGAGAATCGATCTGAAGCTGAAGCAATGGAAGAATATGCGATACAACATGGTATTCCTGCCGAGGACACGCTTCAAGAAAACGAATCATTGAACACGTATCAAAATATGGCGTTCTCAAAAGTACGAATGGATCAGTTACGTCCTGATGGCGACTACGAAAGCATATTTACGACAAATAATTTCCATCTCTTTCGTGCAGGTCTGTATGCGAGAAAAGCAGGCTTAAAGAGCCAAGGAATTGGGAGTAAAACGGCTTTTTATTATTGGCCAAATGCGATGGTGCGAGAATACATTGCGATTGTAGCATTGCAGCGAAAACGACATATGATTGTCATTGCTAGTATTCTCTTTCTATCTCTATGTCTGTCTGTTTTTAGTTATTTGTTTATTGATTATTAATAAAAAAGGAACCGAACTACGTCGTTGCCGGTTCCTCTTCTTTTTTATTTTGTCATCGAACAGCTGTTTTTTGCTGAATGGTTAGTTCTTCTGCAATTAAGTCTGCTGTAAGCTGACCTGAGAGGGTGACCATTGGAACACCGCCGCCTGGATGGGTGGAACCACCGACAAAATAGAGTTGAGAAATGAGCTCGCTTTTACTAGGAATCTTAAAGCCACCATTTTTCTTTTTGTTTGCCACAACACCGTAAATGGAACCCCCATTTGCGCCATACAAAGACTGTAGGTCATCTGGTGTAAAGGTCATTTCAAACTCAATATCCTCTCTTATAGTGGTTAGTCCATTCCGCTCTAATTTGCTAATAACCGTTTCTCGATAGCTCGTTTTATATTTTTCCCAAGTCTCGCCTTCTTTGAGTGGGGGAACATGAGTCAGAACAAAATGATTCTCTTTCCCTTCTGGCGCTTGACTAGGATCTGATTTAGACGAAATGCCAATATAGACAGTTGGATCGTCAGCAGGACGTTTTTCTTCAAAAATTTGTTTAAATTCTTCTTCTGGATCTTTTGAAAAGAAAAAGTTATGATGGGCGAGTTGCGAGTATTCTCGCTTTAACCCGAGCAAGAGAACAAGTCCAGACACACTAGGTTCGAACTTTTCTAGCTTCTTTGCCTGTGTCTTATGCTGTGGATGCTCCTTTAACAACTGGCGATAGGTTGGAATCGCTTCGAGATTTGACACGACGATGTCGGCATGTACTTCTTCACCGCACTCTAAGCGCACCCCTTTTGCAACGGAATCGACTTGAATAATTCCTTTTACCGGCGTTTCTGTACGAATTGTTACGTTTAGTTCTGTTAGCAATTGCTCCATTCCCCGTACAATGTTGTACATGCCACCTTTTACGTAGAAATTACCAAGACCGAACTGAACATATGCAAGCTGAGACAAGACAGCTGGCGCTTGATAAGGAGACGAACCAACATACATGACGAGAAAATTAATAAACTGTTTAATATGCGGGTCTTTAATGTACCGTTCTGTACCTTCGTTTAGTGTCTTCATCGGATCAAACGCCATAAGCTCTCGTAATGAATGAAGCTTACGAAGTTCACTTAGACCCGATATGCTTTTGTTGTAAAAGCTTTTCATGCACAGTTCATACATTTGTGCACTGTAGTTTAAGTAATTCATAAAAGGAGCAGCATCGTCAGGGGCTACTTTTTTTATTTCATCAAGCATGTCAGGTAAGTCGCCTTTTAAATCAATCGATACACCGTCTTCGAAAAAGGTACGCCATTGAGGTTCAACTCGTTCAATTTCCATATAGTCATGAACGTCACGTCCCGCTCGGTTAAATAATGCTTCTAACACCCAAGGCATCGTTAAGATTGATGGACCAGTGTCAAACTGATAGCCCGCACCGCTGCGAATATTACATTTGCCGCCTATACGTTCATTCTTTTCAAGCACTGTTACATCGTGTCCTTGTGAAGCTAAACTAATTGCCGCCGATAACCCTCCTAAGCCACCGCCTACGATCACAATTCGTTTTTTCATCATATCTCACACACCTTTTTCTATTAATAGACCCAAGGAAGCAAAATCCAGCGTTTTTGTTTCCATTCTTCATACTGTTTGGGCAGTGTTGCTGTAAGCATTTTTTCTTCTATTACCATTCGTTTTTTGAGTACATGCGTCATAATGACAACGGAAAGGAGGATCCCAATGATCGTCCCAAGATAAATGGAGATGCCTAGAACGCAAAGAAATAAGCCTGTGTATAGCGGATGGCGCATAAGACGGTAAGGGCCATGGCTAACTAATTCCATTGTTGCTTTTACATGAACATGTCTTGAAAAATGATCCCTTAAGACAAACATGGACCAATACCGCAAGCCGATACCAAGGCTATATAGAACGACGCCTAAGCTTGAAAGAATCGAAAGATCGAACAGGGTCCAACCGATTTGATGTAAAAGAACACAGCTCGTAATACTAAGAACCGTGCACGCCAAGATCGAATGAAAGCTTTTGTTTTCCTTCAAATCACTAGGCTCTTGCTTTGATTTTCCTCGAAAAAAAAGAAATTCAGACACCCATATTACTGTCAAAAAAAAGAAAAGACCGTCAACCACTGACAATGCCTCACCTCCCTGTCCTACGTTATACGTATGTAAATGCAATACAAAATAAAACCACATACAAAAAAACTTGTACAGTAAAAATGCACAAGTTTCTTTCCGACGCGAGCCGGAGTCCTTTTTCTTCAAGCTACCTTTAGTCACGCTTACTTTCTTATTCTCTAAAAAGTGAGGGTTGAGCAATCTCAGAAAAAATAACGAATTAATGAAACTACCGTAATGGAAGTAAGCAACCCGGCAGAGAAAGAAAAAAAGAATTTTTTCATCCAACCAATCCTTTATGTACAAATTTGGAATGATTTCATTATATGGTTTTTTCTTCAAATGCGTCAAAGCTTTGTCCTTCTAAATTCACTTTAATATGGATAAGCAAAGAGACATAAACTAGAAGGAAACCATCAACGTATTGTCTTTACAGAAAAAAGGCAGTGTGTAACTTTTACTTGCCAAATGGTAGTGAAAAGCACTATGATGTGTATATTCAACGCAGTTGTGGAATACTGGGAAAACAGAGGAAATCACCGTTATTTCGGGTTTTTCTGAGAAAAAACAATCTTTGGGTAGTTCACACCTTTTTTATCTGTCAGAAATAGTTTATTATTAGATAATAGAGGTTTTTCTAATGACTAATGGACATAAGGATGAGCGAAATGAGCTATAGAGAAACTAAGTCAGACGTTATTTTAATTGGCGCTGGAGTGATGAGCGCGACGCTAGGTACGTTATTAAAAGAGTTAGCACCAGACTGGAAAGTGACGGTTTTCGAAAAGTTAAAAAGTGCAGGGGAAGAAAGCTCGAATGAATGGAATAACGCTGGTACAGGTCATGCAGCACTGTGCGAATTAAACTATACGTCGGAAAAGCCGGACGGATCACTTGATATAAGTAAGGCTGTAAAGGTTAATGAGCATTTTCAACTCTCACGACAATTTTGGTCCTATCTTGTAAGAAAAAAGCTAATTGAAAATCCTAAAGAATTTATTATGCCAATTCCACATATTAGTATGGTTCAAGGTGAAAAGAATGGCTTATTTTTAAAAAAGCGTATGGAAGCGTTATCAGACAACCCTCTTTTTGAAGGAATGTCGTTTAGTGATGACCCTGATGTGTTAAAAGAATGGATGCCTCTTGTAATGGAAGGTCGAGAAGAAGGCGATGGACCTGTTGCGGCAACGAAAATTGACACAGGTACAGATGTGAATTTTGGCTCACTAACACGTAAGTTATTTACCCATTTAGAAAATGAGAACGTCGCTGTTCATTATGAGCATAGTGTAAAAGATTTGAAGAAAGCAGCCGATGGTTCTTGGAAAGTAAAAGTTCAAAATATCAATACGGGAGAAACGGAAAATCATTCAGCTAAATTCGTCTTTATTGGTGCTGGTGGAGGTAGTTTACCGTTACTACAGAAGACAGGAATACCTGAATCACGTCGAATTGGAGGATTTCCTGTAAGCGGATTATTTCTAGTCTGTAACAACCCCGAAATAGTAGAGCAGCATCATGCGAAAGTATATGGTAAAGCAAAAGTAGGAGCTCCTCCAATGTCGGTTCCGCATTTAGATACGCGTTATATTGATAATAAGAAATCGTTATTGTTTGGTCCGTTTGCTGGATTTTCTCCTAAATTTCTTAAGACCGGCTCATACTTTGATTTGATTGGTTCTGTTAAGCCTAATAATCTCTTTACCATGCTAGGAGCAGGGTTTAAAGAATTAGGATTAACCCGCTATTTAATTCAACAAGTTATGTTATCAAATGAGAAGCGAATGGAAGAATTAAAGGAATTTATTCCGAATGCGAAAAGTGAAGACTGGGAAATCATCGTTGCTGGTCAGCGTGTGCAGGTTATTAAAGATACAGAAGCAGGGGGAAGGGGAACACTTCAGTTCGGAACGGAAGTCGTCACAGCAGATGATGGTTCTGTTGCCGCATTACTTGGTGCTTCACCAGGTGCATCGACAGCAGTCCATGTAATGCTTGAAATTTTAGAGAAATGTTTTCCGACAGAAATAGATAGATGGAAGGCAAAAATTAAAGAGATGGTTCCTTCCTATGGAAAATTATTAATGAGCCATCCAAGTTTATTCAAAGAAATCCAAGCATCGACAGCTCGAGATTTACAGCTAGAAGAGTCATACGTACCGTCTCAAGAGCATTTAGCTTAAATGAAAGAGGCTGGGACAAAAGTAGATAGACAGACCAAAAAGACGAACATTCCTGAAAATAGGAACGTTCGTCGTTTGTTTTATATGAACATTAGCGGAAGGATTCTCCTGTAGCGGTGCTACTCAGCATATTTTAGACTATTCGTCTTTTCAAATACTACTTTTAGTATGTCCCAGCCTCTTCTTTTTGTGTCCCTTTTAAAAGCGGAATAGGTTTAAAAAACGTTGCCAGATGCTGAGTTCCTCTTCCTCCTCCACTTCAGGAGATGGTTCGTCTTTTGTTAAAGGTTCAGTGTGAATAACAAATTGGACATTCTCGACTTGGTCGTTGTTGTTCTTGTGAACAAACGATCGAGGTTCAAAATCTGATTTATCGTATTGGGCGATCATATCATCAATTTCTTGCTGCATTTGTTCCGGTATTTCTGCAGTAGCATCATGCAGTTCATTCATTCCTGCCTGTAGGGACGCGCCGCCATCTACTAACTGTGATGATCCAGTAGCAGATTCTTGAATCCCTTGATGGATTTGGTTGTATTCATTTGCTACTTTAGATACGCCGCCAGTATAAGAAGCGAGACCTTCATGAAACTGGCTATATTGACTGGCGAGCTGGGAAATGCCGTTCGTCAATTCACCTAAGCCAGCATCTGCATCAAACGAGTCGGCGACTGCAGACAAGGATTGGGACATTGTATGTAACCCATCAGCCATGTCTTTGACGGAAGTACTCATTTCTTGTAACGCCGGTTGGACAGAGGTAAACGCTTCTTTGACTGCATCAAACGTACCTTTAATGGTTTGCGCAGCTGTGTAAGATTCAACTAAAACATCAAGGGTTTCACGATCTTCTGTCGTTTCATATAGCTTACCGATTGCTTCTTCTGATAGTGTAGCTGCTGGAAGTTGATTCATGGCTTCTTCAAGTGCCTGATAGCCTTCTTGATGATGGGCACCGAGTGTATCTAGCCCTCCTGCCAGCTCGCGTAAGCCTGCAACAAGTTCATCTATGCCGCTTGTTAATTCTGTACCCATATCAAAGCTAAGGTCATCTTCTGCTCCGTTTAATGCGGTATTCACTTCATTTAAACCAGCTTGCAGCTGACTGGAAGCCGTAACGAGGTCACTCCCACTTGAAGACAGGTCGGTAAGACCAGTTTGAAACTGTGAAGAACCTTTCCCCAGCTCTGTTAAACCGGAGGATAATTCTTGAATGCCGTTTTTAAGGCCACCGACACCGTTAGCAAGCTCACCAATCGCTCCAGTTAAGGAATCAAATTCACCTGTTAATTCTTCCGTATCCGGTATATCAATTGCAAATGAAGAAGGTAATGCTGAAATCTCAATACTTTCAAGTTCAATAGCAGATGCTTCAGCAGAAAGACGGAGTTCGGCTCCTTCTTCTGGCATGACGGTGAAAGCAAGCTGCTTATTCTTACCTGCATTGGCAATAGTCGCGTCTGGTGCATCAATCGCTGTAAAAAGATCGCTATTGAGAGGAACCGATACCTGTAGGAGGTAATGGTCAAAAAAGGCTTCATCCATCGTATCGTTTTGCGTAATGTCTATTTCAAGCTCAAATGTTCCGCTTTCCCCAACGATCTCCTCAGCGTCTAGTTGGTCGCCATCCAATAGATAGCGAATCTCTATATCCCAAGGTAGCTGGGGATCCTTTTGAATATTGCCTTGGTAGTGAAAGGTCCCGACAGGCGCGTTTAATGTAATTTCTTCATCCTTTTGTTCAATTGCTGACAAATCCGTTAAATTCGTAATGGTATCGTACGAGCCATAATCAGAAACAAGACCTTCTTCAGTAACTGTTAGCGCATTTACGATGTAGAGTTCCTGGATCCCACCATTAGCAAATAGATTGGCATAGACAACTTCATCTTTGCTTTCAATTGTTCCTGTATCTGCTTCAGTATTTGCTGAAACGTAAGAATGGGGTGTAAACACAAGAACACATACAGCAGTGGCAATCGTCCATCTTTTTCTCATCGTTCCGTCTCCTCCTCTTGTTCATAAAAGTTTGATCGATACGTCGTTTTTTTCACGAGTTTATCACCAACAAGCAATAGTGCCGGTAACAGGACAACAACAAGGATAAAGGCTAAAATGGCACCTCGACCTAACAATAATCCAATAGAAGAAACCGTTGGATTCGTAGATGTAATCCATAGAATAAGACCAACACTTGAAAGAATCGCCGCTGAGATAATGATAGAAAATAGTTTCTCATCAAGGGCTTTTTTCATTGCAGGGTATGCTGGCATTTTTTGACGATGGTGTTTGTACGTTTCCATAAGAAGAATACCGTAATCAATGGTTGCAGCTAATTGCACCGTACTAACAACTAAATAGCCTACAAATACGAGCGAATCGTTTGTCATATAAGGGATGGCTAAATTAATCCAAACAGCTGATTGAATTGTAACAAGCAGAATTATTGGAATGGAGATGGACCGAAATGTAATCATTAATACAAGGGCAATTGTTACTACCGTAATGGTATTAACGACTTGGTTATCAACGGTGACAGTCTCTTTCATATCATAAAGCGTCACACTTTCCCCAAGTGTATAAGCTGTATCTCCATAATACGTTTCACTTAATGTACGCACATCTTCAACCAAACCGAACGGAATATCGCCTTCAACGCCTGCATCTGTAAAAACCATTATGCGACTGAATTGTTCTGATTGGAATTCACTAATAATGGATTCATCAAGAAATTCAGCAGGGATCCCTGTACCGACAACGTTCGTATAAGACATAACAGAATCAACATAAGCAAGCTCTTCAAGCTGACTTACCAATTCTGCTTCTTTTGCAATATCATCATTAGGCACAAGAACAACAAGTGGTGTTGATTCACCAAATGTCTCTTCAATCAGTGCTGCATCTGCACCTGCACGAGTTGTGTCAGGTAAATCACCTAGCCCATAAATAAAGGAGGTACTCCCTTGTGCAATGAAGCTTGGAACAATTAACAAAAACACAAGGATAAGCGCTGGATAACGTAATTTCAGTAATTTCGCTCCAACCCCTTTAAAACTAGGCACAAGAGATTTGTGACGTGTCTTTTCAATCCACTTGTATAAAAACAACGTAAGAGCAGGTAGGAAGACAACTACAGAGATGAAGCTAAAGACAATTCCTTTAACTAAGTTTAAGCCCAAGTCTGCACCAATCTCAAAGTTCATGAACATTAGAGCCATAAAGCCAAAGAACGTCGTAACCGCACTTACGAAAATAACAGGAAATGAATTTCTCATAGCAGCGGCCATTGCTTGTTCAGGCTTCTTCCCTTTGGCTAATTCATCATTAAAGCTATGTAGCAAAAAGATGGCATAATCAAGAGAAACGGCAAGCTGCAAAATCGGTGCAACAGATTGTGTAACAAACGACACTTCACCAAGAAAGATGTTAGAACCTAGGTTAATTAAAACAGAAACTCCGATGGCAGTAAGAAAAAAGAGGGGTTCTGCCCAAGAATTAGTCGACAGAACTAAAATAATGATAATAACCGGGACAAGTAATGCAGCTGCATAGATGGTTTCTGATACCGCCATATTTTGAGACGTGGCATTATTGACAGCCTCACCAGCAATCGCGTTATCCTCACCAATAAGTTCGTAGATAGCATCTGTTGCTTCTACTTCTTCTCCGGTTGTAATGGTTAAAGAAAACAAGGCATTTCCGTCTTTGTAATACGATTCAAGCATGGCATTGTCAACCATCTCAAGTGGAATTTGTAAATCAACAAGGTCATCAAGCCAAAGAACTTCCTCGACTCCGTTCATGTTCTCTAATTCATGTTTATAGGACAGTGCTTCCTGTATACTGACGTCTTTTACTAGTACATTTGTGTTAGGAATTGATGCTGTAAATTCATTTTCCATTACCTCTAGCGCATTTGTAGAGGGAGCATCATCAGGTAAATAATCAACCATGTTGTAGTTAGTCGAAACAAAAAATTGCCCAATGACTGCTAACAATGTTAACGCAGCAAAAACCATCACAACAGATTTCTTATGTTTTATAATTCTTTCAACAAGCAATCCATTTCCCCACCCTATATTGACAATATCGTAAATTCTTTTAACATTATATCTACACGGTGTTGTCTATACAACAAACAGTTGGATAAAATGTGTTAGGAGAGCAACAGATAAACACATAATGTTGGATAAATTGGTGAAAAGGTTGTGAACACGTTGTCAGAAAAAATTGATCGTAGAAAACAGTTTACGAGAATGGTATTAAAAGAGGCTTTAATGAAGCTGCTTAAGGAAAAGCCTATATCATCTGTAACCGTAAAAGAATTATGTGAAATGGCTAATATTAACCGTTCAACATTTTATAGCCACTATATTGACGCCCATGATCTACTCGATAAAATTGGAAAAGAGCTTTTTGATGATATGTATGCCACGCTCAATCAATATAACTATAAAAAACAGGATGAAGTCTTGCAAATGTCGACCAAAATATTAGAATATGTTGCAGAGCGGAGTGAGCAATGCCAAATTCTTTTAAGTGATAACGGCGATACCTCCTTTAAAAAACGAGTGATAGGAATTATTCAAGAGTTTATTATGAAAAAATGGATGGAAGAACATCAATTAGGTGATGATCTATCCGAATACATACCGCTTTTGGTTGTAAGCGGAGGAGTCGATACAATTGAAAGTTGGCTAGTGAATGGGAAGAAAGAATCGCCTCAAGAGATGGCGCGGCTAATTCATCAATTTATTAACTTTGGTTTGTCAGGGTTTCGAAAAAAATAAGTACGATAAGCCAGGTCATTGTATCTGGCTCTTTAGGGTTGTCAAAAAAGAAAAACACTGCTATAATTCGTAATCATTACGATTTGTAAGAAAGAGGTGTAAAAGAAATGGCTAAGAAATCAAAAGTTGCAAAGGAAATGAAACGTCAAGCACTTGTTGAACAATATGCTCAGAAACGGAAAGAATTAAAGGAAAAAGGAGACTATATTGCGCTAGCAAAATTACCAAGAGATTCTTCTCCAGCACGGTTAACGAGACGTTGTCGCGTAACTGGAAGACCAAGAGGTGTACTCCGGGATTTTGAATTATCACGAATTGCTTTCCGCGAACTAGCGCATAAAGGTCAAATTCCTGGTGTGAAAAAAGCAAGTTGGTAAATTTTTTTATAATGTAAATCGTAATCATTCCTAACTTTGTAATTCAAATACACGCTAGCCCAACTATCTTTGTGAAAAAACGTTCAAATAGGATGTTTAGCTCAATCGCTGACGGGTACTCAGTATGTAAATCACTAAGGAGGCGATCGTTATGGGTAAGCGAGGAGATGAACGTTCAAAAGAAGAGAATAAAGAATACGGTAGACAAGGTAAATATGCAAAAGGTAACAAAAAAGGGTCAAACAAAGAATAAGTAAAAGGAAGGAAGCCGACGTAGAGTTGGCTTCCTTTTATATTCGGTCTTCTGATTAAGAAAGTAATGATTGTAAATGTAAAAGAACATCTGAAAATCGCTTTCCTTGTTCCTGCACATTTTCTCGAAATGTTCGAAAAGGGTCTCCCTCCAGTTTTAATCGGTTTACAACATGAGTCAGTGTAAAAAGGGAGGGGCTTAACTGATTGGTCACCTCTTCCCAATAAAGAGGAGTGGCAACTAGACCATCACTATGTCCACGGGGTGAATAAGGCGCAATAAGAGTTTTTCCCTCGTCATGCTGCAAATAATCAACGTATAATCGATTTGCGCGATTTTTCTTCAATCGTTCAAGTGTAAAATGTTCTGGATGCTGTTCTACCACATACCTACTAATAAACTGACAGAAAACCCTTGTCTCTTGATAAGTAAAGGTTTCTTCTGGTAAAGGCAGGTATAGCTGTAAGCCTTTATTTCCCGACGTTTTGATGTAAACCATTAAGCCAAAGGAAGTAATCACTTCCTTTAGAGCAAGAGCTGCTTTTACAGCAAGAGAAAATTGTTCCACACTAGGCGGATCTAAGTCGAACACAATTTCTGAGGGGCATGATTGATCTTTTTTCTGAAAAGGAAGATGATACTCTAGTGCGAGCTGATTCCCTAACCACAGTAGCGATTCAAGTGAATTACAAACAATATAGTTTATGCCGTCACGGTTATGTGTATGGATAAATTCGGGTGCATAATCTGGGCAATTTTTTTGATAAAAGGCTTCGCTTTCGGCACCGTGAGGATAACGAATGGTTGTTAGCAGCCGATTTGTTAAAAAAGGGAGCATAGTTGATGCAACCTCATGTAAGTACTGTAAATAATCCATTTTCGTATACTGTATAGCTGGCCAAATAGGTTTATCATCACTTGTAACTACCACGTTAGCAGGCAAGGGCTGTAGCTGAGAAAGAAGGTTTTGCCACGTGCAATCCTCTACCCTTTCTTCTAATAAAAACGAGTGAAAAAACGGCTCTCTAAGTTGATCGCCATCAAAACTAATGCAGCCAACTTCCACGCAAATAGAAGGAGGTAAAGTCCATCGTTCTTGACCGACACGTTCCCCGTTCTTCTCAAAAAGAGAGGCTAATGCTTTTCGATTGTCAGCATGTAACCCATGTGAAAACTGAACAATAGGAACTAATGTATCTTGTTGATACACCGCGCCCTGGAAATAACTATTTTGTTTATCGTACTCGGTTAAAATGACATGAACATAGCGATAGTTCTTTATCTTAACCCACTGGGAGGATCGTTTAGAAATATAGGTGCTTGTATTTTTTTTCGCTACAATGCCTTCTCCGTTGTATTTCTTCACAATGGTCTCTATCTCTTTAGGGTTTTTATAGGTTTGAATAATGGCTAACGTTGGTGTTTGATTTTCAAGTAAATTCAACTTTCGTCTACGTTCCTTTAACGGAAGGTCTGTCAAAGATCGACCTTTTTCCATTAATAGATCAAAAGCCATAAGAGAAACAGGCAAGCGTTGGGAATAGTTCGTAATTTGTGTGCTGCTGCGAAGTTTTGCACGACGATGCACAATAGAGAAAGTACTTTGGTAAGGGTTCGCTAATGATACGATCTCTGCATCAATAATAAGTGGGAGATGCTTTTTTATTTTCTCTTCAATCTGTAGGCAGGCTTGAATTATTTCAGGAAATGCCTTTGATAATTCTTTTTCATTTCGACTGAATAGTGCTGGTCCGTCCTCGTCCCAGTGGAGCAAGCAGCGAAATCCATCGTATTTTACCTCATATGACCATTGGTCTCCTTTTGGAACAGTAGCTGCAGCTGTAGCTAACATTGGCTTCATTCAACTCACCTCATAAGATTAGTTTTTCCAACGGCACATAAATTATCAGTCTTTCCACCATATTAAGGGTGAAAAGGATGTGACTACATGCATACAGTTTGGAAAGGGAGCATTAGTTTTGGTCTCGTTACGATTCCTGTTAAGCTC
Source organism: Shouchella oshimensis (assembly GCF_004375095.1). Taxonomy (NCBI): domain Bacteria; kingdom Bacillati; phylum Bacillota; class Bacilli; order Caryophanales; family Bacillaceae; genus Shouchella; species Shouchella oshimensis. The sequence goes on along the minus strand of NZ_SNUX01000004.1, from coordinate 713,124 downwards.
CATACCGCGACGGAAAACAAAGACATTAAATTAAGACAACTTCATAAAAAATGTCATACCCCGATTAACTATAAAAAAGTTTGTCCCGATTGCGATGAAGAAGTGAAGAACGAAGATATTGTGAAGGCATATGAGTATGCAAAAAATAAATTCGTTGTGCTCGATGCAGAGGATTTAGAACAGCTCAAAAAAGAACAAGAGGATAAAGCGGTAGAAATTATTGATTTCGTTAAATTAGAAGAGATTGATCCGATTTATTTTGAAAAAAGCTATTTCTTAGCACCTGATTCTGGTGGAAATAAAGCTTATGGGTTATTACGTGAAGGGCTTGTTCAGTCGGGAAAGATTGGAGTTGCCAAAATAATCATTCGTTCTAAAGAACAGCTCGCTATTGTTCGCGTATATGAAAATGGGTTGATGATGGAAACGATTCATTTTCCTGACGAAGTAAGGAAAATGGAAGATGTTCCAAATGTACCTCAAGAGCAAAAGATCGTAAAAAAAGAATTGGATGCAGCCTTAATGCTCATTGATCAACTTACGGTATCGTTTGATCCTGATAACTATCAAGATGAGTATCGGCACGCACTTATGGATTTAATTGAAAAGAAAAAGGCTGGTGAGGAAGTTGTCACCTCAACAGAAAAAGCGAAGGAAGTTTCAAATGTAACGGATATTATGTCTGCTCTTCAAGCATCCATTGATAAAACAAAAAAGAAGAAAGCCCCTGCAAAGAAAAAAACAGCAAAAACCAAAAAGAATGCATAGGCTTAGCTGTACTGTAACGATAGGAATTCGCTTAAAGTCAAAGCGAGTTTCTTATTGTTTTCTTCATTGAAAGAAAGTAAAACCGTACCCTTGATTCCCTATAATCCCCATTTCCTTAGAAGTGTCTGCTCCTTTATACTAAGGATACTAGCAAGAACAAAGGGGTACGTTTTTCGTGGAACAATCAGAAGTCATCCAGCAATTAATAGAGCAAAAATACAGGTTTAGTGAAAGTGCTTGCCAGTATATCGAATGGAATGAAAAGAAGGGATTCCGTTCAAAAGCATTTGAATGGTTTTATGGAAATATGATGTTACTTTCAGCAGTAAATGATAAGGCAATGACAAGTCTTCTAGAAGAGAAACTGTCGAGGGTAACGTATTTAGAGATTCTTACTTTTTTTAAAGACGAAGATGAAAAAGCCAACTTTCAAACGTATACAAAGGTTGTCCCTCTCTATAGAGGTTGATGATTTATACAAGTTGATGACACGTGAGGGGATTAATCATGTAACTTGAATGAATGGAGGGTGTGCACATGCTTATAAAGACAATTCCATTACTTTTTACTGTATTTCTGTTAATCGGTTGTCAAAATAATGAAGGTGTAGTCAAAGGAGATCACGATACAGATTCTGAGACTACACAACCAACCATTTCTTTAGAAAATAAAATATTGCCTCCAAAATTTAACATTACTTCATTTAACGTAGACTATGTTGATGAAGAAGTGGAACTATTTTTTAATATGGGCTACGAAATAGATACAGATCTATACGATCTATTGACTAATGGTTACCAAGAACTGTACTTTTCTTTAGAATACCCTAATGATTTGCATGAGCTATTGAATGGTTCAAAGAGTGAATTTGTTCCTGCAGAAACTCCCAAAAATTATCATACAAAATTCCAAACTCAATTTGTTGTAGAGAAGAAACTATCAAAAGAAGAAATAGATGCTATTTTTGTTAATATTTCCGAATTTAATCTACTTGTTGCGGATAAAGATAAAGATATTATTGCGCAATTTATTGATATAAATGGCTTTAATAACTTTGATCCTGAGGAATCAAACTCTACAGTTGTAGATGAAGAGACTAATGAGGATTAATTCTTTACTTTGCTAAATAAGTACACTGCACCTCATTCCTTCAATTAATAGAAGGTGAGGTGTTTTTTTAAAGTAGATTAAATTATTGATAAATTTATACTGTTATTTTATATTTATATCTACATAGATTGAGGATAAGTGAAGGAGATGACATCACTTTATTTATCTATAAATCCTACTAATCAGGTAAAATTAATTTAATTTAAACGGAGATATGGTATGATGGAGATAGAATTGTTTAGAACAGGTGATGTTTGTATGGTTGAAGAAGATCTTATTAAGAAAAGACAAGAAAAAATGATTGATAAACTGCTCAAGGCAGGTATTTATAAATATAAAGATACCCATTTGTACGAATTAACGTATGCAGAAGTTGAGGATGCGTATCTTCGGTTTATGGTGGAAAAAGAAAAATAATCCATTAGACCCTGAAAAAGAAGGTTAGTTTCTTCAAAAATCGGTTAACAATAATGGTACTAGCTTATATTTTTTAAGCAGGTTTTTTAAAAAGGTGAAACCGTAACCATAAAAGGAGAATGTGTATGAAAAAATGGATGGTATTAGCTGGATTAACGTTATTTTTAACGGCGTGTGGTGGAAATGGTGATGAAGCGGAGGCACCAGAAACGGACAATGGAACCGATGATGAAACGAGTGAAGTTGGAGAGTACGACGAGGCATTAGCTGAACAGACGTATCAACAAAGCTGTATTCAATGCCATGCTGGTTTAAATGAAGGTGGGACGGGTCCTGCTCTTGCTAACAACAACTTATCTTCTAACGAGATTAGAGAGATCATTGTAAATGGGCGAGGAAGCATGCCGGCTCAATCCCAATTAGAGGAAGATGAAGTGGATAATTTGTCCATGTGGTTAGCTGATCAATAATTTTTATTAAAGAAACTACTCAACGAATGAGTAGTTTTTTTTGTATTTAAAGCACATTTGACAAATTTCTAAAACATATAAAATGAGTAAGCTTTTGTTTCCCAATCTTCTTTGGTGAAAGAATAAGTGTTTTGTAACCATTTCTTGTAGCTTGTTGTCGTAGCGTAAGAGAGCGTAGCACATCCTGCTTGATCGTAAGCACTATTGTCACTATTTCTAATGTATATTCTTTTTTTATTTCCCAATAGAAGGTCGACGTTTTTCGATGGATTCAGAAATGGTTTCTGCGTAGAGTAGGGGAAGTGATTAAGGGGACATGCTCATTTTATGCAGATGTGAAGGTAGATATGAAACAAAAAACAAATTGGAGGTAATTAGATGAAAAAAAGATGGTTCTGGTTCGTTTTAGCACTTATTGTACTCTTTCCGTTTCAATCAAGTTTCGCCAATCAAGCGGTTAAAGAAGTAGGGAAAGGAAGCTTTTCTTTACAGTATCCACCAATTGATTTTGATAACATCGGTGATCCAGGTTACGCGGATCAACAAAAGGAGCCTCCCGAAACAATCTATCGAACGGATCGTGTAGAAGGACCAATGCCGACTAACCGATGGTGGAGTTCACTTGCGGTTGATACGTATGCAAATAATCATTACCCCCATCCATTTAGTGTCAGACAAAACGAAAAGGGACTGAACGTCTTTTACGATGCTCCACATAATGTCGTTGTTCATGAGAACAGTGGTGCAGGAACATGGCATATCGTTGGAGCCATTTCCACTGATTTTACGATTGGCCACTCAAATGAAAGTAACTTTAATGATGCGAAAGTAGATGACTATGGTGATTGGCACGTTCGATCGTTAGCAGAAAAAGATAATGCATCACTAGCCTTTACATACGGTGTGGGCATTCCATATATCTACGCTGAATATACAGGCGGACATGCTGTCATTGATTTTCCACAAAATCCCCAAGTTTGGGCGCAGCAAGGACATATCATTGGCTTTTCAACCCATGATAATAAACATTATGCGGCCTTTGCACCAGAAGGATCGAACTGGGAAACGAACGGACAACAGTGGGAGAATCCGTCTGAATTTATTAGTGTAGCCAAACTGCCAAATACAGATGCAGAGACGTTGGCGCTTTTTGCCGAGCATGCCTATTCTGTTGTTCGTGAGACCCGAGCTGATTATGCTGTAAACCATGAGACGAATGAAGTGAAAACAACGTACTCTGCGAACACAGAAGCAGTAGCAGGAGGAGAGAACGGAACGCTGTTTGCCTTGTATCCACATCAATACCGACATTTATCTTCAGGAGATCTTGTAGACGGAATGAATTTGTTTACCATTCGAGGGGATATGAAGCTAATTGAAGGAAGTGAGTTTGAAACAAGCCTTACGTATACGGGGGTGTTGCCAAGTTTACCGAATGCAGGTATTGATACAGACAGGCTAAGTGGCTACTTGCATGAAGCTAAAAATGATTATCCGACTGGTCAAGATACGTATGAGCTAGGAAAATATTTAGGAAAGCTTTCAAATTTAGCGCCTCTTGCTGATCAGCTTGGTGAGCAGGAGTTAGGTGAGGAATTTAGAGAAGAATTACAGGGCCATCTAGAAGATTGGCTACGATCAACAGATGAGAACAATGCGATAAAAGGAGAAAACCTTTTTTACTATAACGAAAACTGGGGAACCCTATTAGGTTATCATGCAGCGCATGGTTCAGCGGTAAGAATCAATGACCATCATTTTCACTACGGTTATTTTGTGAAAGCAGCAGCTGAAGTAGCCAGGGCAAACCCAGATTGGGCACAAGATGATGAATGGGGAGGAATGGTTAACGAACTTATAAGAGATTTTGCAGCTGATCGTGAAGATCCGATGTATCCGTATTTACGTATGTTTGACCCTTATTCAGGACATTCGTGGGCAGATGGATTAGCGACGTTTGATTCTGGTAATAACCAAGAATCTTCCTCAGAAGCGATGCATGCTTGGACCAACCTTATTTTATGGGCAGAAGCAACAAACGACCAAGAATTGTTAGATCGAGCCATTTATTTGTATACAACTGAAATGAGCGCCATTAACGAATATTTCTTTGATGTGTATGATGAAATTCACCCTCCTGAATACGGACCAGAAATTGTCACTATTAATTGGGGCGGAAAAATGGATCACGCAACATGGTGGAATTCAGGAGCGGTAGAAAAGTATGCGATTAACTGGCTACCCATTCATGGAGGGGCTCTCTACCTTGGCCATCACCCTGAATACGTAGAGCGAGCTTATCAAGCGTTAAAGCAAACAAATGGGTCAGAGGATTGGAATTGGTGGTCAAATATGGTTTGGAGCTACCGTGCGTTAACCGATCCAAATGATGCCCAGAGACAAATGGAGCAAAGGATTGATGACTACACAGAGTTTGATCCAGGGGATGAAACGATTATTGAAAGAGGAAGTACAAAAGCACAGACCTATCAGTGGATTACAAGTTTAGCTTCTCTCGGACAAGTAAATCCAGAAATCACAGCAAACATTCCGACCTACGCTGTCTTTAATAAAGATGGTGAAAGTGTCTATGTTGCCTATAATTATGACGATGAAGCACGCACAGTCTTGTTCTCGGACGGACATGAAGCGACTGTAGATGGAAATAGTTATTATGTCAGTCAAGAAGGGAGTGGGCCACCACCAACAAATCCACCAGAGGAGCCGGAAGAGCCAGGAGATGACGGGAATGTCATTGAACGAGGAGATTTCACGGTTTCGATTGAACAAAGTCAATCAGACCGAGTGATTACATTTACGCCGAATTCTCCTGCCCGATATGTGGACCTTCATTATCGAATCAATAATGGGAATCAGGAAAATGTGCGCATGCAGCAAGAAGAGGGTAGGTGGTTTTTAATGATACCTGATGTAGAAAACAAATCCCTTTCTTTCCGTTTCACGTATGAAAAAGACGGGCCTCAATACGAATCCGAATGGTTTACGTATCCATGATCGTAGAACATGAATGATTAAAAACCCCTTTCCGTAAATCATTAAGTAGATTTACGGGCAAAGGGGTTATTTTTCATTTACTCAGTTGTTTCACGTGCAACATAAAGTATGTTAATTCAGTTTATTTAGATAATTAATCAGCTTTATCTGTTATAGTAGAGACAAGAGTAAAATTGATTTGTGAAGGAGATTCTTATGAACCAACAGCAGATAGAAACCATTGACTCGTTTTTACGTGAAGGGAACGATAGTGATGCTCTTAAACAACTACATCATTGGCTCAAAGACAATCCTCATGATGGTGACGTTCACTACTATCTCGCATCAACCTATGATTCAAAAGGGGAAGAGAAAAAAGCGTATCCTCATTATGAAAAAGCGATTGAGCTTGGTTTAGATGAAGAAAAGGTTAAAGGTGCTTTTTTAGGACTTGGCAGTACGTATCGTACGTTGGGAATGTACAAAGAATCTAAAGCAACATTTGAATTGGGATTAGCTAGATTTCCAGAAGATAACGCCTTGAAAGTCTTCTATTCATTAACGCTTTATAACGTACGAGAACATGAAAAAGGGATGGAAGTGTTACTAACGTGTTTAATTGAAACAACACATGATCAAAACATTCTTCAGTATCGCAATGCCCTGGCTTTTTATTCAAAACAGTTAAATCGAATTTGGGTATAAAAAATATGGTTTTTTGATTTCATCAAATGTGGATAGGAAAGCCTCTGACGGGATTCGAACCCGCACTCCTTTCGTAAGCGTAGGCTAGGGGAGAACACGCTTCCCTACGGAATTTCACCGACAGGAATTCCACCTGTCTCAGCTAATTTGCTTTTCGGTGCTTCTGAAACCCTTGCCTTGCGACCCGGTTTATACAATTTGTTTTCCGGCGCTCTTCCCTTCTAGAGCTACAGAGGCGTCATACAGATAAGTATAAGGGACAATAGGAATGAAGAAAATAGAAAAACACGCTGTTTACCAAACAAGCTCAGTTTGTTTTTCTAAAGTAATAGGGTTAAACTAGACCCTTTTTCTAAGTAGTACTAAGGAGTAGACTAGTAGCTAGTAAGGTTACCTTTCTGATCGCTTTTATGTTTATATAAGTTATGCGCATGAATCATTACGTTTTTAGCAAATGGTGATGTTCTCTTATTTGAGGGCTTTTTTTTATGCTTTACTAAAAATAGTATTGACAATGAAAATCATTATCAATACTATAACAGTAGTAGATCTATGAAGGAGTTAAACGAATGAATCGATCATTGCTTTTTACTGCATTAGGAATGGCCTTTTTAGTGGCTTGTTCGGATGGTTCCGATAATTCAACCGACGGAGAGTCACAAGAACAACAGCAACCTAGAACGGTCACCGATAAAGTTGGAAATGACGTGACCATCCCAGCTAATCCGGAAAGAATAATAGGTTCGTATGTAGAAGATCCTCTTGTCACACTCGGCGTAACACCGGTGCGTCAATGGTCAGTTGCCAGTAGAGCCAGTACGCAAGTTTATTTAGAAGAGCATTTAGAAGGCGTTGAACCGATTGATTCGACGCTACCGTTAGAAGCTGTTATGGAGGCAGATCCTGATTTAATTTTTGCTTGGGGGGAAGACTCAGCAGCAGGAGGGAGCTATGATCAATATAATAAGATAGCACCGACCTACGTTATTGATAATGAAACAAAAGATGATTGGCGAGCGACTTTGACTCTTTTAGGAAATGTATTACAAAAAGAGAGTGAAGCAAAGGCTGCAGTGGATGAATATGATGCCCATGTAGAGGATGTAAAGGCACAGTTACAAGCAGAAATCGGGGATAGCAAAGTTGCAGCTTTATGGGTAATTGGTGGTAACTATTATGTTGTAGCACCTGATGTTGCGAGTGGAGCTGTACTTTTTGAAGATTTAGAGCTCACGCCTGCAAACATAATTGCAGAATTACCAGAAGATGCGGGAGCTCACTGGAATCCTGTTTCCTTGGAAGCGGTAGCTGAGCTTGATGCGGACTACTTATTCTTAATTGATAGCGATCCGGAAACAATTGAGAAGTTAGAGTCAGAAGCTGTGTGGATGAATATTCCAGCAGTAGCCCAAGGGAATATCTACAACCGCTCTGGAACTAGTAGCTGGTTATACAATGGGTTTCAAGCAAACATGCAAACGATTGATTCTGTTTATGAGGCCATTATTGAAGGAGAATAAAGAAGGGAGAGTAGGTGGATTACCTACTCTTTTATATGTAAACCATTCCCTTTCTCCTATCCCTTTTCATGGCTTCGTCAAATACCTTATAATAGGAAGATAGACTTTGCTGTTCAGGAGCTGTTTAAACATGACGGAGCTTATATGGATTAGTGGAATTGTGTTGCTACTCTTACTTGTTTACAATGCATTTATACATCCCCGACTGATGAAGATGAGAAAGATTAAACAAATAGAAAAAAAGCTAACAGAGAATGATGAATATAAAGATTTACTAATCGCGATGTGTAAAGCGGTAGAAAAAGAATTAAGGCAAGCAGGCGAAGCAGTCGATGACATAAAAAAGACTTATAATTTAATGGGGACGAAAACGACCTTGCATTTAGGACAAAAAGCCATTCAAATCGTCTTTGAGCTAGAGAATGAAGAGTTGCTTTTTGTAAATGGACAGTGGATGGTCAAACGTACAGACGGATTACACTTGGATATCCCATTTACCCATTACGAAGCTGACTTTTATCATGAAGCTGCTACGTTGTTTCGGCTACTGCCATTATGGTGTCAAGCATCAAACACGCATCACTTCTTGCCTGATGAAGAAGCGAAGAAAAAACGAAATCAAATTGAAGAGAAGCTGTTTAATGAAGTTCAATTCTTCATCCACTCGCTTGCGACAAGGTACGAACCAAATCCATTGCTCAATGTAAAGGTACAGCCAGAAAGGAACAGCGTTTAGCTGTTCCTTTCTTATTCACGCTCAATTTGAATTGTCGTGTTTTCGATATGAAGCTTTTTTCGGAAATAGTCATTTGCATGCATAAGTACGTCTTGAGAGTCGATTTTTCTGTCGGCATCAATGATAACATGAGCACTTAAGCGATCCATCCCAGAAGTAATGGTCCAAATGTGGAGATCATGAACACGTTTAACGCCATCAATGGAACGTAGTTCAGCGTTCACTTCGTCAATATCAATATGCGATGGCGTACCTTCCATTAGTACGTGAATCGTGTCTTTAAGAAGGCGTATTGCTGATAGAGCAATCATAAAAGCAATCAGGATACTTAAAATGGGATCGGCTAGATACCAACCAGTTGTTAAAATAATGATCCCTGCAATCACAGCGGCGACAGATCCTAATGTATCACTCAAAACGTGTAAGTAAGCGCCGCGCATATTCAAGTTATTTTTTACATCGCCCCGCATGAGTACATACATGGCTCCAAGGTTAGCAAGCAATCCTATAAACGCTAGTATGATCATGCCACCACCCATAACTGCTTCAGGTTCAATGAATCGACCAATGGCTTCACGAACAATAAAAAAGGCAATGACTAGCAACATGACGCTGTTTAATAATGAGGATAATACTTCGTAGCGGTGGTTTCCAAAGGTTCGTGTCTTTGTTGCCGCTTTTGCTGCAAGTGTAATGGCAAGAAAGCTAATAAATAGATTAGCAAAATCGTTAAACATGTGGACTGCGTCAGCTAAAAGGGCTAAGCTTCCTGTCCACAACCCACCAATAAACTGGATAAACATCCAGCTACCAATAATGAGCATAGCAAAGAGTAAATTTCGTTTATTTGCTTGACCAGTTGAATGGTGGTGACTATGTCCATGGTGATGACCCATTGTATACCCCCCTTATTATTTAATAGGATTCACTTTGTTCAATCGTGTGTGGCGTGTTCAATGGTCTTTTCTAAAATGTCGAGTACGTGTTCATCTTGAGGTGAGTAATAAATGGTGGTTCCAGCACGTCTTGATTTAACAAGTCTTAAATTTTTCAGAAATCGAAGTTGATGAGAAACAGTAGACTGTCCTAGTTCTAGTTGTTCAACGATTTCCCCTACTGAGCATTCTTTGTTTGCTAATAAATGAAGAATTCGAATTCGGGTTGGATCGCTTAAGGCTTTAAAGCTTTGAGAAACAATGAACAGTGTCTCTTGATCAAGATCATAATAAGATGTTGACATAGCTTTTCCTCATTTCTATATATGATTATATGCTCATATTAGCATAATGAAAATGGCTTTTCAACTACTGTAATCAAGAGTAGGATTACTTTTCTGTTTACGCGTCCCATGGTAGACTACATGTAACAAAAACGTAAGGGGAAGAAAGAATGAATGGCAGAAGACGCAGGCCGTTAAGGCTAGGTAGCGCAACTATAATCGGTCTGATCGTAGGGTTTTCGTTTGGCTTATTTACAAATTCTTTCGTTCTGTACATTGGTTTAGGGCTTTTGCTAGGGTTATTGGTTGATTGGAATCGTAAGCGTATGTGATAGAGAAAGACGATTGTGTAATCGATTTCTCTAGGAAGCGAGGGTGAGTACAATGAAGAGCCTTTCTGTAAGGGAATCGCATCCAAAGCAACTTTTAACAAAAGCGAGTGGTTTTTTGACTGGCTATTCTCACACTTTAAACCCTTATGTGGGATGCTCCTTTGCTTGTTCGTATTGCTATGTCAGGCAAATGCCAGTTCAACTGTTTCAAGAGGAAGAGTGGGGCGATTGGGTTACGATAAAAAGGGATATTGCTCAGCTTCTAGAGAAAGAAATACGTCGTGCGAAGAAACATGGGCCGGTGACAATCTTTATGTCTTCAAGCACCGATCCTTACCAACCAATTGAACATCGAGAGCAAGTCACTCGATCATTGCTTGAAGCGATGGTAAGGGAACAACCAGACTTCTTATTTATTCAAACGAGAGGTGCCCTTGTGACAAGGGATATGGATTTATTGAAACGTTTAGGGAATCGCGTACGTGTCAGCATGACGATTGAAACTGATTCAGATGACATTCGAAAGCAGTTTGCACCTCAGGCTCCACCTATTAAAGGAAGAATAAAAGCTTTACAACGTCTCAAAGAGGGTGGGATTCCAACCCAAGCAACAATAGCGCCACTGTTGCCGAGTTCAAAAGCGTTTCCTGAACAGTTGGCAGATGTGGTTGACCGTGTCTGTATAGATGATTTTTTTATGGGTGATGGTTCAGGAGGCAAGCGTACAGAAAAGCTTAAAATGTCTGCTATTTATACTGAACTAGGGCTAGAGAAATGGTATGAGAGGGATACCATATGGAAGGTAAAACGTCGTTTTCTTAACTATTTTTCAGAAGATCAACTTTTCATCAGTAAAGAGGGATTTCTACCTTAAAGGTTGAAGGAGAGGTTTTTCATGAAAGCAACGAATCAGCAAATGAGTAACGGATGGGTCGAAACCGTACTTGAAAACGATCACGGCATGTGTCTAACGTTTCTTAACTTTGGAGGCATCGTCACGGAATTGGTTGTTCCTGATAAGAGAGGTGTACGTGAAAATGTCGTCCTTTCTTATGCGGACCTCTCTCATTATAAAGAAAATAAGCCGTATTTTGGCGCTTTAATTGGGCCAGTGGCGGGTCGGATAAAGGATGCTTGTTTTATGAAAAATGGAACAAGGCATACACTATCAGCAAATGATGGCCATCATCACCTACACGGTGGAGGGAATGGCTTGCATCAACAGCTGTTTAGCGTGACCCTTTTTCAGCATGAAGATCGAGTGGGCGCAATGTTAACAGCGGAAGAAATGGAAATGGATCATTATCCTGGAAAGCTAACCACTACGATTACATACATCATTACAAATGAAAATGAATGGATTATTGATTATCATGCCACGGTAGATGAAATGATGCCTGTTACACTAACGAATCATACGTATTTTAATCTTACAGGTAGTGTAAAAAGGTCTGTGTTGAATCATGTTATTCAGCTGGAAAGCGATAGTTTTTTAGAGCTAGATGAAACCCTTGCTCCAACTGGATTTATTCGTTCAACTGCTTATACACCGTTTGATTTTAGATCAGAAAAAAGAATTGGTGAAAGAATTCATTTAACACATCATCAGCTGCAGGTAGCAAAGAATGGATATGATCATTATTTTTTGTTGGATCATACTAAAGAGGTCAAGGCTGTTGTTTATGATGAAGAATCTGGTCGTAAGCTTGAGATGAAAACGACACAGCCAGGTGTTGTCCTTTATACAGGGAATAGCTTGGAAGACGAGTTGCTGTTAAAAGAAGGAAACAAAATAGAAAAGCATGCTGGCTTATGTTTAGAAACCCAAGGACACCCCGCTGCTCTTCAACATAAAGGATTATCATCTATTTGGTTGAAACCGGAAGATGTTTATAAACACCAAACGATTTATCAGTTTTCAGTTGAATAAAGGGTTAATAGTTTCTATCCCTCTTCTGTAAAGGAACAAAAGCCGTACCCTTAGTGTGTGCGGCTTTTTGTCGCTAGTGTAGAGACTTAGTAGATTTACATAGAACTAGATATCCCTTATACTACGGAAAAAGAGAAAATGTGAGGGATTTTTTTGAAGAAAGGGCTGCTTGTTACGGCTATTGGGATCATCTTAGCGGGTTGTTCATCTAATGAAACAGAGGAAGTGATGATCATGGCCGCAGCTAGCTTAAATGATGCTGTAGATGAATTAATTGAAAGCTATGAACAAAATCACGATGTACATATAACAGTGAACTATGGCTCTTCTGGTCAGCTACGCCAACAAATTCTTCAAGGTGCACCCGCAGACTTGTTTTTATCGGCTTCCATCGCCGATATGGAGGAAGTAGTAGATGTAGAAGGAGTTGAAAGCTCTACTACGTTAATAGAAAATACGCTTGTTTTAATTGCAGCGCCAGAAATCGCTCCATCATTGACGAGTTGGGCTGACCTTACTACGGCTACGTATCAAGGGCTCGCGATCGGCGAGACAGAGACCGTTCCTGCTGGTCGATACGGGAAACAAGCCCTTGAATCTATGGGGATTTTCGCTGATATCGAGGACAAGCTTATTGTTGGAAAAGATGTACGGCAAGTTCTTACATATGTTCAGACAGGAAATGCTGATGTAGGGATCGTGTATGAAACGGACGCACGAGTTGCTGGCGATGCAGTAACCATAGTTGCGGAAGCACCTGCAAATAGCCATGATTCTATCCATTATCCAATTGGCTTGCTAACGACGAATGACAGTGCGGCCGTCCTCTATGAGTGGCTCCAACAGGATGAGGCTATAGCTACGTTTGAATCGTACGGGTTTCAGAAAGGTGAATAAATGATGGACCCTGAGTTTTGGACACCTATATTTGTTTCAGTACAGGTTGTAAGTATAGCGAGTGTACTGGCGTTCTTATTGGCACTCCTGGCTAGCTGGCTGTTAAAGAAACGAGTTTTCAAAGGAAAAATCCTGCTGGAAACGACTCTTATGCTACCGCTTGTCCTACCTCCGACTGTTATTGGATTTGGTTTGCTTGTGCTCTTTGGTCGACGGAGTCTTATCGGACAGTGGTACGAACAATTGTTTAATCAACCAATCGTGTTTACAGTTGTTGCTGCGGTCATTGCAGCGACTGTAGTAGCGTTTCCATTAATTTATCAAGTGTTAATGAATGGATTTGAATCGGTTGACGATGAACTTGAAGACGCAGCAAGGCAAATGGGTGCGAGTGAATGGGCGGTTTTACGCTATGTAAGCCTGCCGTTGGCGTGGCGATCCCTCGCTTCTGGCTTTACGCTCGGGTTTGCACGCGCTCTTGGTGAATTTGGCGCTACTCTAATGTTCGCAGGAAGCATTGTTGGGGTGACACAGACGATTCCAATTAGTATTTATTTAGCGGTTGAAACCGGGAATACGTTAATGGCACTCTATTGGGTGGCTTCCATCATCTTATTTTCATTCCTTCTATTAGCAACCGTACAGCGGTTAAAACAGTCTAAATAGAAAAAAAGCGTTAAGCAAGTTCGGCAATTTCCGTAAGGTTTATTGCTTTTTTGCCTAAACGCTTTTTGTTTTGCGGTTAACGACCTGTAACTAGGCCCCACATATCATGGCGATGTTGACGGTTTCTAGGGTCGACATTGCAATTCATTAGCCATTTTGCATGTCGGTCTCGTTGCTCTCTCGAAATAGGTACACCTAAGCAATGAGATAATTCATCAATCATCGAACAACAACGACCGTACTGCTTTAAATCTTCACGTCGTTGACGACATAAAATTTTGCACACATTGTGGAAATGTCGCGGGTTTTTCATTTTAGAGCGAAATGCATGCATTAATTGAGGATCAATTGTGCTCATGGGAACTCCTTTCATATCAATCAGTCGGTTTAACACGTGTGTGTTACTTTACTTTATGATTCAAAGGAGTCTTTGGACAGGGCTAGTTTCTTGCTTATTTCGCCTTTGTTTTCACATATTTGTGCTTGTAGTTCGTAAATGTGACAAGTGGCCAAAGAAGGGGATAGCTATGATAGTGAATGTAAAATTGACCAGGAAGCCCTCCTCCAGTTGGGTAAGTCGAGCGGATTGAAGAAGTACGAACCCAGTCCATTAATAGCGTAAGCGCATCCTCCATTTGTTTTGTCGGTCGATCGTAGAGTGAGATTAGGGCGTCTAATGCCCATGCTGTATGAACGACTGTGGAAAATTGCAACGGAATAAAGCGTTGCTCTACATCACTTTTACAGGATTCTCCCCAACCACCATCTAGTAGTTGAATGGACTCCAACCAACGTCTAGCATGTTGTAAGCTTTCATTTTCAATCGGTACACCAACAGCACGCATCCCTGTAACGGCAGCCCATGTTCCATAGATATAGGAGACTCCCCATCTTCCTTGCCAATTTCCATCTTTTTGCTGATGTTTTTCAAGCCACTTAATAGCCTTTTCAACAGCAGGATGTTTAGCGGATAAATGACCATAGTTACCGAGGCATTCCAGCGTTCGACCAGTTAGATCAGGAGAGGATGGATCCATAATGGTATCTGTTCCATTTTCAAGTGGAATGAACAAAGCAGCTCGGCTATCTTTTTCAAACGCGGCCCAACCCCCATCACGATTCTGTCGGCTTAATAGCCAAGAAAAACCAGCTCGCCAAGCACGCTTCGTTTCGGGCAAATGGAGATAAGAAGACAACAAGCGTAGGCATGCGTGTGTGTCATCTACGTCAGGGTTGATTGAATTGCTTGTCGAAAACCCCCATCCGCCATTTTCCTGCTGATTGGCCAGAATATAGTGAACAGATGCAGCAATGGTCGTTTGCTTCTCAACTGTGTTTGTTTGTTGAATGGCTGTTGCAATTAACGCTGTATCCCAGATAGTTGAAGGAGAATTTTGAATATGACCCTCTTTTCCTTCTGTATAGAGGTGAGTCTTCAACCCCTCTAAAGCTTGTTCCATAATAGGCGATTGTTTTTTATAGCCCAGCGCAAGTAATGCGTAGAACATGAGAAGCGTTCCGCTTGAATAACTGTGCAGGGTGCCATCTTGTTCAATATGGTGTAACAGATAGGTTTCTGCTTTTTGAAAAGCGGCTTTTGTGTACGAAGACAACTTTGTCCGTTTCCGTTTGCGTAACTGGAGATGCTTTGAACTTATATAAAGATGCTGAATGTGCCGGTTATGTTTTCTTTTTACATGGAAGCGGGTATGACCTAAAATGAGTAGCGCTGCAAAATGGGTTTTAACATAGGCACTATATCGATAGAAGCTGAATGGCATCCATTTTGGTAATTGAATTAAAAAAAGTGGCAGAGGAAAAAGTGTTGGCCAAGGGTATAAATGATGCAGAGCTAACAATGTCTTTGTGGAAATATGTGCTTGTTCTACACCGCCCTTTTTTACGATAAATGATTCAGCTGCTTTCATAGATGGGTCGCTTTTTTTCGCAAACCCTGAAATATATAGAGCGGTATAGGCTTCTATTGTTGACGATAGGTGGCCTAAGTCGTCTTCATACAGCTTCCAATAGCCATGTTCAGACTGTGTCCGTAAGAGGCGATAAGCTAATTTCTTTTGTAAGTCGTATTCTTGGTTAACATGTGACAAGAGTAAGAGCATATATGCATCGGTCATCGTACCTGATTCAAAGCAGAGTTTAAATGATCCGTCCTCTTGCTGATACGTTATCAGTTGCTCGGTTAGTGCCAACTGGGTCTGATTCAACCGACTGATCAGGTTCATAAAAGTACCTCCAAACTTGTAGCAAGTAAAGCGTAAAAAACGGCTTCTTGTGCATCCTATGTAAGAAGACAAAAGTCTGAAAGGTGCTCTACCCAAATAGAGTAAAAAAAGGAGTTAACCATGCTATATATCTTATTTATTCTTCTTGCAGCAGTGACCGTTTTTGCAGCAATAAAACTATCTACATATGCAGACACGATTCAATTACGTACAGGCATGACTGGCTTTTTTACTGGAGCAGTCTTAATTGCAGGTGCTACCTCTTTACCAGAAGTAACAACAAATATTACTGCTGGCGTCATTAATAGTCCGGACTTAGCAGTAGGGAATGTAATTGGGAGCAACTTGTTTAATTTGACAGTGCTTGCTTTTGGAGATCTATGGTTTCGTCGTAAACGAATGTACACCCATTTAGCGCCTAAAAACGCGATGCCTGGGGCTTTAGGTCTTATCTTAACAATGATTATTGCCGTCTCCCTTATTGTACGATCCCCTTTATCTGTTTTTGGCATGGGTATTGATGTAGTACTAATTGTGGTCTTGTATTTTGGTGGGTTGTATTATTTAAATAAAAAAGATCTTTTGCCTGATGAACCCCCTGTAGCGAAAAAGGTCACAATGACATTAAAAGGAGCTATCATTCGCTTTATTATTGTGGCGCTCGTTATTTTAGCAGCGGGTTCCTATTTAACAATTCTAGGAGATCAAATTGCCATTCAAAGTGGATTAGGTCAATCCTTTGTCGGATCGATTCTTATCGCAGGTGCTACATCTTTGCCAGAAGTCTCTATTGTCTATTTAGCTGTTAAACAAAATCAATTCAGTGCTGCTGTTGGTTTAATCGTAGGTAGTAATATGTTTAATTTAAATTTACTTGCTTTAGCAGACCTTTTTTATCGTGATGGTGTATTAATTCGAGATGCCAGTTTAAGTAATTGGATTACAATGGTGGCTCTACTAGTATTAACGGTTGTTGTGCTATACGGTATATGGAAAAATGAAAAACTTGGTCGATTGTTTTGGCTACCGTCAACCATTGTCGCTGTAGGTTATGTCGCATCGATTGTTTTACTTTACGTTTATAGCTAACTCTCACTCACAAGTTGTTCGGCATTTGGTTCTTCTGTAGTAGAGGTTGTGTACGATTTTGATACACTTAATGCGGATAAAACAGCGCCCGTTGCTTGAATCCAGCTGCCTACAGCGTTAATAAATTCTTCGTCATCATCAACAATGAAATCAGCTATAGCTGCATAGGCTTGAATACCGTTTCCGACTACTTGTAAAAAATCACCAATGACTGCATATAGAGCAGCCATGCTTACGTCTTCTTTTAAATCTTCATTAAAAGAAACGGAGCCACCGGCAGCTTGAAATAAATTTCCTTTTATAATTAAATTTTGTTCCAGGTTTTCTTCCCATGGCAAAGCTAGAGCGCCTACAATGATCGTGTTACCGGTTGCTTGAATGGCGTTTCCAATTTGATTGAGTGACCCAAATGCATTCGTATCTGCAAGAAGGCCATTTCCTGTAGCTTGGAGTGCGTTTCCATAAAGACCAAGATCGTTAATTTGCTCAGGTGTTAGTGCTTCAGAGGGAGTATCAGCAACTGCCGCAATGACTGTGCCAATCGCTTGTGTCCATGCTCCAAAAAGTGCCTTCACGTCGGTTGACATCTAGATACTCCCCTTTTTTTCTAGGCTAATAACTAGTCTATTCAGAAGAGAAAAAGGGGTACGCCTAGTTTTGCAAATGCATACGCCTTAACGTCATTGGAAAAGAAAGTGTGTAACTGGTAGAATAAATATGAAAGCGCTTTTATAAGTTGTTTTAAGTTGAAGGAGGTTACATGATGGATAAAGTCATAGGTTCTTTAGACGCAATCATGAGTCAGATTAAGGACGGGCAAACACTTGTTGTAGGTGGATTTGGTTTATGTGGGATCCCAGAACATTTAATTGCAGCAGTAAAAGCAAAAGGGGTTAAAGAATTAACAGTCGTGAGTAACAATTGTGGTGTTGATGATTTCGGTTTAGGCCTATTGCTAGAGGATAAGCAAATAAAAAAGATGGTCTCTTCCTACGTAGGCGAAAATAAACAATTCGAGCAACAGTTTCTTAGTCAAGAACTTGAGGTAGAACTTGTTCCTCAAGGTACATTAGCAGAGCGGCTTCGTGCTGGTGGTGCTGGTATTCCGGCATTTTATACGGCAACTGGTGTAGATACGCCAGTTGCTGAAGGGAAAGAAGAAAAAGTGTTTGAAGGCAAGCGTTATATTATGGAGCGAGGCATTGTTGGTGATGTGGCCTTAGTTAAGGCATGGAAGGCGGATCGTTTCGGTAATCTTGTGTTCAGAAAAACGTCACGAAATTTTAATCCTTTAGTAGCGACTGCTGGAAAAGTGACGATTGTGGAAGTAGAAGAACTTGTTGAAATAGGAGAGCTGGCACCAGACGAGATTCACTTACCAGGTGTATATGTTCAGCACGTGTTTGTTGGTCATGAATATGAAAAACGAATTGAGCGACGGACTGTACTAGAGGAGGGGGCGTAAAATGAACGAATCAAGAAAACGAATTATTGATCGTGCAGTAAAGGAAGTAAGGGATGGAATGTGTGTAAACTTAGGAATTGGTATGCCAACCTTAATTGCAAACCACATTCCTGATGAAGTAAGCGTGATGCTTCAGTCAGAAAACGGATTACTCGGTATTGGTCGTTATCCTAAAGAAGAGGAAGTCGATCCTGACTTAATTAACGCTGGAAAAGAAACCGTTACAGCGAAAAAAGGTGCCTCGTACTTTGATAGTGCAGAATCGTTTGCGATGATCAGAGGTGGGCACATTGATCTAGCCATTCTAGGTGGAATGGAAGTTTCAGAAACGGGAGATTTAGCGAATTGGATGATACCAGGTAAAATGGTCAAGGGGATGGGCGGAGCGATGGATCTTGTTCAAGGTGCTAAAAAAACCGTCGTCATTATGGATCATACAAACAAATATGGTGAATCAAAGGTGAAGAAAGCATGCTCATTACCGTTAACAGGTAAACGTGTGGTTGATTTACTCATTACCGATTTAGCTGTATTTGAATATAAAGCTGGTGCAATGACGTTGTTAGAACTGCAGCCAGGCGTCACTTTGGACGAAGTGAAACGAGCAACTGAAGCTGAATTTCAAGTAGGAATTGGTGTGTAAGTTCTTAGTAAACAGGAGGCTGGGACAAAAGTAGATAGATCAAAATGACGAACATTCCTGAAAATAGGAACGTTCGTCGTTTGTTTTATCTGAAAATGAGCAGAAGGAGAATCCGAAGACTCCTGAGGGATTAGCACGTGTCTGAAGACTCTGAAGTGGCGGTTTTCCACGGAGGAGGCTGAGGCCGTGTTCCCGGAAAGCGAAGGATTCTCCTGTAGCGGTGCTACTCAGCATATTTTAGACTATTCGTCTTTTCAAATACTACTTTTCGTTATGTCCCAGCCTCTTTTCTGTTGTAGCTTGTTTGCAATTGGTCTTGAATCAGATTATGCTAAAAGCAATATGTGAGGTAAGTAAAAGGTCGTGAGAAGATGTCTAAAATCTTGTTAATTGAAGATGATCGAGCACTTTTTGAAGAAATAAAGCAGCAGTTGCAACAGTGGAATTTCCATGTCTATGGTATTGAGAATTGGGAAGAAGTGATGGAGACATTTATTCACATAAAACCAGAGCTTATCTTAATTGATATTCAACTACCAAAGTATGATGGCTTTTATTGGTGTCGAATGATTCGAGCGCAGTCTACTGTTCCTATTTTATTCCTATCGTCACGTGAACATCCAACGGATCACGTGATGTCCATGCAGTTAGGGGCAGATGATTATATTCAAAAACCATTTCACTTGGATGTGCTCGTTGCGAAAGTTCAAGCTACATTACGTCGTGTTTATAATTATAATCATGAAGAACAGAGAACAACGCAGACGTGGCAAGGCGCAATCATTAATGTTGAAAACAATACCGTAACGTCTAACGATGGGAAAGTAGAATTAACAAAAAACGAGATGTTTATCCTGAAAAATTTACTTAGTAAGAGAAACCACATTGTTAGTCGAGATGAATTAATTAAAGAGTTGTGGGACGATAAGCGCTTTATAAGTGATAATACACTGACGGTTAATGTGAATCGTTTACGAAAACAATTAGAAGTCATCGGTCTAGGAACCTTTATTGAAACAAAGGTTGGACAAGGTTATATGGCTGTTGATGAAGGTGTATGATGATAAGACGGTATCTTAAAGAGAGAGGCGCATGGATTAGCTTTATTTTGTTTGTACATGGATTAATTTTGTTTATTGCTTATTTGGATCAAAGCTTGTCTTTGGAGCAAGTAGGCTATCCTTTATTAATGACCGTTATCCTTTTTTGTGGATTTCTTATTTACCGTTATTATAAGGAGACATCTTTTTATAAGCAGTTGGAGCAGTACGATCAGTATGAACAACTATCAGATTTACCTGATGGTGAAACTCCATTTGAAGAAGTAGTCGAGACAGCTTTTGAAGAACAGCGTAGTCATCTTTCGCAGAAATATATTGAACATCGTCGTCAAGTCGACCATGATAAAGATGAGATGATGGCTTGGATTCATGAAGTGAAAACCCCCTTAACGACGATGAGTTTGGTCATTGATCGACTTGATGACAAGGAAACAAAGACGGCGTTGCAAAACGAGTGGCTACGTATACATTTGCTACTGGATCAACAATTGTACCAAAAACGAATGGAATTTATAGAAAATGATCTATATATGGAAAAAGTTGAGTTAGAGCGCTTACTGTATGAAGAAATTCGAACCTTTCAAAATTGGTGTATGCAAAAAGGCATAGGCATTGAGCTTGAACTACATGAATTAATGGTGCAAAGCGATGGTAAGTGGCTTTCCTTTCTCGTTAGACAGCTATTGTCAAATGCGATAAAGTACACTCACTCTGGAAATATTTACATTCGGTCTTATGTTAAAAATGAGCAGACCGTGCTTGAAATTAGAGATGAGGGTAAAGGAATTGCCGAACAAGATTTGCCTCGCATCTTTGAAAAAGGCTTTACATCCACAACGCTCCATAATGAACAAGCCGCTACAGGTATGGGTCTTTATTTAGCACAAAAAGTAGCGGATGGGTTGTCGATTAGGCTTTGCATCCGTTCTACGTTAAATGAAGGAACGACAGCTCAGCTACTCTTCCCACGTAGAAATTCTTTCATTGAGTTGACTAGCATGTGACAAAACTGTCACATGCTTTTGTATATTGTTCGCCAATTCGCAGGAATCTTAAAGAGGAAGCTCCTATACTTAAGGTACAAGTAAAGACAGAAGGAGTGTTACGATGGACATTTTACAGGCAAGCAAATTAACAAAAAACTATGGAAGTAAATGGAATAAACAAGAAGTATTAAAAAACATTGACTTAAAAATTAAACAAGGTGAATTTGTCTCCATTATGGGTGCTTCTGGTTCTGGTAAAACGACGCTATTAAACGTTTTGTCTACGATTGATCAAGCAAGTGGTGGTTCTATTTTAGTTAACGGGATGGAGCTAACTCATTTGAAAGAAAAGCATCTTGCGGAGTTTAGAAAAAAGGAATTAGGGTTTATTTTTCAAGAATACAACTTACTTGATTCATTAACGGTTAAAGAAAATATATTGCTTCCTTTAACGGTACAGAAAATCAGTAAAAAAGAAGCAACAACAAGGTTTGAAACAATTGCAACCCAGCTTGGAATTGAGGAGTTAGCCCACAAATACCCAAACGAATTATCTGGTGGGCAAAAGCAACGTACTTCCGCTGCAAGAGCTTTCATTCACGAACCAAGTATTATTTTTGCTGATGAACCAACTGGAGCACTTGATTCAAAAGCAGCATCAGGTTTACTAGAAACGTTAAGCGACTTAAATGAAAAACGGCATGCAACGATCATGATGGTGACCCATGATCCGACTGCCGCAAGCTATGGGAGTAGCGTTGTTTTTATTAAAGATGGTCAAATTTATACAAGGCTGACACGAGGCGGGCAGTCAAGGCAGGCGTTTTTTAAAGATATTATCCAAACGCAAGCGGTTTTAGGTGGCGTTCACGATGAGTAATACATTAGCACTAAAAAATTTAAAAAAGCATGCGCGGACGTATGGGATTTACTTTTTTTCTATTAGCTTTAGTGTAGCGTTGTATTTCGCATTTGTCACATTGCGTTATGCACCTGCAATGGAAGCTGTAGAAGAATCGACGCGGGGTTCTGCTGGTATTGGAACGGCATCGGTTTTACTATTTTTCATTCTTGCTTTTTTCCTGCTGTACGCCAATAATCTTATGATTAAGCGTAGAAGTCAGGAGCTTGGATTACTTCAATTAATTGGTATGACAAAAAGTCGCGTATTTCAGTTGATTAGTATTGAAATTATGTATTTATACCTCGTTTCTCTTATGATTGGTATCATTGCAGGGTTTCTTTTAGCAAAGCTCGTCACAATGATTTTATTAAACATTATTGGTGTAGAAGAAATCGTTTCTCTTTATTTTTCAAGTACAGCGTTGTTCCAAACGGTACTGGTTTTTATTGGAATTTATCTTATTGTCGTAGTAGCGAATGCATTGTTCCTAAAGCGACATACAGTTCTTCAACTGTTTCATTTTCGTAAGCGTACTGAGATTGTTGTCAAAAAGCTAAGTGGTTGGGAAATCATCACTGGAATAGTAGGAATCGCATTAATCGTTAGCGGCTACTACGTATCAACCATTTTATTAAGTGACACCTTTGGTGGATCGCCGAGTGTTCTCTTTCTTGGCATGGGCTATACATTAGGTTCCGTTATCATAGGAACGTACTTATCCTATAGAGGGTCAGTGTCGTTGCTGGCTAAGATCGTACGGAAGAAACAAGCAGGATATATGTCTGTTGTGAAAGTTCTGTCCCTTTCGTCTATTATGTTTCGAATGAAATCCAGTGCTCTGTTGTTAACGATTATAACGACCGTTTCTGCATTAGCTATCGGTTTATTGTCATTAAGCTACATTTCCTATTACTCAGCGAATCAAAATGCTACGTTTAATGCGCCAAACCATTTTGGCTTCTTGGAAGAACAGGATCGAAATGAGATGATCACGTTTCTTGATGAAGAAGGCCTGACCTATTCACTTCACGATATAGAAGTGAAGGGGTTAAATGTAGATGTGGAGGATTTATTAGAATATGAGAGAGATGACCTTTACGTTAATCCTCGAGAAATGTTCTTACCTGTAGTAAGCGATGAAGATGTAGATGGCGTGACTGTCCAAGCGGGAGATGTCTTTTTAACACCAATGGCTCCTATGCTGGAGGTGTTCATGCAGTTTAAGGATACTGGGGACATCACCATCTTTAATGATGATGATCACTATAACCTCAAGTATATTGGTAAGAAAGAAGAGCCTGTCGTGAACTATATTTTATCTATTGGTGGTTTGTCTACGTTAATTGTAGCGGATGAGGTCTATCAAGAGCTTAATAGCGTTGAAGATATACGAACTGAGTTTGCTATTAATATTGAAGATGAAGCAGATTTAGAGGCAGCCAACGATTGGTTTATGGACCATAACGAGAGCTTTCGTGAGTTGGCAATCGGCCAACTTGCCAGTGAACAGGAACAAAAGCAACAAATGGGCTTAGTTATGTTTATTGTTGGCTTTCTTGGATTTGCGTTTCTTTTCACATCAGGTTGTATTCTGTACATTAAACAAATGGATGAGAGTGAAGCAGATCGCCCTGACTATACGATCCTTCGAAAGCTTGGTTTTACGAATCAAGACTTGCTTAAAGGAATTAAAGTTCGTCAGCTTTACAATTTTGGCATTCCATTGTTGATTGGCTTACTGCATAGTTACTTTGCTGTTCGTTCTGGCTGGTTTATTTTTGGGAATGAGATGCACATCCCAATGCTTATTGTGATGACCCTTTACACAGTACTGTACTCAGTATTTGGCATTCTATCAGTCAGCCATTCTAAGAAAATTATTCGCGATTCATTATAATGAGTGTTAAAGCTTGTTCATCAGTCTCCCACTGGGAGGCTTTTGACAAGCTTTTTAACGTTCTAAGTACATTTGTGCATTTTCCTTTTTATCGCCTATTAAAGTAAAGGTGTAGATCTGATCCTCATAGGGTTCTAACGGAAAGGTGCCTTTAACAGGGTGTGCCTTTTCTTCACTATCTGTTTTCACAAAAAAGGTGACGTTTCCGTGATAATCATCACCCTTAGTAAACGTAAAGTCTAAAGAATCACCTTTTTCTACTAGTGAACCATCTGCATAAGATGTACCTGAATATCCATTTTCATAGGCTATTTCAAAACCATAAACAGGAAATGATGCCATGTTTGTGACAGTGATCATTGCAAGACCCTCCTCTTCAACCGTTTCGTTAAAACAACCGGATAAGATAAGCACGGAGGTATATAGTCCAACTAATCTTGTTCTCATGATGAAACCTCATCTCTAATTTTTTCCTATTTTCTATTATTATTTATTGATTGTCAATAAATATTTATTCTTTTACGATTTCATTATTCGTAGTAGTGTCTTTCTTAGTGGTAAGGTTTGACTCTTTTTTCATCCTGCAAGCATAATAGAAAGAGAAGATTGTTTGTAGGGGGTAAGGAAATGTATCAAAGTTTAGAGGAATGTGTGCTTGATCTAGAAAAGCACGGTCATCTTGTCCGTATTAAAGAGGAGGTAGACCCTTATCTAGAGATGGCTTCCATTCAACGAAGAGCCTATAAAGAAGGGGCACCAGCGATCCTATTTGAAAACGTAAAAGGATCAAAATACCCGGCTGTTGCGAACTTATTTGGTTCCATTGAACGTAGCAAATTCATGTTTCGCAATAACTGGGACAAGGTACAAGACATTATCGCCCTTCGTGATGATCCAATGAAAGCCATAAAGAATCCTCTTCGAAATATCGGAAATGGTGTCTCAGCTTTAACAGCCTTGCCCATGCGGAAATCAGGCTTAAATGGCTCTAAGTTAGAAGAAATTGACTTAACCGATATACCTTTTATTCAGTCATGGCCAGACGATGGAGGGGCGTTTATTACGCTTCCACAAGTCTATTCAGAGGACCCTGACAAGTCAGGCATCATGTCGGCAAATGTAGGGATGTATCGTGTTCAGCTTGATGGAAATGATTATCAAGTTGGGAAAGAGGTTGGCTTACATTATCAAATTCAGCGGGGAATCGGTGTTCATCAAACAAAGGCTGTTAAACGCGGTGAGCCGTTAAAAGTTAGTATTTTTATTGGGGGTCCACCAGCACATACATTAGCCGCTGTGATGCCTTTGCCGGAAGGGTTAAGTGAGATGTTGTTTGCTGGTTTACTTGCAAATCGTCGCTTTCGCTATGGCTATGAAGATGGTTACTGTATTAGCCATGATGCTGATTTCGTTATTACAGGAGACATCTATCCAAATGATACAAAGCCAGAGGGTCCTTTTGGAGATCATTTAGGCTATTACAGTTTAACCCATGAGTTTCCAGTCTTAAAAGTTCATAAAGTGTATGGAAGAAAAGGAGCGATTTATCCATTTACAGTGGTTGGTCGACCACCTCAAGAGGATACAAGCTTTGGTGCTCTAATTCATGAGATCACAGGAGATGCAGTAACGCAAGAACTACCAGGTGTTAAGGCTGTGCACGCTGTTGATGCTGCTGGTGTGCATCCGCTTCTTTTTGCCATAGGGAGTGAGCGTTACACGCCGTTTGAAAAAGTGGATCAGCCAACAGAGTTATTGACGATAGCCAACCGTATTTTAGGTTTCGGCCAGCTAAGCTTAGCGAAATATTTGTTTTTAACGGCCGAAGAAGAAGACTCCATTGATATTCATGACGAAGCAGCGTTTATTCAACATATTTTAGAGCGGATGGATTTAAGACGTGATCTCCATTTTCAAACGAACGCAACAATAGATACGCTAGATTACAGCGGAACAGGTTTGAATCGAGGTAGTAAAGTAACGTTTGCAGCTTATGGAGATAAAAAGCGTGAGCTATGTAAGCAAGTCCCTAACGGAATGAGACAAGTAAACGGAATTAAAGATGCTAGCCTTGTTATGCCAGGAGTTGTAGCTGTCCAACTTGAAAATGAGTTTACAAATTATGAAGCCGTAGAAGAGGAAATGAACCAATTTACGAAAAGGTTAGGAGAGGTGAATATGGAACGGTGTCCTCTCATCGTTCTATGTGATGATAGTGAGTTTTTAAGTGGCGCGCTTGAGAATTTTCTTTGGGCGACCTTTACAAGAAGCAACCCTTCTCATGATATTCATGGCGTTAATGCCTCTGTGAAGCATAAACATTGGGGATGTGACGCCATCATTATTGATGCACGGCTTAAGCCACATCATGCACCACCACTTATAGAAGACGAAGAGGTAGAAAGCCGGGTAGCTCAATTTTTTCAAGAAAATGGCGTGCTCGCATCAAAAAGAGAAGAAGAAAATTAGACCTAAATGGAAAAATGAACGCGCATGACGTCGAAAAGGCAATCTTGATGACCAATAAACGACTGTTAAGCGCGTTTTTTCTAAATGATTTAATCGTGAAAAGTCTCATTGTTGACATTTATCTCGAATTAGTTATAATTGAATTAGAGATAAAAGGAAAGTTAGATTCTTAGGAGGTCCTAGCATGAATCAATTAAAAGGAATTCACCACGTAACTGCCATTACAAGTAGTGCGGAAAAAAATTATGAATTTTTTACGTATACACTTGGCATGCGATTGGTGAAAAAAACAGTTAACCAAGACGATATTCAGACGTACCATCTATTCTTTGCCGACGATAAAGGGAATGCCGGAACAGACATGACGTTCTTTGACTTTCCAGGAATTCAAAAAGGATCACACGGTACAGATGAAATTTTTAAA
The DNA here is from genome assembly GCF_004375095.1 of Shouchella oshimensis. Lineage (NCBI taxonomy): Bacteria > Bacillati > Bacillota > Bacilli > Caryophanales > Bacillaceae > Shouchella > Shouchella oshimensis. Next base: position 686,179 of record NZ_SNUX01000004.1, on the reverse strand, counting down.
ACGGCTTTCCGCGTACCGACTGATGAAGCGATTCAATACTGGGAAAAACGGTTTAACCGTCTAAATGTTAAACATTCAGGCGTTAAAGAGGAGTTTGGTAAGAAAACACTCTCTTTTGTCGATTTTGATGATCAACAGTATCAGCTCGTTTCCGATGAGACTAATCAAGGTGTAGAGGCTGGCATTCCTTGGCAGGACGGCCCTATCCCATTAGAATTTGCTATAACAGGTCTTGGTCCTATTTATGTAAGAGTTGCAAATGTCGATTTCTTTAAACAAGTATTGGAACACGCTCTACAGTTTAAAGAAGTTGCCCATGAAGGATCTCGCTATTTATACGAAGTAGGGGAAGGTGGAAATGGTGCACAGATTGTAGTGGAGCATAATGCCATTTTACCACGTGCTCGACAAGGCTATGGAACTGTCCATCATGCTGCGTTTAGAGTAGAAGATCGTGCTGTTTTAGATGAGTGGACGAAGCATCTTGAGTCACTTGGCTTCCAAACATCTGGCTATGTGAACCGACACTTCTTTGAATCTCTTTATGCTAGAGTCTCACCACAAATTCTGTTTGAGTTTGCAACAGACGGTCCTGGGTTTATGGGTGACGAGCCTTATGAAACTCTTGGTGAGAAGCTTTCACTTCCACCGTTTCTTGAGCCACAACGTGAACAAATTGAAAGCGCGGTTCGTCCAATTGATACAACAAGAAGTACGAAAACATTTGAAAAAGAATACGAATAACGGTATCGTGCTCCCCTTCGACAATTGAAGGGGAGTTTTTTTGCTTGACCAGCACAGAAATCTTTGCGATTTGCGCTGAGTTTGTCTATGATGATGTAGTAAGTATTGTAATGGAAATGGTCATTATTCACATAATAAGTGAAACGAATAAGGAGTTGTTAGGATATGTCAGAAGTAAAACAAACCGCCCATATTAATCCAACTGGTGAGATTGCAGAAACGGTTCTTCTTCCAGGTGATCCATTAAGAGCAAAGTTTATCGCAGAAACATTTTTAGAAGACGTTGAACAATTTAACAGTGTTCGTAATATGCTGGGCTTCACAGGCACGTATAAAGGAAAAAAAATCTCTGTAATGGGAACAGGAATGGGTATGCCATCAATGGGAATCTATTCTTGGGAACTAATCCATATCTATGGTGTGAAGAATTTAATACGTATTGGCTCTTGTGGTGCTCTTCAAGACAATTTAGATTTATACGATATTATTATTGGAATGGGCGCTTCATCTAATTCAAATTACGTAAGTCAGTACCATATCCCAGGTCATTATGCACCAGTCGCTTCGTATTCTTTACTTGAAAAAGCTAAACACATTGCCGATGAGAAAGGATACCCTGTACACGTTGGTAACATTCTTTCAAGTGATACGTTTTACAGTGCCGATAAAGAAGCAAATGATAAATGGCGCAAGATGGGGATCCTTGGTATTGAAATGGAAGCAGCGGCATTATACATGAATGCAGCCGAAGCTGGTGTGAACGCATTATGTATCTTAACAGTAAGCGATCATATTTATAAACAAGAAGAAACAACAGCGGAAGAGCGTCAAACATCGTTTACAAAAATGATGGAGATTGCACTTGAGTTAGGTGAATAATTTTTCGTAAAAGGTTTGGCTGATGCCAAACCTTTTTTTGTCTTCGAAAAAAGTCGTACGTTTTTTTAAAAAAGGGGTTTTATATATGTATAAATGGGTATGGAGGAAGAGCGCTTAAAAACAGACATCCCAGCTTAGGTAATAAAAGGAGCAGAATATATGGACGAAACGATCGGTCATTCAAACTACGATTCCGTAATAGAAGTCTCAAACAAGCTATTCAAGCTTGTTTCAAATAAATTAGGTGTAAACACTGCCTATATTGCTAGAAAAGAAAATGAGCAAATAAAGATTGTGAATGCGTTTAACGAGAAGGAGACGATTCTTTCTAAAGATGCAGAGATTGATTATTATGAATCAAGCTGTAAGCAAGTATTTGAAAGTGATCAAGAGTATACAACCGTTGAGAACTTAATGACAAACCCAACGACACAAGATCAAGTTGCCTCAAGAGAATGGCATGTTCGTGGTTTTATGGGTGTAAAACTAAAAAGCATGAATGGGGACATTTTCGGCACATTATGCGTCATGGATTATGCAGAAAAGCACTTTAGTGAAGAAGATGTTGAGTTCTTGAAAACAATAGCGGAAGTCTTGTCATATATTATTGAGCTTGACGAAACCTTTGCGGATATCGAACTGTTAAGTGTGCCAATTATACCGATTCGTTCAGGCTTAGCGATTTTGGCTTTGCAAGGGAATATTAATAAAAGCCGGGGTAAGAAAATTTTAGAAGATACATTAAACTATGCATTAGATCAACGTATTAATTATTTTGTTATCGATTTATCCCAAATAAAGTATAGCGATACAAATTTTGCTGTATTGCTCCATTCATTAATATCTGCATTAAGACTGATGGGTGTAAAAGTCATGTTATCAGGCGTGCCCGTCCAGCTTGCTCATGAGCATTTAATACGCGATCAACTGGTAAAGCTTGATGTCGCCTATGTAAAAACCATTGAAGCAGCTTTAATGAAAATAGGCTATGTTTTAAAAGACGTAAGTGCGGATAAAGAATAAGTGATGCTATTTATTCTAGGAGGTTTCTATGTTTGATGATTTATGGAACTCCACGTATGCGCTCTTATCGGATACGGAGTTTTGGCTTGCCGTTGTAAGTACTCTTGTAAAAGTTATTGTTATTTTAGTATTGGCGCGAATTTTACTAGGGGTATTAAAGCGAGTAATTACCCAGATTTTACAAAAGCGTGAAGGAAAGTACGTCAATGTATCTGAACAACGAAGTAAAACCTTAACGTCATTGCTACATAGTGTTGTTGCCAATGTTGTTTATTTTATTGCCATTTTACTTGTACTAGACGAATTAGGATTTAACCTTGCATCTGTACTCGTTGGTGCAGGTGTGCTAGGTCTTGCAATTGGCTTTGGCGCTCAAAACGTTGTCCGAGATGTGATTACAGGGTTCTTTATATTATATGAAGACCAGTTTTCCGTTGGAGATTACATTACAACTGGTCAGTACACAGGGACGGTCATTGACTTTGGTCTTAGGGTGACAAAAATTCAAGATTGGACAGGCGAAGTGAACATTATTCCAAATGGCCATATTGAGGATTTAAAAAACTATTCAAAAGAAAATTCATATGCGGTAGTCGATATGCGTGTGTCGTATGGACACGACCTTGAGAAGTTACAGCAACTTATTATGGATGCCAGCCTGGTTGTTTATCATAGTAACGAGAACATGATTGAAAAGCCTGACATGCTAGGCATACAAGAAATAAGTGAATCTGGCGCTGTTATTCGTGTTATTGCTTTATGTAAGCCGGTCATGCAGTGGGGCGTAGAGCGGGAAATTCGACGTGCCATCTTAGATTCCTTTGCTGAAAAAGGAATTGATGTGCCTTATCAACAAGTAACGGTACACCAAAAAGAAGCCTAAATAAGTTTCATCCTTGCAGTGAGAAGTTGTAAAAAAGCAGTCTATTATAGACTGCTTTTTTTCGAGCTCGTAGTTTCCACCATTTCATGAAGGGTAGACCCGCTTCACAGACATGGACAATAAGAGTACCGCACAAGCAAAAAGGATGCTAACCCGATAAATCGTTAAAACGACGTGCCGATGGCTGTAGCCTTTATACAAAATGAGTTTTGAAAAAAAGCGTACCTTTACAATTGATAAAGGAACGTTACAAACTTTACAATGTATTCATAGATGAAGATGGTTCTAAAACAACACGAAACCGATTACGTTCATACTTTTTTCTATAGTCGTACAATTGCGCTTTTTAAGAGAGCGTTTACACTCAGGTGCACGTGTGTCATACTACAATCAACGTATGTTATGCGTTCACAAAATGCCTTATTAAAGGGAGATTTTAATGACAAAAATCAAAATTGTGACGGATTCCACTTGCGATATAGATGCATCAATCTTACAAGAGTTAGGGGTAACCGTTGTCCCGTTATCAATAAACATTAATGGTAAAAGTTATTTAGATGGAGTCGATTTAACGAAGAAAGAGTTTGCGCACATGCTTGTGACAAGCGATGACCTTCCGAAAAGCTCTCAGCCTCCAGTTGGCGAGTTTGTCCGCGTGTATGAGGAACTTTTAAGTGAGCCTGAAACGCACGTTTTATCCATCCATATGACGAGTGCGATGAGCGGAACTGTTGCATCTGCACAAATGGCGGCAGATGAGTTTGGTGGGAAAGTGACTGTTGTCGATTCTCGTTTCATTTCAATTGCGTTGTCTTTTCAAGTGACACGAGCTGCTGAGCTGGCGAATAAAGGAAAAAACCTTGAGGCTATTCTAAGTGAGCTTGAGGATATTCGCTCGAAAACTTCTTTATATATTGTGGTCGATACGCTAGACTATTTGGCTAAAGGCGGTCGAATTGGAAAAGGGAAGGCGCTCCTTGGTTCATTATTAAAGATAAAGCCGATCGCTTCTTTACAAGATGGTTCTTATACACCTGTAGCAACGAAGCGTTCTCAGAAACAGGTGCTTGAATTTCTGACAGACACTTTTACAAAAGAAACAGAAGCGAAGGAGATTAAACATGTCGGTGTAGCCCATATTGAAGCCGAAACGTTTAGTGAGCAAGTGTTGGATCGCTTAAGAAAAGTCCGACAGCATTTCTCATCGTCCATACTGGAAACTTCTCCAATCATTAGCACCCACACAGGGCCTGGCGCCATTGCCCTTATGTATTACACAAACTAACACGTAATCGTATGAATAGTCCCTCCAAAGTAGGCACTTTGAAAAAGTGGAAACAGTGGAGGGCTTTTTGGCTTACCCATCGCCAATGAAAATGTCTTCATCAACAATGGCCCCTATTTTTGCGTAGCGTACAAGCTTCTGCACTTCTGCTTCGACTCTTTTTCGACTATGAGGTGAAAGGAACCAATTCCCTTCTTTTGTGCTCCGATCATCTACAGACGCAAATGAGTAGGTGATCCAGTTCGGCATATACGTACGCATCGTCAACCAAACTCTTAACATATGAATACTAGAGGTAACGATGATGATGTGTTTTACGTGGTGCAAGTAGTAAGCACGATCGAGAACGAGGAGAGAAGCAAGAACATTTTCTTTTGTGTGTAGCGACTCTTTTTCGATTAAGATCGCTTCTTGAGGAATGCCGCTTTGAAGTGCTCGTTCTTGCATCATCACGGCTTCTGGTTTCTTAGAAGCATCCCAAGATACACCTCCTGAAAACAATAATTTATTAGCCCGTCCTTCCAGATAGAGTTGAATTGCTTTGGGGACTTTATAGTCGACAGCCTTACTACTGCCTGGAACGAAAATGCAATCTCCCTGTTGTCCATCGTCAGAAGTAGAATGATAGAGGAGTTTGGTGATTTGCTTGTCTGTGAGCTCAGCTGTATTCAATTGAGAGAGATACATCGAATTCCTCCTTATTCCGGTGCTTCATTTAATTGAATAACTTTAAGCCGCTGCTTTTGATCTTCCGGCCACCAGGCGCCACAATCATCTGATACAACACAGGCGGCACACTTTTTTAAATCATATACTTTCATCCCTGAAATAGGTGGGGCGTATAAGTGGAGAGTTAATAGCCCTTTGTTTCCTTCCATTCGATGCACACTTTTTTTAGGAGCAAAAAAGGTTTTCCCTTGTTTATAATATTTTTCAACAAATAGCTCTGGTAGCTCATTCGATTGCACTCTGAAGAGTTGATTGGATACATTCCCAGCGATTACTTGAATCCAACCATACGAGTTGCCATGATCATGAGGAGCGCAATCAAGGCCAGACCAATTCATAAGTAATAGTTCAACGTGTTTAGATTGGAAGAGCAGTTTGCGATAGTAAGGCTTTTCACTGCTTGATTGGATGTAAGGAGCTAACTCATCATAGGTTGCGTTCAGCTTTAGCAATGCTTGACGTAATCCTTCAATACTTGGTTTAGTGAGAGGAAGCAAACAATTGCTTATATGGTGTTCGAACATAATGATCTCCTTTCTATTCCCTGTTTTTCGCCTGAGTTAAACCGTGGTTTGACAATAAGACTCCTCCTATAATTATGACTCCTCCTACAATGCTTAGAAGTAGAACTTTTTCGTTTAAAAAATAAATAGCTGCGAGAAACGTTACTAATGGTTCGATATAAAGAAAACTAGATACGGTTGATGCTTGTAGTTGAGTTAATGCTTTTGCCCAAAGAAAGTAGGCAACAGCTGATACAAACACGCCTAGAAAAAGTAAGTGAGTCCACCCGGTTATTGATAGCAATGTTAATTCCTCTACACTTCTAGTAACGTGTACGATTGGTAGAGAAAGGCATGTACCGATTAAGCACATATAAAACGTTATGGACACAGGCGGTAATGGTATACGAAGTCCTTTTAAAAGTAAGGAATAAACGGCCCAATTGATTGTGCTGAGAAACATAAGGATGTACCCTGGTTGGAAAGCAGATAGGTGAGTAGGGTTCGTAATGAGAAGTACACCTACTAGAGCAAGTAGCATGCCAATTCCTTTTTTAAGAGTAAAACGTTCATGAAGAAAAAAACATGCTAAAACACATGTAAAGATTGGTACGAGGGAAATCATCCAGCCCGCCTCTGAGGCTTGAATCGTTAACAATGACGTTGATTGTAACCATTGATGGATAAATACACCAAGTGTCCCAAGAATAAAGAGGTGCGGAAGATAGTGTAATGATAGTTTAAGAGGGTAGCGAAATACGATAAGAAAGAGAAATAGGAACAAAGAACCGATTGCAAAACGGCTGACTAAGATCGTACTAGGCGTAAGTTCTGCTAATAGTGCTTTTGTATTTACAAACGATATCCCCCAAAAGGCGACGGCTAAAAAAGCAAACAAAGCCGCGGTTAAAACAGAACTGGACCAGCGCATGAATTCCTATCTCCTTCAAAAAGCAAAGTGAAACTCTTTTAGAATTGTATGCAAAAGAAAAAGAGACATGTCCAAGCTATAAAAAAAAGCTCCCAACAATTGTTGGGAGCTAAGGGGGATAGGGGAATACGCTACTCATTCTAACCGTTTAAATGAAATCTATACATTTTTAAAGAAAAAATTTAAACTACGTATAAGATGCGTGGAATGATACTGATAAAATGGCTAGAGGTGGAGTGCGGAAATGAAAAAAGAACCACTAACGCTTAGAACCCAAACGATGTTATTAAGTGCTAGCATTGTCCTAGTAGCTTTGCTATTATTCGGATTATTTAGCGCTTTTCAGCAAGCATCATTAACAAGAGAACAGCTAGCCGATAAAGTACGAATTAGTGCAAGTCATTTGCAGGATCATCCAGTGGTTGTATCTGCCCTTGAAGCCGATGAAACAACAGATGAGCTCATACGACTTACTGAGGCTATTCGAGAAGAAAATGAGTTCTTATATATCGTGGTGATGGATACAGATCAAAAACGTTACACCCACCCGGTGGAGGATCGTATCGGGGAGCCGTTTGTTGGGGGAGACGCAGATTTAGTTTTTGAAGGAGAATCATATATATCAGAAGCCGTTGGTTTTTTAGGTCCTTCCGTTCGAGCTTTTGAGCCTGTTTATAGTCAAACAGACGTACTAATCGGTGCTGTTTCAGTTGGAATCTCTACAGATGCTATTAACGAGGCTGAAGCCCAGGCCATTCTTACATCATTAGCTGGCGCAAGCGGAAGCTTACTTATTGGGATGATTGGTGCTTACTTTCTTTCAAACCGAATTAAAAAACAGCTTCACGGTCTTGAACCACAACAGATTGCAAGGCTTGTTAATGAACGTGAAGCCATTTTAGAAGCTGCTGGTGAGGGTGTTATCGCTATTAATGAAGAAGGGAAGATTATTGCCATAAATGGTGCAGCGACAACCTTTTTAAAAGCAACGAATCATGAAAATTCTGTGGAAGGTAAAAAGATTAATGAAGTGTGGCCAGAGCTTAAACTGGAAGATGTGATGGAGCAGCGTGAAGGTAGCTACGATGTGGTCTATCAAAGAAGCGATTTAGAAGCTGTTGTGACGAAGGTGCCGATCTTTTATCAAGATCTTTGTATTGGAGCACTTGCCACATTCCGAGAAAAGAATCAGCTAGATGACATTATGAAACGTTTAAGTGGAGTAGAGACCTATGCCAAAAGCTTAAGAAGCGAAACCCACGAGTTCATGAACAAGCTACACATTATTAGTGCTATGGTGGAAACCGAATCATATAGTGAACTACAAGACTATATTGAAAATCTTTCTTTACGCTATCAGCAAAAGAAGAATAGTCAATTACCGGAAGAAGTTGGCAAATTAGTATCTGACAAGAGCTTAGCGCAATTTTTAGCACGTAAAACAAGTGTGTTAGAAGAGCAAGGTATTAACGTTCTGTTCCAATCTGGTACACCTTGGCCAAAGTTATCGTCACAACTTATTGATGCATGGATTACGATCATTGGAAACACGATGGACAATGCAGCGGAAGCGAGCCTTAATCACCGCGAAACCTATATTATTGTCACCATTAAGCAAGTAGGCGGTGTCCTTCGCTATGTAATTGAAGATAACGGCAAAGGCTTTACGCCTACTCAAGAGAGACAATCGACAAAAAATGGAGATCACGGGTACGGGTTAGAGAATGTAAGAAAAGAAGTCTCTCGTTTTCGTGGAACGATTGACCTTTTATCAAGAGAAGGTAAAGGTACCATTATTACGATCCATATTCCGATAGGGACATGAAAGGAGGTAGAACAAGTTGATTCGTGTAGCAATGGTTGAAGATGAGGAAGAGATTGCACATTTCCACAGTCTTTTTCTTAAAAAAGTTGAAGGATTTACGTTGGTAGCCCAGGCACGAACGTTCGAAGAAGGGTTACAACAAGTGAAAGAACAGAAGCCTGATCTATTGTTGCTTGATGTGTATATTGGTGACAGGAATGGACTAGATATTTTAAAGCAAGTGCGCCTAGAGGAAAGGAATGTCGACGTAATTCTTATTACATCCGCAAATGATGCGTATACAGTTCAAACAGGCTACCGTTTTGGTGTGATTGATTATCTCGTAAAGCCCTTTACATTTGTGCGTTTTAAAGAAGCCCTTGATCGCTATCGATTTATGAAACAAGAAACAGAGCAACCATCATTTGCTCAACAAGAAATAGATAATTTTCTCCAACGAAATGAAACAAACCAAGTCGTAGAAAAAGTACATATGCCAAAAGGCATTACGGAAGTAACGGCGACTCGGATCTTAGAAGCGCTAGATGATACGAAATGGCAAACAGCAGCCGAATTAGAGGAGCGTACAACCATTTCTCATGTTTCACTCCGAAAATATCTACGCTACTTTCTTGAACAAGGGTTTATCGAGAAAGATCTTGTCTATTTAACGCATGGGAGACCGTATAACCGCTATCGTATGTTAGAAGCGGGCAAGGTGTTTCGATTAAAAAGTTGATTTCGTTTAATTAAAAAAACTAGACCATTCCCCCACGTTCATGAAAAAATAAGTAAACGCTTTCAATGGATGGAGGAATGACTATGAGACTTGTATGGGATCGATTATGGCAACAGTCTGAACGAACGAAGGACCTTTTAAATATCTTCTCCTATGCAAACAAAGGCTCTGCTGCTTTGAGAAAAGAAGCAGCTGAACATAAAGAAATGAGAGAACGCAAGAACGCAAGTCCTGAAAATAATCATAAAAAGAAGCCTTATTCTAGGGCACAACTAATTGGTCTATTGCTTGGACCATTACTGTTTGCCTTAACCATGTTGTTTTTTGAACCAGCAGGATTATCTGCTGATGGGCAAAGAGTGTTAGCAGTTACCCTTTGGATTGCAACCTGGTGGATGACTGAAGCAATTCCAATTCCAGCTACTTCGTTAATGCCGCTTATCTTACTACCGATAACTGGGGCAATGGAAGGTTCTGATGTCGCGTCTTCTTATGGTAATGACATCATTTTCTTATTTTTAGGTGGTTTCTTTATCGCAACGGCGATGGAAAAATGGAATTTACACAAACGAGTGGCATTGTTTATTATTTCTGTCATTGGGACAAGTACTCAACGAATTCTGTTAGGTTTCATGATTGCGACAGGTTTTCTCTCAATGTGGGTATCTAACACAGCTGCTGTTATGATGATGATACCAATGGCACTCGCTATTACTGCTCAAGTAGCAGCGGCATTGAAAGAAGATCAACATAAACGTGACTTACCTAAGTTTGAGAAATCACTATTATTTGGTGTAGGGTATGCGGGCACAATTGGTGGGCTTGGTACATTAATTGGGACACCGCCTAATATTATTCTTGCTGCGCAGCTCGATACTATTTTTGGAATTTCGATTGGTTTTGGTACATGGATGCTCTTTGCCGTGCCGGTTGTCATCTTACTTCTTTTATTCACATGGTTTTATCTCGGGACAGTTAGTTTTAAAACGAGTATTAAGACACTGCCAGGTGGGAAAGCGCTAATTGCACAAGAAAGACAAAAGCTTGGAAAAACCGCTTATGAAGAAAAAATTGTCGGTGGGGTTTTCATATTTGCCGCATTTATGTGGATTTCTAGAGAATTTTTATGGTCTGGGGATGAGGCGCTACTTGTTCAGCTTCCTGGAGTTTCAGATGGGATGATTGCTATTATCGCAACAATGCTTTTATTCTTAATCCCTGCAAAAGCTTCTTCTCGTATCTTGGATTGGAGTGATTCAAAAGAAATTCCTTGGGGCGTGCTTCTTTTATTTGGTGGGGGACTAGCGATTGCTTCAGGTTTCCAATCAAGTGGCCTTTCTAGTTGGTTGGGTGATCAATTAACGATTTTAGACGGTCTTCATATGCTCCTTATTATTGGTGGGGCGACGCTATTAATCATGATGCTAACAGAGATTACATCAAATACGGCAACAGCAACCATGATTCTACCAGTTGTGGCGGCACTTGCAGTCGCTCTTGATATTCATCCATTTGCGCTTATGATCCCATGTGCAATGGCAGCAAACTGTGCGTTTATGTTGCCAGTTGGAACACCGCCAAATGCCATTATCTTTGGAACAGGGAAGATTAAAATCATTGAAATGGTACGAGCCGGTTTTTGGCTGAATGTATTTGCTACAACCATTATTGTTTTAGCTGTCTATTTCTTAGTTCCGCTTGTAATGGGCGTAGATTTGTCAACATTCCCTACAGAGATTCTTGATTAACCTCATTATATAGGAGATGCAGAAGAGTTTTAATCGCTGCATCTCTTTTTTTGATGCTCATTAAAAAGGGAAAAATTGTTTATATGTAGAAAGAATAGGGAAAGAACCATTGAATCCGTTTACAAATAAGCTTGTTCATACTATAATGGCACCATGTTAATAGAAGTAGCTGATGAGTGTATGAGAACAGCTTTTTTTGCGGAACGTAACAGGTCTGTGAAAAAGGCTGTTCTTTTTTGTGCATACCCACTCAGATGAAGTAGAGGAGGAACAAAAATGGCTGAAGTCATTGCCGAATTTGTAGGAACAATGATACTCATTATATTTGGTGCAGGTGTTATTGCAGCAGTTAACTTAAAAGAATCCAAAGCTGAGGGTGCCGGATGGTTAACGATTGCCATAGGTTGGGGCTTTGCAGTAGCGTTAGGCGTATACGTGTCAGGAACAGTAAGTGAAGCGCACTTAAATCCTGCGGTAACCATTGGATTCGCGGCAATTGGAGAGTTTCCATGGAGCCAGGTTCCTGGCTATATTATTGGACAATTACTTGGCGCTATTGCTGGGGCAGTCGTCATCTTTCTACATTACTACCCGCATTGGAAAAAAACAGACGATCCGGATGCAAAATTTAGTGTATTCGCGACAGCACCTGCGATTAAGCATACACCATCGAATTTCGGCTCAGAATTAATTGGAACCGCTGTATTAGTATTTGGATTACTGGCAATCGGTGCGAATACATTTAGTGAAGGTTTAAATCCTCTTGTCGTTGGTGTACTAATTATTGCTATCGGGCTTTCTCTTGGGGGACCTACAGGGTATGCGATTAATCCTGCCCGTGATTTAGGACCGCGAATTGCCCACGCTTTGTTACCTATTCATAAAAAAGGACCGTCTGATTGGGCATACGCTTGGGTTCCTATTTTAGGTCCAATTACAGGTGGTGTCATTGGTGCATTCGCCTATACAATGATATTTTAAAAAGAGATGAGGAGGAATGAAGATGAAGAAACAATACATTTTAGCAATTGACCAAGGTACAACAAGTTCGAGGGCCATTTTATTTGATGAAAAGGGGGAGATGCTGCAAACAGCTCAGCGGGAGTTTAAGCAGTATTTTCCTAAGCCAGGCTGGGTAGAACATAATGCTAATGAGATTTGGACGTCCGTCTTAGCAGTTATTGCTGAAATTTTCTCTGAATCGGATGTAAAACCTGGCGATATTTCAGGTATCGGCATTACAAATCAGCGTGAAACAACGGTTGTATGGGATAAGGCGACTGGCAAGCCTGTATACAATGCGTTAGTATGGCAATCAAGACAAACCGCAGGCATTTGTAAAGAATTACGAGATGCTGGACATAATGAACTGTTCAGAAAGAAAACAGGGCTCCTGATTGATCCTTATTTCTCAGGCACAAAAGTAAAATGGATTTTTGACAATGTGGACGGTGTGAAGGAAAGAGCGGCAAAAGGAGAGCTTCTCTTCGGAACAATTGACTCTTGGTTAATCTGGAAGTTGAGTGGAGGAAAGGCACACGTTACCGACTATACGAATGCCGCACGGACCCTTATGTACAATATACATGAGTTAAAATGGGATGATGAATTATTAGAGATTCTAGACATACCAAAAAGTGTTTTACCAGAAGTACGCTCCTCTTCTGAAGTATATGCTGAAACGGTAGATTATCATTTCTTCGGTGAAAATATTCCGATTGCAGGAGTAGCAGGAGACCAGCACGCAGCTCTCTTTGGACAGGCTTGTTTCGAAGAAGGCATGGTTAAGAATACGTATGGTACGGGTTGCTTTATTCTAATGAATACAGGCGAAAAAGCAGTGGAATCAAAGAATGGTTTGTTAACGACCCTTGCATGGGGAATCGATGGCAAGGTGGAGTATGCCCTTGAAGGAAGTATCTTCGTTGCAGGGTCAGCCATTCAGTGGCTTCGTGATGGCATTCAGCTTATCGAGCATTCACCACAAAGTGAAGAGCTCGCTACACGCATTACATCATCAGACGGTGTGTATTTAGTTCCCGCATTTGTTGGCTTAGGCACACCATACTGGGACAGTGAAGCTAGAGGAGCGATGTTTGGGTTAACTCGTGGAACCGAGCGGTCACATATTGTTCGCGCTACCCTTGAATCCCTTGCATACCAAACGAAAGACGTTATGACAGCAATGGAAAGCGATGCTGGAATTGAATCGAAGAAACTGCGTGCAGATGGTGGTGCAGTAGCGAACAACTTCCTTATGCAGTTTCAAAGCGATTTACTTGATGCACCAGTAGAAATCCCTTCTGTTACAGAAACAACGGCATTAGGAGCTGCATACCTTGCAGGACTAGCAGTCGGCGTTTGGGAAAGTAAGGAAGATATCGCGAAACAATGGAAGATGGATCGTTCATTCAGCCCTGATATGAAAGAGAAAGAACGAGATGCATTATACAGTGGTTGGAAAAAAGCGGTTGATGCAACAATGACATTCAAACCGTAACCCTTTACGAATGAGAAAAAAAGGCGTACACTAAGAGTAACAAGTTAATGATAAAATCTTTGAGACGATGAGGGGATTACAGCACTTAAGTAGGCGAACTGCCTACTTAAGAATGTTGTGGTCCCCTCTTTTTTATTTTCTTAGGAGGGAAAACCATGCCATTTTCAACAGTTACTAGAACAAACACACTTCAAAGCATGCAAGGGCAACAGCTAGATTTACTGGTCATCGGTGGGGGAATTACAGGTACAGGAATTGCACTAGATGCACAAACAAGAGGGTTAAGTACAGGATTAATCGAGATGCAGGATTTTGCTGCAGGAACATCGAGTCGTTCTACGAAATTAATACATGGTGGCTTACGCTATTTAAAACAATTCGAAATTAAGCTAGTTGCAGAAGTTGGGAAAGAGCGGGCAATTGTTTATGAAAATGCGCCCCATGTAACAGAGCCTGTTCGAATGATGCTTCCTTTCTATAAGGGAGGAACGTTTAACGCTTTTACAACGTCGCTAGGATTATCTGTATATGATCGCTTAGCCGGAGTGAAGAAAGACGAACGTCGGACGATGATGAACGCGAAAGAAGCATTAAAGAAAGAAAGTATTTTAGCAAGTGAAGGGCTCAAAGGTGCTGGAATGTACGTTGAATACCGTACAGATGATGCTCGTTTAACAATGGAAGTAGCCAAAAGTGCTGCAGAGCGCGGTGCAAAACTCATTAACTATGTGAAAGCCGATTCGTTTCTTTACGAAAATGGAAAGCTAGTTGGTGTTCAAGCAACAGATCGTTTGACAGGTGAAAGCGTAAAAATATATGCAAGAAAAATCATTAACGCAACAGGACCTTGGGTAGATACTTTACGAGAACAAGATCGTTCGAGAGAAGGGAAATCCATTCATCATACAAAAGGTGTTCACTTAGTTCTCTCAAAAGAGCGCTTGCCTTTAAATCGTGCTGTATATTTTGATACACCTTTTGGTGATGGAAGAATGATGTTCGCCATTCCTAGAGGGAAGAAAGTGTATGTAGGAACAACAGATACGAACTTCAAAGGCGATCAAAAAGAGCCAGGTGTGACAATAGATGATGTTAATTATATTCTTGATGCTACGAACCAATTGTTCCCAGGCTATCATTTAACGAAGACAGACGTTGAATCAAGCTGGTCTGGAATTCGTCCGCTTATCCATGAAGATGGTAAAGATCCATCCGAGATCTCGAGAAAAGATGAGATTTTCCATTCGAAAAGCGGTCTGATGACCATTGCAGGAGGGAAGCTTACAGGCTATCGAAAAATGGCTGATACGATTGTCTCTATCGCTGCTGAAGAACTTTCTAAAGAAACTGGAAAGAGCTATCCAAGCTGTCAGACTAAGGAAATGGCTTTATCAGGCGGGCATGTTGGTGGTTCAGCGAAATATGAAGCCTTCAAACAAAAGACGATTCGAGACGGAGTAGAAAAAGGCTTAACCCAAGACGAAGCCCAAGAAATTGCAGAACGCTACGGTTCTAATGCACCAGCAGTGTTTTCCTATCTACAAGAAGACAATCACTACGACTTGCCTAAGGCTCTTTATGCGATGCTTCGTTATGGAATAGAGCAAGAAATGACCGTAACAGCCGTTGATTTCTTGATGAGACGGGTTTCGTATCTGCTATTTGACATCGATCAAGTAGATGCGTATAAAGATCGTATTTTAAATGCGATGAGCGATTTGCTACAATGGTCAGAAGAAGAGAAACTTCGCTATAGTAAAGAACTAAATGAACAAGTAAATCTAGTTACGTTGAGGGGCTTACAGTAATGTTTGATGGTCAACAATTATTACCTGCAGTAAACAATATGAAAGATTTTGAGCGCGTGATGAAAGAAGAAAGGACTTACTTTGTTGTCCTTGATGTACATCTGTCGCTGTTGGCAAAAATGAAAAAGCTTTCGAAAGAAGCAGGGAAAAAGATGCTTCTACATGCTGACCTCGTGCAAGGTTTAAAGAGTGATCGGTATGCTGCAGAGTTTATTTGTCAGACCATTCGTCCTACAGGTGTCATTTCAACTAGAGCAAATATGCTAAAGACCGCAAAAAAAAATAACATTTTGGCGATCCAACGTATTTTTTTACTTGATACGATGGCGTTGAAAACAAGTTATCAGCAAGTGGAAGAAGTAAAGCCTGACGTTCTTGAGGTGTTACCTGGTGTCTTGCCAGACTATATCAAAAAAGTTCGACAAGAAACGGGGATAGACGTTATTGCAGGAGGGTTAATTACAACTGCAGACGACATCGAAACCGCGCTTCAAGCTGGGGCAAGAGCTGTTACAACATCAAGAAAAGAATTATGGATTTAATGAAAAGCAGGCGCATAGAAGTGCGCCTGCTTTTTTTTGTTTAGGACGGCATACCGAGTACAGCTTTCACTTCAAGATACTCTTCAATACCAAATTCGCCCCACTCACGTCCAATACCGGATTGTTTGTAACCGCCAAATGGAGCGTTAAAGTCTGTCTGTGCATTGTTTATCGTAATTTGACCTGCACGGATCCGAGAGGCCACATAGCGTAACTTATCTGGATCTTGTCCAAAGACATAGCCTGCTAAGCCGTAGACAGTATCATTGGCAATATCAATGGCGTGGTCAACATCGTTGTAATAAATAATGGATAAGACTGGCCCGAAGATTTCTTCTTGTGCAATAACCATGTTATTTGAAACGTCTGAGAAGACAGTGGGCTTTGCAAAATAACCGGTATCTAATCCATCAGGCTTTCCAGTACCTCCTACTAATACGGTTGCACCTTCGTCGATTCCTTTTTGAATGTAAGATTGAACCGTATCCCACTGACCTTTTGAAACAAGTGGTCCAGCTGTATGACCTTCTTCTTTTGGGTTCCCCATTGAGAAGGAAGCAACTGTATCTTTCATCGCGTTTTCAAATGCGTCTTGTTTTGCTTTTGGGACGAGAATACGTGTGGCAGCCGTACACACTTGTCCAGTATTAAAGAACATATGTGAAGCGGCTGTCTTAGCAGCATCAATCATATCTGCATCTTCTAAAATAACAAGTGGCGACTTGCCACCTAATTCAAGGGCAACCTTCTTAATGGTTTTAGAGGCGTTTTGCATGATCTTCTCACCTACAGCCCCAGAGCCAGTGAAAGATACAAAATCTATATCCGGGTGCGAGCTAATCGCATCTCCTACTACATCACCAGTGCCGTTAACGAGGTTAAAGGCGCCTTTTGGAACACCTGCTTCATGAATAATATCAGCAAGCATCATTGCGGCATAGGGTGTTTTCTCAGCTGGTTTCAATACGACAGGACTACCTGCTGCAATGGCACCTGCAATTTTTGTAGCTGTTTGATTTGTTGGGAAGTTCCACGGTGTGATTAACCCGCTTATACCAATGCTTTCTTTTACAAGTGTATGACCGTCCTTTTCTTCTGAAAACGAAAAGGTTTCTAACGCTTCTGCCGCTTGGTTAAAATGAGCTAGGCCCATTTTAAAATGAACGTCTTCAGAAACCGAAAGTGGTGCACCGAGCTCTTCAGTCATAACATGAATAAGCTCTTTGCTTCGCTTTTTGTAACCTTCAGCAATTGCTTTTAGCCATTGAATTCGTTCGTCTTTTGTAGAGGTTGAAAACGATGGAAATGCTTGTTTTGCCGCAGAAACGGCTTTATCGACATCTTCTTTAGTACCTGCAGAAACGTGACCGATTACTTCTTCTGTTGCAGGGTTGATAACGTCAATGGTGTTAGAATCAGTTGAATCAATCCATTCACCGTTAATGAAATGTTGCGTTTGGTTACGCATGAGAATCGCTCCTTCACATTAAGCTAGTCAGTTTTTGGAAAAAGATCCTACAGTTTTGTACCCTCTTAAGAAACAATAAAACATGATCGTAACCGACCATATTTTTAGAAGGAAAACTTTTATTGTATTTGTATAAGCATTTTTTCTGTAAAATGGTAGAAGCAAAAAAGTTCCTGAACCGATAGAAAAAAGCGCTATAAACTTGACGAGTCAAAAGATTTTTACGTATTCTTTGCAAAGAGAGAAAAAGAAAATGAGGCAGGAGAGACTATGCGTACGTTTTATTATTTGCTCGCTTTAACTTTGGCTGCATTAAATTTGCGACCAGCCATTACATCGATTTCACCTTTATTAGAATCCATTCAAGCTTCACTCGGAATGAGCGGAGCAACAGCAAGCTTATTAACAACATTGCCTGTTTTATGTATGGGGATTTTTTCGCCTTTTGCAGCTGTTATTAGTAAGAAAATCGGGTTAGAAAGAGCTATTTTTGTTTCCTTAATTTTTATTACGGTGGCAACCTTAATGCGTGGTGTTGTTGGCTCTGTCGTGCTGCTTGTCGTAACAGCTTTCTTAGCTGGGATCGGTATTGGTTTAGCTGGCCCACTTCTTTCAGGATTTATAAAGCAACACTTTCCTAAAAAACCGGGATTTGTAAGCGTCTATTCTGTATCCCTTGTTATCGGTGCAGGAATTGCCACTGGCTTTGCTGTTCCAGTGTACGATGGCTTTTCAGGGAACTGGCAGCTGGCGCTAGCCGTTTGGGGTACTTTAGGCGTAATAGCACTACTAGCGTGGATTGGCTTAATACAAAAGCGACCAACTGCCCTGAAGACAACCAACGCAGCATTACCATTTAGAGATAAACGCGCACTCTTGATTACCCTATTCTTTGGGTTTATGGCAACGGTCTTCTATACTGTAACAGCGTGGGCGGCACCGATTGTCATCAGTTTTGGCTATTCTACGGCAATGGCGGCAGCAGGGGTGACGGTTTTTCAATTTATTCAAATTCCTGTTTCTCTGGTGCTACCGAGCATTGTTTCAAAGTATGGGTATATTACCCCTGCTCTTATCGGGTGTAGTGCGATTGAATTAGTCGGTGTCATCTGCTTGCTTGTTGGTGTTCACCCTTTACTTGCGTTAGGTCTTATCGGATTTGGTGCAGGGGGGCTGTTTCCGCTAGCTCTGATGATTCCCATTATTGAAACGGACACAGCTGATAAAGCAAGTGCATTATCGGCGCTAAATCAAGGTGGTGGCTATATTTTTGCTGCCTTAGGACCGTTGGCGGTTGGAACCCTCTTTGACGTATTTGGAACGTTTAAACCGGCTTTATATGTATTACTCGTCGTTATTATGAGCATGGGAGTCGTTCAGTATCTTCTAGGTAGGCCGGCGAAAGTAGAGGGAGTGAAGAACAAGCTCGGGTAGAGGTTTTCCTATAGTTCGTATAGATTTCACATTTATATGCTATACTGATGCGGAAAAAAGGAGGGAGAAAAGGGTTGCTACGTTTTATGACAATTGCTGCCATCATGATGACTTTTCTTTCTGCTTGCCAGAGTGAACAAGTAGATATTCCTCAAAAAAGCGGTTCCTATTACATGGTTTCGCATGTGAAAGAACCTACGCTTGCTTTTGTTAACAAGGAAAATTTAGAAGTAGAAAAAATGGCAGCACTACCAACCGTTTGGGAGCAGTTGATCGGGATAAATGATACAGAATTTGTCTTTTTGTCAAACGAGTCTCGCATGCTTTCAAATTTTTCATTAGAAACTGGAAAGGTTTCACCTATAGTAGAGTTCGATGAGGCAGTCAGTGATGTGTTGTATGATGCTGAGACGAACTCTTTAGTCATAGCTTACGCCACAATAAACAAAGTAGAATGGCGGACGTTGGAAGGTGAAGCAATAGAGGATAGGGATCTAGCATGCTCAGCTACAGAATTAATGATTGAAGGAAACACATTGTTTGCTCTGTGTGCAGATGATAATCTAATCGTCACGGTGGATAGGGAATCATTAGATATGAGAGAGTCATTTTCTGTATTGGATCGTGCGTCAGGTCTGTATGTAGAAGACAAGAATCTATGGATTGGTGGCCATGGACCAACAGGTAAATTAAATCATCAAATTGATCGTTACCATGTACAAACAGGTGAAAAGATAGGTACGATTGATATTGGTTTAATGCCCATCGCCATTGATGGAGATGGCCGTAATGGAACGATTTATGCCATAGCGCACGGTAATGATCACCTTTATAAGATTGACGCCTCCTCGGATGAAGTAGTAGCCACTTCAGACGTTGGTCATAACCCTAGTTATATTCATGTAGATAATGAGGTTATCATTGTTAGTAATTTTGATAGCCATTCATTGTCTTTTCTATCAAGTGAGACGTTGGAAAAGCGATCAGAGGTTGAAGTCGGTGCAGGTCCATATGTCATTGTGTCAGGGGAGATAAAATGAGTAGAGAACCAATCATTCTTATTGTGGATGATGAGCCAGACTTAGTAAAGCTTGTATCGACGTATGTCAAAAAAGAAGGATACCAATCGTTAGAAGCAGGGAACGGAACAGACGCTCTACGCCTTCTTAAACAACATCACGTTGAACTCGTTATCCTTGATATTATGATGGAAGGAATAGACGGTTTTGAAGTCTGCAAGGCTATACGACAACAATATGCAGTACCTGTTATCATGCTCACGGCTCGAAGTCACGAAGAAGACAAGGTGCGAGCATTAAAGCTCGGTGCAGATGATTATATGGAAAAGCCCTTCAGTCCAAGGGAACTAATGGCTAGAGTAGAAGCAACACTGCGACGCTCCAATCAAATGAATGATCAGCCAAATCGTCTAGTCTTTCATGATCTACAGATTGATCGTGGTGCAAGAATGGTATTTGTAGGCACCCAGGAAGTACCGTTAACAAGAAGAGAGTTTGATCTACTCGTGTATTTGGCTGAACATAAAAATCGCTCGTTCACGCGAGAACAACTGTTTACACAAATTTGGAGTGATCTTAGTACAAGCTCTTTGCGAACCGTAGATACCCATATTAAGACGTTACGCCTTAAGTTAGGAGAGAACGGAAAAAAAGTGCAAACCGTTTGGGGCATAGGCTATAAGTTTGGAGAGGTTGAATGAAGTCCATTTCGATCAAGAAGAAGGTCTGGATGGGTATAGGGTTAACAGTTCTTGCGGTTATGGTACTATCAAGTCTGTTGATCTTTTTTCTATATGAACGGCTATATGTGGATCAGCAAATAAGCCAATTCGAACGTGAGGGACAGGCGCTAGCAGCTCTCTATAAGGATGAAGGATTGACTGAAGGATTTTATGAGTTTCTTCATTGGTCAGAGGAAACATCAGATGCTCGTTATGTCGTAACAGAAGATCCGATGGAGCTTGCAGGAGGTGCGCCGTTTGAAGATGATTTTGGTGAAGAGCTGATTTCATTTGATGAGAGGCAAGTGTTATTGCAAGGGCAATCGGTCTATGTGAGGCGAGAGCACCCTCGGTTCCAACAAGAGTTAATCGGTGTAGCCATTCCATTTATAGGGGAAGAAGGCCGCCTAGAGGGAGCTGTGTTCATTTCTCAACCACTCACCGACTTATACGAGTTATTTTCAAACGTGGCATGGTGGCTTATTCTCATTGTCACATTAGCAGGTGGCTTTATTTTATTTATGGGTAGTCGCCTTACAAAACAGCTTGTTGGCCCACTTTTAAAGATGAAACAAGTTGCGGAAAAGATGGAGTCAGGTGATTTTTCTGCACGTATTCAGCTCGTTCGGTCTGAAGATGAGTTTGTGCTGTTAGCGAATTCGATTAACCAATTAGCTTACTCTTTGGATCAGGTGGAATCAAATCGTCGAGTGTTTTTAGCAAATGTTGCCCATGAACTTCGTACACCCCTTAGCTATATGATTGGCTATATGGAGGGGATGGAAGAAGGGGTCATTGATCAGAAAAAGGGACTAACGGTGCTCACTCAAGAAGCCAATCGACTGAATCGATTAGTAACGGACTTACTTGATCTTGCCCAACTGGAGGGAGATGGCGATACACTGGATAGGCATCCGCTTGTGTTTGCTGAGTTAATTCGAGAAGCAGTTGACACCGTTCTCATTCGGGCGGATGAGAAGTGTATACCGATTCAACTAGATTTAGATGAAGCAAGTATTGTGGTAGCAGATCGTGATCGAATGAAGCAAGTATTTATAAATGTATTAACAAACGCAATCGCTTATAGTGATTGCGGTCATGCTATTACAATTACCTTAACCGTAGAGGATGGAAGAGCAAAGGTAGTTGTAAAAGATAGCGGATTTGGTATTCCTGAAAAGGATGTCGCTAAAGTAACAGAACGTTTTTTCAGGGTAAAGAGAGGAAGAAGCCGTACAGATGGTGGCACTGGATTAGGGCTATCCATTGTTCAAGAAATTATTGCCAAACACAACGGTACATTTCAACTAGATTCAATTGAAAACGAAGGAACAACAATCGTCCTTACTTTAGCAGAGTATGACGAATAATGAGCTAAGCTTCATTGTCTCTCGTCCAGAAACAGATGGGATGTTCAAAAACCATCGGAGCAGTTCTATGGCAAGTAGAGAAGAGGTTATGTAATGAACCATTCGAAGCTATTGTTAATTGTGTCGTCTTTATTTGGTCTATGGGGTGTAATGATGGGGGCACATATGGCAGGAGGCGGGTCTTATGCGTTATCCGCTATTCACGCCCATGTTCTTGTTTTAGGCTGGTTAACCCTTTTTGCTTGGAGTGTCTTTCATAAGCTCTATAAGCCGAAGCAAAGGCTACTAGCTAGTTTGCAAACGTGGACAGGCATAATTGGTGCTATTCTTCTTACAGTCGGTATGTGGCTGTATACAAATGAACCGTTTAATCTGCCACATGCGCTTCAGCTTGGGCTTTATATTGGCGGAGGTATGACCGTGGTTGTTAGCTTCATACTTTTTGCCGTACTAGCATTTTTATCAAGTTCAAAAGAAGAATAGGGTTATAAAAAAAGCTGCCCTCTCCTATTTATAGGATGAGGACAGTTTTTTTGCTGATAGCTAGATTGTGTGTGCACATTGCTACTAATGGGAGTAGAATTGATCGCAAGCTCTTGCCGCATCAAGATCTTTTTGTGTAAGCTTGCCTTTATCGACCGTTGTCCATTTAATGGTAATCGTCGTGTGGTCAATAATGATATAGGGGTGATGTTGAGCTCCTTCAGAATAAGCAGAAACATTTTGGACAAAATCAATTCCGGCTAAGAAGTCATCAAAAGAAAAATGTCTGATTAACGTTTCTCCTTCAACCGTCCAGTGTTCTAATTTCTCGGCTTCTTTTATTAACTGACCCAAAGTCATTCCTCCTAAAAAAGTTTGTCTTTCTTTATACCTGTTTTGGTCACATACTAACCATTTGTTTTGAAGGAAGATTTTACATGAAAATTATATGGACATAATTTGACAATATGTGATACAATTCTCAAATGACATAATTAGTCAGATAATTTAAACAGAGAGGTGACATGATGAACCAATTAAGTGGTATATCAAACAAACAAACACTTTATATTGGGTTGATGCTCTTTTCACTTTTCTTTGGTGCAGGTAATTTAATCTTCCCACCAGAGCTTGGTCAGAGTGCTGGATCAAATGCATGGCCAGCGATTATTGGTTTCTTAATATCAGGGGTAGGTTTACCTATACTCGGTGTTATGGCAATTACGTACGTAGGAAGTGATGACGCTGAAGGCCTTGGGCGTAGAGTTCATCCCTATTTTGCGATAGGATTTACAGCTTTAACTTTTCTAACGATTGGTCCATTCTTTGCCGTACCTCGTACAGGCACAGTGTCCTATGAAATTGGTATTCGTCCATTTATTGAAAGAAGTGAGAGCCTAAATGCATCGAGCCCATTATGGCTGTTTCTTTTCTCCATTGCGTACTTTGCCATTGTATTTTATTTATCATTAAGTCCAGGGAAATTTGTAGATCGAATCGGCAAAATTATTACGCCGTTTTTATTACTCGTTATAGCTATCTTACTTGTGACGGTATTATTTAATCCTTTAGGGACGTATCTTGAGCCTGTTGACTCATCTTTCAGTGATTATCCATTTTTCCGTGGAATTACGGAAGGTTATCTAACAATGGATACCATTGCGGCAGTCGTGTTCGGAATTATTGTCGTAAAAGCAATAAAAGATTTTGGCGTGACGGATCAGCGGATTGTGAAGCGAACGGCATGGAAAGCGGGATTGATTGCTGCTATCTGTTTAGGTACTGTTTATGCAGGTCTTGGTTATCTAGGGGCCATCAGTGCGTCGGCTATATCAGCTGATTCAGGAGCAGGAATCCTTGCAAGTGTCTCATTTGAATACTTTGGCTTAGGTGGAAACGTACTACTTGGTTTAATCATATTAGGTGCATGTATTCCAACTGCTACAGGATTGATTTCCTCGTGTTCGTTTTATTTTAATAAGTTGTTTCCAAGACTCTCT
The DNA here is from genome assembly GCF_004375095.1 of Shouchella oshimensis. Classification (NCBI taxonomy): domain Bacteria; kingdom Bacillati; phylum Bacillota; class Bacilli; order Caryophanales; family Bacillaceae; genus Shouchella; species Shouchella oshimensis. Next base: position 662,066 of record NZ_SNUX01000004.1, on the reverse strand, counting down.
TACAAAGCGTTTGTTATTATTTTTACACTTTTTAGCTTAGGTATATCAAACTTTGGATTAAACACAATTATTGAATTCTCAATCCCTGTATTAGTCTTTATTTATCCAATTGCTATCGTGCTTATTCTACTAGCATTCCTTGAGCCATTATTTAAAAGGAGACGCATTGTTTACCAAATGACCGTTCTGTTTACCGCCATTGCTTCGATAAACGAAGGTTTAACGGCTGCAAACCCATCATGGAACTATTTAAGGGCAGTTCCTCTACCTTTTAATGATATTGGTTTTGCATGGGCATTGCCTGCATTCATTGGCTTTGTTATCGGTCTTCTCTTGAGCCCAGTATTTAAAGGAAGCGAGCCTAAAGCTTGACGATCGTAAAGGGAAGAATGGTTGATACAGAGACGCGCTGTGTCCACTATTCGAAGGCGGTTGATGTCGTAGCCATTCAGTTCGAATGTTGCCGTGATTTTTATCCATGCTACAAATGCCATGATGAAGCGGTCGATCATGAACGAACCCAGTGGCCAAAAGCAGCATTTGATAAACCCGTCATTCTGTGTGGGGTTTGTAAGCAGCTGTTAACGATCCATCAATACTTGAAAGCCTCACAATGTCCGCATTGTGAGGTGGCTTTTAACCCGAATTGTGTATGGCATAACCATCTCTATTTTGACTGTTAAGGGATAAGGAACAAGTATGTTTTGGTACTGCTTCTCATAAAATGGTGTAGGACATTGAGAGAGGGGCAGGTACATGAAGCACTATGTGTTGTTATTCTGTGATCCAGGAATAGATGATGCAATGGCTATTATGTTAGCCATCATGCACCCACAGATTGAATTAGTTGGTATTGTCACTAGCTATGGAAATGTTACAAAAAACCAGTCAACCATAAATGCAGAATATATATTAAAAGTAGCAGGGATGTCTCATATACCAGTGATCCCTGCTGCTTTTCGTTCTTTTTCAGCGTTTGAAGAAGTGTCTTACCCTGAAATCCATGGGGTAGCAGGACTTGGATCGATCGTGCCTGAACATCATTTCCCAGGAAATCGCTTAGGTTTCGATACCATTCGCTCTATTCTAACGACTTATAATCGACAGCTAACAATAATCGAGTTAGGAAGAATGACGGCATTGGCAAGTGCTTTTAATTTATATGAAAACGAGTTTTCTCAGGTGAAAAATGTCTTTATTATGGGTGGGGCTTTCTTCATTCCTGGAAATCGTACACCTGTAGCGGAAGCAAATGTGTACGGTGATTCTGTCAGTGCTCGGTTTATATTTCGATTTCTGCAAACGACTATTGCACCGTTAAATGTTACATCACAAGCGATAATCACTCCTCCTCTCATTCAACGCTTAACCAGTCACCCTACTTTTGGGAGCACCATTCAAGCCATTCTTTCTGTATACATAAAGTACTATCAAGAAAAACACCCTCAACTATCTGGACCCCCTATTCACGACATTGTTCCTCTACTCATTATGGTAAATCCCTCTCTAGCTACTTATGTATCTCGTAATATTGAAGTGATTACTATGGGAGAAGCAACTGGTATGACAGTTATTGATTTAAGACCGGATAGTCCCATTGGACAACAAAAAATCGCGTGGACGATTAATCAAAAACAACTGTTACAAGATTACGAGAATGCGATGTTCGGTTTCTATGCAGGCGGATAAAACATTGGTATACTTACGTTATAACTGAGACGGAAGGGTGATGTTTATGAAAACGTATGTAACGTATTTGTATATAACAGAAAAAAGACACTATTATAGTAAAAGGAGTTTTGTGATTGATCAAAGGAAAAAGAATCGAATTAAGGCCTGCATCGAAGAAAGACTTCATAAGGCAAGTTGAGTGGAGAAATGATGAAAACACTGCTCGTTTAGCTGCGGGGTCGTATGCTGCCCTCTACGGTCATGTGACAATGGAAGAAGTAGAGGCGCTCTATGATAAACGAGTTGTAAAAGAAAGGAAAACGGAAAACATTTTTGCTATTTATATAGCTGAAACCAATACGCATATTGGAAACTGTGATTATCGAGATGTTAATCCTATTGCAAGAAGTGCTGAGGTAGGTATTTCTATAGGTGTTGAGGGTGAACGTGGCAAAGGTTATGGAACGGAGGCGTTACAAGCGCTCGTCCAATTTCTGTTTGAAGATTTAAATTTGCAGCGTGTTCAGCTAGATACATGGAGTGGAAATGATGCAGCGATACGGACGTACCAAAAGTGTGGTTTTAAAATAGAAGGAAGGTTAAGAAGAGCGGAGTGTGTGAAAGGCATTTATTATGATCAGCTTATTATGGGTTGTTTGCGAGAGGATCGAGAGCAATAAAGCTCTCGACTCCTTTTTAGGCATGACGCTGTAGCTGGTCTTCTAATGCAATAACTGTTTGCTTTAAGTAAGAGAGGGAATGGGGGACAAGATCATTTAGTGTGATTTCTAACTCTAGAGCAATGCGATCATTCCCCTCTTCTTTATAGCCTGAGGCAACCATTGAGTTGGACAAGCCAAAGCATACCTTTTTGAATTGATAAAAAGGGACAGCTACCATTCCAGCTACTTCTTCTTTTTGTAGTGTAAACGACTCTATCAATTTGGATGTGAAATGAACGTAAGAAGAAGCGATTTCGTTATCGAGAAATGATTCTGTATGAATCTTATCGAGAAATTGACCGATAAAGTAGATGTCTTCTGATGATAGTGTTACACCGAGTTCCTCCTCGACTTCTCGTAAACCGTCTAGTGTGGTTTCGGTAGATATTAAGTGACCAGCAGCTGTTATATCGAACAAATTCGGAAAATCTTTTTTTGTCGGGCTTCTAAGCTGCAAGTAAATAAGTGGTTCTTGTATTTTGTCATTTATCATCCATAGATGGAATGTTTCGTGCCATAACCCGTTCTGGTGAATTTGTTCTCGATGGGTCGAACCGAGGGGTTTTTTCGCATGAGTAAAGTACAAAATTTTTTCAGTATTCATGATTAATCCTCTTTTCTGTACAGTAGCTAGATTTAGTATAGCATAAGAACAAATGAAGGATCATGTAAGAGAGGAGCATGCGTTTGCAGTATGTCCAGGTTAAACAGTTATCAGTAAATGAACGGTTTATTTATAGAAAGAGACGGATTTTAGATAACATTAGCTTTTCCATTCGCCATGGTGAGGCAATTGGACTCTTTGTAGAAAATCGGCAAGAGAGAGAATGGCTGATGGATCTTTTGCTAGGAATGAAAAAACCTAATCGTGGTGAAATTATAATCGGTCAGCATACGATCACAAATGTAAATGAAGAAGAAGCAGCTCGTATACGCAGAGAGGAAGTTGCCTTTGTATCAAGTCGAACACTATTAATGACAGAAGCAACGGTTGAAGCGAATTTACAGGTGAATAAGTGGCTAAATAAAAAGGCTTATGCAAATAAAGCGCATTTAAAACAATTACTTATCTACTTTGAGGCTGAATCTCTTTGTCATAAATTCGTGAAAGACCTTGACTCTCGTGAAAAGGAACTTGTACGACTTATTCGTGCTCTTTGGATGAGCCCTTATCTAATCCTAATGGAAGAGCCAGAAGATGCTCGTACGCTAAAAAAACTTATTCAGTATACGTGGTCAAGGCAAATTACATTTCTATTTACAACTTCTCAACTAAAAAAAGCAGAGCTGGCTCACGGCATGTTGTCTATAAAGGGCGGAGTATTAGAGGATCATTCGCGCCTAGAACGAGGAAGGGTGCAAGAGTAGGAATGAAGATGATTTATTTTTTAATGGGCAATCGCACAGCTTTTCAGTCAAAGAAAGGATTTCGGTTGTTTTTAGTTTACGTACTATTGCTTATAGTGTTACTTACGTCGTTGTTTTTTAGTTTGCAAGTTGCCATTCATGCAAATAAGGTTAACCAGCTATCAAGTGATGGAGGGAACTTAGGCCTTTATTCAATTCAGTCTAAAGTCGATCTAAGTAAGTCAGAAATTGACCGATTCATGGATTTAGATTCTGTTTACCAACCATATGTGAAAAGTAAGCCAGAGGCGTATACATATGAGGGAGCAACGGTAATCGTCCAAAGGAATAGTGAACCTTATTTTCATGAAAATGGGACGACTCTTCTTATTGGAGAGTGGCCACAGAATGAACATGAATGGGTTATTAATAGCTATCAATTTTATGCGATCGATGACGATTTTTCACTTGGTGACCAACTTACATTTGAGTCTAGCACAGGCGATCGAAAGGCTATTACGATTACAGGTGTATATGAAGAGCTGCAAGCTTATCAAGCATCTTATTCAGCGCTAACCGTTGGAGAGGTAGAGGAAGGCTATATTGCTGGATTAGTAGAAATGGATTCGGTTTCAACTGTTTCTTCTGATTTGAAGGAGACTTTTGACATCACCATACAACGCCAACCGGTTTATCAAAATCCACCTTTTGAGAAGCTTTCGGAGGGTAGTACCATCATCGTGTTTTATAGTCTACTCCTCTTATTGAACATGATCATCCTAGCATGGCTTGCCGTGCAACTTCTGTCATTGTTTGATTTTCGTGCTGGATTGTCAACGGCCATGTACTATGGCTTGTCGCCGAAGAAAACAACATTGGCTTGTATCGTATTGTTTAGTATCGTTGCCATGCTTTTAGTCAGCATCAGTTATTTTATAGCTTATATAGCCTTTCAGTATGTTGGCGAGAGATGGAGCCACGTAATAGGTGTTTCAATCTTCTATCGTCAAGACCATGTAAATAATCAAATGCATATACCTATTGATTACACCTATATGATCATCGCCAGTATCCTTCTTACAATATGGTTCATTCTTGTTTTCTTTGTAAGTAAACAAATGAATAGAACAACAACCCTCATTGTTTCAAGTTTAGTTGGGCTTATTTGTTTAGCCTTAACAATGCCTTTCATTCAATCTGTAGTGGACTATAACGAATTTCACAGAGAGAATGAAATCGGTGATGATATTTATGATTATTATTTAGAAAAACAACCGTATACAAGCGCTCATTTATTAGATAAAAGAGCCATCGATCAGTTTGATGATTTAACAAGTGCATTGGATCGTGACGGTGTTTCCGCTCTTCATTTAAGGGGGCTTCAAGATTGGTTTGTAAATGGACTAGAAGATGAACAAGATCTGTTTTTCGCATCGCAAGTTTTAGCTGTAGAGGACGATGAGTGGCCAAACATGTTAAAGCAATTAGGCATGGAGGAAATAGCGTCCTTAAAACAAGATGGCGCACCTCCCATTATTCATTTTCCATGGAAAGAGTCAGCAAAGTTTAGTTACCAGGAGCCCGTTTATCTCGAAGGAATGGAAGTAGCACTCCAGCAAATAAACTATAAAAATGATGGCAGCTTTGAGTTTGTAACCAATGAAGAAACGTTAACATTTCGTGCCTATAGTGTAGAACAAGAGCATTTTTTTACCTATGAAACGTTTATATTGCCTCAATCTTATGTTGGTGAAACAAAGGTAGACGAGCAATTGTTCATGCCAGTCTACTTAATCCCGACTGATTTATCCATTAACGAATTTGAATACGAATTGTTCACGAACTATTTAAACGAGTATCCGTTGCTTAGGTTTATTGAAAATGGGCATCACGCCACATGGTTTGTTGAAACAGAGCGAACAAGCTTTAGGTTGCTGATGATACAGGTTGTCCCGATTGTACTTGTATTAACAATGATTCTGTTTTCGTTAGGCGCACCTTTGCTTAAGAAAATAAAAGCGAAAAAACAATGGAGTTCTTAATAGAGAAAACCTAAATGCAGCCATTTAAAGCGCATTTAGGTTTTTTTATTTTCATATTGAGGATAAGCAATAATCTTTAGGTCAGGTCCTATAACGGAGCTTTCTGCCCACTTCAGTGGAATCGCCTGATCCATTGTTTCGATACCGATTCCTTCAAAAAAGCTTCGTGCATCTCGTCCACCAATAAGTTTTGGCGCGATATAAATAATACATTTCTGTACGTGTTGCTGCTCTAGAAAAGCAGCATTTAATGTGCCACCAGCTTCTAGAAGCGTTGAGGTGATGCCTTTTGAGAATAACGTAGCAAGCATCTCATCTACATCGACCTTCTCCTGATTCGTTGTGTAAAAGATGTGTACACCTTTCTCTTTTAATGCGGCTTCTTTAGCTCTATGAGCTGGTGCAGCAGAGGTAAAGAGATAGATAGGGGCTTCCCCATCATTGACTACGTTACAGTCTAACGGTATACGCATTTGCGAATCAACGATAATGCGAACCGGGTTTCTCCCATTAGGAATACGAGCCGTTAATGAGGGGTTGTCTTTTAAGACGGTCTCAATGCCGACAATAATACCTTGATGTTCACTTCGAAGTCGATGTACATCTTCCCGTGCAGGAGGGGATGTAATCCATTTGCTGTGAGTCGTTTTCGTAGCAATTTTCCCGTCAAGGGAGACAGCAGCTTTTAACGTCACGAAGGGTCTTTTTTGAACGATAGCAAAGTTAAATACTTCATTTAATTGTGTAGCATCTTCTTCTAATAAGCCAACTTCGACTAAAACGCCAGCATCTTTGAGACGTTTTATTCCGTTACCAGCTACTTTAGGGTTGGGATCAAGTGAAGCGACTACGACTTTCTTTACACCGGCTTTCACTAAGGCATCTGCGCAAGGACCTGTTTTACCTGTGTGTGAGCATGGTTCGAGGGTAACATAAGCTGTTGAACCTTTTGCATGCTCACCCGCCATTTGAAGCGCATGAATTTCTGCATGTGGCCCTCCTTCTTTTAAATGAGAACCTATTCCAACCACTCGACTTTCTTTTACAAGTACGCAGCCGACAATAGGGTTTGCCCCTGTTTGACCTAGCATGGCTTTTGCATTTTCAAGGGCTAGCTTCATATACATTTGATCAGACATAAGTAAACACTCCTTACGATAAATAATAGATGCCGGTGCGTTTTTCTGAAAGCGACCATAAAGACTCCGCTTGGTGTTTATTAAAAATAGTATCCCCAGTTGTTTGAGGTTTAGGTTCCCCGTACCATTCCCTATAGCCACTAGGTCCAATCCATTCTCCGCCGTTAAGCGTGGCATTTGTGGCAGCATAACATGTCGATGCAGCGCCTTGTTCAGCTGATTGAACAAGATAGGGTAAAATGCTACGAATCAACCAATGGGCTTTCTTGCCTGAGCCTTTGGAGAGCAAGTTTGAATAAGCTAGACCAGGATGGCAAGCAACACTAATAGTGGATTTTTGATGTAGTTTTAAACGTAAATCCAGCTCTCGAGCAAATAAAAAGTTGGCAAGCTTACTCTGTCGGTAAAAGGTCATTGGATTGTAACCGTAGTCTCCATTGTAATTAGCAAACTGAATCGTTCCTTTAATGGCAGCGATACTTGTGATCGTCACAATACGGGATGAAGGAGTAGAAGTTAAGAGTGGCAAAAGATACCCGGTCAATGCGAAGTGACCAAGATGATTCGTACCAAACTGTCTTTCAAAACCGTCTACTGTAAGCTCATATGGTGGAATCATAACCCCTGCATTATTGATAAGTAAATCCAATCTTGAAAATGGTACGCTTTCTGAAAAGGTTTGAATGGAAGAAAGGTTCCCTAAATCGAGAAAAGAAAAAGAGACAGCTCCATAAGAGCGGAGAAGTCTAACGGTGGCTTCCCCTTTTTCTTTATTTCGACTGGCAATGATTACCCGATAGTTGCTCGCTAGTAAAAACTTGGCTGTTTCAAAGCCAATTCCGCTTGTTGCACCGGTAATAAGCGCTGTATGCTTCATATCATTTTGCTCCTTTAAGCAATCACTGTCTCCATACTACACTAGTCTTATGAGGGTTTGCCAAAAAGAAGGTTGCTAAAGACGTTACGAGCCATTGGAGGAGGTAGCGTGTATAGTGCTTTGGCGTGTTAAAAACAAAAAAAGCGAGCAGTGATAAGGATCACTGCCCGTTCATATTGATTACCCAAGAGTTCCCACGATGCTAGAAACCGATTCAAAAAGTTGTGTAAGTACGTCTGTGAGCATTTGATCCACCTCCTGTTTCAAAATAAGGAAAAAGAGAATTAACCAAGAGTGCCGATAATGCTAGAAACTGATTCAAAAGCTTGAACAAGAATATCTGTAAACATAAGATCCACCTCCAGTTTGAAAATAAGGAAAAAGAGAATTAGCCAAGAGTACCGATAATGCTAGAAACTGATTCAAAAGCTTGAACAAGAATATCTGTAAACATAAGGTCCACCTCCAGTTTGAAAATAAGGAAAAAGAGAATTAGCCAAGAGTACCGATAATGCTAGAAACGGATTCAAAAGCTTGAACAAGAATATCTGTAAACATAAGGTCCACCTCCAGTTTGAAAATAAGGAAAAAGAGAATTAGCCAAGAGTACCGATAATGCTAGAAACGGATTCAAAAGCTTGAACAAGAATATCTGTAAACATAAGGTCCACCTCCAGTTTGAAAATAAGGAAAAAGAAAATTAACCAAGAGTACCGATAATGCTAGAAACGGATTCAAAAGCTTGAACGAGAATATCTGTAAACATGACAGAACCTCCTTTTAAAAAGCTTTATTGTTTTTACTTACCTAGCTAACGCAGGAGAGGTCACATTGGATCACTTTTTTTTATAATTTTTTTTAAAATGGTTTAAAATGATGGCCGAGCACATCCGTTGCACTTGTTTACTGATGGGTATATCGTATAAAAAAGAAGGGGTGAATAAAGAATGAAAGTAGAGATTTGGTCGGATATTGCATGTCCGTTTTGTTATATTGGGAAGAGGAAGTTTGAACAGGCTCTAGACGAATTTGATCAACCTGTTGACGTGACGTTTAAAAGTTTTCAGCTTGACCCGAATGCACCACACCACTCAACAGAGTCCATGGTTACGGTTCTTGCGAAAAAATACAATATACCTGTTGAAAAGGCAAAGGAAATGAATAGTCAAGTTACTGCTCAGGCGAAAGAAGTAGGTTTAAACTATGATCTAGAGAGTATCCGAGTTGTGAATACAATGGATGCTCATCGCTTAAGTCATTTGGCGAAAGAAAAAGGGAAAATGGGAGAAGTAATGGAGGCGCTATTAGACGCGCATTTTGTTCAGGGACGCTATGTTGGTGACCGAGAGGAGTTAATCAACATTGGGGCAAAGGCTGGTCTATCGAAAGAAGAGGTTAACACCGTACTAGACAGCGATCAATATAAGGACGTTGTCATGCAAGATCAGGCAGAAGGAAGCCAAATTGGCGTTCAAGGCGTTCCATTCTTTGTTTTTAATCGGAAATATGCTGTTTCAGGCGCTCAGCCAAAAGAGGCATTTCTTCAAGTATTAGAAAAAGTAAAAGAAGAAGATCAACCTCAGATTCAAGTCGTGAATCAAGGCGATACCTGCACAGATGAAAGTTGTTAAATAAAAAAGAGGAATCCAACACTTACTTGGTTCCTCTTTTTATCATTGATGATGAATAAAGGTCAATGCTTTTTCGTGAACAAGATAGGTTACAGGTGTGTTGTCTATCTTTTCTCCATCGCTATCAATATCAAGGACAGGCGAGGTAGTAAGTGAACATTGGCTTACATTAAGCATTTCCAATTGCTCTGGGTCATCGAGCCAGCCTTCGTCCGTGCGTGCTTGATTATACATATTCTTTAGCAATGTTGCGCCTGCTTCTTTTACGATAATCATGTGAAGAATGCCATCGTTTAAAGAGATAACGTCTTTAAACAAGCCAACTGTTCCGATGTATTGACCGTTCATAGCGACTATCATAACGGCCTCTCCGCTTTTTTTTATTCCTGTATTAGTTGTTACTTCATAGGAAAAAGGTGTCGGTTCTTTTAGGGAGCGGATGGCGCTAATAATATAGCCTAACTTCCCAAACGATTCCTTAGTGGATTCCTCTATTTCTTTTGATGCTTCTGTAATCAGACCAACCCCAGAGAAATTACTAAAGTAACGATCGTTTTGGCTAATAATATCAATATCAGTCGTCTGTCCAGCAAGTATAGCATCCACCGCATCTTCTAATTTTGAACAGTTTAATGAGCGAGATAAGTCGTTGCATGTTCCTGTTGGTAAGATGCCAACGATAGGACGGCCAGCTTGCTGCATAAGCCCGTTTACGCATTCGTGAACCGTACCGTCTCCACCCATAATGAGGATTAAGTCCACTTTGCTTCCATTTTCCATGCATAGAGCTTCCGTGTCCCCTGCTTTTTCGGTTTGGTATAAAGTGAATTCTTTTATGGAAGGGGCTAATTTAGGAACAATGTCTTTAAGTAAATCTTCTAGTTCACCTTGTCCAGCTGCTTGATTGTAGATGAGCATGGCTTTCGAATACATGGTCACTTGACTTCACCTCTTCTATACATCTATACCCTTTTTCCTTTATTTCAACTACGTGTAATAATCTTTTTTTGAACGGCAAATGTGTTATTAAAGTAACTACAGTAAAAAACGTGCTCAACGGCGACGATGCCCTTTTTATTTAATTGTTCGTGAACCCATTCTTCAGTTAGATTTAGTATGTTTAAATGATCTGTTTGCAGTACTCCATCCATAATTAGAGGCAAGGTAAAGGGTGCGTTGTCCCCTTTTTTAAAGATAGATAATGTGCCAGAGGCTTCAAGCATAGCCCAGTCAACTTCTTGTACATCGGCAATGTTTTTATCCCGAAGCTGCAACATAATATCATCAATATTATAATTCTGATCCGAGAGGTTTTTTTGCAAAAATTGGCCATCTTTAATTATGATGACAGGTTCTCCATCAACGAGATCTCGAAACTTTTGATTCTTTACTTGTAAATAAGTAAAGATACGTTGCAATAGAATGAGAAGGGCAATAGGTGCTAAACCCCTATATAAAGGCAGTTCTGGATCATCAATTAAAACGACAGCTAATTCAGCAATCATTAAGGTAATAATGACATCAAGAACACTTACTTCCCCAAGTTCTTTTTTGCCAGTTAAACGAAAGAAAATTAAAACGGCGATAAACATAATAACCGTGCGTATAAGTATGGACAGTAGTTGGTCCAAGCCGATCACCTCGTTTAAAGTATGAGCGAAAGAATCAAGAAACATGCAATTATTCTAAATCGGCTTGGTAATAGCACCACTTGTAAGGAGCAAAGAGAGTAAAAAGAGTAAAAAGCTTGTTTGATCATAGCAAAAAACACCCTCTTCTTACTATAGAGGATGAGGGTTTATTATTGGAATAGGTTCGTTAGTGTTCTTTTTAACTTAATACAAAAAATGCGGCTCCTTTTTCAGTAGGCGTCACCGCATTTTTTTAAAACGTTTATTGTTAATTTCTGGTCTTAGACAATGATTTGAATTTAACTGCTTAACCTTTCAATCGTTAATGCAAGCAACTTTGTTCGTTCTACGAGTGAATCAATCTCTAAATATTCCTCGTCATTGTGCTGATTTCCGCCAATTGGTCCCATTCCATCAATTGTTGGGATACCGAGTGCAGAAGTGAAAGAAGCATCCGATCCGCCCCCCGTACTTGTTTCTGTTAAATCAATATTTAATGATGAAGCAACGTCTTTAATGATTTCATATAGAGCAATGGTTTGCTCGTTTCGCTCCATTGGTGGGCGGGTAATATCGCCTTCAAGTTCTATTGACGTATCAGGAACATCAGGCTGAGCGCATATGTTCTCTATAGCTTTTGCTAAAGGCGCCGCTTGGTCTTGAGTGGTAATGCGAATATCAACTTTCCCTTCGGCATAATCAGCGACAGTATTGACAGAGGAACCACCATGACTGATACCAACGTTCACACTGATGCCCTCCTCGTGATTAGATAATCGGTGTAGCTTAATCGTCTTATGCGCAAGTTCTTCAATCGCGCTCCGTCCTTTTTCTGGTTCAATACCTGAATGAGCCGCTTTTCCTGTGACTTTCAAGGTATATCTACCGCCACCACGACGTGACGTGACGAGGGAACCGTCTTTTCTAGCTGGTTCCATCACAAGCACGGCTTTCTTGCCTGCACCTTGTGCCTCAATCAGCTTCCGCGCTGATGGTGCGCCGATTTCTTCATCACTCGTTAGCAATACAACAACGTTTTTAGCGGCTTCCTTATTAGCATTTAGAAGTGCTTGTAACGCAGAGAACGTTGTGACATGACTTGCTTTCATGTCTATGACACCTGGTCCATAAGCGCGATCACCAACAATGTGAAATGGTCGTTCTGCCGCTGTGCCCTCTAAAAAGACGGTATCCATATGCGCAACAACTAGGATGTCTGGCTCTGTTGCTTCGTGATGCATAAGAACAATATGATTGCCGTATGTGTGTTGTTCATGTATGTCTGCATGAAAACCGATTGTTTGATAAGCGTCGATTAATTGTTGTCCAACTCGGTCAACGCCATCTTTATGATAAGATCCGCTATCAATGTTAACGAGCTTTTCTAGCATGTTTAACATCTCTACTGTTGACGCGATCTTCATTGTAATCACCTCTTTAACGGATTAATGTAGTGGATAATGACAGGCTACAAAGTGACCTGGTTCTCTTTCAAGAAACGCAGGTTCCTCAATCGCACATTTTTCCTGCGCATTTGCGCAGCGTGTATGAAAACGGCAGCCAGATGGGGGATTAACAGGGCTTGGCATATCGCCTTCAAGAACAATCCGCTCCCTTTGGTTTCGTTGTTTTGGATCAGGCACAGGTACAGCGCTAATTAATCCTTGTGTATAAGGATGCATAGGACGTTCAAATAAATCCTCTTTAGACGTAAGCTCGACTACTTTTCCTAAATACATCACAGCGATGCGGTCACTAATATGCTTAACGGCAGGTAAGCCATGGGCAATAAATAGAAAAGTAAGCTGAAATTCCTTTTGCAGTCGTGCCATTAAATTTAATATTTGTGCTTGAATCGAAACGTCTAAGGCTGAAACAGGTTCATCACATATAATGAGTCTAGGCTTTAGGGCGATGGCTCGCGCAATGCCAATTCTTTGCCGCTGCCCACCACTAAATTCATGAGGATAGCGCTTCGCATACGAGCGATCAAGCCCGACGACATCCATCAGCTCATACACTTGATCAAGTATACTTTTTTCTGACTCATTTTTATGCGTTTTAAGAGGCTCTGCAATGACATCTTTTACGCTCATCCGCGGATTAAGCGAAGAAAATGGGTCTTGGAAAATCATTTGGATATCCGCGCGTTTTTTTCGTAAAGGCTCTCCGCGTAATTGCGAAAAATCGCTTCCCTCGAATAAGATTTCCCCGCTCGTTGGTTCAAGCAAGCGCATTAATACATTGCCAAGCGTCGACTTTCCGCAACCAGATTCGCCAACGACACCAAGGGTTTCGCCAGAATAAATGGTAAGATCGACCCCATCTACTGCTCGGAGCAAGCGTTTATTTCGTTTTAGAAAACCTTCACTGACATCAAAATGCTTTGTTAATCCTTTTGCTTCAAGTAATACATCTTTCATACAATTGCTGCCTCCTCTTTGCTGAAAAGCCAACAACGGACATGCTGACCTGCTTCTGCGGAAAACAATGGTGGTGCTTCTGTGATACAACGTTCCATTGCATGAGGGCAGCGAGGAGAAAAGCGACATCCAGTTGGCATTGATTCAGGGGTAGGAACTGTTCCTTCTATCGACGTTAATGTTTCTTCTAGCTCGTTAATTTTTGGTGTACTAGCAAGTAGTCCCTGTGTATATGGATGTGCTGGTTTCTCAAACAATGTAAATACGTCTGCTTCTTCAACGACTTGCCCTGCGTACATAACGATGACAGTATCTGCCATTTCTGCTACAACGCCAAGATCGTGAGTAATGAGCATAATCGCTGTATCGTTTTCTTGAACTAAATCACGCATTAACCCTAAGATTTGTGCTTGGATGGTCACATCTAAAGCTGTTGTAGGTTCGTCAGCAATGAGTAATTTAGGGCTACAAGCAAGTGCGATAGCAATCATAACACGCTGTCTCATACCGCCACTTAAGGAATGTGGGAAGGAACGGTAGACCTTTTCAGCTCGCGGAATTCCGACTTTTTTAAGCATATCAATGCCTTTTTCTTTCGCTTGCTCTTTTGATACGTTTTGGTGTAGTAAGATTACTTCTGCTAACTGATTTCCGATTGTAAATAAAGGATTTAAAGAGGTGAGTGGCTCTTGAAAAATCATCGATAAGTCATTGCCTCTTAATTTACGATACTGTTTATCGCTAATGCCAATCAAATCTTGACCATTAAACCTAACGGAACCGCCGACAATTTTTCCTGGGGAGGACACAAGTCCCATTATTGATAAGGAAGTCACGCTTTTACCACAACCCGATTCGCCTACGATTGCAACTGTTTCCCCGTGTTTAATTGAAAAGGATACACCATTCACAGACGGAACAGCACCATTCTCTGTAAAGAAATGTGTTTGCAGGTTTTCTACTGACAAAAGAACGTCTTCGCTCATGTTTACCTTCTCCTTACCGACGGGTTTGGCTACGAGGATCGAGAACATCGCGAAGCCAATCGCCTAAAAAAATTATTCCTAATACTGCTATTGTAATGGCTAATCCAGGGAATGTTGCGAGCCACCAGCTTGTTGCCAAATAATCCCGTCCGTCACTTAAAATGCCGCCCCAAGAAATATCAGGTGACTGTATACCTAAACCAAGGAAGCTTAAAGACGCTTCTAAAATAATGGTGGTTGCGACACTTAAGGTGGAGATAACAATAAAAGAAGAAATGACATTCGGTAATAAATGACGATACATAATAACCCGATTCTTTACACCGATAGAACGAGCTGCTTTTACAAACTCCCTTTCTTTAATTGAGAGTACTTCCCCTCGAACAAGTCGCGCGTAATTTACCCAGTTTGTTACCCCAAGAACAAATATGAGCGTCCAGACACTTGGACCAAATACGCTTAAAATAACAAGAGCAAATAAGATATTAGGGATGGACAAAAAAGAATCGACTAATCGCATTAAAATGGAATCAATCCATCCTCCATAAAAGCCAGCTATGATGCCAATTGTGACACCGATGATTCCGGCAACAACAACGGAAGCTATTCCGACTAATAAAGAGATTTGGGAACCGTAAATAATTCGGCTCAATATATCCCGTCCAAGATTATCGGTTCCTAGGATATGGCTGATGGAGCCTCCTTCAATCCACATTGGTGGCTGTAACATATTAATGGGGTTAATTTCATTCGGATCGTGAGGCGCTAATACACTAGCAAAAGCTGCCACTAAAATGACAGCAACAACGATAAAAAAACCAACTGTCCCTGTCTTACTTCGCCACAATAATTGACTCCAGCGTTTGAGTCGTCCTTTCCTAATAGGCGTACTTAGTTGTTGAGAGCCAGGCAGTTGCGGTTCTGGTTGTAAAGCCATTTAGAAGGCCTCCTTTAGTCATATTTAATCCGCGGATCTAACAGCCTGTACAAAATGTCAGCAAGCAAATTCATTAAAATTACTAGAATGGCAATGACAAATACGCACGCTTGAACAATAGCCATATCCCTTGTATTTACGGCTTGTATTAACAACTGTCCAAGACCAGGCCAAGAAAAGACAGTTTCCGTAATTAACGTCCCACCGACCACCGTTGACGTTTGAAGTGCAGTGATGGTAATTAGGGGGATTAATGAATTACGAAATGCGTGTTTGTAAACGACAAAAAGATTGCGAATTCCCTTACTTTTAGCAGTGCGGATATAATCTTGATTTAAAATTTCGATCATATTGGAGCGTAGCAACCGTGTAATTTCGGCTGCAATGCCAGTTGCAAGTGTGATGGCAGGTAAAAGTAAATGAGCGAATGTTCCTCTTCCTGATACAGGTAGCCATCCCAACGTGACAGAAAAAAGTAAAATGAGCATAATACCTAACCAGAAATTAGGCATGGCTTTTCCAAGTACTGCTCCGCCTGAAGCAAGTAAGTCTAGCGGTGTATTTTGTTGTGTAGCAGACCATATTCCAAGAGGAATGGCCACCGTAACAGCAATAATCATTGCCGCTATAGCTAACTCCAATGTGGCTGGAAGTCGTTCGAGTACAAGTGGTAGTGCGCTTGTGCTGTATCGAAAAGATTCTCCAAAGTCTCCTTGTATCAGGTTAAGTAAATAGTGACCGTACTGGACGATAAAAGGTTTATCAAGACCGAGAGAAGCGGTTAATTGAGCAATATCTTCTTGAGAGGCATCGTCCGGCAACATAAGCGCCACAGGATTACCGGCTATAAAAACAAGTGCAAATACAATAAACGAAATAATAAGTAGAACAGGGATAATTTGCGCAAGGCGTTTCAATAAAAATAAACCCAAATCGTCGCCTCCTTTTTCTTAGGAAAGGCCAGGTTTTCCCTGGCCGTTACAATTAGTTTTTTGAGATAGATGGAACATAAATCATTTCATCCATTGCAGGTGAAAAGTTTACTCGATCATTGACTCCATAATTGACGGTTTCTTGGTGAAGCATAATGTGAGGCTGTTCTTCATTAGCGATACGCTGAATTTCCTGAATCTGCTCAGCACGTTCTGCTTCATCCATATTGATTGCTGAAGCATCAAGTAATGCATCAATTTCATCGTTTTGATAGTCCGTTTCACCTACGAAACGATCTCCTCGATACCAGTCCACTGCATACGCGCCATCAAACATAGAGTTACCTAAACCTATTAAATAAGCATCTTTGTTTGTGCCAGCTTGACGCATTTCCACGAAATTACTCCACTCCATAAATTCAACCGTAACCTCTACATTGATGGCTTTTAGCATGCCGCCTACAAGTTCTGCGATTTCAGCATCTTGCAAATAGCGTCCACGCGGGGAATGTAGCGTCATTTCAAATCCATCAGGGTAACCTGCTTCATCCATAAGGGCTTGAGCTTGTTCGACATCATAATCATATGAATCATACAAGGATTCTTCCGCTCCGAAATTGCCAGGAGCAACTCTCGTTCTTGTTGGTACGCCCCCGCCTCGAAGGGCGTTCTCTGTAATAGCTTCGTTGTTTATAGCTAGGTTGAGTGCCTGACGAACTCGAACATCAGCTGTTGGAAACCCTTCTGTGGCACGGAGAATGAGCATCATTGTTCGGTTAGACGTTTCTGATGCCATCGATGTACCTGCATTTCCATTAACACGGTCCCAATCTGCAGGAGGTACGTTAACGGCAATATCCACACCACCAGTTAAAAGTTCAGATACGCGTGTAGAATTTTCTGGTATGACACGGAAAATGACTTCATCCCATTCATCCACTTCGCCTTCAAAATATTCAGTATACGGTGTCATGACAACTTGTGAATCGCGTACCCATTCCTCAAACTGATAAGGTCCTGTTCCAATCGGATTGGCTAAGAAGTGATCCCATCCTTCTTCCTCTATGTACGTTTTTGGTAGAATGCTTGAACCTAATCTCGATAGTCGGTGGAATAGGGAAGGTTCCTCTTCATGCGTAATGACTCGGAATGTTAAGTCATCTATAATGTCCACTTCTTTTATTTGACGATAGTTAGGATACTCTTGCAATGTGTCATCATTTGCCACACGTTCAAGTGTAAACTTCACGTCTTCTGACGTTAGTGGATCGCCATTGTGGAAGGTGACTCCTTCTTTTAATGTCATTTCTACCGTTACATCATCAATTTGCTCATACGTATCTACAAGTTCTGGTTGTATCTCGTTTTGGCTATCCCGTTTAAATAAATAGTTAAACATGTTGTCGTGCACAGCCTCGGTAGACGTATTATTATGGTCATGAATATCAAACGAGACGACATCTGTTCCTAAAGCAATGGTTAATGTTCTGTTCTCTTCATCAATAGAGGCAGCTCCCTCATCAAGAGACTGAACATCTTCTGTCTCGCCTCCACATGCTGCTAAACATACACTGACCCCTAAAAGTAATGCACTAATCTTTTTCAAAAACGTTTCCCCCTTCTCGCATAAGTTGCAATTCTTGCGGTAACAGTTTCATCTTTAGCTTCATCATTAAAAAAAGTGTTAGAAAAAATGAAAAAAGATGAGAAAGTTATTCCAGAGTATAACGACTATATAAAATTCAGTCAATTAGCGTTTTAAAAACAAAAACAGAAAAAAACTTTAGTAGAAAAGTTTATTTTACTAAATTTTTACTTCATTCAATATGAGATTTTGTAAAGCTAGCGTATGAATTTTACGAAGATTGATTTGGAAATAGAATTGAATATTCGTCTCTAAACAGTTGATTGTTAGAAACTAGAAAAAAGAGCTAGTTTGCGTACGGAAAAAGATCAACAGCGCTTACAAGGTGAACATGACATTTTTTATATACAAATAAAATAAATTCTAATTGGATATAGAAAGCGAATTTCTTAACAACGTGATGAGGATAAGAGCAATGAAATGGTTGAAGAGAAACAATTGTAAAACAGAGTTGTTGTATAATAAAATAAATCAAATAAATATTTTTTAAGAGACAATACGAAGGATTCATTCACTGGAACATACTACCTGTTTAAGGATCATTAGGAAACGCACTGGCTACTATTTTCCTAATCTACCAATAACGAGATGGTTAACCAAGTGAGAAAGGAACTCGTTGATGCATAAAATTAATGTAATGAATTTAACGGCAAAAGAACGCTATAAACTTTTAAGTGGTACAGTGATACCACGTCCAATTGCGTTTGTGACGACGCGCTCGACTGAAAGCGGAAAGACGAATGCTGCTCCTTTTAGTTTTTTTTCCATGTTGGCAGGTGACCCGCCGTTGCTTTCAATTGCTGTAGGGAGAAAAAAAGGATTGATGAAAGATACTGCTCGAAATGCGGTTGCCTCGAAGGAACTCGTTATCCATGTCGTTCATGAGGATCTTGTGTCCGATATGAATCAAACGGCTGCGACGCTAAAGCCTGAGGAAAGTGAAGTGGATTTAACTTCCCTTAGTCTTGTAGAAAGCACATCCATCCAAGTACCAGGAATTAAAGAGGCTCTAGTACGCTTTGAATGTCAGCTTGAATCTCATCTACCAATTCAAAATGATGAAGGAGAAGTCTCTTTTGACTTACTTATCGCTAGGGTAATCGTCATTCATCTAGACGAAACCGTTTATAATAAAGAAAAAAACTACGTACTTCCTGACAAATTGAAGCCTGTTGCTAGGCTATCTGGACCAAACTATGCCGGTTTAGGTGAATTTTTTTCGTTAAAGCGACCCGATTAGTTTGGGGTTTGTCGAGATTCATTCAACTAAATGTAGACAACCTTTTTCGAGTCAAAGTTCCATTCTGTCTGTCAGTGAGCTTTAGCTAAAACAGAAGTTTGGTCTGTTTTTTTGTATGGTTTTCCTTCATAATAGGGAAGATACTGTTTACGCCTATCCTGTATAGAATAAAAGGAGGCAAATCGGGCACATTCACCATGACGAATGCATATAGGTACACTAGGCATATCGTTTAAAAGGTAAGTGAGTGATGACCTTAATTAGAGGACGATGATAATGAACGAATATATAGAACGCTGTGAAGCATTATTAAATGAACTACCGAATGAAGTGGTACGACAAGATGAACCAATTTACAAGCATACGTATACGCAAATGGGTGGTTTAGCAGATCTATTTATTACGCCAAACACCTACGAAGAAACACAACTCGTTTTACGATTTGCGCATGCCCATCAAGTTCCGGTTACATTACTCGGGAACGGATCAAATGTCATTGTAAAAGATGGTGGAATTCGAGGGATTACCCTCTGTCTAAAGCAATTAAATAAGGTTACGATTACAGGTACAAAGATGGTTGCGCAAACAGGTGCGACCATTATTGGTGCATCAAGAGAAGCTTTAACACAATCGTTAACTGGCCTTGAATTTGCTTGCGGTATTCCAGGAACCGTGGGTGGTGCTTTTTACATGAATGCCGGCGCCTATGGAGGCCAAATTGCCGACGTACTTGAAAGTGTGCTTGTGCTAACAGAAGAAGGCGATTTTCTCACACTTCAAAAAGATGAGTTTGAGTTTGACTACCGTAAAAGCGTGTTCTCGAAGAAACGTTATATTGCGTTAGAAGGTACGATGTTACTTGAAAAAGGCGATGCTGTTCAAATAAAACAAAAGATGAATGAATTAACGATTGCAAGAGAGACGAAGCAGCCTCTTGAGTATCCTTCCTGTGGGAGTGTTTTTAAGCGACCACCAGGAATGTTCGCAGGCAAACTCATTCAAGAAAGTGGTTTGCAAGGAACAAGAATAGGCGGAGCAGAAGTCTCAAAAAAGCATGCTGGTTTTATCGTGAATGTCGATGGTTCTACAGCGACAGACTACATGAATCTCGTTCAATATGTGCGTGAAAAAGTACATGAAACGTTTGGGGTTATGCTAGAAACGGAAGTCATTACAATAGGAGAAGATCTTGAAGACC
Organism: Shouchella oshimensis; assembly: GCF_004375095.1. Lineage (NCBI taxonomy): Bacteria > Bacillati > Bacillota > Bacilli > Caryophanales > Bacillaceae > Shouchella > Shouchella oshimensis. The sequence goes on along the minus strand of NZ_SNUX01000004.1, from coordinate 641,645 downwards.
CTGTTAATGATTAATTAACAGGGCTTCCGTGTATGTAGGAGGAGCGTCATGCCAGAAGGTCCAGAAATAAGAAGAGCCGCATTTGAGGTGGAACAAGCTGTTAAAGGACAAACCTTAGTTGAAGTCTATTTTGCTTTTCCGCATTTAAAAGAACATGAAGACCATTTGGTAGCTGCCAAAGTAGAGGCGGTACGAACAAAGGGAAAAGCCATGCTTATTCATTTTTCTAATGGATATAGCATTTATTCTCATAATCAATTGTATGGCAAATGGATGATCCGAAAAGCGTTCACGTATCCTACAACAAAACGGCAGCTACGTCTGGCGCTCTACACAGAAAAGAAAGCAGCGCTACTATACAGTGCTTCTGATATTGAAGTTCTTAAAACAGACGAGCTTGTAAACCATCCGTTTATTGCGAAAGCTGGGCCAGATGTCTTATCTGATGACGTAACCGAATCACTGCTTTTAGAGCGTATGCAATCAAGTACGTTTAAAAACCGGTCGTGGAGTGCGCTTTTACTAGATCAAGGTTTCGTAGCTGGGAACGGAAACTATTTGCGAAGTGAACTGCTTTATGTAGCAGGTATCTCCCCTGATGCTAAACCTAGTGAATGTTCAGATGAGCAGCAACATGCAATGGCAGAAGCACTGATCACGTTGTCAGAGCGCTCTTATGAAACAGAAGGCATAACTGTGAGTCATCCATTGGCGAATGAATTAAGGAATGCAGGGAAAAAACGCCGGGATTATCGCCACTATGTGTTTAACCGTGAAGGTAAATTATGCTATGCGTGTGGGGAAACGATTGTGAAAGTAACGAAAAATGGACGAAGATTGTATTATTGTCCTTATTGTCAGTAAATAACCTTTGCATTTTTTGTTTCCTTTCGTTAAATTAAGGAGGGGTCTGCTGATTAGGCAGAGAGAGAGGTAAATCATGTTAAAACGCTTTTTTGCTTACTACGTACCGCATAAACGCTTGTTTTATGTTGATTTTTTTAGTGCCATCGTAGTAGCAATTTTAGATTTAATTTTCCCGCTTGTGGTGCAGTGGTTTATTAATACACTTTTGCCTGAACAAGAATGGGGAACGGTAGTATGGGTGTCTGGAGGTTTATTGGCTACCTACTTAGTTAGTGCTTATTTACAGTACAATGTAAACTTCCTTGGGCATAAGTTAGGAATCAATATTGAAACAGACATGCGACAAGATTTATTTGAAAGTGTACAAAGGCAGTCGTTTCGATTCTTTGATAATACGAAAACAGGACATATTATAAGTCGAATTACAAATGACTTATTTGATATTGGTGAACTTGCTCACCATGGACCAGAAGATTTATTTATTGCGGTCATGACGTTCGTTGGTGCATTTAGCATTATGTTCTATGTAAATCCAAGCTTAGCACTTATTGCATTGATTTTTGTTCCCATTTTAATTGCTTTAATTACATATACCAATATTAAAATGAATAAAGCATGGAGAAAGATGTATGCGGAAATTGGTGATGTAAATGCACGAGTAGAAGATAGCGTATCCGGTATGCGTGTCGTTCAATCGTTTACGAATGAGGCTCATGAAGTCGACACGTTCCGTGAAAACAATAAACGCTTCCGTAATGCAAAAGTAGGCGGCTATAAAGTAATGGGCTACACGTCTTCAGGAATCTTTTTGGCGACTCGCTTAATGATTCTATCTGTGCTTATTTACGGTGCATGGTTGCTTTATGTTGAGACGATTGATGTAGGAGAATTTGTTCTTTTCATTCTATATATTAATATTTTATTCAAACCTATTGAGAAAATCAGTGCCATACTTGAATTATATCCAAAAGGAATGGCAGGGTTTAAGCGTTTCACTGATTTAATGGATGAAGAAGTTGATGTCGTTGATAAAGAAGACGCAAAACCTGCGCCTCTTTTAGATGGTGCCATTGAGTTTAACGATGTAACGTTCGGTTATGAAGAAAACCGACCAGTATTAAAGAATGTTGATTTAGTCATTCCAGCAGGAAAGACGGTTGCTTTTGTTGGTCCATCTGGAGCTGGAAAAACAACCATTAGTTCTTTAATTCCACGCTTCTACGATATTAATGGTGGAGCGATTACGATTAATGGCATCAATATTACAGAGATGACGAAAGAATCTCTTCGTTCACAAATTGGGATTGTACAGCAAGATGTCTTTTTATTCGGTGGAACGTTGAGAGAAAATATTCGTTATGGTAATTTACATGCAACAGATGAAGACATCTACCATGCTGCCAAACTAGCGAATTTAGACGCGCTTGTTGAATCACTTCCGAATGGATATGATACGCAAATTGGTCAGCGTGGTTTGAAGTTATCTGGCGGACAGAAGCAGCGTATTGCTATTGCACGTACGTTCTTGAAGAATCCTCCAATCTTAATACTAGATGAAGCGACATCTGCTTTAGATACAGAGACAGAAGCACTCATTCAGCAATCACTAAAAGAACTGGCTGAGGATCGTACAACACTTGTAATTGCGCACCGATTGGCAACCATTCGTCATGCAGATCATATTGTTGTTGTGACAAAGGATGGTATTGTCGAGCAAGGGACATACGATGAATTAATAGAGAATAACGGCGTCTTTGCAACGTTAAACAGTATTCAAATTAAACAATAGTTAAATGGAAAAGCAAATCATCCTAGGGTGATTTGCTTTTTTGGTGAATAGGCTCCCTTCATTTGGTAATGATAGAGATGAAAGAATGATAAAGGAGCTGTGTAAAATGGATGAGAAACATAAGTCCCCCTCATTTGGAACAAATGTGACAGGTGCAGGCGATTCTCTCGACAAGCGTAAAGCAGCGAATGAAAAGGACGAAACACTTACGAATCGTCAAGGTCACCCTGTAAAGGACAATCAAAACGTTCGCACGGTAGGGAACCGTGGTCCAACAACACTTGAAAACTATGATTTCTTAGAAAAAGTAAGTCATTTTGACAGAGAACGTGTTCCAGAACGTGTTGTACATGGTCGTGGGGCGGGTGCACATGGCTATTTTCAATCGTATGGAAAAGTGGGAGACGAATCAATTTCTACCTATACACGAGCAAAGGTATTTACAAACACAGAAGTAAAAACCCCGGTGTTCGTTCGATTTTCAACTGTCATTCATGGTACACATTCACCAGAAACATTGAGAGACCCAAGAGGGTTTGCAATTAAATTTTATACAGAAGATGGGAATTGGGATTTAGTTGGTAATAATTTAAAAATCTTCTTTATTCGTGATCCATTAAAGTTTCCTGATATGGTTCATGCGTTTAAGCCTGATCCAGTGACAAATCGTCAAAGTATGGAACGGTTCTTTGATTTTGTATCACAAAGCCCTGAAGCGACTCATATGATTACGTTTTTGTTTTCTCCTTGGGGCATTCCTGCAAACTATCGAAATATGCAAGGGTCTGGTGTTCACGCCTACCGTTGGGTAAATGAAGAAGGAAAAGCAGTTCTTGTGAAATACCACTGGGAGCCTGTTCAAGGCATTAAAAACTTAACGCAAAAAGAAGCAGATGAGATTCAAAGTCAAAATTTTAACCATGCAACTCAAGATTTGTATGATGCAATTAAAGAAGGAAATTATCCGGAATGGGAACTTTATGTTCAAATAATGGAGGACCACGATCACCCTGAGCTTGATTTTGACCCTCTTGATCCAACAAAACTTTGGTATAAGGATCAATATCCGTGGCACAAAGTCGGAAAAATGGTGTTAAATAAAAATCCAGAAAATTATTTTGCAGAAGTGGAGCAAGCGGCATTCGGTACAGGAGTGCTTGTCGATGGACTAGATTTCTCTGATGACAAGCTCTTGCAAGGTCGTACATTCTCTTATTCAGATACACAGCGTTATCGTGTCGGTGCAAACTACTTGCAGCTGCCGATTAATGCACCTAAAAAGCGCGTTGCAACGAATCAGCGAGATGGGCAGATGACGTATCAAGTGGATTCACCGCCAAGCAACAATCCCCATATTAACTATGAGCCGTCTGTAATCGGTGGGTTAAAAGAGGCAGAAAAAACAGGGAAAGAACATACACCGCATGTATCTGGTGAAGTGAAAGGTGAGGCAATCGACCGGCCGAACAACTTTGGACAAGCGGGCGAAACATACCGTCGCTTAGCGGATTGGGAAAAGGACGAGTTAATTTCCAATTTATCTTCCGCTCTTGCAGATGTTCATGATGCCGTACGAGAACAAATGATTACGAATGTAACAGAAGCGGATGCAGATTATGGGAAGCGACTAAAAGAAGCCATTCATAAAGAGCGAGAAAGCATGAAAGATCGCCAAGCACAACAGGTGGAAGAGGCAAAACGCGATAGCAAGCCATCCGATCCATATTAAGTAAGGAAAGAGGCTGTCTCAAATGGGAGAGAGCCTCTTTTTTTGTTTTTTTTATGCTATACTGCGAGGGAATAGACGCAGAGAGGAAGCGCATCTTATGAGTATAAAAAAACTGCGTAACCGTTTAACGCTAAAATCAACCATTCTATTGCTTGTGTTCGTTGTTGTGGTACTATCTCTTCTTGTGACCGATCTCTTAGTGCATCGATCGATTGAAGAAGAAGTAGAGGAAAACCAAACAAACAAAGCGCAGCAGTTAGCAAAGGTTGTTGCATTGACACCCATTGTACGAGAGGCACTTATAGAAGAAGAGGAAACATCGGTTCAATCTTATATAGAAACCCTTATGGATAAGACAGATGTTCAGTTTATTGTTGTCATGAACATGGATGGTATTCGTTATGCCCACCCTGAAAGAGAGAAAGTCGGTGCTCATTTTGTTGGTGGAGATGAGCAAACGGTGCTAACAACTGGTGAAGAAAGCCTATCGATTTCAGAAGGGACATTAGGACGCTCACTGCGTGCGTTTACACCGGTTTATGATGAACAACAGCAACAAATTGGAGCTGTAGCGGTGGGGATCTCTTTGGATAAAGTAGAGGAAGCGGTCTCTGAGAATCGGACGAACTTATTTATTGGCACTTTCTTTGGCTTATTAGTAGGTTTAGTCGGGGCTATATGGTTAGCAAGCTATATTAAACGAACCCTTTTTAACTTAGAGCCAAAAGCGATTGCCACATTACTAGAAGAGCGAAGCGCCATGCTGCAATCGACGATAGAAGGTATGATTGCAGTGGATGCATCAGGGAATATTACCCTCGTAAATAAATCAGCTCAAACGATTTTTGAGCGTGCCGGTCTGCCACCAAATGCAGTCGGTGTAAAAGTAGAAACGTATATGCAAAACTCTAGACTTAGACATGTAATAGAGAGTGGAAAGCCCGAATACAACCAAGAACAGTCGTTGAACAACTTAACGATCGTTGTAAACCGTGTGCCTGTGCATTTGAACAATCACATTATTGGAGCCATCGCTACGTTTCGGGATAAGACTGAAATGAAGCAGCTAGCAGAGCAATTAACAGGGGTAAAAACATATGCATCTACGCTCCGATCACAGACCCATGAATTTATGAATCGTATGCAAATCATTTTAGGGATGCTCCATTCAAAGGAATACGAAAAATTAGAGTCCTACGTGCAGCAAATTACAGGAAATCAATTAGTAGAAGTGAACGAAGTAACAGTTAAATTAAAAGAGCCTGTTCTTGCGGGCTTATTGCTAGGGAAGAAAAGCTATGCGCGTGAACGAGGTGTTGAGTTAGACATCTCCATAGACACAGCAATTCAATCATTCGCTACAAATGAACAAGCACTGGAATTAACAACGATTCTTGGAAACTTGATTGATAATGCATTTGATGCAGTGGTGAATCAAGAGAAAGGAGTCGTTCGCTTAAAGTTGTTTGTTATAGAAGAAGAGCTGATTATCTATATTTCCGATAATGGGCCAGGGATGAATGCAGATGAATTACAAAACATGTATGAGCAGGGCTACTCTACAAAAGGGTTGAACCGTGGCTACGGATTGTCTTTAGTAAAGCAAAGTGTTGAACAGATACAAGGCTCTATGACGGTTCAAAGCGAAAAGGGACAAGGAACAACATTTGCGGTATTTATGCCACTGCACGAAATAAAAAGGAGCGATACTGATGATTGACGTGCTCATTGTAGAAGATGATCCTATGGTCGCTGAAGTAACAACCAATTACCTTAAAGATGTAGCTGGTTTCCAGTTAGTGGCTCACGCTAGAAATGTAGAGGAGGCGAGAAAAGCTCTTACTCACTATCCACATATACGTCTTATTTTATTAGATGTTTACATGCCAGGAGAGAATGGCTTGACATTGTTAACGGAATTACGGCAACAGCGTGTGGCGGCTGATGTGATCGTGTTAACCGCTGCATCTGATAAAGAATCCATACAGACCGCACTACGCCATGGTGCCGTTGACTACTTAATAAAACCGTATCAATTTGAACGTTTTCAAGAAGCGCTCATGCATTTTAAGAAGAAGCAAACCATTTGGACGAAGGAAGAGCCGGTTAGTCAGCAAGAATTAGACGAACTGTGGTTTCGAAAAGATAACGAAAAAAACGCAAAAATCGACCTGCCAAAGGGTTTGACTAAGGAAACACTTGGACAGGTATGGCAAGCAATAGAACGAGTTGGTCAAAATAGCTTCTCTACAGAAGATGTAGCCTTGCATGCGTGTATTTCCCGTGTGTCAGTGAAAAAATATCTAACATTTTTACTTGAATGGGAAGTACTGGAACTACAACCTACCTATGGATCGATTGGCAGGCCTATTCATCTTTATAAGCTTAAATATGAACACAAGCAACGTATAAAAGCATTTTTATGAAGCAGCTTACCATTGAGCTGCTTTTTTTAGTTTCAAAAAGAAGGTTCTTATTTACAAAATCTATCTAAAAAACGAGCGACCTCCTACTATTACAGTATGAAGCAGGAGGTGTTCAGCTTGGAACAATTAAAAACGGTTACATCTGATAGTCATCATACAAATGATTCTAAATCTCAACGTTGGAACCCTATACATTGGAAAATTGGCGTGTTGCCTGTTCCTATTTATGTTGCTGTTGCGACAATCGTATTATTAGCTGCCTATTTTCAAAAGTTACCGGCGGATATGATTGGTGGCTTTGCCATCATTATGGTTGTCGGAATGTTATTAGGGGAAATTGGATCGCGTATTCCTATTTTTCGTAGTATCGGTGGACCGGCTATTCTAGCTCTATTCGTACCATCAGCGTTTATGTTTTTTAACTTATTAAATGAAACAACTGTGAATGCTGTATCAAATTTAATGACAACTTCGAATTTCCTTTATTTCTATATTGCTTGTCTTGTAGCAGGAAGTATTCTCGGCATGAATCGGACAGTGCTCATGCAAGGCATCACGAAAATGCTTGTGCCGCTTGTACTCGGCACGGTAACGGCGGTTGCAGCAGGCGTAGGTGTTGGTATGTTATTTGGGTATGAAGCAAAGCATACGTTATTTTTTATTGTTGTCCCGATTCTAGCTGGTGGAATTGGAGAAGGCATTCTACCGTTATCTGCTGGATACAGTGCCATCCTAGGAACACCTGTAGCGGATTTAATTTCGCAAATGATTCCTGCTGCCATTATTGGAAACATCTTTGCGATCATATGCGCTGCTTTATTAAAGCAGTTAGGTCTAAGAAAGCAGCACCTTACAGGTAATGGCGTTCTCGTTAAAACAAAAGGGGATAGAATCCCTACCTCTGTGGATGACAATAAACCTGTTAATTTCAGCTTAATGGGGGCTGGTCTATTAGTTGCCTGTAGCTTTTACGTGTTTGGGCATTTGATGGAGAGCAGCCTTCATATTCCTGCAGCGATTCTAATGATACTTATCGCAGCTTTTTGTAAGATCTTTAAGCTGATCCCGTCCCAGCTGGAACAAGGTGCTTTCCATCTATATAAGTTTGTATCGACGAGCTTTACATGGCCTCTTATGGTTGGACTTGGGCTTTTATTTATTCCACTTGAAGATGTGGCAGGAATCATTAGCGTTTCCTATGTATTGATATGTGCGTCCGTTGTCGTGACGATGGTCACAACCGGTTATATTGTTGGAAAATGGATGAATATGCATCCTGTTGACTCGGCTATTGTGACAGGTTGCCACAGTGGGCTAGGGGGAACAGGAGATGTGGCGATCTTGTCTGCATCTGATCGGATGAGTCTTATGCCGTTTGCCCAAGTCGCTACACGTCTTGGAGGAGCAGGTACGGTCATCTTAGCAACATTTATTTTACGCTGGTTAGGTTTATAAAGAAAAGGAGTGAGTGTTTCATGCAAACACGTCAATTAAAGCAAGAAGCCATTGCTTTGCATAGAAAAGGGAAAATGGAGCTAAAGAGTACGGTTCCTTTAACAACGGAATACGATATGAGTCTTGCGTATACACCTGGTGTAGCAGAGCCTTGCAAGCTTATTGCAGAAGATAAATCTGCTGTATATGACCAAACCATTAAAGGAAATTTAGTGGCTATTGTGACAGACGGCTCTGCCGTCCTTGGTTTAGGAGATATTGGCCCTGAAGCAGCGCTACCTGTAATGGAAGGAAAAGCGGTTCTGTTTAAAGAATTTGCTGGTGTAGATGCTGTTCCTCTTTGTCTCGATACAAAGAATGTCGAGGAGATTATTCAGACTGTAAAGGCGGTTGCCCCAACATTTGGCGGCATTAACTTAGAGGATATTGCTGCACCGCGCTGCTTTGAGATTGAAAAAAGATTACAAGATGAGCTGAACATTCCTGTGTTTCATGATGATCAGCATGGTACAGCCATTGTTGTGCTAGCGGCAGTAATAAATGCACTGCAATATGTTCGAAAAGATGCATCAGCTCAGATTGTCATTAATGGAGCAGGTGCAGCAGGCTTATCCATAGCTTCACTCTTACTTGAAGCAGGCTACAGCAATGTCACACTCGTAAGCTTAGAAGGGATTATTCAACAAGAAGAAACGTGGCTAAACCCTCGCCAACGAGAAGTAGCACAAAAAACAAATCCAAAGCAGCTAACTGGTGGGTTAAATGAAGCCATAAATGGAGCAGACGTCTTTATTGGTGTTTCTGGACCAAAGGCCCTTTCTAAAAATCATGTGAGCATGATGAATGCAGATGCTGTTGTTTTTGCTTTAGCGAATCCAGTACCAGAGATATATCCAGAGGAGGCAAAAGCTGCCGGAGCTGCGGTGGTCGGAACAGGCCGTTCAGATTTTGCGAATCAGATTAACAATGTGCTCGCATTCCCTGGAATCTTTCGGGGGGCATTGGATAGCCGGGCAGGGGCAATTACGACGTCTATGAAGCTTGCAGCTGCAACAGCCATCGCAGGATTAGTTGAAACAGTAGAAGCCGAACAGATACTACCCTCTGTGTTTGATAAAAGAATTGCAACCGTTGTGGCGGAAGCTGTTGCTAACGAGGCTAAAGAGATGCATCCCTCATACTAAGCTATTAGTCTAGCAGTGAAATGCCTGTTTTTATGAATAGTCTAGCAAACACCCTTACACATCAATAGATTTTGAATAAGAATAGCATGTGGCGTATAGCGCTGCATGCTTTTTCGCAATTCGAGTGAGAATGTGGACGAGCACCTAATTGATAAGGGGGATGTACAAATGACAAGAATATTTTTAGATCCAGGACATGGTGGAAGTGACCCAGGTGCAGTAGGGAATGGCCTACAGGAAAAGACGTTAAACCTTTCAATAGCCACGCGTATTCGCGACATTTTACTAAGTGAGTATCAAGGTGTAGAAGTGCGTATGAGTCGAACAAGCGATGTGTTTGTCAGTTTAAGTGATCGTACCCAGCAGGCAAATGCTTGGAATGCGAACTACTTTATGTCTATTCACATTAATGCAGGTGGTGGAACAGGGTTTGAATCCTTTATTCATACGAATGCAGGGGCTGAAACAGCACGTATACAGGGGATTGTCCATCCAGCGATTATGCAGCAACTAAACGTGACGAACCGAGGCCAAAAAAGAGCCAACTTCGCAGTATTACGCACGTCTACTATGCCTGCGATATTAACAGAAAACCTATTTATTGATCGAGCTGCAGATGCAGACTTGTTAAGAAGTCCAGCGTTCTTGGATCGTGTAGCAAGAGGCCATGTCAACGGATTGGCGCAAGCGTTTAATTTACAGCGAAGCGGCGGCGGTGGTGGTGGCACCATATATCGTGTTCAAGTTGGTGCTTTTTCGGTTCGTGCCAATGCTGATCAACAGCAGGCTCGCTTACGTGCAGATGGATATGAATCCATTATTGTCCAAAGTGGTTCTCTTTTCCTTGTACAGGCAGGTGCTTTTTCTGTGAGAGCAAATGCGGATGCATTGGCGAATGAACTGCGTGGGCGTGGATATGATGCGGTTGTTATAAGTAGTTAAAAAAAGACGAGGTGATGACCTCGTCTTTTTTGATTTTTAACGAATTGGTTCTCTTTGCTAAGTAAAGGGGGGCTTGCGTTGCAAAAGGAAGAGAAGCAGAAAGTAGAACAAGTGCTAGCACAATATAACTTAGATAAGCTTACGCTTGCATACGACGAGATGCCAAAAGTGACTGCACAGTACACGCTACTTTCAACAGGGAGTAGTAAACCTTTTTTCACGCAGCAAGAAGATGAAATGAAGCAAGAACAAACAGAACGTCACGCATTTTTGGATGTTATCCAGCAATGCATTAACCGACTTTCCGAAGTAGAAAGAGAATTAATCGTTCGACGTTACTTAGAAGAGGACCGTTTTGATTATCAAGTATACATGGAAATGATGATTAGTGAGAGGCAGTATTACAGGTTGAAAACAAAAGCATTAGCGAAACTTCATTATTTAATGGGCGTAGCTGGTTACATCGTGTGAAAAGCAAGCCCCTCGTATCCAAACGAGGGGCTCATTTCATTAGCGAAGTAACTGGGCTTTCTTCTGTTCAAACTCTTCTTCTGTAATAATACCCTCGTCTAAAAGGGCTTTAAACTCTCGAAGTTCATCAGCGGTAGAGCGGGGAGAAGGTGGTATAACGGACGGATCGTGTTTATCTGCGTGGTAAACACGTAATCGCTCAATGAGCAGTTTAGCTTCGTACATACGATGGTAGTCATCAATACCTGTTATAAGAAGTTCATTTTCAGATGCTAAATAGGCTTTATATTTCTCTCTGCTATTCGTAGATTCTGTAAAAAAGCGAATACGACCAGCTTTTAACCCGCTTTTAGATAAATGAATGCTATTAATAGAAGAAATGGAAAATTCTCTTTGTCCATTTCCACCACGGTGCAACGTTTTATGATGTATAGAAACCGTGTGGGCGCTTATGATTAAATGGCCCTGATGAGCTTCATAACGTAATGATTCATGTGGATTAGAGGTCAGTTGTTTTACTAAAGAATCGATTCGATCATCTGGTGTACCAGTTTGCTGAGCGTTTTCTACTATTCTTTGTTTTATCAGTTCGCTAACTTTTTCATATTCTTTATACTTTTTCTTAGAACGAATAATCATCGCCTGTTCATGAATCATCGCTTCTTTATCATCAATAGAAGGATCGTGGTTTCGTCTGAAATAAACATACCCGGAAAAAAGAGTAGGTTTTCTCTCTTCAATTTTTTCTAATTCAGTAAAGGCTATCTCTATTGTTTTTCTTAAGTTACCAATTTTGCGGTTATGTTCTAAGGTTATCCGATCTTCAGAAATAATTAAGGTCGTACCCATTGATTGAAAAGTAGCCATAGTCATGTTAGCTCCTCCTTAAAAGATATTCTTACAGTAGCTCCATCTTTTTCTTTTCAAACTCCTCTTCTGAAATAATACCTTCGTCTAAAAGGGCTTTAAACTCCCGAAGTTCATCAGCGGTAGAGCGGGGAGTATGCGCAAGTTCGGCATATTGGTTATAGCTGTTTTCAAAATCATTATGTGAGTCATGGTAATGTTTAATCCGTTCAATAAGTTCTTTTGCCTGTAAGAAACGATTGTACTCGTTGATGTTACCAATACTAATTTCGTTTGATCCTAAAGCAAGTGGATTTAATTTCCTCGAAGAATAGTTACCATGATGAATTTCAAATTTCCCATTCACCAATGTTTGAGGTGAGAGCGTAATGGCACTAATATCGTTTATGTATATGGATTGCTTCCCGCTACCACCTGTATGTAGAAACCGTTTGTAGTAGATCGTTACAGTATCTTTAGTCAACTCTAAGGTACCGTCAACACCATCGAATTTAACAATATGGGAAGGAATAGAAATAAGGTCATTCAAAGTTCGATCAATTTCTACTTCTAAAGAAGGTTCAATAGTCGCTAGTTTGTTCATAATAATCTGATTGGCTTTTTGAAAACGTTTGTAATGGTAGAAGAAATTTAGCATGATAGAATGTTCATCATTTGCTGCTTGAAACCTTGTTATAGATGGCGAAGCTCCCCGTAATTGAAAATAGCAAAAACCAGATAATAGACCAGGTTTTTGAAAGATCATTCCTTCAAGTTCATTTAGGGGAATGGTAACTTCCTTACGAGCACCACCAGCAAATGTTTTTATTTTGTTATGACGAATAACTAGTCTGTTATCCTCAATGGTTAGGGTCGATCGAGCTCCCTTAAAAACGTGTGGCATGATGAGTCGTCCTTTCTCAATAAGGTTATTGTTTAAAGTAGTTTAACATAAATCTAATCTTTAAAGACGAGGTTGAATACATCTGGACACTTGTTGTAAAAAAGCCCCTCGTATCTATAAGAGGGGCTCAATTCATTAGCGAAGTAACTGCGCTTTCTTTTGTTCAAATTCTTCTTCCGTAATAATACCTTCGTCTAAAAGCGATTTAAACTCTCGAAGTTCGTCTGCGGTAGAGCGGGGAGTATGCACAGGTTCGGCATATTGGTTGTAGCTATTGTCATAACCAGTTTCATTATATGAGTCATGGTAATGTTTAATCCGTTCAATAAGTTCTTTTGCCTGTAAGAAACGATTGTACTCGTTAATGTTTGTAATACTTAGTTCATTTGCTGCAGAAGCAAGTATTCCATTCCTTCTATCTTGAAACCCATTGTAGTGAAGCTGAATTTTCCCACTAACAAAGGTGTTTTTAGAAAGTGAAATACTGTTAATTTCTTTTATTTGAATGGTTTTTTGACCGCGTCCTCCACTATGAAGAAATCCGTTGTATAAAATCGTAATCTTATCTCTTGTAACTTCTAAACTTCCATCATAGCCTTTATACGTAATGGATTGATTTGAATCCAAAATAAGAGAGTGATAAATACGGTCCAGTTCTGACTCTGAAACTATCTCAACATTTTCTAAACGTGTTTCAATTATTTTCTTCGCTTTCAAAAATCGTTTGTAGTGGTATCGAAAGTGTAACAAAATAGAATGTTCATCGTATACCGCTTGATGTTTAGTCGTAATTATTGAAGCACCGGGTCGTTTAAAGTAGCAATAACCTGCTGAGAATCCAGGCTTTTGAAAAATAATTTCTTCAATTTCAGAATATGGGAGTATTACTTCTTTTTTTGCACCTCCATTCAAAGATTTTATTCTTCCATGTCGAAGTATTACGCAATCTTCTTCAACAATTAATGAGGATTCAAGGAATTTAAAAACTTGTGACATGAAGAATTGTCCTTTCTAAATATCTTTACTTAAGAGTTTAACATAGATAAGCTGCATAAACGTGGCAGAAAATCGGCAATTAGGAACAGGTGTTCCTGTATTAAGATTGAGTTGTAGCAAACAACTAGTATCTAGCTACATTATTCGTTAAATATGCGTTCGTGCCGGCACACCAACAATAACGAATAGTATTTCACTTATTATGGAGGAGTTAACATGGCTGAAAAGAAGTTTGCAGGAACACGAGTAGAAGTAAATGAACAAGTGGTGGCAAAGCTAACGTCCTTTACACATTCACTAGAAGTTGAAGAAGCGGATGTGACAGGTTTAGGTGACACTGTTGATGGTGGGGGCGTTTTTCGTCAAAAATTTATTGCCGCTTCTGTAGGTGAAACCGTATCAATGGAAGGGATTGCGCTTCTAGATGATGATGGACAATCCGAATTAAAACGCGTCTCGGAACTAGGTCAAGAAGCGGTTATTAAGCACACTGACTCTACTGGTTCAGGCTATGCGCTTACTGGATTTTTTACTACCTATGAAGAAGAGGGTTCAGTATCTGAGGGGGTATATACTTTTTCAGGCGAATTCCGTGTAAATACAAAAGAAGCGATTACGGAGGAGAGTGCTCCTGGTGGCGAATAATAGAGAAGAACGCTTAGAACTTCTAGATCAAAAGGTGGAAGAGCTAGCGGAAATCCAACAAGAGCAATTAGTAGCTGACTATGATGATGCACTGGCTGAACAGTTAAATGAACAAAAGCATCAATACGTCAAATTTGCTGGTGAGTATTTTGAGATCCCAACAGAAATGCCTTTCCAATTTGCTACCTTCTATTTCCGTTATTGTGTGCAGAAGGTAAAAGGAAAAACACAAATGTCGGTACCAGAAGAAAAGATGTATGAGTTTATTGAACTGATGCTTGGAAAAGCTTTTCTCAGCCACTTAGAACAATCAAAAGCTGGAGTGAATTTTGTGTTTCAACATATCGTTCCAGACATTATGAAACTATGGGGCTATGACGTTAAAGGTACAAGTGCTCAATCATCAAAAACACAAAAAAAAACCAAGATTCACGGATAATTATTTGGGGGTGGGCCGCATTAGAGGCTGACTTTTACAGGTTTTATCGCATTCATTTAACTCAAGAGGGATTTGAGAACCGTCTCTCATGGAGACGGTTCTTAGTGTTTGTTAGAGGATTACCTGAAGATAGTGCATTTCAACGGTTCTTACAAGATAAAAAGAATCGAAGCATGGCTGAATGGGATCAAGACAAAATGAATGAAGAATCGAAAAAATGGAAAGGAGGAATATAATGGCAGTTCAAATTGGAGAGTCTGCGAATATTACGTTTGATCTTGATAAAATTGAAAAAGGTGGAAAAGCGTTAAGCGGCATAAAAGGAACAATAGAGTCAATTAGAACGGAAGTTGACTTGCTTATGTCTTCATTTTCTAGTGCAAATATTGTTTCATCACTGTTAGGGGTTATGACTGCAGCAGGTTTATTACTAGTTGGTATCTCACAAATTGCAATGTCTTTTACAACGCTTAAGAGCATTTTTGAAGCAGTTTCTTCTCTCTTAAATAAGAACGTGATAGCTACTTTTTTAAGATTTTTAGGACCTATCGGACTAATCATTTCCGCCATTGCCGCTCTTGCCGCAGGCTTCATGTATTTATGGAATACGAATGAAACATTTAAAAACGGCGTCATTCAAGTGTGGCAGACGATTCAGTCTGTTATTCAAACGGTCGTTAGCGTGATTGCTTCGTTTGTAGCCGAAAAACTGGCAACAATTAAGCAGTTTTGGGATGAGCATGGTGCACAAGTCATGGAAGCTGTTTCAAATGTATTTAACTTTATACTCAGTATTATTGAACCTATCATGAACGGAATATTAGCCTTAATGAAGTTTGTGTGGCCGTTTGTGGCCGCGTTGATTCAACAAGTGTGGGGAAATATTAAAGGCGTTATCTCTGGTGCACTCGATATCATTATGGGATTAATTAAAACTTTTGCTGGCTTATTTACGGGGGATTTCTCCTTAATGTGGGAAGGGATCAAACAATTATTCTTTGGTGCGTTAGAAGCGATTTGGAATTTAGTACAGCTTCTATTGTTCGGCAAAATTATTAAAATTGCAGGCTCCTTGTTTACAGGTTTACGTACAATTTTTACAAATATGTGGAGTTCCATTTCAACTCTCTTTTCCACAGCTTTAAGGAACATTCAAGCTTTTTTCCAGAGGGGCTTTGAAGCTGTGCAGCTAGTTGTTACGACCGTGATGACATTTATACGGAATCTTATATGGACTGGGATGACAGCTGTACAAACGGTTGTCATGACGATCTTAACCACGATTCGAACGATCTTCATGACGGTATTCAATGCAGTTCGCTCAGTCGTGACGTCAGTTATTTCGTTTATTCGAAACTTTATTACGACAGGTATTTCTGCTGCAAGCTCTGCAGTGTCAGCGGGTCTTAATGCAATCAGAACGACCTTTATGTCCATATTTAATGCGGTTCGTACGAGTGTAACGGCGGCCATGACAGCGATACGAAGTGCGATCTCAAATGGCATTCAAAGTGCATTTCAAACGGTCATGGGCTTTATCGGTCGGTTCCGGGATGCAGGCCGTAACATTGTCACAAGTATTGCCCAAGGGATTACTAGTGCCATTGGGTCGGTCACGAGTGCCATTTCAAATGTAGCAGGAAAGATTCGTGATTTTCTCCCGTTTTCTCCTGCAAAGGAAGGGCCTCTGCAAGACATTCACCGCTTAAATTTTGGAGGGCCAATTAAAGACTCTGTAGAAGGGGACTTACCTGTTATTGAGCGAGCGTTAACGAATGCTTTGGCGTTACCTACGATTCAAGGGGGGAACTTCTTAGGTCGTGGAGTAGAGCGATTAGAACAACATTTAATGGCTCGTCAACAGCCAGATTTTCTAAACCGATCCTCTTTACAAGATAGGTTAACTGTCGAGGTTCCGGTACATCTAGAAGGAAAACAGATTGCAAGAATTACAGCTCCATTTATGGACACAGAACTTGGTCGGAGACATGTGTCTACGATGAGAGCAAAAGGAGGCCGGTAATATGTTTACGTATGACGGATTCGATTTTAGTCAGTCTTTAATCGTTCATCACATTCAAAGGCCTATTTTGCCAGCTCGTGAAATTCGTTCCATGTCTATATTCGGTAGAAATGGCTCCTTTTTTTTCGGAAAACAAGATGCAGCGTTGATGATTACCATTTCGGTTACGATTGCTGGTGCAAATCGTACTGATTTTCGTGAAAAGGTAAGGGAGATTGCTCGATTACTCAATCGTGCTGAGCCTAAGCCTCTTATTTTTCATGATGAACGAGACAAGGTGATATACGGGCTTTTGGCAGAAGAATCAGAGCTAGACGAATTAGCAGCTTCAGGTAGAGGCGATTTAATCTTCTATTGTCCCGATCCTTACTATTATGCGATTGAAGATGAATTTTTTATCTACCATTCAGAAGGAACCCATCATTTCACAAGAGAAAAAGGCAGCATCCACTCCTTTCCTTTAATACAAGTAAAAGGGCAGTTGCAAAACGGTTTGATTCGACTCACTCTTAACGACACGGAAATGGTTTACGACGGGACGCTTGAATCAGGGGAGCAGTTACGTTTGGATAGCCAATATGTGACGGCGTATACGATAAAGCCGAATGGTGAACGAGTTTCAGCATTAAACCATTTAAGCAGTATTGAGTTTCCTGTTTTACAACCTGGAGCGAATCAATTATCTCTTGCATTTGAAGGAACTGGTGAAGTGGAAGAACTTACAATACAAGCAAGAAGTCGCTGGGTATAGGGTGGTTGTATGATTCAATATAACAATGTGAATGAATCCCAATATAACCAGTTGCATACGGTTTTTTATAACCATTCTTACAGTAGAATGCAGAGAGCTATTTTCTCCCGTTTACCAGGGGCTCGACCAGTCGTTCTTTCGCCTGAAAGAGAGCAGCTTGCTGTCTTAGATAATGCCTATGATATTTTGCTTGAACAGGAAGTAAACGGTATTGATACACTTTCGTTTGTCTTACCTTTCTCTGATCAAAAAAACGAGCACTTACAAAATGAACATTTAATTCAAATTGTTGATGAGCTCTATATTATTCGACGCATTACGTATAGTCGCGGAGGAAGTGGTGTCCCAGAAACAGAAGTGTTTGCTGAAGCACTTTGGTATGATTTGCAATTTTCCGACCCTTTATCTGTTTCTGAATGGGAAGATAAAAGTGTTGTGGTCGTTTTGTCGGACATTTTACAAGGAACAGAATGGCGGTTAGGGGTCGTTTCAAATTTTCCAACACGTAACGTTAGTGTTGAATCTGGACTAACGAACAGGTTGCAGGCGTTAACACAATTGCCAGATGTGTACGGTGGTGAATTAGTTTACCACTCTGATACGATGACGATTGATTTCATTGAACCGATCGGTCGAGTGTCTGGGGCAGCTATTGTCTATGAGAAGAACATCCAATCGATTGAAGCTACGTATGATACAGATGAACTCATTACACGACTGTATCCTTATGGGAGAGAGAATCTTTCCATTGATTCAGTGAATGACCAAGTTCCCTATTTAGATATTCGAGACGATCCCAACTACACATTCACGACAAAACTGCGAGCAAAGGTGCTAAAGGATGATCGGTTTACAAATCCATTTCATTTAAAAGAGCAAGCGCAAGCTGCATTGGAAAGTCTTAGTTTACCGCGTACATCCTATCAAATTAAAGCATCTGATTTATCCATTTTATCCGGAATGGAACATGAACAATTTAAGCTTGGCGATCTAGTTAGAGTGTACGATAAAGAGCTAGGTATTGATCGGCAAACACGCATTCTCGCTTGGCGCTATAACCTAGTTGAGCCTTGGGAAACAGAAATCGTACTAGAGTCTAAGGCACCTACACTTTCTGACTTGCTTACAGGCGTCCAAGATGGCACAAGTTTTTTACGATCAGAAGATACCATTGATTCAAGCGATATGCTAGAGCTCTCTGTATTTAACTTATTGCTTAACAGCAGAGCAGATGATGGATTCCGCTATTGGTCTAATAGTGGATGGGAAGTGGACCCAGTTAATGGTTTTAGCGGTAGCGCATCGTTTAAAGCAGAGACAACATCAGGTGTAAAACGTTTAAGCCAAACTGTCTATCCGGCAAATCGTGATCATTATGTTCTCTCTTTTCGTAGCGCCGTCCAAAACTTTTCTGTAAATGAAAACGGTAGGGTTGGTGTGGAAGTAATCGTTCGTTACGAAGATGGGACAGAAGAAGAACCGACCTTTATATCGTTAACCTAAATCGTGATTCAAAACGAAGGGAGGGGTGCGTATGTTTTCTGCTAAATCAGTATTGGTCGAAACCGATTCGTCGAAATCGGTTTCTGAAGTAGAGGTACGGTTTGTAGCGTCAAACTTTTCAGGTCAAGCTTCAATAACCGATGCTATGTTGCAAGGTGGTACGACAAGTACCAATTGGACAGGCCATCCAAGTGAACATCGCTGGTCTAATGAGTAAATTAGACTGGTCTCGCTTCGTTGCACAACCAATACAGAAAGATCAAACAAAAAAAGTGAAACAAGTAGATCTTCATGTAATCGCTGAAAAGATTAGTGGACAATTAAATATAACCGATCTACAGCTACAGGGCGGTGAACAGGTGACAGGGACAGTGGCTCACACAAGTGAGTGGCTGTCTCCGGTGTTAAGAGAGTTGGATGAACGAGATTCAACTGAAGGCGTTGCTGAACCGTTGCTTATAAAGGGTGATCAACCGAGAAGGTTCCCTGAGTTAAAAAATCGCTTTTACAATCTAGTAGGTCGTGGAAACGAGATTATCACGATTCCTAATCTTGACGAAAAACGATTTGATCGACAAACATTTGTAACTCCTGTGGATATAACACTTATCCCAAAAGATGATTTTGATTTATTGCGTGTATCAACAAATATAGGAGAAAAAAGAGACACTTTCACAATGCCATTTCCGAATGAAGAAGAGCATCCATTAAACAAAACATATACGAGAGAATTCTATGTTCCAGCTGGCAAAGCGGGAGACGAGATTCATCTTCATGCTTCGCTCAATAAAGCTACAAAGAATGGTGTTTTGTTAGACCGTCAAGCACGAACATTAACGATCGGTTCTATACCCATTCAAACAGGAAAACAACAACTATTTGGTATTCCAATGGGTTCGGGGAGGATACGACTGGAGTGGTATAAATTTGCACAAATACGGCGACAAAATGAATTTGGTGAAATAGAAGTCATCGATACACTTCAAGATGTCGGGATTGGCTATTATGGTGTAGCCGAGCTTATACGTTGGAAAGAAGGGAGGTCGTTGTTATGAGCATGCAGTTTATGTCGTGGAGTTTAAATGAGCCATCCAACGCACAGTTTTTGGAGTTTGCGAAAGAAGATGAAGCTGGAGAATGGACGATCATTAACCGCGATGCATACTTAGACTGGCCAGGTGATCAACGAAACTTTTGGACGGCGTTTCAGGAACACAATGAAAAAATTGCCTCCTTTGGGTTACATGATTTTGGTGTGCGTGAAAATGGTACAGTTTATCACTATAAAGCAGGGACCTCTTATCCTGTTTTGAATCAGGATGGCGCCATCCAATATTGGGCACGGAATAGTCTTCTCTATTTAATGGACCACTATCCAAACGTTGAATGGTTTTTACAAGCCATTTGTTTTGGAAGTCCAGTTGAAACCATGCTTGATCAAGAGGAAAATCAATCGACTTTTATACGGCAATTCCGATCAATTGTCTCTCAATACATGACGCGTTTTCCTGGTAGGATAAAAGGAATTGAGATTGATTTTGAGAAATCGAGCTCTCGACCTAGAGAGGCTCGGGAAGCTGAAAAATACCGAGATTTTTTAGCGCGAGTGAAAAATGAAATTGCCATTCCTCTTCAATTAAAAGTACGTGTTAATTTGCATGCCATGACAGGTGATTTTGCACCATATTGGTATCAATGGACCGATTACCGTACGCTGGCTGAAGGTAGAGATGAAAGAGGACAAATGATTTGTGATGAATGGCAAATCATGTCCTATGATTTTGCTCATAACAATTCTGCTCCAGGTCCATCTACACCTGTTTGGTGGCTTAAACAAGTTTTAGCCCATGTGCAAAATGTGTTTCCGTCCGAGTCGGTTTGGATTGGAAATGCTGCTTATGGACGACGTTGGCCTCTGGAAAGCAAACGATCTGGTACGGCTGTTCGGTACTGGCAAATGCTCATGTGGCAAAATGGCATTTTTAAACACCATATTGGGCGAGATCCAGAGACAGATGCTTTTACATGGGTCGATCAATCTTACGTTCCTTATACGGGTCTACATGATGAAGAGTCCGGCTACCAGCAAACATTCTCTCATTGTTATGATCGCTTTCGCGTGGCGTATGCTGACTTGCTTCCGTACAATAATCGTCCTGTTATTTATCGATCAACTTACCAAGGGACAGAGTATATTACAAGCTATAGTAAGCATCAGCGGGCAACTTTTGAACACGTACACGCCGTTCTACATCAACCTACCCAGTTAACAGGAAACGCAACGAGGACCAATACGACATGGCGTGCAGAACAATTTCCGCAAACATTTCAGGGGGTGGCAGTTGGAGGTGCTCGCTATTTGGCAGACCATGATTTGGAGCGTTGTGTAAAAGATGTTGATGAGGGAAGAGCGGTTTATCGTTTTACCCTGCCAGCCGCAGGGATCTATGAATTAATTGCACCTGTTTACTTCCCTTATTTAAATCCAAAAATTCATTTGCTCGTTAACGGTACACCGTATGTGATAGGAGAAGGGATTCCAAGTTGGTATCCGTTCTTAGTAAACCCAGATCGACATTTTTACCATTGTGGAACATTCTCTTTTACAGAAGGGGAGAATGAAATTGTTGTTACAGGAACAGAAGATTCTGCACAACTACTCGGTTTGGTTTTAAGTACAGGCTTTTCTCACAATATGAGCGGTGGGATGGTGCAATACAATGTCAATTTACAGCCGCCTAAAAAGAGAGGCACAGTAACAGAAGGTATTGTCAATCAAGTGGAGGCTAAAATGCCTAAGAAAATGGCTTTAACAGCTGAATTGCTCCGCAGACCCCCTCGTCCTGCTATTTTTTGGGAAGATCTATTTGGCTCTCATGTTGTGTACGATGAAAGTGGGAATCAAGAGAAAGTTAATTTAGCGGAGACGAATTATTATTTACAAGCGGGAACCCAGGTGGTTCATGGTGGAAACTATGAGAATAGGCAATGTATATCAAGTAGAAAAGCGGTCGGTTATTCTTCTGGAGAATGGGTACCATACCGTGAAAATTTTGTCGAAACAGACGCCAGAGGAAGACAAAATCAATTGCTGTTAAATAAGCGGCTACACTTCTTCCCTCATTTAGAAGCGGATCTTTCATTATGGGATCGAGGAAGTGCTGGCATTCGGTTTATGGCTTCCAATGTAGGAGCGACGAATGATGGATATTTGTTTTTACTAGACGCAGTGCAACAACAGTTCCTACTACTATCAGAGGAAAATGGTGAAAGGCAAGTGTTGGCTTCTGTTCCAGCTACAATCTATTTAGGTACAAGGTATTCTCTCCGAGTACGTTTTTTTGAAGGGCAGATTCTTTGCTTTAATGGCACAACACAAGTGTTCAGTCACAGGGTACAAGGAAACAGAGTGCAAGGCGCACATGGCGTTTTCGCACAAGGAGCTAGAGTGAGATGTCACCGTCTTCATATTGCAACACTCAATCGTTATGAACCTATGGAAAAGGTGCAGGCGATAGTAGATGGAGAACCTCAACCAATTGCATTAGAGGAAGACCGTCCCTATGACTACGATGAGTTTGGGTATTTGATGTATGCGGGGCTGAACCCTGACGCCGGTACTTCTTATGGCATAAGCAATGACTATGAAAATTTAACGGTTGCGGTTGTGGACTCATGGGAAGGCGCTAAGACGATTCAGCTTCGAGTGGTGGATGCAGGAGTTTGGCTAAGAAACTTCTATATTGGGGATGCCGAGGGCTATTCCCTTGCATGGAATAGTGATATTGAAGGGTTTATTACGACATTACAACTAATTGAAGAGGCGGAGTGTAAAGGTGTTGCGATGTGGACGCTAGGGCAAGAAGATCCAACGGTCTTTACGTATTTACCGCGAGCGTAAAAAAACGAAAAGGATGTGAAAAAAATGGCACAAACGCCTTATAAGGATTTAAAAAGTGAAGCAATATTATCTGCACATCTATCAGGAGTGCAGCAGGACATTAATAAAATTCAACAAGTTCTAAACATGAGGTCGACTGCAAGAAGCAATGCATCTTTAACGCCAGTTAGTGATCAAACAGACCCAACCCTTCGCTTTCGGATTTATGAAGGGGAAGAGCGCAACTGGCTAGACCAACCTGTGCCTGTTCTTTATCGTGACGGAGAGGTCATTGATGCAGGTGAGTATGAACTGTATCCTGCTTATGGAGCGGTAGTATTTGCAGCACAACAACATGCCGATACCGTCATTACTGCAGACTACGAAGCGATAGCCAATACAGCCCAGCTTTCAGATGATGTCCTTCAAACAAAACAAAGCCTTGAGGATTTAAAAGATAAAATTGATGCAATGGCAAGTGCAGGTGGAGGAGTGGAGCCATTTTATCCAACGGCAGGGACGTATTTGTCTCATTTCCGACGAGACTATAATCCTTTCACAGCAGAAGGCTACAACGTGAATAGTCATGTACCTGCATTTAGTATTCTTGTCTATGGAGATACACTAGACGCGTTTCCATTTCCTGTTACGAGAAAAACAAAGATTGTACGTGCAGGAATGAGCTTAGGAAGTGCAGGGAATACGGCTGCAGCAAGAGTAGGCATTTATACAGACGACGGCACTGGCAGACCAAAAGACTTGCTTTTTGAATCGGATCAAATCGAAATTTCTTCAGATGGCGGTTGGGGCTATGTAACCCTAGATGAAGAACTTGAAGAAGGCTTATATTGGATTGCGCGTCATGATCGTGGTACGGCTTATTGGAATGGATTTCATCAAAGAAGTGTTATTCCCATTGTCCGGTTCAATGGAGAAGTATTTTTGCGGAATTTAGCTGAACGTCCTAATCCTCACACGGTCTTCGGCGGGTATCGAGCAACCAATATTCCTTATGGTCAAATGCCTCCTTCTTTCCCGGAATCTGGGGAACTTTTTAGACGAGATTTTTATGCTTCACCTTGGGTCGTAACAGGATAAAGGAAAAGCTGAATCATCCATTAAAGGTGATTCAGCTTTTTGTTTTTAGACGCATCATCGGTCATTTGTCGTTGTCCTTCTCTTAATCTTGTAAGTACTGCAATGGCTAATGCGATGAAAGAAATAATGGCTGCCAACGTAAACACGTGCTTTAGACCAAACTGTTCTGCAGCAAAACCAGCTAGATAGGGACCAATAAAAATGCCAATAGCGTAAACCGATTGATAAAATCCCATGACCGATGTCTTTAATGAAGCCGGTGGTAAGCTTGCAATTTGCGATAATAAAAGGGGTAAAAGAATTCCAATAGTTAAGCCGATGATGGCGTGCAGAAGACTAATGGAAAGAATTCCAGTAGCCAACGGTAGGAATAGGAATGTAATGGTTGTAACCATTAAACTACTAATCATTAGTAGCTGCTCTAATGTAGGCGGCAAGTTGATCAGCGCGATGAAGATGGATGCCGCTGCATGAGGCACGAAAAAAGCAGTCATAATCCATACCATGGCACCTTCACCTATGCCTTGAGAACCAGCATACACAGGGGTAAAGCCAAAAATAGAAATAAAGAGCAAGGCATGTGCAAAAAGAGAAACAAGGGTAATAGGTAGTAATGACCTCATAGTAACGGTAGAACGAATAATGGAAACGGTAGATAATGGTTGTCTTGTCTCCATATGACTGGGTACAACTTTTATTGACAAAGCGAGTAAGAGACCGACGGAGGCAGCCACAATACCAGCCCAAAATGGAAGAGCAAAGCCCATCCATTCAACGAGTAACCCCGCTGTTAACATGCTTAGAAATTGGGGCATGACTGTAGAAAATTGCAGTAAGCCCATTGCTTTACTCGTGTGGTTCGATTGAAAATACTCTGCGTACATGATGGTAGCCATAACCCACATGGCAGCAGTCACTCCTGCGAGGAGGCGACCGGTCAATATCCATAGAAAAGAGCTTGAGAATAAAAGGATAAAGCCACTCACAATGGCTACAACAAACCCACCAACGTAAAAATGCTTACGAAGCGTGGCGAGTTTATCGAGTAACACACCTAATGGAAAGCGAAGTAGCACTTGTGTTACACCGTAACTTCCTAAAATGATGCCAATTGACCCGTAGCTAAACGGAATGGATTCTAAATAAAGGCTAAAGATCGGTACGTAACTATATGTAGCAAGCCAAAAACAAAAAACAGAAGCCAAAAAAATAATATGGTGCACGCGTCTTATATCAGAATTCATACGCTGTACCTCCTACTTATCTCATCTTAACACCTTTTTTCCTGACAAATGTAGCAGGAATTCATTTCTTTAGAGCGAAGAGACATAAGTGGAAGCACAGAACTGAAGGAGGATGACTATGTCTAAGTCAACAGAGATTATTAAGAAAACAGAGCAATACGGTGCAAATAACTATCATCCATTGCCAATCGTCATTTCTAAAGCAAAAGGAGTATGGGTATGGGATGCAGAAGGCAATCGCTATCTTGATATGTTAAGTGCCTATTCAGCCCTAAATCAAGGTCATTGCCATCCAAAACTAATTCAAACCTTAAAGGATCAGGCGGAGCGAGTCACGTTAACATCCCGGGCGTTTCACAATGATCAGCTGGCGCCTTTTTATGAAAAAGTAGCTTCACTTACGAATAAAGAGATGATATTGCCAATGAATACAGGTGCAGAAGCTGTTGAAACCGCTTTAAAAGCGGCGCGACGATGGGGATATGAAAACAAAAAAATTGTGACCAATAAAGCCGAAATCATTGTTTGCTCAAATAATTTTCATGGACGAACATTAGCTGCTGTCTCCCTGTCTTCTAGTGAAGAATACAAGCGTGGCTTTGGTCCGTTGTTGCCAGGCATAAAAGTGATTCCGTATGGCGACGCAGAGGCACTTAAAGAAGCCATTTCCGAACATACGGTAGCCTTTCTTGTTGAACCTATTCAAGGAGAGGCAGGGATTCTCATACCACCTAATGGGTACTTGCAGCAAGTGCGAGACATCTGTACAGAGAATGAGATTCTTTTTATAGCAGACGAGATACAAGCTGGTCTTGGTCGAACAGGCAAGTGGTTTGCATGCGATCATGAAAACGTGGAACCAGATATGTACATTCTCGGTAAGGCTCTTGGTGGAGGGATTTTACCGATTTCAGCTGTTGCGGCGAATAAAGATGTGTTAGGTGTATTTGAACCTGGTTCCCATGGATCAACATTTGGCGGTAATCCACTTGCTTGTGCGGTTTCTGTTGCTGCGTTAGAAATTTTAGAAGAAGAAGACTTAGTAAGGAATGCCCAAGAGCTCGGTGATTATTTTATTACCGAATTAAAAACGTTAACACACCCTTCAATTAAAGAGGTCCGGGGACGTGGCTTATTTATTGGAATTGAATTAACAGAATCAGCTCGACCTTATTGTGAACAATTAAAGGAGCGAGGATTATTATGTAAAGAAACACATGAGAATGTTATTCGCTTCGCACCACCTTTAATCATTACAAAAGAAGAGCTGGAACATGCCTTGGAACAAATTAAAGACGTTCTCTCTGCTTAATTGTATATGGAAACGCTCTAGCGGAATGCAGGGCGTTTTTTTGTATACAGGTACGATGGATTTGAAATGAAGACAAAACAAGAGTATACTTTTGAGGACTTATATGCGTGAAAAGCGTAGATCGCAAAGGAGCAGAAAGATGTCTGAACACATGAAAACAATCTTTGATTTTGTAAAGCCTACTCGTTATCGCTATGTACATATATGTAAAGAGTGTGACCAACCAAGTTTTTCAAACGAGTCTTCCAGTGAAGAAGTGTGCATCCGATGTGGTGGAAACGCTCATCATGTGACCCCGTACTACAATCCTTCAGAGGATTATGGGCTTGATGTGGATTATTATGCCATTACTATGATGTACGCCTTATGGAAAGAAGGACTTCATCAAACTCAAGTTGTTTTTGATGATTTCTATCGGAAAGCCCCTTTTGTTCGCGGCGTTGGTGAATTTAGCACGGAATTAGGCGGTTATGTCGCGTTTGGCGGACTTGGCCATTTGATTGATACGATACAGAACTTATACTTTAATGAAAGTGACATCCGCTATTTAAGAGAGCAATCAGAGGGCTTTGACGAAGCGTTTTTAGATGACTTGCGTTCATTACGTTTTAGTGGAGATTTGCATGCAGTTGAAGAAGGAAATTTAGTCTTTCCTAATACGCCTCTCATTCGTATTGAAGCCCCTGTTTGGGAATGTATTTGGATTGAAGCGATGTTGTTAAACATTGTGAATGCAGAATCTCTAGTCCTGACAAAGGGCGCCCGTATTAAAACCATCGCAGGGGAGGATGGTTTGCTTGAAATGGGAAAAAGACGTGCCCAAGGTAGAGATGCGAGTGTGTACGGGGCGAAAATGGCTTATATTGCTGGATTTGACGCTACTAGCAACGTGAAGGCAGGAAAGAAATTTTCTATGCCAATTACAGGCACGCAAGCACATGTGTTTATTATGTTCCACCCATCTGAATTAGAAGCGTTTCTTGCGTATGCAGATGTTTTTCCGCAAAAAACCATTCCTCTTCTTGATACAACGGATACACTTGGAAGTGGTCTGCCTCATGCAATTGAAACAGCGCACCGTCTAAAGGAGAAAGGTTATGAAATGACGGCTGTCCGATTAGACAGTGGAGATTTAGCCTATTTATCTAAAAAAGTGCGTAAGCGTCTTGATGAAGAAGGTTTAGAACACGTAAAAATTGCTGCGACAAACGATCTTGATGAATATACAATTGCTTCTCTAAAGCAACAAGGGGCAAAAGTAGATATTTGGGGTGTTGGAACAAAGTTTATTACAGCCTATGATAACCCAGCATTAGGAGGCGTCCATAAAATTGTAGCTAGACGACCTCTTGATTCAGAGATTGAATCTGGTAGCTATCAAAAAGAAGATTGGGTCGCTCTGATTAAGATCTCGGAAAGTATTGAAAAGATTCTAAATCCTGGACGCAAAAAAGTGTACCGCCTTTTTGGCGACGATGGTATGGCAAAGGGCGATTATGTTTGCTTGGATCATGAAACGTTAGAAGGAAAAGATGAAATACTCTTAAAGCACCCACGTAACCCATTAAAAGCGAAACGAATTCGAGATTTTAAAGCGGTTGAACTGCTAAAGCCGATATTTGAGAATGGAAGACTCGTCTATGATGTGCCTTCATTGAAAGATGTGCGAGACTACCATGCGTATCAAAAGCAATCGTTTTGGGAAGAGTACTTACGCTTAGAAGTACCAGAAGTCTATCCCGTTTCACTGTCAGACGAATTAACGGATATGAAAAATCAGTTGATTCATGAAAAACGGGAAGGGTAAATGAAACACCTCCGCCTTGACCAAGGCGGAGGTGTTTTCGTTCGTTAAAGCCACTTCCTTAAAAATGAAAATGACTTTTCGTATGCCGCGAGGTTGTTTTCATAGCGAACGAAGAAGTGCCCTTCATTTTCAAAGTAAAGCGAATCAACTGGATGATGACGGTGCTTTAGTTGTTCAACGATTTGCTCAGCCTCTGAAATCGGTACACGTGGATCGTTTCGTCCGTGCAGCACAAGAAGGGGAGCTTGAATATCATCGACTTTATGAATGGGATCAATTTCATCAAAAAAGTCACGATCTTCTTCAAGGGACCCGTACTCATCTTCTCGTACTTTTCGTCGCCAAATACTTGTGTTTTCGAGAAACGATTTAAAGCTAGAAATGCCAACAATATCGATGGCAGCTGCCCACTGTGTTGGGTAATGAGTAATGGCAGCAAGCACCATAAACCCTCCATAGCTTCTGCCCATTACAGCGATTTTGTTAGGATGAGCGAATCCTTCTGTTTTTAACCATTCTGCAAGCTCATTTAAATCTCTAACAGCATCCATACGTTTTCGCTTATCATCTAAGTGATGGTAGCGTTTCCCATAGCCTGTACTTCCTCGCACATTCGGCGTGCATACGGCGAAGCCTTGTGATACAAAGTACTGTAAAAAAGGGTTGTAGACAGAACGAATTTGGCTTTCGGGACCGCCATGTACAAAAATAACGGTTGGGTAAGGCCCATCCCCATCTGGTTTGTAATAAAAAGATGGAATGGTCTCACCATCAGAGCTTGTGAATGAAAGTTGTTCAGGCTCTCGTAGTATCTCTTGGACAGTATGTTTCCGTGTGCTGTTTGCCAGTTTTGTTACAGTCTGCTCCTTTAAATGGTAACACCATAGTGCAGCGGGGTTTGCAGCTCCATCGAGAGAGAAAACGAGTTGAGTTACGTCATGAGAAAAGGTGAAACTTGTCACAACCCCTGACTGAATAGGAAGCTTTTTCTCTGTTTGGGACGGAAGATGCGTGAGAAAAGCATGTGATACGCCACCTTCATTCACTGCATAAGCTAAATAGGTACCGTCATGACTGAGGGTTAAGGCTTCGTAATCCCAATCTCCTGTGTAGAGCCATTCCAATTCTTTCGATTGTAGCTGTAAGCGAGCAATGCCAGTGTGATCTCGACCAACATTCGTTAAAAGATAAAGAGATTTGCCATCGTTGCTAAAAGCCGCATCTGTGAAAGAAGCTTCGCTTTCGTGTGGCGTTAACCATTCTAGTTCTTTTGTTTCTAAATGTAATAGACCTAAGTCATTATCTAAATTTGTATTCGTTTTCTTTATTAACAAGTGATGACCATCTGGATGAAAACAGACAGGGTCATAGCGAGCATCATCTTTATATACACACTGAATGTCACGTGTGGATACATGTTGAATATACACGTCAAAAAATTGTTCATGCCTGCGATTACTACTCCAAGCAATCCATTCTTTATTAGGTGATACCCCTCCGTAATGGTGTATATGTGCAGGATCATTTGTTAGCGGAACAAGGTCTTCATTATTTTTCCATAAATACAATTGCTGTTTTTCATTTACCCCATAATCCATTCCAATGAGGAGGTCATTCTCAATATAGGTAGCGAGCATGATTCGTTCTGATGTTTCAACTAGACGAGTCGCTTGTTGCGAATCACGATCATACTCATACGCTTGGGGAAAGCCAGTAGCATTGTTTAGATAGACAAGCTTTGTTGAGTGATGTGGGTGAAAGTGTGGATTTGTTGCTGTATCCACTTTTAAAAAGTCAGTAAGTTGCATCAAAAAGTCACCCTTTCATTTTCTGTTTAGGTAAAATGATAACTTTTTTCGCACAATTCTTCAAATCTCAATCTAGAGCCTTTAGAAAAGCAATAAACGAGCCGAAATAAAAAGTAGAAGATTGAGGTGAAAATGGATGAAACAAAAAAAGGTAAGCTTAAAATGGAAATTAATGCTGGCTTTTGGTTTAATGCTTGTCGTACCAAGTTTAGTCATTGGGGTATTTTCTTATTTATCAACAAGGGAAAATGTGGAGAGTACAATGAATGCTCAAGCAGAGCAAATGACAGCCAATGTTCATGCATCATTGCAACAATACATGGGGTTGCAAACCGAATTAGCTGCTTTTACCGGCGATACTATTGATGCAAATGCTTCATCTGATGACATAGCTGATCAATTGGACGTTTTATTTGGAGAAGATAATCGTCTACGTGAAGTATACATTGTCAACAATAAGGGTGAGGGAACGGTTTATCAAGCGGACGGTTCAATTGAATCAGTAGCAGGTACAGAAGAACTTTCTGATCAGTATGGTGTAATAGAATTCACTTGGTTACGAGATCTTTTTGGAAGACAAACGGATGTAGCGGTTAGTGAACCAATCTTTTCGAACGAGGACGAGACTGATATTCTCTTTGCATCCTTAACAAGCGATCGGGGTAACGTTTTAGCCATGCGAGTCGATTTTAACCCAATTCTATCCTATGTAGCAGATGCTTCGATTGGAAGCACAGGCTATTTGTTTTTAGTCGACCATCTTTCGAGAGTAGTCTATCATCCTGTTTTAAATTCTGGAGAGTACGTCCCAGCAACCCTCAGTGCCCAGTTTGTAGAGGGTGGAGAATCAGGACAGTTTGAGTTTCAAGTAGATGGTGAAGATCCACGACAAATCACATATGATACTGTTTTACCAACGAATTGGGTGCTTGCTGGAGCGATGTTACCAAATGAAGTGAGTCAACTCGTTCAACCTATTCTTTACTCGATGTTAATCGTAATTATCGTCACATTACTGATTGGATCCGTTATTATTTTTGCTATTGTTCGGGCGATTGTACGCCCTATTTCAGGACTGTCGAACGTTGCAACGGTTATCAGTCAAGGGAATTTAAGTTCAACATACAATGTAAAATCTACTTTTAAAGATGAAGTCGGTCAGTTAGCTGATTCATTTGAAGACATGCGACAATCTCTCATTCAAACGATTAGAGGGATTCGAGATAAATCCACCTATTTAGCTGCGTCATCTGAACAATTACAGGCAAGTACCGAGCAAAATATGCAGGCAACTGAACAAATTACATTAGCCATTCAAGAAGTATCTGGCAGTGTAGATGAACAAACGACGAGTATGGATCAAGGTAAAGCAGCTGCGACAACGGTTTCTAGTGGAATTATGGATGTGCAGCAGTCGACGCAACAAGTAACAAAAGCAATAAAAAATGCTGTAGTTGCTGTACAAACTGGTCAACAAGGGATTAAAAGCAGTGTTCAACAAATGAATGCGATTCAACATAAAGTATCTTCTATTGCCACAACGGTGGAGAGCCTAGAAAAGCAGGCAGCAACAATTAATCAAGTCAGTCAAATGATTTCCGATATAGCGGAACAAACGAATCTACTAGCACTCAATGCTTCTATTGAAGCTGCTAGAGCTGGAGAACATGGACGTGGGTTTGCTGTCGTTGCTGACGAAGTACGAAAGCTTGCAGAGCAATCAAATAATGCTGCAAAAACCGTACAAGAGCAAATTAATACTGTTCAGAACGAAACGAAAGTCGTTGTGAAAGAAATGAATGTAGGGGAAGGAGAGGTAAAAAAAGGGGTTACGATCATTGAAGAAACGGGCCAATCCTTCGCTTTCATTCAAAATCATATGAATGACGTCACCGAAAAAATCCAGCGTGTGACAGATGAAGTAAAGGCAATGGCCAATCAAACCGAGCAATTTATGCTGTCGTATGAGCAAATCGCAACAGCAAGTGAAACGACATCTGCCAGTATTCAAAATGTATCGGCTTCGACTGAGGAACAACTTGCATCTATGGAAGAAATTTTAAGTTCAACAACGAATCTTGCACAACTAGCAGATGAATTAGAAGAAATGATTGCGAAGTTCGAATGGAACGACTAGATCAGCTAACGAAGGTAAGACGTTTAAGGATTCGCTGAAAAAGGAATGGTACCCTATATCCTTTTGAAAAGAGGTACGTAGACAATGAATAAACTAGTACTCGTGTACAAAGATGAGGAATTAACCCAACCAAAGGAAATTTGGGTTGGTGGGGAAGCCAGCGACGAAGAAAACAATACGACGTTTGAAGCCATTGCAGCTGAATTTGATGAGTATAAAGTAGAAGCAGAGGAAAAGAATGAACCTCATATTACGTTAAAGCTTGAACCAGTCGATGGAGAAGAACCTCACACGTACCTTCGGGACATTACTTTAAAAGGCGAACAACAAGAAAATGTTGTTCACGTTTTGAAGAAACGAGTGAATTAAAAAGTATAAACAAAGAGCTGGGACAAAAGTAGATAGACAGTCCAAAATGACGAACATTCCTGAAAATAGGAACGTTCGTCGTTTGTTTTATATGAAAATGAGCGGAAGGAGAACCCGAAGACTCCTAGGGGATCGGCACGTGTCTGAAGACTCTGAAGTGGCGGTTTTCCACGGAGGAGGCTGAGGCCGTGTCCCCGGAAAGCGAAGGATTCTCCTGTAGCGGTGCTACTCAGCATATTTTAGACTATTCGTCTTTTCAAATACTACTTTTCGTTATGTCCCAGCCTCTTTATGTTAGAAAAAGTCATGTAGCGTAGGCTCTTGATCAGGGAGTGTTCTTAAAAACTGGTCAATTGCTTCTTCGTTTCCAGTCACAAGGTCTGCGTGCTTATAAAAAGTTGGACGCTTATAACCCATGAATAAGCTGGAAGCCGTCTGAATCGTCATAAAAAGAGAAGGTGGATCCGTTGTTGGAACGCATTGGGCATGCCCGTCTTTAATTGACAGGGCAAATATAGTATTGTTCCACGTTGCGAAGTCATCTTGAATACGGATTGTAAACTGTCCATCTGCAAGAAAAGGATGAGTCTCGACAAAGGCTTGAAAATCAACAATTCGCGCCATGAAATAGGGTTTTGTTGTCGCTTTTGTGAGTGGATCTGGTAAGAAGTAATGAAGCGCACTAGAACCAGGAACCGTTATGGTTGCTTCATCTAGCATAGAATCATGTTGCCCAACAAAGTGTAACAATGCTTTTAAGGCAGATTGATCGTAATAGATCATTTCTTGAGTGGTCCATTTTGATTCAGAAAAGCGATAAACCATATACGCCTTTGGAGTACCTTCAGCATCTTCGTAAAGCACTGTGTGGTACTCTTTGTTTTCTTCTTGTTTTCTCCCCCACCACTCGTCATCTCGTTCTAACATCCCGTGACGTAAACAGTTAGTATAGACATCTTTTATGCGGTTATCTTGATAGGGGACACGGGTTAAAGTACCTTCAAGCGTTGCTAGAGGACGGGGGAGTTGATTTTTTTCAAGGGTATAAGTCACTTCATCACATAATATCTCCCAGCCGAATTTCCGATAAAAGGATACTGAAAAGGGGGCCAAATAAGAAAGGACTTGTCCTTTTTCTTTCATAGTTTCTAAGCTATGGTGAAGCAGCTTTCGAACACCGCCTTGGCGTCTCGCTTCAGGATAAGAGGCAACGCTAGCAATCCCACCCATGGGTACAGTTCTTCCAAATAACTGAATAGATAAAGACAGTAACGTTAGTTTCGATGCAAGCTGGTTATCATCCATTAAAGCAAAATGCGTAGCATTATGATGAGACCAGTGTGTTCGAGCGGTTTCTGTTTGTTCACTAGTAGGTTTTGCTTGAAAGGCATAACAGCTTAATGCGAACGCCTCATCAAAATGACGAGCGTCCAATGTCTGAATGACCACATGATTCCCTCCCTTTTTTCTATTAAGTGTACCATGAGTCGTGATGAATAGGAGACTATGATACAATCAAAAAAAGAATAATTTGGAGTGATGAAGTTGACAAGTAAAGCGGTTGATTATGTACAAGCTCATCGAGAGGCAATGTTAAATGAATTAAATGAGTTTTTGAAAATTAAAAGCATTAGTTCCCTGTCTGAACATAAACAAGATGTTGCGGAAGCGGCAAGCTGGTTAGAGGGGCAATTGCTTCATGCTGGGTTAGAAAAAGTAGAGATTATCCCAACTGCTAAACATCCAGTTGTCTATGGAGAGTGGTTAAAGGCAGGAAACGATGCGAAAACCATTTTAGTGTATGGTCATTATGACGTGCAGCCTGTAGATCCGGTTCATTTATGGGAAACAGACCCATTCGAACCAACGATTCGAGAAAACAAGCTTTATGCAAGAGGAGCGAGTGACGATAAAGGTCAAACCTTTATGCATATAAAAGCAGTTGAAGCGATGCTCAAATCAGAAGGGGCGCTACCGTTTAATATCAAATTTCTTATTGAAGGTGAAGAGGAAATCGGTTCGCCTAATTTAGATGCGTTTGTCGAGAAAGAAAAAGAGCGATTGGCAGCAGATGTACTAGTCATTTCAGACACACCGATGCTAGAAGCTGGACGACCTGCTATCTGTACTGGCTTAAGAGGGTTAGCTGCAATGGAGCTTACAGTAAGAGGCGCAAAAGGGGACTTGCATTCCGGTTTATATGGGGGAGCCGTTCCTAATTCCCTTCACGCATTAGTTGAGCTTTTAGCTAGTTTTCGAAATGAGGCTGGTGAGATTGCGATTTCGGGCTTTTATGATGGCATTGAAGCGCTAGCTGATGAAGAGAAAGAGAGTTTAGCGGCTCTCGGAAGCGGCGATGACAGTATGAAGTCAGAGACCGGTGTATCCGCACTTGTAGGTGAAGAAGGATATACATCCCGTGAGCGGACGTGGATTCGTCCTACTCTTGAGCTAAATGGTGTATTCGGAGGCTTTCAAGGAGAAGGCGTCAAAACAGTCATTCCAGCGGAAGCTACAGCAAAGATTTCTTGCCGCCTCGTCCCAGGACAAGACCCAGATGATATTTTAAACAAAATCGAGAAACACATTAATGCCCATACACCAAAAGGAGTGACGGTCACTACACATCGTCATGACACTGGTAAACCATTTGCGGCTCCTGTGACAGATCCTGCCTTTGCGGCGGCTGCACGAGCGTATGAAAAGGTGTATAAAACAGAAGTTGCTTATACACGTATGGGAGGATCGATTCCAGTTGTGGAAACATTTGATGCTCAGCTTCATGTTCCGATTGTGCTAATGGGCTTTGGCCTGCCAAGTGAAAACTTCCACGCGCCTAATGAACATTTCCATCTAGAAAATTTTGACAAGGGACTCGAAACGATTTTGGCTTTTTGGCAAGAATACAGTCAATTAAGCTAGTAAAAGGGATGGGGATAGCCCCCTCCTTTTTTCATCTGTTGATTGGCAACGATAGGAATGCAAGCTGAATATTCATGACACGACATTTCATTTTGTAGTACACTAAGAAAGGAAAGAGTGCATTCTGGAAGGGGTCAGGTATCATGTCAACGGTAGAAAGACCAGTCATTAAGTTAATTGCTCTTGATATGGACGGTACATTATTAAACGAAAATCATGAGATATCTGCTGGGAATCGAGAAGCCATTATGGAAGCGCGAGAATTAAATGTTCCTGTTATGATTGCGACTGGACGAACGCGGGCAACGTGCGGAAGTTACGCTCAGTCATTAGGTTTACAGACATTTTTAGTCACTGCAAATGGTGGAGAAATTTATAATAAAGACGGTGTGTTAATACACGCAACCCACTTACACGAAGATGCTGTGGATCATGTTTATGAATTAAGAGAACGATATGGCGCTCATGTATGGGCAGCTTCCTCTAATGGACTTTTTCGTGGAGATTTGCCCGAAGATCGTCATAATTACAATTGGTTGAAATTTGGTTTCGATACGACTGACGATCAAGTGCGTAAAGACATTATTGCTGAGCTAACAGAACATGGTCTTACAGAAATTACAAATTCGAGTCCCACAAACATTGAAGTTAATGCAATCGGAATTAATAAAGCAAATGCGATAAAAATGGTTTGTGATGAGCTGGACATTGATATGAAGCATGTGATGGCTGTTGGAGACAGCTTGAATGATATTGCCATGATACAAGAAGCTGGAATAGGGGTTGCGATGGGAAATGCCCAAGACCTTGTTAAGCGTAAAGCTGACTGGATAACAGCTACAAACGCAAATGACGGTGTTGCTGCAGCCATTCATCGATGGGTCACATTGCCGAGAAAAGAAGGAACGCGAGAGAAGCCAAATGAAAATGGTATGTAAACGAAAGAAAACGTCACGCTCATTGATCAGCGTGACGTTTTTTTTACATAAATGTAAGAGAGAATCGAAAAGCTAAGAGAGGGTAGTGGGACGAAAAAAGGAACGAGGAAAAATTCTTGACAATATTGGACAAGGGAATTAAAGTTGCATTAGAGAAACTTTATTGTGGACAGGAAATAAATCCTGTTTGATGCATACAAATAAAGATAATGAGTGGATGAAGGAGGAACAAAACATGAAAAAGCATACTCTCGGATTGACAGCTGTCTCTGCAGCCGTGTTACTCTCTGCCTGTAATGATAGCGGGAATGAAACTGGTGGAGGAGAGTCAACAGATGGATCAATTGACGTTGTAGCAACGATTGCTCAAATTGGGGAGCCTCTATCTGTTATCGCTGGTGACTTTGCAAACGTCGAGACGTTAATGGGTCCAGGAGTGGATCCCCATATTTACGAGGCATCTCAAGGAGATATTCGTTTATTTCAACAGGCGGATATTATCTTTTACAACGGATTACATTTAGAGGCCCAGCTTTCAGATGTATTTAATAGTGTAGAGACAAACGCCCATGCAATTGGTGAAAAAGTAGATGCAGGAAGTCTGTTAGAGGATGAAGAAGATGCAGGTATGGATGATCCACATATCTGGTTTGATGTAGTATTATGGGAACAAGCATTAGATGCTGCAGTTGAGGAATTAAAAGTATTACTTCCTGATCACGCAGATGAAATAGAAGAAAATAAACAAGCCTATTTTGCTGAATTAGAAGAATTACACATGTATGCTGTAGATACGTTAGCACAAATTCCAGAAGAACAGCGTATTTTAGTAACGGCACATGATGCATTTCAATATTTTGGTGAAATGAACAATATAGACGTAATGGGCATACAAGGTTTAAGTACAGAGTCTGAGGCAGGTATATCAGATATCCAGTCAACAATTAATACGATTGTAGAAAAAGAAGTTCCGGCTGTCTTTGTTGAAAGTAGTGTGAACGATTCAACGATTCAAGCAGTCATTGAAGGCGCTAATCAAGCCGGGCATTCCATTGAATTAGGCGGCGAGCTGTATTCAGACGCTATGGGTGATGCAGGTACAGAAGAAGGAACGTACATTGGAATGTATCGACATAATGTTGATACGATTTACTCAGCATTAACAGCCTCCGAATAACTTCGATGACGTGTAAGGCAGAACAAGGAGATGAATGACCATGAGCGTACTGCATGTCGAAAACATCAGTGCAGCCTATCGCAGAAATACAGTCTTGAAAAATGTAAGCTTTACTGTAGAAAAAGGTTCATTGACAGGGATTGTTGGACCAAACGGTGCAGGTAAGTCAACGTTAATTAAAACATTGCTTAACCTGCACCCACCTTTAAGTGGCCAAGTATATTTTTTCGATTCTTCATTGAAAAGACAAAAATCTCGCGTAGGCTATGTACCGCAAAGAGGCTCAGTAGATTGGGATTTTCCAACAAATGCGCTCGATGTTGTGTTAATGGGACTTTACCGCCGTATCGGTTGGCTGAAGTGGCCGAAAAAGAAACATAAAGAAAAAGCAATGGACGCTTTAAGAAAAGTTGGTATGGAAGATTATGCAAAAAGACAGATTAGCCAGCTTTCTGGTGGGCAACAACAGCGTGTTTTTCTAGCACGTGCACTTGTGCAGGATGCAGACCTTTATTTTATGGATGAGCCATTTGCCGGGGTCGATGCTGCAACAGAGAGAGCGATCATGACCATTTTAAAGCAATTACGAGCAGATGGAAAAACGGTTCTTGTTGTGCATCATGATTTGCAGACAGTTAAGGATTATTTTGACCACGTACTGTTTCTAAACAAAACCATTATTGCACATGGTAAAACAGAAGAAATCTTCACGGCAAGCAACATTACGAAAGCGTATGGGGGAGCTGTGCACATCATAAAAGAGGAGGCGCTTGTCGATGGCGATTCTAGCGTCGATTAACTTCCAGTGGGTGCTCCTAAGTGCGACATTCTTAGGAATAGCGGCCGGAATGTTTGGTACCCTTGCATATTGGAAACGACAGAGCCTGATGAGTGACGCGCTCTCTCACGCCGCTCTCCCTGGTGTTGTGATTGCGTTTATGATCATTAATGAGAAAAATTTCTTTATCCTTATTTTAGGGGCTGCTCTTAGTGCATTATTAGGCGCGTGGTTTATTTACGTAATCCGTTCTTCGTCTAGGATTAAAGAAGATACAGCTATGGGGATTATTCTTTCTGTCTTTTTTGGAGCAGGAATTGTTCTACTGACACTTGTTAATCGGTCTGGTAGCGGAAGCCAAAGTGGGTTAGACACATTTATCTTTGGTCAGGCGGCAAGCATGGTGCGCTTAGATGTGTATACAATGGTGATCCTTGCAACTGCGATTATTGTTCTCATTACTTTTGCGTATAAAGAATGGAAGCTATTTTTATTCGACCCTGAATTTGCAAGAGGCATTGGTTTATCGTCTAGAGGGATGGATATTGCTTATATGATTGGGCTTGTGACGACTATTGTTATCGGAATTCAAGCTGTAGGGGTCATCTTAATGGCGGCATTGTTAATTATTCCGGCTGTGAGTGCAAGATACTGGACGCAATCGTTTAAAATTATGTTGCTCTTGTCAGGGATATTCGGAGGATTGTCTGGTGCCATTGGTACTTTCCTAAGTGCGCAAGGTGCAGGTTGGCCGACTGGACCGTTTATCGTTTTATCTGCGTCTATCTTCTTTGTTTTTTCTTTGTTCTTTGGAAAAGAAAAAGGGTTCATTGCAGAAAAAATGGAGTTTCGTGCTCAGCAACGGCAAGCACTTAGTGAGAATGAAGCACCTGGCGTATTGAAAGAAGGTGGCCATAAATGATTTCATATGAAGGCTGGATTCTTATTACCGGTGCGTTAGTTGGTATGACCTGTGGAATTGTAGGTGCATATTTAATTTTACGACGAATGGCGATGATGGCTGATGCCATTAGTCATACGGTTTTATTAGGTATCGTACTTGCATTTCTCGTTACTCAACGATTAGATGGCATTCATATGCTAATCGGTGCTGCACTTGCAGGTTTATTAACAACATTCCTTGTACAATGGTTTCATTCAAAAGGGGTACAGCATGATGCGTCCATTGGAGTCGTCTTCACTTCACTGTTCGCGATTGGGGTTATTTTAATTTCTACTTCAGTCGGAAATGTTCATTTAGACGTTCAACACACTTTAATGGGGGAAATTGCGTTTATTCCTTTTAATACAACGAATCTTTTTGGTTTGGAGATACCAGTAGCTACATTGATGTTAGTTGTTGTCTTTGTCATTGTACTTGGATTTATTCTCCTTCTCTATAAAGAATGGAAGCTATTAGCCTTTGATGCGGGACTTGCGTTAAGCCTTGGATTGCCTGTGTTATTTCTGCATT
The DNA here is from genome assembly GCF_004375095.1 of Shouchella oshimensis. Lineage (NCBI taxonomy): Bacteria > Bacillati > Bacillota > Bacilli > Caryophanales > Bacillaceae > Shouchella > Shouchella oshimensis. The sequence goes on along the minus strand of NZ_SNUX01000004.1, from coordinate 601,731 downwards.
ATTTGTTTATGGGGTTAGTCTCCATTACAACGGTTGCCTCATTCGACGCTGTTGGAGCCATTATGGTCGTAGCGATGTTAGTAACGCCAGCCGCTTCAGCCTATTTATGGACGGAACGACTGTCCGTGATGATTATGCTAAGTGCATCGTTTGGTGCTCTTTCAGCAATCAGTGGCTATTATGTAGCGTATTGGATCGACAGTTCGATTTCGGGGTCGATGGCAATGATGACTGGTGTTGTGTTTCTGCTTAGTTTCCTTTTCTCGCCTACACATGGGTTGGTGGCGAAATGGATTCGGCCAAATAAGAAGAAAAACGATGAAAAAGCTCATGCGTAACGTGAGCTTTTTCTTTTTTATTGGGCTAGCTTTTCTTGAAGCTGGCGCAACTCTTTAGAAAGCCTGGCGAATTCATCATGGTTACGATCATCAAGGGCTTTGTCAATAGCCGCTCGTAAACGAGATCTTTCATTCTCGGTGTCGATATACTGAAGAAAAGCGTTTGTTTCTTGTTCGTCTTTTTGATTTTGTTTGTATTGACGGTAGGATTTATGAACAGGTGTCTCAACGAGCTGGCGATACGTGTGATGAATGTCTCGTCCATAAAAATGAACAATCAGGTAAATAGGGTTTGAGGGGTGGGTCATTATGTCATCAAGTGCTTTTGCTACATCCTCGGTCTTTTTTCCTTGATTCACGTATAGAAATCCAACTTCATCCGACTGGGTACTCGCAACAATGAGTGTTCGTCTTTTTGGATCAATTGTTTCTGTAAACCGTAACTTGGCTAACAAATGCGGTGACGACTGAATGTGAACAAGAAGCGCTCGTGCACTACGATTCTTTAAATAATGATGATTCACAAACCATTGCAAAAATTGCTTCTTTATGAGATCACTCATGTAGCGTAACCCTCCTCTCCTCTCTCTATTAAAACACGAAAACAGCCGCATCTCTAGTGAAGAGGGCGGCTGTTTGTAAGATGATTAAAATGTGAAGCTTTCATTTTGATTGGTAACAGCGACTATGATTTTTCCTTGGTCTAGTTCTTCTTCGAGCTGTTCTGCTTCAGGCTCGGAGAATCCTAACTCCTCAAACTTAGAACGAAGCTCGTCCCCTTTACTGCGGAACGTGTTCTTTATGGATGTACCAAGACCTGTTTCGGATGCTGTAATCGTATTAGCGTCTGCATTATCAGCCACACGATCTGTACGATCATCATCGTGGGTGATAACGTAAATATCGTCTTCCATGATGTTCTTTTGCTTTAATGCCTTCACTACATTCACGACTTCTTCATCGTTATAAAATTCTCTGTATACAGGTTTCATTGATATCGCCTCCTGTGTACTTAAGTACCCTGGACAATTTTGAATGAAACATCCAATAAATAGGTCATAAGAATCAAAAAATTTTATCAATAAAAGATGTACTAGCTGCTTTATTCATGAAAAAACCCCCAAGCCTATTAAACAGCTGGAGGGCGTTCGTTCTGATTAATGATCCGTTTTTCTAAAATAAATGGTCCGAATGGTACGATTGATGCAATCGTAGCAAAGACCGATGTTTTTAAATTCCACTGTTTACTAAAGAAGAAATTTGCAACGAAAAGCATGTACATAATAAAGAGTACACCATGGGCCATTCCAATCACACTAACAAACTCTGGAATGTTCCAGATATACTTAAGTGGCATCGCAAGAAAAAGTAATAATAGTAAAGATATTCCTTCAATATAGCTAACCCATTTAAACATTCTTATCCCACCTTCCCTCTCTAGTATAGCAATCTTTCTATACAATATGTGGGGGAAGCGTACATTTTCAGCTCGTTAAAAGCAAAAGTCAAAGGTTCTTCACAATTGTTGGGTTGAAAGTGGTTCAGGTATCCAATGACATGAGTAGGAACGATCTTTATTTAATTGTTCTGCATACAGTTCGGCCTCGAATAAATCGTTGAAAATGGCATCCTCTTCACTATTGTCGACCTTAAGAGTTTTCGTTATTCCATTTATTGTACAGATCAATTTAAACATGTCATCACTCCTAAGGGACTTTTTTTTATTATGCGCTTTTTATAAATAAATAGATAGAGATTTCATCTATTCTCCCCGTGAATCAACGGGACCATAGCTCATTTCACTGTTGAAAAAACGATATGCTATACTACTGTTGAGGTGAAAGCATGCACAATCGTACGGAAAGCAAACAAGTAGTGAATGAGAAGGTTTCTAAACAACTAAAGAACGGCTATCCACTTCTTGAAAAAGACTGGTTTTCTACAGAGGACCTGCAAGAAGGGACACTTTTAACCATAGAGGATCATTCCAATCGTTTTATTGCCAAAGCGTATGTCGGCAAGCAGAATGTAGGAAACGGTTGGGTTCTATCAACAGATCAACAAGAGCCAATCGATCTTGCTTTTTTTAAGGGGAAGCTGACAGAGGCTATTGAAAAACGTCAGGCTTATTTTCGGTCAGAAGATACGACAGCTTTTCGTTTATTTAATAGTGAAGGTGATGGAATAGGTGGATTACAAATCGATTATTATGCTGGTTACATTGTCATTACTTGGTATAGTGAGGGTATTTATACGTTTCGAGAATGGGTGTTAGACAGCGTTAGGAAGCTAGTGTCTTATGAAGGCATATATGAAAAGAAGCGATTCGCAGAAGATGGGTCTTATACAGGTGAAGATGATTACGTGGAAGGAAAGCGAGGCGAGTTTCCGCTTCTTATTAAAGAGAATGGAATCACATATGCTACTTACTTGAATGATGGTCCAATGACTGGAATCTTTTTAGATCAACGTCTCGTGCGTAAACGAATTATGGATCAGTATGCTGTTGGAAAACGTGTATTAAATCTTTTTTCCTACACTGGTGCGTTTTCAGTTGCAGCCGCAATGGGAGGCGCAAGTGAAACAACAAGTGTTGATCTAGCCAACCGCAGTAGGGAAAAAACAGAAGAACAATTTGCGGTTAATGGACTCGATCCAAAAGAACAGCGAATCGTTGTAATGGATGCGTTTCGCTACTTTTCTTATGCGAAAAAGAAAGAGCTAGAATATGACTTAATCGTGTTAGACCCACCGAGCTTTGCACGGTCTAAGAAGATAACGTTCCGTGCAGCAAAAGACTATTCGAAGCTTTTAGAAGAAGCCATTCCGTTAGTAAGTAAAGACGGTGTTATTATCGCTTCTACCAATGCTGCAAATGTTACAACGAAGCAATTTAAGCGCTTTGTAGATGAGGCATTTGAAGCGACGGGGGTCCACTATGAGGTGATAGAAGAGCACCGGGTACCAGCAGACTTTGCAACAACCCGTGCCTATCCAAAAGGAAGTTATTTAAAGGTCTTAATGATACAAGTACGTAAATAAAAAAGGATGATTAGATGAAGAAAAAAGCAATTTTAGCAGAAAAACCGTCTGTTGGTCGCGACATTGCCCGCGTTCTAGGCGCAAACCAAAAAGGAAACGGATTTTTTGAAGGCAAAGATGTTATTGTGACGTGGGGATTAGGGCATCTTGTCACGCATGCTGATCCTGAGCATTATGGAGAGCAGTATAAAACGTGGCGATTAGAGGAGCTACCGATGCTACCGAAGCGCCTTGATCTCGTTGTCATTAAACAAACCTCTAAGCAATTCCATACGGTGAAAAAAGTATTGAATCGTCAAGATGTTGGTGAAGTGATTATCGCAACCGATGCAGGAAGAGAAGGGGAGCTTGTAGCTCGTTGGATTCTTGCAAAAGCCCATGTGAAAAAGCCAATTAAACGATTATGGATTTCATCTGTTACAGATAAAGCGATAAAAGACGGTTTTAAGAAGCTGAAAGATGGTCGCCAGTATGAGAACTTGTTTGCCGCAGCAGAAGCCCGAGCAGAAGCCGACTGGTATGTAGGCATTAACGGTACACGCGCACTCACAACAAAGCATAATGCACAGCTCTCTTGTGGTCGCGTTCAGACGCCAACCCTTGCGATTCTGGCGGCACGAGAAAAAGCTATTCAATCCTTTAAGCCGGTGCCTTATCACACGCTGCAAGTAAGTGTAGATGGTGGTGCAATGTTCCGCTGGTATAATCAGAAATCTGGTGATGAGCGGATTTTCGATGAAGCAGAAGCGAAAGCCTTGAAAGAGAAGATAAAAGGAAAAGCCGTCGCTATTACAAGCGTGAAAGCGAAGAAAAAATTTACCCCTGCACCTCACCTCTACGATTTAACAGAGTTGCAGCGTGAAGCGAATAAACGTTACGGTTACTCGGCAAAAGAAACTCTCGGTGCTTTACAGAAGCTGTACGAACAGCATAAAGCAGTCACGTATCCAAGAACCGATTCGCGCTTTCTTTCTTCTGATCTTGTTGATACATTCAAAGACCGTTTAAAAGCCATTGATGTGCAGCCATTCCGCAAAACAGTGCTTGAAGCATCAAAGCTAGGCACACATCATGCGAAAAAACAAATGGTTAACGACGCGAAAGTATCGGATCATCACGCGTTAATTCCAACCGAACAAGCACCACCAATAAGCGCTATGAATGATAAAGAAACGAAGCTTTATTACTTGATTGTGCGACGCTTTTTAGCAAACTTTTTCCCGGCAAGTGAATCAGAGCAAACGGTTGTAGAAGCAGAGATTGCAAACGAAACACTCCGTACAAAAGGAGAGCGTATGATTTCTCTTGGCTGGCGTCAAAATGAAGACGAAGATCAAGCAAAAGAAAGCAAGCTTCCTAAATTAACTGAAGGAGAGAAGTTGTCGGTTAACCATACAGATTTAAAGCGAGGTGAAACAACGCCACCTGCACGTTTTAATGAAGCAACCTTGTTGACGGCAATGGAAAAGCCAGCTCAATTTATGGAAGAAAAAGACGCAACAATCTCTAAAACCCTTGCGGAAGCTGGTGGAATTGGTACGGTAGCAACCCGAGCAGACATCATTGAGAAGCTCTTTTCTAGCTTCTTAATTGAGAAAAAAGGCAAAGACCTTTATGTGACGTCAAAAGGGAAGCAGCTACTTGATCTTGTACCAGAAGAGCTCAAATCGCCAGCGCTAACTGCTGAATGGGAGCAACGTCTTGAGAAAATTGTGCAAGGGAAAGAGCAGAAAAGTGCGTTTATTGCCGATATGAAGAAATATGCTCACTCCGTTGTTGGACAAGTAAAAGCCGACACAACGAAATTCCGTCATGATAATAAAACAGGGGAAAAGTGCCCAGAGTGTGGTAAATTCTTGCTTGAAGTGAACGGGAAGAAAGGCAAAATGCGTGTGTGCCAAGATCGTGAATGCGGCTACCGTAAAAATATTGCGATGACGACAAATGCACGCTGTCCAAAATGTAAAAAGAAATTGGAACTTCGTGGGCAGGGAGACGCTCAAGTTTTCGCTTGTGTGTGTGGCCATCGAGAAAAGAAAGCTCAATTTGAGGAACGCCGTAAACAAAGTAAAAACAAAAATGTTTCGAAGCGTGAAGTAAATAATTATATGAAGAAACAAAACAAGCAAGACGATTTTGCAAACTCTGCACTAGCAGATCAATTAGCGAAATTAGGGTTAAATAAAGAGAAGTAGGTCACAGTCCACTGATCACATCAGTGGGCTTTTTGCGCCGTTTACATTTTGTTTATAAACCTTCATCGGAGCATAATGTGCGCTTTACAATTTTCCTATAAGGTAAAAGTGTAGGAAATAAAATTGGACAAGGGGTGGATGATAAATGAAAAAACAGTTCATTACATATGGTTTAGTTGGCGCAATGACAATCGGGTTAATCGCTACAACAACAGGTGTTTCTGCCAGTGACGATGGAAGTATACCAAGTCACGGACCCGCCAAAAATGTCATTTTCTTAATACCCGATGGTTTCTCCCAAAGTTATGCAAGTAGCTACAGGTTCTATAAAGAAGATGCTCTTCCGATATGGGAAGAAAAAGAGATGTTTGCTGCTATGGTAAAAACGGGGTCTAATAATGCGGCCATTACAGATTCTGCTGCAGCAGGAACAGCTTTAGCGACAGGTCATAAAACAGATAATGGTGTGATTGGGTTAGGGCCAAATGGCGAGTCATTCCCGACCATTCTCGATATAGCAAAGGAAAATGGAAAACGTACAGGTCTAGTAGCAACATCAACGATTACCCATGCGACCCCCGCTGCCTTTGCAGCAAAAGTAGAATCTCGAGGAAGCTACACAGAGATTGCGAAACAAATGATGGAAAACGAAAACGTTGATTTACTATTCGGTGGGGGGAGAACCGAATTTTTACCGGAGAGCGAAGGGGGTATTCGTGACGATGATCGAAACTTAGTGACCTATGCAGAGGAAAGTGGCTATACATACTTAGAAACCCGAAGACAGCTTATGCAATGGGAGGGCGAAGGTGATAAAGTACTCGGATTATTTGCAGAGGAAGCATTAGAGCCGTCTCTTAACCAACGAACGGACGAGCCAAGCCTAGCGGAGATGACGAACACAGCCATTGATTTCTTATCAAAAGATGAAGAGGGATTCTTCTTAATGGTGGAAGGCAGCCAAATTGACTGGGCTGGTCACGACAACGATCCTCTCTATGCGATGACGGATACAGAAGCCTTTGAAGAAGCCGTAAAGATAGCGGTAGACTATGCAGACACCCATGAAGATACGTTAGTTGTCATGGTAGGCGACCACGATACAGGTGGAATGGCTGTTCATGCCTCTGAAGAAGCACACCCAACGATGTTAAACCAAGTCCATGCATTAGGTAAGGATATGGCTGAAGCAGTTACCCACGATTACGCTAATCTAGAGGACGTTCTTAAAGAGAAAACAGCATTTGAATGGACGGAAGAAGAAATGGATGACTTAAAAGAAGCGGAATCGTTAAAGCTTGCCATTAACGGGGCGATCAGCGAGAAGACAGGCTTGGGTTGGTCTTCCTACGATCACACTGGTATAGATGTACCACTTTTCGCTTATGGGGCAGGAGCAGCATCATTCAACGGCACAATGGACAACACCGATGTTCCGAAAAAAATGCTTGAAGCCCTTGGTCTATCTGGACTATAAAAGAAAGAAACCGCCTGTCTGTTAGGAGAGGCGGTTTTCATCATTATTATTTTTTCGATATATTTTCAACAAGCTCTTTAATATCAATGCCGCTAGATGCCTTTAATGATTCTTGCAAGCCAGCCATGAGATCTGTTGCGTAACCAGTGACACGATTCGCACCACCATTTTCACCAGATCCAGTATCCACAACGGTAATTTTATCAATATTAGATAATGGAGAAGAAACTTCTCTTGCGTACTCAGGTAGCATGTCGATAATCATGCTGAGCTTGGCTGCTTCGCCATATTTCTCGAATGCTTCGGCAATCTTTTCTTTTGCTTCCGCTTCAGCAAGACCTTTCAGACGAATAACATCCGCTTCTGATTCCCCGCGGGCACGAACCGCTTCGGCTTCAGCAAGACCATCAACACGAACTTTCTCCGCTTCCGCTTTTGCCATCGCTTCCACCCGGTATTTATCTGCATCGGCTTCTGCGAAGTGTCTACTTTTCTCTGCTTCCGCTGATTGTTCAACAGAATAACGGTCCGCATCGGCTTTCTTTTTCACTTCTGCATCATATTGACGCTCACGACGCGCAATTTCTTTTTCTTCTAATTCAATTTGCTTTTGACGCTCAATAATTTGAATTTGCATTTGTTGTTCAGTTACTTCTTGTTTCGAGCGTGCTTCTTGTAAGTGGTACGCTTGGTCAGCTTGGGCTTTCGCTTGCTCTTGCTCACTACGATAAGCCGCTACCTTTAACTGATTATTCTTTTCAGATTCAGCAATTTCTGTAGCCCGCTCAATTTCAGAACGTTTCGCTTGCGTGTTCGCATCCGCTTGACGAATACGCGTTTCTTTTTCCGCTTCAGCTGTGGCAATATCTGCGTCACGTTTTACTTGCGCAATTCTTGGCTTACCAAGAGATTCTAAGTATCCATTCGTATCTCGTAAATCTTTAATAGTAAAGGAAACAATGACAAGACCCATTTTTGCTAAATCTTGTGAAGCCACTTTTTGTACCTCTTGAGAAAAGCGCTCACGGTTTTTGTAAATCTCTTCTACTGTCATAGAACCGAGAATCGAACGAAGGTGACCTTCTAGCACTTCTTTCGCTTCTTGTTCCCGATCTTCTCTTGATTTTCCTAAAAATTGCTCTGCTGCTGTCGCGATTTCACCAATGGAACCACCGATTTTAATAATGGCTGTACCATCGGCAATAACTGGAACGCCTTGCTCTGTGTACACTTCTGGTGTTTGGACATCCAATTTACTTGATAGTAATGACAATGGCTTTGCTTGTTGAAAAACCGGCATTACAAACGTACCGCCACCACGAACGATTTTGATACGGTTACCTGCATCGTCCATGTTTACATTTTTACCACCTAAATAACTTCCTGTTACAATAAGTGCTTCATCTGGTCCTGCCGTACGGTATCTTGTAACAAATACCCCTACAAGTACAGCTAGAATGACAACGACAATTCCAACAATAATGATAATTTCCATACCCAAAACAAATCCCCCTTAAAAATTAAAGATCATCGAGTGCCAACATTGTGACATAGGCAATCCCATTCTCCATCTTGACAATGACAACTTCAGTACCTGATGGAATAACTTGATTATCCAGACAGGCTGCTGTTTTCGCAATGGTTCCGCTGTCGCTACGAATGACAACCTCTCCGAAACCATCTGCTGGAACCGTCAAAATTACCTCGCCCTGCTTTCCTTCCAAGTCTTCATCACTATAAGCAACAGACTCTTCTGTATGCTGCAAAGGCGTCAAAATAAACAAATTAAATAATGTCGCCAAACCTAACGCGATTGCAGCAGCAATAAGACCGGCTACAAGGCTATCAAACGGTGAAAATCGCTCCAATATGTAAGCAGAAGCCCCAAAGAAAGCAAGTGTAGAAAGGATTAACGTCGGTGAGAGCCAGCCATCAAAAATGTCAAAAATGCCATCCAATATATCTGACAACAAGACATATAAAACGGTCAACCCACCACTAACTAGAAGGATTGTGAAGTAAATCGTTGTGAGCTCCATATAAATTCCTCCTTTACCTAAGTCTACTTTATATACGCCTCCAGTAGGGGAAGAAGTTTCAAGAAAATGAATTAAAATTTCGTAGAGAATAAAGACAACAGCAAAAACTATAAAAAAAGAAAAACAAATAATGAAGAGGTAAAAGTAAAATGGAGGAGTGATAAAGGAGTGCCGGCAGTTTAGCGCGACGAGTACGAACATAAGACGATGATCATGATTGGGTATTTCTTAAAATTGACTGAAACATTCTTCACCACATTTTGTGAGCCAATCTTCTATCAGATACAAATGTATAGAAAAACAGGAATTCTGTAGAAACATGACGAATGGAAAAAGTAGAAGACCAGATAACATAAATAGTTACAAAAATTAACAAAATGTATATTGGGAAATATCTAACTTATCTTACATTTGTTCTATTTTACCAGTAAAATAGAACCATAATAACAAAAAGGAGGTGGTAGGATGCAAATAACGATACCATCAGAGGAAGTCGGTGCCAAAATTGTAGAATGGTATAGTTGCATTATTGCACGATCAACGGATGAAGCCATTCTATTACATGAGGAAATTAAGCAGATGCTAAAAAGGATGGAGCCTAGTGACAGCATTTTGGCTTATTATTCGCTTGTAGAGTACCGGTATACGATGATGAGAGATCAAACGACTGATGAAAAAGCTGGAGATGAGATGATTGAACGTGTATCTCCAGCAGTAAGTGAATCACTTGACCATCTGTTAAGGTATATGTACTATTTTGTAAGCGGTCAACATGAGTTTATGCACCATCGCTATCGTTCTGCCATTCGCTTATTTCGTAAAGCCGAGCGATTGCTCGAATATGTGAAAGATGAGGCAGAAGAGGCTGAATTTCAATATTTCATGGGCATGGCACTAATGAGAATAAATCACAATGCTTACGCCTGCTCATACTTAGAAGAAGCCATTGTGACGTTTAAGCGATTAGGCTATACAGAGCGAATTATTTTCTCGACTAACATCTTAGCAGGTATTTATTCAATATCAGATATGCATGAAGAGGCAAAAGAAATTCTTGATGAGAATCTTTTATTGAGTGAAGGATTTCCCTATTCAAAGCATCTGGTTATCTTCACAATGGGAATTAACGCATATCGAGAAAAAGATTATAATAGTGCTAAAAAATTTCTTGAGCAAAACACCTTGTCTAACGATTTTCAAGATTATTCTGTGACGGCACAAGCTCGTTACTGTTTAGCTAGAGCTCTCTTTATGTTAGGAATTAAGGAAGAAGCGAAAAAAGAGCTTGAAAGAGCGATCCGTGATTTGAAAAAGCATAATAACGAAGAGTTTTTAATAAAATGCAGTATTTTGAAGAAATTATTTTTAGAAATAGATTATGAGGGCATTGAAAAAGATTTAACCTTATTAGAAGAACAGAATATGTTATATACATGTGAAGAGCTCTCTTTAGAGTTATCAGTTATTTTTCATGAACAGCATGATGTGGAAAGAGCGCTTAATTTTATGAAGCGTGCCTATCGTGTGAAACAAAAAACGCTAACGTTAGGAGTTGGTTTGGATTGAAGAAATGGTTGATAGCAATGACTGTGATAGGAATAATTGTTGTATCTCCCACAGCAAGCCAAGCTTTAGTTGATGGAGAAATTGATACACATACCCAACCAGTTGGTGGTTACTAAAACAAAATGATTTAAAGCTCACAATGTACCTGTACATTCCTGCAGTGCCAAACAAAAATCGTTAACGTTAGGAGTTGGTTTGGATTGAAGAAATTTCTAATAGCTTTGATGATGGTGGGATCTATTGCTTTATTGTCAGCAACGAATCAACCAGTAGCAGATGGTGACATTGAAATATATGTACAACCTGTGGCTGGTCACTAATATTCAATAAATTATAGAAGTATTTAATTTATCAAAGACTGCACCTTGTAAAAGGCTCCAGTCTTTTTTTGATGTAAAAATAGACGCTTAGGATACTTTCTTGTGGTTGCTTACTTGTTAGAACCCTGTTCTTGTAGTTATAGTTGTGATGAACTTGACTATCTCCAAACAAGAACCTACTAACAGGAGCAATGATCTAAAAGACTGAGAGGTAAATGTTACCATGATAGGGATGGAGAGCAGCCATTAGGGCTGCTTTTTTGATTTTGATCATGTATACGTAGAGTGGAATAAATCCATTTAATATCTATATTTGTGCTATTTAATAGGTGAATTTGCTACTTTACAATAAGAAAAATAATATTATCCTTAGAATAAGTTATCAATAAAGAAAGCGCTACCAATCAGGGGGAATATGGAATGAGTGATTTGAAATTAAAAGAAACAGGACGGAATCGATTCTTAACGGACGAGATCTATGGTATAAGGTTGCCTTTATATTTGGCTCTATTGATTCCAGCAATTCTTTGTTTGTATTTAAATATTTTACCAATAAATATTATTACAGGATTAATGATTACCATGGGATTAGGTGGGCTTTTTCTATGGATTGGAGATTCGATTCCTAAATTTTCAGAGTTTGGGGGAGGTACATTACTCTGCATTTTTTTACCTGCGGTGCTCATATTTGTTGGGGTCTTGCCAGAATCAATGTCAGAGATTGCTCAAAATTTTTATAGTGGATTTGGATTTCAAGATTTTATCGTAGCTGGATTAATTGTTGGGAGTATTTTAAGTATTAAAAGAGAAGTTCTGATAACAGTTGGTTTGAAGATGCTTATTCCTCTTATGACAACCATTTTATTAGGTGCATTAGTAGGTGGGTTATTAGGTCAGTTATTTGGTTTAGGTTTTAAATACACAATATTATTGATTGTCGCTCCCATTATGGCAAGTGGTTTAACGACGGGTGCCATTCCATTATCGCAAATATATGCAGACAATATGGGTGGTGTACCTTCTGATTTCTTTGATATTCTGGCACCTGCCGTCATGGTCTCCAATATTATTTGTATTTTATTAGCATCCATTCTTAATTTCCTCGGAAAAAGAAAGAAAACACCTTTTAAAGGTTTCTCAGGAAATGGGAATCCATTAAGAGTAAAAAACGATTCTTTTAAAGTGGAAGAAGGAAATCGTTTAGTTGAATCCATTAAAAATATAGGAATAGGCATAATGGTAGCTGGCGGTCTTTACATGTCAGGTGTCCTACTAAACGGGCTTTTTCCTTTCTTCCATACCTTTGTATGGTTAATTGTTTTAGCTGCCATTTTAAAACTGACGAACTTGCTACCGAATCAAATTAATAGTGGGGCCGAAGTGTGGTTTAATTTTATTAGTAGAGTATGGGTTCCTGCCGTCCTTGTAGCGATAAGTGCCAGCCTAATAGACGTAAATCGTGTACTAGATTTAATAACGAATCCAACAAATATGTTTGTAACGGTAATGGTCGTGGTAATTATTGCAACCATTGCAGGTTTTGCAGGGTGGATTATTGGTTTCTACTTCGTGGAATCGTCCATTATCTCAGGATTAGCTTTAGCAGACATGGGTGGAGTAGGAGATGTAGCAGTGTTAAAAGCAAGTGAACGAATGCAGCTCTTCCCATTTCTTCAGATTACCACGAGAATAGGTGGCGTTCTCACCATTGTCGTTATGAGTTTATTATCTGCAACGTAGTTTAATAAACACCCCCTGTTTTGTGACAGGGGGTGTTGTTTTACCTGTGAATGTTCGTTTCTTCAAGGTTTTTTTTAGACACATAAGTAAATAGCTCAAGAGAATGTTTTTTAGAGATGAACGGTTTTTTATGAGTTAATTGATAACAAATATAGGGTGGCGGATTGTTTTCCAACTGATAGCTATAAAGCTTTCTTTCCATAGCGATCTTATGGGCTATCCATTCAGGAACAACCGCCCAATATTTTGAGTTTTCCAGTACACCGAGTAGGATGTTCATGTTATCTAATTTGAACTGCTGGTGAATCATTTCCCCGCACCAATATTCGTGCCACATTCTATAGTCTTCCCCCCACGGCATATAGAGTTCATATTTCGAATCTAGCTCGCTAATATTTAAACTTTTCCCACCTAGGTATTTCTTCGCGCTTATAACAACAAGTGGTGATTCGAAATATTTACTTACATTGACGTTCGGGCTGTTTCTAATGGCGAGAGAAAAACCAACATCAATGGAACGGTTTTCAATTTCATCGTAGAGTTCTTTTGAATGTAAGGTATGCGTTGATAAAAACAAGGAAGATGTGAGGGTACTAATCTCTTTATAAACTTCTGGAAGAAAAAAAGTATTGAAGCTATCAACTGAACCTACGCTTAAAACCGATTTAGGACCACGCTTCTTTAATAAATCCATTTCTTTATCAATGTGATCCCATTGTTCTGCTAATCTCAGGAATTCCTCTCCAGCAGGCGTTAGCTTAATTTCTTTAACACCTTTTCCTCGTTCTATTAACTTAAATCCTAATTCTGTCTCAGCGATCATCAGTCTTTGGCTAATGGTGGTTTGTGCGATATGCAGCTCTTTTGCTGCCGCACTTAATGACTTCTTTTTAACAACTGCTAAAAATGTTTCTATAAAATTTAAATTCATAACAGACCACCTTATAACATATTTATCGTTATTTAATAAGCTTAATACCTATTTTACATTAATAAACCTACTAGATAAACTTAATACAATGATAACGCTATCAAGATGACGAGGTGTACAGGTGAAACCATTTAAAATACTCTTAACGGAGCATATTGACGTAAACGCAATGAAAACACTTGAAGAATATTGTACCATTACACAGGATGTTAATGAGATTGATGTTGTGGACGGTATTATCATTAGAGCTGAAAAAGTCACTCGGGATATGATTGCTAAAGCAAAAAACTTAAAAGTCATTGGAAAACATGGTGTTGGATACGATTCCATTGACATTAAAGCAGCAAAAGAATATGGCATCAACGTTGTATACACCCCACAAGCGAATATTCAATCTGTAGGTGAATTAATTATTGCGTTAGCCATGAATATGGCTCGTAATGTGAGTTTGAGCTTCGAAAGAGGAAAGCAAGACAAAAATAAAACAATCGCGCCAAAAGAACTAACGGGGTATCAATTAAGTAAAAAAACATTTGGTATTGTGGGTGCGGGTAAAATTAGTAGAATAGCAGCTACGATTGCAAAACAAGGATTTAATATGGAAGTCCTTGCCTATGATCCATATATTTCTAGAGAAGAGTGTGATCAATTAGGCATTCAAAAAGTTGATTTAGATTTATTGATGACTTCAGCAGATTTCGTTTCGATTAGTGTTCCATTGACGGAGAATACAAAGCACTTAATAAATGAATCGAAGCTTCAATTAATGAAACCAAGTGCAATTCTTATCAACACATCTAGGGGTGGAGTAGTTGACGAGGAAGCTCTTTATAACGCTTTAATTCATAAACATATTTACGCTGCAGCAAGTGATGTTTTTGTAAAAGAACCACCAACGAGTGAGAACAAGCTTTTAAGCTTGGAAAATTTTGTTGCTACACCTCATATTGGAGCCAACACCCATGAAGCAATGGCTCTTATGGGGTCTACCGTAGTGAACGAAGTGCTTCTTGTATTGAGGGATGAAAAACCAAATTATAGTGTTCTTTAAAAAGGAGAATGTTTATGAGCGTAGGGAAGCGAATTTACACAAATAGAGAGAATTTGAATCCGGCTTTAGTGGATTGCTTTAGGGAATATCCTTCAGCAAATGTATCTGATTGTATGGAACGGTTGTATAGCATGAATGCCTATATAAAGCCATTCGGCAAACAAAAAAGGCTATTAGGTCAGGCTTTAACTGTCAAAGCATCCATTGCTGATAATATGTTATTTCACCAAGCACTCCTTATGGCGCAGCCTGGTGATGTCATTGTAGTGGAGGCTGGAAGAGATATGAATCATAGTATATGTGGAGATATTATGTATTCGATTGCAAAAAGTAAAAACATTGCCGGATTCGTTGTTGATGGGTGTATTCGTGATGTTGATTACCTTCAAAAAGAAGATTTCCCTGTGTTTGCTGCCGGTGTAACAGGAAGAGGACCTTATAAAAATGGACCCGGTGAAGTAAATGTAGATATTTCTTGCGGGGGGCAGGTTGTACATCCCGGAGACATCATACTCGGGGATGAAGATGGCATTGTGGTTATTCCACCTCAAGAGGCTGAAGGTATCTTGGCAAAAGTTGAAACGTTACTTAATAACGAGAACCAATCAATGGAAATCATACAAAGTGGCAATTGGGAAGAGAGTGCGCTCGCAAAAAATATTGAAAAACACCTTGAAGAGAATGGGTATAAATTTATTCATGAATAGGAGGTCGTCAATTCACTAATTGATGAAGGCCGATGATATACGTTGCTTTCGAATTTATTAGTGAGCTCTATCCGGTTTGCAATGAATAGGTAACTAACCATAAAGCTACTTAGAATGTAGAAAACCCGATTGACGTTTCCGTTCAATCGGGTTTATTTGTTCAATTAAAGGATTGCATAATAGCATTCCCGAAACCTCTAACATCCTCTAAGTAATGATATCCTTCAGGAGACCCAAAGCTATTAAATGCTCTTACAGCCACAATCTTCTTTTCCGGTATAACTAGTAAGGTAACACCCGTATACCCTAGAATCTGAAACGCCCCTTTAGGTACTAATGGACCTATTTCTGAATGTTTTGCTGAAGAATCTTTGACAAACCACAAAAAGCCATTTTGAGGGAAATCTTGATTTTTAAACCTTGGACTTTGCAACGATGTAGCTAATTCAAGTATGTTAGGGTTTACAAGTTGTTTCCCTTTTACAACTCCTTTATTCAAATGCAATTGTCCCCATGTTGCTAGTTCACGAACAGAAGCATACATATTCATTTTACTGCCATCTATATGCTTGTCTGCGGACCAGTTTTTATCTTTAGGTTTACGTATGACTTCTACGAAAGTGTTGTCAAATTGATTATACCAATTTGTTTCTGTTAGGTTTAATGGTCGAAAAACTTCATCATTTACAATAGCTGCAATTGTTTTCCCTGTAGTATAGTTAACGATTGTAGATAATAATTCAATATTGATTCCCCGATATGCCCACCCAGTGCCAGCTGGAAATTCCCGATCTATCTGGTTATTACGCTGCATTAAACCATGTGAATGCGTTAATAGGTGACGAATCGTCGTTCCTTCAAACACAGCTTTTCGTTGTGCAGTAGGAAGATAACAAGTAATTTCTTCATCGATAGATTGAATAAAGCCATGATGAGTAGCATAAGCAACTGCAAAGCCTATGTAACTTTTTCTACACGATGCAAGGTGAAACTTTGAATCTGCTTGAGTTAATCGAGCTTTCTCTTGTTTAGAGTGTGTTCCCCAGTATTCTTCTACAACTAGCTCATTATTGTGTAGAATCATGAGGGCGGCCCCACTGCAATCAAGATTTTTAAATGATTTTATTACTGAATTTCGAACGATCAAGAAGTTGTTTTGCGATAACAAAGACATATATTAAAAACCCCCCTTCTTTCTTTTCTATTCAAAGATTTTAACTAAAGAGAACTCGGCAAATGTAAAAAGCGAGGGACAATACGTGATTCGTTGTCTTACATTTCTTCACTCAGTAAGAAATTCATTCGGACAATTAAGTCGTTCGTTTCTTGTCTAACTTGAAAGTAAAGCTCTTCAAATTCTTCTTTGTTCTCTGCTGGGTTTTCGAATTGCCCTAATTGTCCCCACATTTGATGCAGGTCTTGTATAAGTTCAAATAATTGCATGTCATACGCCGTTTGAGGTGCAGGGAAGAGAACCATCGGAGAGCCAAGCTTTTCAAATTCTTCTAATAGAATGGGGAGGGCATCATGGTTATACAGATCTTCCTGAACGATATAGTCTATGTTATGAATAGGTGCAGCGGTGAGGTAAATCATTTGCATGACGCCTCTCTCTAAGTTTGACGCTTCCTCCCATGTTCGGTATTCTGATGGATCTTTTCCTTCAAGCTCTTGTGGTGGTGAAAGCATGATGAATTTGTAGGCTTCTTCACGCAATTCCTCATCCAATTGAAAAGCCTCTGCTTCTATTATATTTATAAAAACATCGGCATAATTGGTGACATGGACGATATTCTCGTCCTCGGGGTTTGTAATGTTTCGAACCGGATCTTCGTCTAAATCAAAATAAATACGACCGTCATCGTCCATATAGTCCTCTACAATCTCAATTTGAGTATGCTCGTGTTTCATGTTGCCATCCTCATCATAGGGGGAGTCCATCGGAACTGTTAGAATTCGAAGCGCTTCCAATTCACTCTCACTAAGCTCTTCATCTGATGCATCTGTCGGTTCTTTCTCATCATCTTCGGTGGTTGTTTGTGAGTCTGATTGATTTGAATCGTTTGTAACCTCTTCTTCCTCTGATCCACGAACAGTAGAATGGGAGCGTTCTTCATTGTCGCTGTTTGTTTCTTCACTTGCATTTCCGCCGCAAGCAACTAAAAAGCCGCATGCAAAAGATAAAACCAAGAACTTTCTCATCTAATCCAACCTTTCATTTGTGATAAAACTATTCTATCATGCCTCATGAACCAATAACTGGAATCGTTTATTTGAGACTAGACCAAAAATAAATTAAATAATTTTTTAAAAACAGTTACCACTCCATTAAACTTCTCGCCAAATTCTAGTAAACTCAGTTACTGTCATTCCATCGAATTTCAATAGAAAGACATCAGGCTTTGTAGTCTCCATGAGAAAGTCAAAACCGATATGTTTAATGAAATTGCGAATCATTATTGTCATTACAAATCCATGAGTACTAATCGCAATTCTTTTTCCTTCAAAGTTTCTTCGTACTCTTTCTAATCCAAATATCGCTCTATCTAGACACTGATCATACGTTTCGCCGCCTAATATTGCGTATTCATGGTTCGAGAACATTTTTTTTACAAGAGGGTAAACTTGCTCATTAGGTACAACTTTGTCCCCTTTTGAAAATATACACTCTTTAAAGTTTTCGCATAGTAGTATTTCCTTTCCAGATTCAGTAGCTAATTCCTCTATTGAAAGAAGAGCACGAGTATAAGGACTTGAAATAAAAACCTCTATATCTTCATTCCTTAACAATGTAGTTAACTTACTAGCATCCATTTTTCCTTTTCGAGTTAGACCTCTTCTTTCTTCACTACCACCTAGTTTTGGTGATTCACAATGTCTTATCATGTAAATATGCGTTTCCAAAATGAGCACTCCTATGAATTCATTAGACAAACATTTTAAGTCGTTTCCACTGTACCTGGTTTCGAAAATGGTTGTAAAGGGTGCTATTAAAATGGTTATGAATAGAGACATACGCAGTTTTCTAGTTGGAGAAAAACAGCGCAGTGTCTACTTACCGCACTAGATGATCTTCAGAAACAAGTTTCTATATCCATAACGATTTTCATCCCTATTCGTTTATCTTCGAGAATGTTCATTAAAGCTGTCTCAAGGCACAAGGCTTTTTTGCTTTCAATTTTCTCCCCCTTCGGAACGCAAAAGTGAAGTGTGACGCTCTTGTGCTTCGATCTTTTTAACTTTTCGGTAATGAGTCTGCATGCCAACATAAACACCTACTGCAATAACGGTAATTGCAAGTGCGATCAGCCAAATCCAATATAAGAATGACAGTATGATAGCGCCAATGGACATAGAGAGCACCTTCCTTTTTAATTGTAGTTTTCCATACCCTACTTAGATTGTAAATAAAAGCAAAAAAGAAAAAACCGTGTGCCACTGGCAACACAGCTTAATCTAGTTTTTTTAGTGGTTCCTTTGCGGGGCCTTCAATAACCTCTCCTTTATAGGAAAAGCGGGAACCGTGGCATGGACAATCCCATGTAAGGTCGGCATGATTCCAGTTGCATTCACATCCCATATGAGTACACGTTGTATCGACTAGGTGAAGATCACCTCGCTCATCTTTAAACGCTCCAGCTCGTTTGCCGTCGTGTTTAACGACTGCCCCTTGGCCGTTTTCTAATTCAGCGATGTTTTCATAATCATTTTGTACTTTCCCTTGGATTAAGTGTTTGGCAACATCTGCGTTTTCAGTCAGAAAGTGCTTAATGCTTGGATCGGAATGGAAGCGCATTGGTTTGTATAAGTCTGAATATAGGCTGTTTCCATCGACAATTAAATCAGTGAGTACTTGTGCTGCGCATATGCCGCCTGTCATCCCCCATTTTCGATAACCTGTTGCGACAAATACATTCTTTTGCAAGGAGGAAAGTTGACCAATGTATGGAATATTATCTAGAGTCGTTAAATCCTGTGCAGACCACTCCTGCTCGGCTGTGAAATGGCTAAATTGCTCATCTGCAAAGGTGCGCAAAGCGTCGTAATGATTTCGGGCATCCATTCCTTGACCTGCTTTATGATGATCACCGCCTACTAAAATGTAGGTTTTTCCATGCAATTCTACGCTACGAAGGGATCGTTTCGGCTGTTCTGCACTTAAGTACATGCCACCGGCCCACGGTTCGTTTGTGGTGCCGGCTACCACGTATGAGCGATCCGCTTTCAATCGTGTCATATAAAGCCCGCCACCATCAATAAACGGGAAATGTGTAGCTGCAATGACTTTTTTGGCGGTTACCGTATGACCATCTTTTGTGTGTATGATAACGGAACCGTTGTCATGGGTCACTTTTTGACAAACGGTGTGTTCAAACAGTTGGGCCCCTTTTTTGTTCAGCTCATCGCATAGGAAGGACACGTAAGCGAGTGGGTGAAATTGAGCTTGATTTGGTATTTTTAAAGCAGCGCGTATGGTAAGATTGATTGGTAATTCAGTCACCCATTCGTGTGGAATGTCCAACTGTTCATATGCCTTTTTCTCACGTTTCAACCGATGCTCGCCATGGTGTGTAGTTGCATAAAGATACGTGTCTTCATCTGAGAATCCACACTCTAGTTGCTTGTCTTTCACAAGCTTACGAACGTATGCAAGTGCGTCGTTTTGAGATTGGTAGTATTGCTGTGCTTTTTCTTTTCCTACATGTGAAAGAAGTTCGTCGTAAATGAAGTCGTGTTGAACAGTTAATTTGGCTGTGCTATGGCCCGTAGTACCTCGTCCGAACGAGGTGGCGTCAAGAACCGCCACTTGCTTTCCGGCCTCAGCAAGTAAATAAGCTGAGGTTAAACCGGTTATGCCACCACCGACAATCGCAATATCGACTTCAATATTGTGATCCAAATGGGGGTAAGGTTTATCGTGAGAAGAAAGTTGCCAAATGGATGTTAATGGTTGTTTCATTTCACTCATATTCGAGCCTCCAAAGTTTTTTCTCTTATTACAATTGACCAGTCTGACTAATTTTAGACATGAAACAGAAGAAAAACAGTAGAGGAAAGTGAATTCTAATTCAATGTTCGGGATTTTGACATGTTATAGTGGCTTTAATTGGAGTACAATTGTACGAAAGTTTGGTTCGTGGGAGGCGGAATGTTTGTGAGTAAGAAGATTGAAAACAGTCTTTTGTTTGCATGGCTTGTATCGTTCGTCGCAACACTTGGATCGCTTTATTTTTCTGAAATTAAAGGGTTCGAGCCTTGTGCGCTATGTTGGTACCAGCGAATTTTTATGTATCCACTTGTTCTTCTGATTGGTGTCGGCATTATTCGTAAAGATACAGGGGTTGCCATCTATTCAGCTATTTTATCTGGAATCGGTATGGTCATTTCGATTTACCATTACGCCATTCAGAAACTTCCGGTAAATGAAGACGATGTGCTTGGTTGTGGTCTTGTCTCTTGTTCAGGAGAATATATAAACTGGTTAGGCTTTATTACGATTCCATTTCTTGCAGGAACCGCATTTATTCTTATTTTTAGTACAAGTTTATACACGATTAAAAAACGTAAGGAGGAAGTTGCGTGAAGAAATTACTTTGGATTGGTGGCGCTGTTGTGGCCGTCTTTATTATTTTGATTGTCATCCAAAATATGGGGCAAAGTCAGCAGCTTGAAAATAATACCCAGTACGACACAGACGATTTGGATTCAGCAACGATTGATCAGCTTGATGATCCAAACTATCAAAATATTATTATGCCAGATGATTTAGAAGAAAAACTTGCAAATGGGGAAGATGCCATTGTTTATTTCTTTTCTCCTGTATGTAGCTATTGTAAAGAAGCAACACCAGTCTTAATGGATGTTGCAGGAGACGAAGACATAACAGTTGACCAATACAACGTGCTGGAATATGATTCAGCAGCGTATAACATTCAATCAACACCTACATTAATTGCATTTGAAAATGGTGAAGAAGTACGTCGCGTTGTTGGAAACCAGCCGCCAGAGACATTCAGAGCCTTTTTAAATGGGGAGGAAGCCCCTAGTTCATAAGAATTGAGAAAGCATGCGCTATCGTTGCACATGCTTTTTTATGAACCGTTAAGTGGTGGCTGTTATGCTTGTGCTGTAAAACCGTGTTATTATTTTTTTTCAATTGGTTAAACTAAGTGTAGGGACCGATGGTACGAGGGAAACATCAGTCACGCAAACGGTAAAAGTTGATTATTAGAAGGAAAGCGGCTATTGCGGAACCTTCAATAGTATGGTAAGATATTTGCTTGAGTACAGATGAGCGCCTATGATGTATAGTTGTAGATTTTAAGCAATCAAGAGAGCTTTAAGGCTGTCTCGATGTTCAAAGCGAGCCGACTTCACTGGCTTTTTGCATCAAGACAGCCTTTTCGATGCGTTTAAGGCGCTTAAATATAAAAAAATGAGGAGTTTTTAACACTTGACACAGTTTGATCAATTTGGTCTGGACACACGTGTTGTTCAAGCCATCACAAATATGGGCTTTACAGAGCCTACGCCTATCCAACAGCAAACAATAGAACTTGTAAAAGACGGTGAGGATGTCATCGGGCAAGCGCAAACCGGAACAGGAAAGACAGGCGCATTCGGTATTCCAATGGTGGATCGTATTGATGCATCGCAACCAGTTTTACAAGGGCTTGTGCTAGCACCTACTCGTGAACTTGCGAATCAAGTAGAGCAGTCGATTCGTCAGTTTGGACGTGAAAAAGGGGTTCGTACCGTTGTTGTATACGGTGGAGAAGACTTTGGGAAGCAAATTCGCGCATTAAAAGCAAAGCCGCATGTCATTGTTGCAACGCCAGGTCGTTTAATGGACCATATGCGCAGAGGTACGGTTCGTTTGCAAACGATTGAGACGGTTGTGCTTGACGAAGCAGACGAAATGCTAAACATGGGCTTCATTGAAGATATCGAAACAATCTTAGCGGAAACGCCACAAGATACAAGACAAACGCTTTTGTTTTCAGCGACAATGCCTCGCCGTATGGAGTCACTAGCAAGCAAATTTATGAAAAACCCGAAACGTATTGCGGTTAAAGCAAAAGAAGTAACAATGGAAAATATTGCTCAGCAATATGTTGAAGTGCATGAGCGTGAGAAGTTTGATGTGTTCTGTCGTTTACTTGACTTAGAAACACCTGAACTTTCAATCGTTTTTGGTCGTACGAAGCGTCGTGTAGATGAGCTTTCAGAAGCACTTATCAAGCGTGGCTACCGTGCAGAGGGCTTACATGGTGACTTAAATCAAGCGAAGCGTAACAGCGTCTTGCGTAAATTTAAGAGTGGCTTAATTGACATCTTAGTTGCAACAGATGTGGCTGCCCGTGGATTAGATATTAGCGGTGTAACCCACGTATTTAACTTTGATTTACCACAGGATCCTGAGAGTTACGTACACAGAATTGGACGTACAGGTCGTGCTGGAAGATCAGGTATTGCGATTACTCTTTCAACGAAGCCAGAGCGTGACCACGTAAAATTAATTGAAAAAGTTTCCAAAAAGCGTATGACGGCACGTCCGAAACCTACGTATGATGAAGCGTTAGCTGGACAGAAACAACTTGTACTCAACCAGCTTCGTGAGTTAACAACGGAAGGCGATCAGGACCATTACCGTGTGGAAGCAAAAGAAATATTACAAGAAACAGACGCAGTTACTGCCTTATCAGCAGCATTAAAGCTTTTAACAAAAGAGCCGAATGAAACGCCTGTTGCACTAACAAGTGAAGCACCACTTCGTTCGAAAAAGCGTCATGATGGCCGTGGTGGAAATGGCGGAAACGGTGGAAACCGTCGTCGTGATGGACGTAGCAAAGATCGTCGTAACGCTTTTAACCAGAAGCGTAGCAGAAGCGATCAGCCAAAAGGCGGTCAAAAGCGCCAATGGGCAAAGCGCTCGTCTTAACAGTATGAAAATAACCTGTCGCTTTTCGGCAGGTTTTTTCTGTATAGGAATAGAGAATTATGATACGATCATAAAAGCATAATTTATATCATACATAAGCATGGGGATCGAAAAAGGAGAGATGACAGTGATTAAACGAACAGGTGAAAGAGTTCTTGGTATTATAGGGATCGTTTTATTTTTTCTAGGTACATTGTTTTTAGGTGTTTTAGCAGTTGGAGCTGATCAGGGATTATTTGAGGAAATTGTTTTAGAAGCAACAAATGAAAATAGTGAGTTACTAGAACCTGGTCAAGATCCATTAAATGAAGAGCAAGCAAATGAAATGTTAGAAATGATTGAAATGGTGAATTTCGGATTGTTAACGGCAGGATCTCTTATCCCAGCAATCGCTGGTATCGTAGCGGTTGTGATGGTGAAGAAAAAGCCCATCGTTGCCAGTATTTTGTTCTTAGGATCGGCAATTTTTTATGGAGCGACGAGCTTCTTATTAATCGCGTTAATTCTTCCAGCAATTCCTTTAATCCTTTATTTAATTGCCGGCATTATGGCGCTTGTACGTAAGCCGAAAGAACCGTTAGAGCCAGTAGATCAAGTTTAATATTTGAAAAAAGCGCTATAAGCTCGGGTGATTTTTTGAAAATCCAATGGCTTATAGCGTTTT
Source organism: Shouchella oshimensis (assembly GCF_004375095.1). Taxonomy (NCBI): domain Bacteria; kingdom Bacillati; phylum Bacillota; class Bacilli; order Caryophanales; family Bacillaceae; genus Shouchella; species Shouchella oshimensis. Next base: position 577,719 of record NZ_SNUX01000004.1, on the reverse strand, counting down.
TTGAATGCAAAGGAGTCAACTTTATAAGTAGTCATAAAACTGATTTGAACGAACGATTATTTATATTTATTTCTTCCTTTTGAAACGTTCGGCTTTATTCATAGGTTCACGAGCTATAAAATTGTCTAAATAAAACGGTAATGACGGGCATTGAATAAATTTTTTAAATAGCGATCCTTTACCTTAACAGAGCGAATAGTGTGTCAGATTATCTAACAAAACGATTGCGCGCATGTCATATCCGTCATAGAGTAGTAGTAAGAAAAAGATGAGCATAACATCTACTAATCTAGGGGAGTGTTTCGAGATGGCAACTCAAGCGCCGACGAGAGAAAGTTTGTTAGAGACGATTCGGGAGACAATTGAAAAGAAGAATGTTGAGCTACTTCATATGCAATTCGTTGATATTGAAGGCATGCTAAAGCATGTAACCATTACAGCGGATCAGTTGGACCAAGCTGTAAATGGGCAAACCATGTTTGATGGTTCTTCTATTACGGGTTTCACACCAATCAATCAGTCAGATCTTTATTTAAACCCTGATTTATCGACATTTGCTGTGTTACCTTGGACAGAGGAAGAAGGCTATTCAGAAGCGAGATTTTTGTGTAGTGTAAAAAAGCCTGATGGCTCTGACTTTGATGGAGATCCTCGTAACATTTTAAAGAAGACGGTTAAGCGTGCAGCAGACAAAGGATATTCAATCAGTGTCGGGCCTGAGCTAGAGTTTTTCTTATTTGATACAGATGAATTTGGTCAACCAACGCTTCGCACACAGGATGTCGGTGGTTATTTTGAACCGTCACCTAAAGATGATGGGGAGAAAGTTCGTTTAGCCATTTATAAAGCTCTACGTATGATGGGCTTCACAATTGAAGCGTCTCACCACGAAGTAGCGATTGGACAGCACGAAATTAATTTTAAATATTCTGACGCTCTTGGCTCTGCCGATGCAGCGACAACTTATAAATGGGTCGTAAAAACTGTAGCAAAGCAGTTCGGCTTACATGCAACGTTTATGCCTAAACCACTTGGTGGGGAAAATGGAAACGGCATGCACGTGAACATGTCTCTATTTGATATCGAGAAGCAAGAGAACAGCTTCTATAACGAAGACGACAAAATTGCGCTATCCAAAACAGCGTATCACTTTATTGCTGGATTGCTGGACAACGTAAAAGATTTTGTTGCGGTAACAAATCCGCTTGTTAACTCGTACAAACGTCTTGTTCCTGGCTACGAAGCGCCTTGTTATATCGCTTGGTCTGCTTCAAACCGTTCAGCGTTAGTGCGTATCCCGGCGACAAGAGGAGCGGGAACGCGAGTAGAAATTCGTTGTCCAGATCCATCTGCAAATCCGTATCTTGCGTTTGCTGTTGTAGCTGCAGCTGGTTTAGATGGTGTGGAAAATGAAAAAGAGTGTCCTGCTTCTGTTGACGCAGATATTTTCAACATGACAGAGGCGGAAATTAGTGAGCGTGGAATTGAGAATCTACCAACAAGCCTTGAATCCGCTATTGATCGTTTTGAAGCAGGTTCCATTGGGCGGGAAACATTTGGTGAGCATGCGTTTGGTGAGTACATTGAGCTAAAACGTGGCGAGTGGGATGATTTCCGCACAAGTGTTCATGCATGGGAGCTTACAGCTTACCAAAGCAAGTTTTAAGACAGCGTAACAAAACCACTGACCCGAGTCAGTGGTTTTTTCATTCGCTCTGAGGTTTAATTCCGGAAGTTAAGGAGACAGGATCAAACGAATACAAAGATGCTGATACGCCGTTATACGGAACAATGGTGTATTCTTGCTCGAATGTAAGGTCCTCTGCATTGAAAGGTGCGACAATAAGAGAATCGTTCGTTGTTGTCAAAACGATATGAGTTCTTTCTTCATGATTAAATAACAAGTAGTCTGTCTGGTTACTAGCTAGATAATGACCAATAAAAAAAGAAAGCTGTGGGAGAAGGATTAGAATAACGATGCTAAATAAGAGCTGTTTTTCTAATTTTGTATCTTTAATAAAGGATGGAACATAATCGCGCCAGTTCCAATTGTCATACGGTGTTATCAATTTTTCTAAAAAGGTGGTTTTATAATGCTGTATGCGCCCATAAAATAAAGGAACGATGAAATAATAAGCAGCAATGGCAAAGGGAACAAAGTAAAAGATGGATTGGTCGTACAAAAATGCAATCGCTGGATAAAAAAGAAACCAAGGTAGAATATGGCTTGCTACTTTTGACCAAAAATAAGGTAGCTGCTTATAATACCAGTTTAGTACAATTTGAATGACCAAGATGGCAATAATAAAAATAAAAACCGCAGTCATGGCGATGATGATGTGATTCAAATAAATCTGCCCAAAAAGGATTTCATTGATTTGGTAATAGTCAAATTGCCCCATTTGATAGCGGTAAGCAACTAAGTAGCCGAGAATTGTTGCAGAGGCAATGAGTAAAGCAGAATCAATTGAAAGTATTTGTTTTGTTAATTGGTGAGGATGTTGTTGTGTAATGCGTCTTTTTGAATGAGTCATAAGTCGTTTTTCCTTTCATGTCAGTCGTTGACAATTGTAGCATGAAACCCTACACTTTAGTTATTAGAATGATCGAAATGGAGTGAAAGACATGAATGTTCGGTCTTGTCGGTATCTCGTTATAAGGAATCAGGAGCTGTTCGCTTTGAAATGAGGATCATTTCAGCGGGCGGCTTCTTTTTTATAGCTTTAATGAACTAGAGGGGTGAAGCTATGGTTTATTTAACTGGAAAAACATTAGAAATGGAAGATGTGAAAAAGATCTTATGGCAAAGCGAACAAGTGGCAATTGATTCTGCGTGTATCTCTTCCATTCATCACAGTCGTTCAGCTGTTGAGGAAATTGTGGAGGAACAGCGGACGGTTTACGGGATAAACACTGGTTTTGGTAAATTTAGTGATGTCCGAATTGAAAAAGAGGATGTAGAAGAGTTGCAGCGTAATTTGTTAGTGTCCCATGCATGTGGGGTCGGTCCATTGTTTGAGAAGGATGTAACAAAGACGATGATGCTGTTACGGGCGAATGCACTTGTAAAGGGGTACTCAGGCATTCGAATAGAGGTGATACAGCGACTCCTTGATTTTGTTAATATGGATGTCTATCCGTGCGTACCCCAAAAAGGCTCCCTTGGGGCTAGTGGGGATTTAGCACCGCTGGCTCATTTAGCATTGCCGTTAATTGGTGAAGGCGACGTTTGGTATAGAGGTGTAAAGAGGTCCGCGCTTGAGGCTTTACAAATGCTTGGTATGGCACCGATTCGGTTACAGGCTAAAGAAGGCTTGGCGCTTATTAATGGTACTCAAGCTATGACTGCAACAGGTGTGATAGCGTATTTAGAAGCGGAAAAGTTAGCCTATGATGCAGAGAAGATCGCTTCTATAACGTTAGAAGGATTAGAAGGAATTATAGATGCGTTTGATGAATCTATTCATAGAGCTAGAGGATACCCAGAGCAAACGGCTTGTGCCGCTCGAATAAGATCGTATTTAAAGGATAGTCGGTTAGTGACCACTCAAGGGGAAAAACGAGTTCAAGACGCTTATTCGTTACGCTGTATTCCGCAAGTCCATGGAGCAACATGGCAGACTTTAGGCTATGTAAAAGAGAAGCTCATCATCGAAATGAATGCAGCGACTGATAATCCGCTTATAGTTGAAGGTGGGAAAAAAGTCATTTCCGGAGGGAATTTTCATGGTCAGCCGATTGCATTGGCGATGGACTTTATGGCGATTGCGATGGCGGAACTTGGGAATATCTCTGAACGGCGAATTGAACGGCTAGTGAATCCACAGCTTAATACGTTACCACCTTTTTTAAGTCCGGCGCCAGGATTGCAGTCTGGTGCGATGATTATGCAGTATGTTGCGGCTGCTCTTGTATCGGAGAATAAGACGCTCGCTCATCCTGCAAGTGTCGATTCAATCCCATCTTCGGCAAATCAAGAAGACCATGTAAGTATGGGGACGATTGGAGCTCGTCATGCATTGGAAGTCGTTGCGAATGTGAGGCATGTTTATGCGATTGAAGCGATTTGTGCAATGGAGGCGACTTCTTATCGCGGTACGGAGAACATGGCGACAGCTACTTGTAGGTGGCACGTTCAAATGAGAAAGATCGTTTCCGCCATTACAGAAGATCGGATGTTTGCAAAAGACATTGAAGCTCTTGCTGCATGGCTTAAGGAAGAAAAGAACGCATAATGATGTCACTATGCGTTCTCCTAGTCTTACTTATGTTCAAGGTTGTAAGCGCCGTGAGCAACGGAGCCGACGTATTCATTTAAACGACTTCCGTGTTTAATGGCGGCGGTAACAAAGGATTTTGCTGTATAGATGGCTTCTTTTACATCTTTTCCTTTAGCTAATGAAGCGGCGATTGCCGCTGCGAATGTGCAGCCTGCACCATGAGTATACGTTGTGTTAATTTCATCTGATTCAAGGAGATGGAACTCTTCTCCGTCATACCATACATCAACAGCTTGGGCGGATTCAAGCTTACTACCGCCTTTAATAACCACATGCTTCGCACCTAGCTCATGAATAGCTTTTGCCGCAACTTTCATATCTTCAAGAGACGAAATGGCTACACCGGATAATTGCGTTGCTTCAAATAAATTCGGTGTCACAACAAATGCTTTTGGTACAAGCACGTCTCGTAAGCATGCATCGGTCTCTGGATTTAACGCCTCGTCAGCACCTTTACACACCATTACTGGATCAACAACGAGTTGATCAACGCCGTATTGGTCCACTTTTTCAGCGACGATGTTAATAATCTCAATTGATCCAAGCATTCCTGTCTTGACTGCATCTACGCCAATGCCTTTTAATACTGTATCAATTTGTTTAGCAACAATAGCGGGATTTTGTGGGAAGACTTCGTGTGCCCAGCCTTCAAATGGATTTTGAGCAACAATAGTCGTAAGGGCGTTCATTCCGTATACTTGTAACTCTTGGAACGTTTTTAAGTCGGCCTGAATACCTGCTCCACCACTTGTATCAGATCCTGCAATCGTTAACGCTTTGTATCGTTTCATGATTTAGTCTCTCCTTTATCTCTGTTGTGTCTATTATAGTAGAAAAAAAACGACAGGGAAAGTATGTTACTCATATGGAAAGGATCGATCAATTTTCCGATATATAGGAGAAGAACAGTAGATTAAGGAGGAGACGTCTTGATACAGAAGAAATTAGTGAAAGGGTACAGTGTGATAGGAGGACTCATAATCTTGTTTGGTGTACTCGTTACATTTTTTATGAGAACAACGAACCAAACGCTAGAGCAACTTTCGGGAAAAGTAGGAAGTGAACACGTAGAGCAATTAACCACATTGCAGCAATCATTATCCGTACAGCTGCTATTTTTGTGGGTCGTTCTTGTCGCGTTCATTATCATTGGTGCATGGATAGCGAGACATCAAGCTCGTATGATTCTTATTCCATTAAAGCGTCTAGTGAGAAGAGCAAATCAACTTGCAACAGGTGATTTCTCACACAAACCTCTTCCAATAGTTGGAGAGAATGAATTTGCCCATTTTACACAAGCGTTTAACCAGATGACGGAAGAATTAAAAAGAACAATGGAAAGAGCATCTACTGTAGCACAAACCCTTATTTCTTCTACCACTTACCTGACAGACCAGTCTAACAAAACGTTACAATCTGCCGCTACCATTGAAAAAGGAAATCAAAGAATGATGCATGCAGTGCAAGATCAAGTACGAACGTCTCAAGAAAGTGTACGTTCTACAGATGATCTTTCAGAAAAGGTGGAACACATAACAGTTGCGTTGGCAGCCGCTGAAAATGCGACAGAATCGGTGCGAAACCTTGTTGAGGATGGAAACAAAAAGGCAAATGATTCGACCTCATACATGGGAGCGATTGCAGAAAATAATAAACGCACATATGAAGTGGTTCATCATCTGTATGAGCGCTCAAAGCGCTTGTATGAAACGGTACAAACCGTCTCTGCAATAGCGAACCAAACAAACTTACTTGCACTAAACGCAGAAATTGAAGCAGCACATGCAGGAGAACAAGGGAGGGGATTTGCAGTAGTAGCAGAAGAAGTGAGAAAGCTAGCGGCTGAATCGCAAGTAGCGGCAAGTCAAATGGGAACCGTTATTGAAACTGTACAGGGAGATGTTCAAACTGTGCTAGATGAAGTGAGCCGTGGGAACGAAGGTATACAGCATGGACTTACAGCTAATACAGAAGTCGAAACAATATTAGGGGAGATTCATTTAGCGTGTAACGGCTTAAATCGTGATATTTATTCTGTTTCTTCTTCTACTCAATCAATTGCTTTTAGTACATTAGCGTTAGTAGAACAAATTGATTCGTTAAAAAAAGCAAGTGAAGCAAGTGGAGAAGAATCAAGAAATGGTGTAGCCTTAGCGAGTGAACAAGTAGGCATAATGGAAGAGGTCATTAAAAAAGTTAAGACAATTGAGATGGCGGTGGAAGAGCTTTCAAGGGTGACAGCTTTACTAAAAAGGACATCGACAGAAGAGAGTGAAGAAAAAGAAAACGTTAATAATGAGATTTCCCATAGCGCTTAAAGACAAGAAGTTGTATAATGATTCATTATTGCTTATTATTATCCGGTCGGAGGACTTTTTATGAATAACGTAACAGTTAAAAATGCATTAATGTTTATCATTCCGTCTATACTTGGAATTTTTCTATTTATGACACCAATCCCCATTGATACAGAGGACGGTCGATCTGTACAGCTACCTGTCATGTTTGCTTCTGATTTCTTAATGGAGTTGCTATCGGTTGAGGTTATTACGGTTATTGTGACCATACTCCTCATTGTGACAGCTATTGTTTCTATCATTGCCACTCGTGTGAAGAAACAAAGCCAAACGGAATCTTTTTGGGTAAGTATCTTTGCGACGACACCTGTTTGGATTGTCGTCCGAATTGTAGGGGCTATTCTAGCCATTCTTGTGTTTATGAACGTTGGGCCTGAATTCTTAATTTCGGAAGATACAGGGCAGTTATTGTTAACAGACTTGCTTCCATTCCTTTTTTCAATCTTTTTGTTTGCAGGGTTGCTTTTACCATTGCTACTGAACTTTGGGTTAATGGAGTTCTTCGGCTCATTATTAAAAAACGTCATGAGACCGCTGTTCCGCCTACCAGGTCGTGCTTCGATCGATTCAATGGCTTCTTGGGTCGGGGATGGTACTGTAGGTATTATGATGTCGAACAATCAATATGAAGCAGGAAAGTATACTGCGAGAGAGGCTGCTATCGTTGCTTCTGCCTTTTCTGTTGTTTCCATTACGTTTAGTATTTCGATATTAGGTCGATTAGGGATTTCTCATTTGTTCTGGCAATTCTTTTTAACATTATTTATTGCAGGATTTGTAGCGGCAGTGATTACGCCAAGGATTCCACCGTTATCGCGTAAAGCCAATACGTATATTGATGGTAGCGAAGGTCAAGAAGAGCCAAAAGAAAAAAACGTCGTAAAAAATGGCTTTGCTCAGGCATCCTTACGCGCTGAAGAAAGCTTTAAGCAAGGAAAGAATCTTCAAACAGGCTTCAAGACGGTCTTTGATTTATGGTTTGGAGTCCTGCCTGTTGTCATGGCAATTGGTACCATTGCGGCAGGTGTGGCTAATTTTACGCCAGTCTTTGAGTGGTTAGCAGTACCGTTCGTACCGGTTTTGGAATGGATGAACATACCAGAAGCGGCTGCAGCCAGCCAAACCCTTTTGATTGGCTTTGCTGATATGTTATTGCCTGCTATCTTAGCAGAGTCCTTTGGCATTACAAGTGAATTAACGTTGTTTATTATTGCGACGTTGTCTGTATCGCAGCTCATTTATATGTCTGAAACAGGTGGCGTTCTTGTTGCCTCTAAAATACCCATTACATTTTTAGATGCTGTTTTGATCTTCTTGGTTCGAACCATTATTACGTTACCAATTATTGTTTTAATGGGGCATTTGCTTTTATAAGACAGAGAACTGGCGGATCGCGTCAGTTCTCTTCTGTTTGTCAACGTATGCGGAGAGGCGTATGATTGAAGGAAATCGGATAGGAAAGGAGTAAACAGATGACGATTTTACAGAACGATTGGCACGACTATGTCGGTCAAGAGTTTTCTAAAGAGTATTATATCCAGCTACGGGAATTTTTGAAGCACGAATATGCAAATGAAGTGGTGTATCCACCTATGCATGATTTATTTAATGCGCTTCATCTTACTCCTTATAAAGACGTAAAGGTGGTTATTCTTGGTCAAGATCCTTACCATGGACCAAATCAAGCTCATGGATTAAGCTTTTCCGTTAAGCCTGATGTAAAAACACCGCCTTCTTTGAAAAATATGTATAAAGAGTTAGAAGAGGATATCGGTTGTCAACCACCTACTCACGGTTATTTAGAGTCCTGGGCGAAGCAAGGTGTATTGTTATTAAATACTGTGCTATCCGTTCGTCAAAAGCAACCAGGTTCTCACCAAGGGAAAGGGTGGGAAGTTTTTACAAATAACGTCATTGCGACGCTAAACGAACGAGAGAAACCAGTAGCTTTTGTATTGTGGGGAAAGCATGCACAAGCAAAATTAGCGTTAATTGATGAGAACAAGCATTTTATTGTCCAATCGCCACACCCGAGTCCGTTTTCGGCCCATAGAGGTTTTTTTGGAAGTCGCCCATTTTCAAAAATCAATAAGTGGCTTACGTCGATGGACGAGACACCTATTGATTGGCAGCTGCCGTTAACGATTGAAGGGAAAGGATCAAATGGGGAGTAAGCTGCTTTTTTTTACCACTTCGTTTCTAATCGGTTGGTTTTTCCAATGGGTAGGGCTACCAGCTGGGTGGTTGCTGGGTGCCTTGTTAACAGGAATGGTTTGGTCTTTTTTCATAGATAAGCTCATCTTTCGAAGCGAATTGTTTACGTTATCCCTTGCTCTAGTTGGTGTGGTAATTGGGTTTATGGTTGTTCCAGAAGAGGTTTGGGCATATCGAACACTATTACCGGCTTTCCTGTTATCATTAGTACTCACTCTTATTGGTGGCATTGCTCTTGGGAAGCTGTTTGGTAAATGGACGAAGCTTGAAGGGAATACAGCTTTCTTTTGTTGTTTACCAGGAGGCGCATCAGAAGTGATTGCGCTTAGTGAACGGTACCAGGCTGACCAGCGAATTGTTGCTGCATTTCATACAGCACGCATTACCTTATTTGTGTTTTCAGTGCCCCTTATCGTTGGTGTTGGTTCAAGGGCCAATGCTGTACCTATAATAGAAGAGCCACAAGGGCTGTGGGCGGATGGAGGGTTGATTGGGCTAGCCTTCGGTTTAGCTATTCTGGTGTTCTTTCTTAGTCGTTTTCTTTCTTTTCCAGGTGCGCCAATGTTTGTTGCGATTCTGTTTGGCTTTACTGCTCATCAACTTGCTGTTCCAGACTATGCTATGCCAAACGTTGTAATGGGGATGGCACAAGTGTTAATTGGTTCGTTGATCGGAATGAGGTTTGACCGGAAAACAGTGAAAGAATTAAAGCGAATTGGTGGAGCTAGTGCGTTGACACTTTTGTTGTATGTCTTAATGAGTATTGGATTGGCTTTAATTTTTTTCGTTTTAAGCCCGCTCCCATTTTATACAACGTTGCTTGCTATTGTTCCGGCAGGAGCTGCTGAAATGGCATCTACCGCGGCGACATTACAGCTAGATGCAACCGTAGTGGCGACGTTGCAAATGTTACGAGTGCTTGGCCTGTTTCTAGCCTTACCTTTTTTATTAAAGTGGTTTGCGAAGAAACCAATAAAATCATAGCAAAACAGCTGCTTTTCGTATACGAAAAGCAGCTGTTTTTTTACTGGATAGGTGTTTTTGGCTGTGGCATTGTTGCCTTTTGGCCAATAACTGGCTGATACGCACTTGTCATAGCTTGGGCATCGCGGTCATTTAGCTGTGGAACTTGATAATACTGATGCTTATTTTGGTACAGAAAAATTTCATAGGCTAATTCTATAAAGTTCGGTACCGTGTCTGCTACAATTCGACGGACGATCGGGTTGGTGATCTCAGAAGCAGCCATTCCCATGAGTGATGCTTGTCCTTTAATTAAACCGAGCATATGGGCAGATAAACCTGCCTCTTTCACTTCTGAAATGTTGCGGTTTGGCTTTTTCGGTTGGCTTGGTGTAAGACCAAACTGAACATCATGTGAAAGGGTCATCTTGTATACACCTGTTGACTGGCTTGGTGGTTGCCCTGTGGAGAACGCTTGAGCAAGAACATTATACTGGCTTTCAATAAAGGTATATTGACGATCCAGTAAAGAAATGAGCTCTTGGTCCGACATAAATGTGCGAAAGATCATATATTGATCAAGTACATTGATCATTCCAGCTATAATTTCATGACTGTCGAATAAATCATGTCCTCCGTGGTTTAACGTAGGAGCTACCTGTGAAGAGTTAACGTGTCCTGATGGTTGTTGATTCATCATTTAAATGCCCCCTATTCGAAAATGTGTTGATCAAGCCGAGTATAGTGTATGTATCCAAAACGAATCCTATGTTGGTCAAAAAAAGGAAGAAAGACTGTCAGATAAACTGACGGACTTATGGAACAATTTCGACATCCGCTTATAATGATCATATAGATAAACCATTTTATACGAGGGGGATTGTAGATGAGTGGAGATGAAGCATTGGTATTAGTAGATAATTTATGGCTAACGGTTGCCGCCGTCCTAGTTCTATTAATGCAAGGGGGATTTATTCTTCTTGAGGCAGGCTCTACCCGAATGAAGAATGCGGGTCATATTGCTGGAAAGACCATTTTTACAGTAGGGGTCGCCTCGTTAGTATTCTGGGCAGTGGGTTACGGATTTATTTATGGAGAAGGAAATGCAATTATAGGTCTTTCTAATTTCTTTTATGGTAGTGCGACGGATGGAATTGGTTCTGTCGATTTCTTTTTTCAATTAACGTTTGCAGCAATTGCTTTAACGATTGCTTTTGGTGGATTCGCTGAAAGAGGGAAGCTTGCGGCTTACGCAATTTTTGCGGTTCTATTTTCAGCATTTGTCTATCCGTTAGTGGCACACTGGATATGGTCTGATCAGGGATGGCTTGCTGATTTAGGGAAGCAAGACTTTGCCGGCTCAACAGTTGTTCACTTAACAGGTGCAATGGCAGCTCTTGCTGCGACAATCCTATTAAAGCCTCGCCTCGGTAAATATGGTAAAAACGGAAAAGTGAACGATTTATCTGGACATAACCAGGTGTATACGGCTTTAGGTGTATTGATCCTTTGGGTTGGTTGGTTTGGTTTTAATGCAGGCTCAACAGGTGGGCTTGATGGAGCATTTTTTGGCTTTGTTGCCTTAAATACACAGCTAGCAGCAGGTGCAGGAACGATTGCAGCATTATTCTTAGTTTGGGCAATGAGTGGCAAAGCCGATGTCCCAACAACGTTAAACGGAGCATTAGCCGGTCTTGTTGCTATTACTGCATCGTGTGCTTTCGTTGATCCTTGGGCTGCGGTTGTGATCGGTATGATCGGTGGACTAATAGTAGTTGTTAGTATGAGAATGTTTGACAAGTTAAAAATCGATGATCCTATTTTTGCGCTTAGTGTACACGGAGTGGCTGGTGTCTGGGGCACGCTTTCGACAGGATTTTTTGCTACACCTGAGCTTGCAGCATTAAACGGTGGTCGAGCTGGCTTATTCTATGGTGGAGGAATTGATCAATTAGGCGTGCAAGCCTTAAGCGTTGTAGTATGTGCTGCGTTTGCATTTGGTGCTTCTTACGTCTTACTTCTCCTTACAAAGAGTCTTGTTGGCGGTACACTACGTGTAACAGAAGAAGAAGAAATTCTTGGTCTAGATATGAGTGAACACGGTTCATACGGCTATCCTGAGAATGTTCAGCAAGAACAAGAACGTTCTTCGAATATAGGCTCATAATGGTGGAGATATCAGAATTAATGAAGCAGCGTTTAAATCAGCAAGAACAGCAACGTAATGATGCTTTACAAGTTGCTTTAGATAAGACGACGAAGGAGCTGGGAAAAATCCCTGCTCCCTTTGCGTTTTTCTTTATGGGCAGTGCCGGAAGAGAGGAACAGCTCTATCAAACCGATCAAGATCATGGCATCATTTACGATGGAGAAGAAGCGTGTCAACGATACTTTCTTACTTTAGGAGAAGAGATCGTTAAAGCACTTGAAGATAAGGGATATGAACGGTGTGAAGGAGGGGTTATGGCCTCAACTAAACGCTGGTGTCGATCCTATAAGGAATGGAATGAACAACTTGACTTTTGGATAAAAGAAAATCAATTTGAGCATGTCCGCTATTTATTAACGTTTTTTGATTCTAGAACGGTGTTAGGTGACAATCAGTGGCTCACCCACCTAAAGCAACGTCTTTTTTTAGAAATAAAGGAAGGACGCATACCGATGAGTCGCTTTACGGAAAATACAGGTAGAATTCCTAAAGGATTGAATGGATTTGGACAATTGTTGGAAGAACAGTATGGTGAATACCAAGGAACAATCAATTTAAAAGAACAGGTGCTCTTTCCTTATGTGAACGGGATGCGATTACTTGCCTTGCAGGAAGGAATTGATGCGGCTTCGACATTGGAACGTATGCAGCAAAGTGCGTTTATCAATAGTGAGCAACACGTAATGGCATCTTTTTTAGAGATCCAAACTAAACGTGTGCTATGGGGAGAGAATCATGGAACATTTACACATGTTTTTCCGGAAACCCTTACAAAAGAAGAGCGGAAATTCCTTAAAAAATGTATTCGAGAAGGACGATCATTTTATCGGAGCATTCAACAAAATCATGAATAGGCGTGTGGTAGTATGAACTTAATAACGATCATGCGGCAAATCTCGGCTAGATTCACTCCAGGTGTCTCGTCTTCAAGTGCAGATCAAGCAAGTCAAATGGCGCGTTTTCGTCAGTATCAAAAGGAAGCGCAAAAGGATGTGCTGGATGAACCACTGCGTGAATTACCAATGGTGGTTTTTGACTTAGAGACAAGTGGGTTTCAGCCAGATTATGGTGACTCGATTCTTTCAATCGGAGCGGTGAAAATTAAAGGTTCTTCCATTTTACATGAACATTTCTATAAAACCATTAAGCCAAAACAGACGCCTTCTGCAGAAATTTTACAACTAACCGGTTTGACTACTGCAGAGTTAGAACAATCAGAAGCGTTAAAGGACGTTTTACTGGCTTTCTACCAGTTTGTTGGTTCCTCTACTCTTATTGCTCATCATGCTGCCCATGAACGACGGTTTATGCGCCACGCAACGTGGCATGAACTCGGTCGAACGTTCACCCATCGTTTAATTGATACATCTTTTCTGACGCAACTTACAGCAGCGCATCAGTCGTTTGAACAGTTAGAAGATTGGTGTCATGCATACGATATTGCGGTAGGGAATCGACATCATGCTCTTGCAGATGCCCACATGGCTGCACAATTATGGGTGAAGCATCTAGTGGTTGCCGATCATGCAGGTTATGCAACACTATCTGACTTATACAAAGCCCTTGCGGCTAAAAAGTAACCACACTCTCGCATTGAACGGCTGAAGCATGCTATCATAGAGCTGTGTTCGAAAGGAGGACACTATGCTCATTAAAGTTGAACATCTTATTGAACAAATGGAACGACAAATAGAAAAGATGAAAGGAGCGGCAAGCAGGGACAGCTGGATAGATGTAAAAGAAGCGGCATCCGTTATTGAAAGTTACTGTCATGTGATAAAAGGCAGTCAGCAAGTAGATGAACCACTTCAAACATCAACACTGCAAAAGCCAGTTGTACAATCTCCTGTTCAACCGCCTCCACAAAAACCAGTACTCAAACAGTCAACGACAGAAGCAGATGAGCGAGAAGAAAAACGAAATTTGCTTGATTTTTAGACAAATGGACAAAAGGCGATTATCCTTAAATGGATGGTCGCCTTTTTTTCAAACACAGGATATTCAAGGCCGCCATTCTACAAGCACACCATAATTGTTTGATTCTACGTCTGGTAAATAGTCTTTTTCAATGCGAACAACGGTTAATCCTTGTTTTAACATAAAGGAAAGAACAGGGTCCGTTCTCTTACCTGCTTGTACACTCTCGACGTATTCTTCTATGGGTAATGTTTGTGCATAGTGATGATAACCAGGTAATCGACTCCCCGCGGCATAGCGGTGCAACTGTAACGTTCGTACGGTTTCTTTTCTTGCATCATAAAGGGCTTTTGCAATTCCAAGATTTCTGTACGTCGGATGTACACATAAATCAATTCCATACAACGTCTTACCATTAGGGTCATGGGTTTGCCGAATGGTTCCATTATCACTTATGTCACTCCAAGAATGAGAATGGTCGGCAGCATTTGTTAACAGCGATGTAGCTGAACCGACGATGGTGTTATTGTATTCAGCAAGAAGGGCGCCTTCTGGAAAGGTGTCTACATGAGCTGAGATGTCATCTTTACTCCAAAGTTGTTCCCCTGGATAAGGCGGTGGAAATGCTTCTTTTTGGACTTGTAATAAACCATCAAAATCAGCTAAAGTATAAGGACGAACGCGTATCATACCATCCCCTCCGAATTTCGTTTACCTTATCATAGCATGGGCTTGAATGGAACGCGATGGATGGGAATTTAACAGGAATGAGTGTTATATGGAAGGAGTGCTCGAATATGGGAAAACTTTTTATTTTCATTGGTGCGATTGTCATGGCGCTAGCTGTAGCCATTGGTGCATTTGGCGCACACGGTTTGGAAGGGCGCATTAGCGAGCGGATGTTAAAAAATTACCAGACAGGTGTACAATATCATATGATTCACGGTATCGGTTTATTGTTTGTAGGGGTACTGTCGGTAAAAATGCTCGGCAATCAAATGATTCATGGAGCAGGTTGGGCGTTTTTAATAGGTATTGTTCTTTTCTCGGGTAGCCTATACGTTATGGCGCTAACAGGCATAACGAAGCTTGGTGCCATTACACCTATTGGCGGACTTGCTTTTATTGTTGGCTGGATATTGCTAGGAATTGCGGCTATGCGCCATTTTTAAATAAGCAAAAAGAGGCTGGGACAAAAGTAGATAGACAGACCAAAATGACGAACATTCCTGAAAATAGGAACGTTCGTCGTTTGTTTTATATGAAAATGAGCGGAAGGATTCTCCTGTAGCGGTGCTACTCAACATATTTTAGACTATTCGTCTTTTCAAATACTACTTTTCGTTATGTCCCAGCCTCTTTGAGTTAGCGAGGTGAATACTGGGATAAACTCGGTTCATACCCATATTGGTATGTATAATCAATTGGTTCATCAAACGTAATAAAATCTAAATTCACCATTAAAAGTAAATAATACTCTCCGGTTTCTGGATTGCCAATAATAATGTGGTCGCGTCCGGCTTCTTCAATGCGACCGCGAAACACTCGCGCATTCCATTCACTGTTGCCTTCAAATGTCTGATGAACTGTTACAAGTTTGCCGCGATTTAAACGCAAAATATTTTCAATAAATGACTGTTCAATTGGCAACATGCTTGCATCTACACCTGACATCTGCTGTTGAACAAAGCCTGGCGTCTGGTAGTTTTGTGAAGAAAAGTAAGGCTGAGGCGATTGTTGTTGCATAGATTGTTGGCCATACATCGGTTGGCCTTGCATAGACTGCCCTTGGTGGTGTTCCTGCCCGCTCCCTTGGCCTTGTTGCCCACCTTGATTTTGCCACTGATTTTGGTACATGTGATCACTCCTTTTTAATCTTAAAACGTATTAAAGACTTCTTCGCATTCAGCTGGTGTTGGTTGATAAAAGCAGTGTGCTTTGTAACGGCCTGTGTTCCACTGCCCCCACCATTCTGCTGGACAAGGACCGTCAGGACGAAAGAACCATAATGCAAATTCGGCTGGATAGAAGCGTTCCCCATTAATAACCCTTCTCGCCAAACGTCTATCTCGTTCACGAGCTCGTTGGTAAAAATAGCTTTTCTGAACAGCTTCAAAACCACCTGGAGACTGATAAGCCATATCGGGAATGCTATTAACCCCTCCAAAGTCTAAACATCTCACTCTTGTCCGGTTCACCATCACGTTCCCCGCCATGAGCATGCCCTCTTCTCCTTCTCCTTCTGCTTCTGCTCGCATTAATCGTGCTAATACATCAACATCACTGGAATTTGCTTTTATAACGGCCATTTCTTACACCTCCGCAAAGATAGACTGACGTTGTTCGTTAGTGGAAGTCGAGTCAAACCACATATAGGTTCGTTCCATCATATGTATAATGGGTTACAAATATGTCTACTCGTTAAAAGATCAAAAATGAATTAAGATAGAAAAAAAGAAGAATAGTCTGTAAAATAGAAAGGGCTAATCCATTTTTAGTCAAAATGACCATCTTCGATTTTGCAGTGTTAATCAGGAGGGATTTTAAGAGAGTGAAACCATTATAGAAGATGAACCGTAAAAAAAGAAAGGCTAATAAATGATAGCCGTTTAGTTGGTATATAGCTGAAGCCGAAATAGAAAGGGTTGACTTTAATGACGTTAATCATTGATAACGTAGAAAAACAGTTTGGGAATCATACAGCAGTGGATGGTATTTCAGTAAGTGTAGAAAAAGGGCAAATGTTTGGCATGCTCGGAGCAAACGGCGCAGGTAAAACAACGACGTTCCGAATGATTATTGGCCTATTAGAACCTTCAAACGGAACGGTGACGTGGAACGGACAAAAGCTATCGTACAAGTACACAAATCTGATTGGCTATTTGCCAGAGGAACGAGGACTTTATCCTAAGTTAACAGTTAGAGACCAACTGATTTATTTAGGAAAGTTAAAAGGAATGAAAAAGAATGTCATTATTGATGAAATGCGTTTATGGCTAGAACGCTTTAAAGTGACGGAATATGAAACGAAAAAAGTAGAAGAGCTTTCTAAAGGGAATCAGCAAAAGATTCAGTTTATCGCAGCTGTCTTACATAAACCGGAATTGCTCATATTAGATGAACCTTTCAGTGGTCTTGATCCAGTTAATTCAGATATGTTGAAAGCAGCAGTGCGCCATATTCAAGATCAAGGGACAACGATTGTGTTCTCTAGTCACCAGATGAATAATGTAGAAGAAATGTGTGAAGACATTATTATGTTGAAACGTGGTAAAGCGGTTCTTCAAGGAAATTTAACGGAAATTAAACGCGGTTACGGTATTAAAACCGTTTCTATCTCCGCTGATTATGACTTGAGTTTTCTAAAAGAACAGAATCAGGTTACCCAGTACACGGAAACAAAGAATGGTGTGAAAATTCAAGTGGAGAATGAAGACGCTGCGAAAGAGATTTTTTCCATTCTTGCTGACAAAGGGTTTGTTCGTAAGTTTGAAGTGGAAGAGCCGAGCTTACACGATATCTTTATCGACAAAGTAGGGGGAGATGCAAATGAATAATTTCGGTACAATTGTTGCACATACATTAAGCGCTAAAATCCGCACGAAATCGTTTTTAATTTCATCGGCATTTATGATGCTTCTTATTATTGGCTTAACAAATATTACAACTATTATAGATTTATTTTCAGATGGAGATAGCGATAACGCTACGAAGATTGCCGTTGTGGATGATAGTGAAGATGCAGGCATTATCGCACAAAGCTTAACCGGACCGAGCGAATTCGAGGAAGAGACAACGTTTGTGCTAATGGATAATCAATCTCTAGAAGACGCTTTAAACGAAGCTGAGGACGGTACATATGATGGGGTTGTGCAACTAAAAGGTACAACTGATTCGTTAGATGTTTCTTTATATAATGATTCTACAACTGTGGCTATGGATGTGGAACAGCAGATTCAGCGTTTAAAAGAAGGTGTATTGACGAGTGAGCTAGATATTAACGAAGAACAGCTTGCTGCGGTCTATCAGCCAATTGCGTTTGAACAGTTATCATTAGAAGAGGGCGAGGCAGTAGAAAGTGAAGAAGAAAGCGCGGCTTCCTTTTTTACAGTCTTTGGCATTACGTATGTGATTTTCTTTATCGTCATTCTTTTTAGCACAATGATTGCAACCGAGGTTGCTACGGAGAAGTCATCACGAGTAATGGAGCTACTCGTTTCAAGTGTCAATCCAGTTGTCCAGATGTTTGGTAAATTAACAGGAATTGCCCTAGCCGGTGTTGTTAACTTATTTACGTTGCTTATTGCGTTTGTGATTGGTATGACCATCGCTGGTGAAAACATTTCAGAGTTTCTATCTTCTGATGTTATTGATCTAACACTTATAGGTTATGGTATTGTATCGATTGTGCTTGGCTACTTTATTTTCGGTGGGATTGCCGCTATGCTCGGCGCTCTTGTCAGCCGAACGGAAGAGGTCAATCAGTCTGTACAGCCATTGATTTTTCTTGCATTGATTGGGTTCTTTATTGTGTCATTCAGTCAAGGTTCACCAGATTCCCCATTCGTTACAGTGGCCTCTTATATCCCATTTTTCACACCTCAGCTTTTAATTTTACGTGTGGGTGTAGGGTCGATCGCTCCATTTGAAATTGCGTTGTTAATTGGCATCATGGTCATTAGCGCAATTATCATCAATGTCATTGCAGCTCGTGTTTACAAAGGCGGCGTACTGATGTACGGGAAGTTATCCTTTAAGAAGAATATTAAACAAGCCCTGGCTGTGTCGAAAAAAGAAAAATAAATACAGGAAAACAGATTTGTTCTTGCTCAGTGAGTATGGTAAGATGGGAATATTGTGAAAAGGTATCGGAGGAGGTGATGGAGGATGATTGATTTATTTCTAGAGCTATCGTTTATATGGATTCATGTTGGTATATTGCTTCCTATTCTTGCTTGTTTAGCATATGAGAACATTAAGCTCCACAGAATGCATGTGAAGATGAAGCGTCCTGTTCGTAAAACGTTAAATACAGGAAGAATGATTGATCTTCCTCCGTCGCCAGTTACTACTCGCGTACGCCCGAAGATTCCGTACTTTCGAGATAAGAGCTGTCAAGATGACGATGAACTGTACTTTGTTGTCTAAAGAAACAGCGATGTGAGACAACAAAGGAGGAAATAGAGATACGTATGAAAAGGAAAATATTTTTAACAACTAGCTTATTGTTTATGGCAGTAGTACTTGCTGCCTGTGGAATAGACGAGCCTATAACGGCTGACTCTGAAGGCTTTTGGAACTCATTTTTTGTCTATCCAATGTCATTTTTAATTCAATTCTTCTCTGATTTGACTGGAGGTCATTTTGGTTGGGGGATTGTCATTGTAACCATCTTGATTCGTTTGCTGATTCTGCCACTTGCGTTAAAATCACAAAAAAGTTCGCGAGCGATGCAGGCGTTAAGACCTGAAATGCAGGAGATTCAAGAGCGCATGAAAAAAGCGCAAGGGAATCCTGAGAAACAACGAGAAGTGCAATCGGAAATGATTGGTATGTACCAAAAGCATGGCGTTAATCCAGCCGCTGGTTGTTTACCTGCACTTGTGCAAATTCCAATTGTTATGGCGCTTTATTTTGCAATAATGCGAACGGAAGCAATTGGGCAAGGACCTGAAAGTGATTTCCTTTGGTTTAATCTTGGACAAATGGATCCAGTTCTTCCGTTTATTGCTGGTATAACAACATTTGTTCAATTTAAAATGTCGATGAGCCAAATGCCTGCTAATCCGTTAGGTGAAGGGATGCCAAACCCAATGAACATCATGCTGTGGATTATGCCAGTAATGATTATCATTGCCGGATTGACCTTGCCATCAGCATTAGCGCTTTACTGGGTAATCGGTAACATCTTCATGATTGTTCAAACTTACTTTATCATTGTACGCCCGAACTTGAATAAAGAAGATGTTGAGAAAGATCGTGCATAAAAGAAAAGTTCATCGCCACTGGCGATGAACTTTTTTTACTTATAGCTGAAAATACTTAGAGAGCGCTTCCTTCTCCAACAGATTGCCGACATAGAACGATCCGAACTCTCCATAACGAGCCGAAACTTCATCAAAGCGCATTTCATAAACCAATTTTTTAAACTGAAGCACATCGTCAGAAAATAATGTCACGCCCCATTCCCAGTCGTCAAAACCTACAGAGCCGGAAATGATTTGTTTTACTTTACCTGCGTAACTGCGCCCAATCATGCCATGACTACGCATTAAGTCTTTACGCTCTTCCATTGGCAGCATGTACCAGTTATCGTTGCCTTCACGTCGCTTGTCCATCGGATAGAAACAAACATGCTTCCATTTAGGAAGTTCTGGATAAAGGCGTGAGCGAACATACGGATTTTCATAAGGATCTTCATCAGATTCTTTTGCTAAATAGTTGCTTAGTTCAACAACAGAAACATAGGAATAAGTCGGAAGCGTGTAATCGGCTAGTCCAGACTTATCTAAAGCAAGCTCAATCTCATTTAATTCTTCCATTGTTGGACGAAGGAGCATAATCATAAGATCTGCTTTTTGACCAACGATGGAATACAATGCGTGACTTCCTTTACCATTTGCTTCTGTATCGTTCCATTGGTTCAGTAGTGCCGTAAATTCCTCAATCATACCATCCCGCTCGTTTTGTGGAACCGCCTTCCATGAGCTCCAGTCAATCTTGCGAAAATCGTGCAAAACATACCAACCATCAAGGGTTTTAGCTGCTTCATTCATCGTACAAATCCTCCTCTAATGATCTCTCTATACACTATACCATAAGGAAGGGGAAATGCTGAGTGAGAAACGTTATCGCTTACTTTTATTCACAAAATAGTCAAGTGCTACACGATGTTCTTTTGATTCACTGGCTTCTCGTTGAGCAGTAACTTCCATCTCTAATAGCTCTGCTAAATGATGATCAAAGCTCTCTCTGAAATTGTTTTTCATTAACCGATAAGCTGTTGGTGGGAGTGCTAAACAGCTTTGTATCGTTTTATCAATATTGTCAATGCTACTAATTAACCCGATGTCTAACGCTTTTTCGCTAGAAATGGTATCCATTATAGCGAGCTCCAACGCTTTAGGGTAGCCGACCAATCGAGGCAAGTAATAAGACATTCCTGCATCAGGAACAAGGCCTATCTTTAAAAACCCTAAACCAAAGCTGGCTCCTTGATCTGCAACCCGATAATCACAAGCGAGTGCGATACTAAGACCTGCTCCTACAGCAACACCATTAATATGAGCAATAATAGGCTTCCCAATGTGAGCCATAAGGGTAATTAATTTATTGTATGTTTCTCTTAAAATTCTTCCGTAATTTACATTTTCTAAATCGTTAGGATCAATGGATTTTAAGTCTGCTCCAGAACAAAAGGCATTTCCACTTCCTGTTAGCACAATAACACGAACTTCACTGTCTTCGTTCGCTTCTTCAAATGCTGTATAAAGTTGTTCGTGAGCCTCATCGTTTAAAGCATTTCTCACTTCTGGTCGATTCAAAGTAATCGTTGCAACATTGTTCTTAATAGCTAGTTTTACTAGTTGGTCACTCATAAAATCCTCCTAGAATGGTTTTCTACATAATTCGATTAGAACGAATGAAAACCCTTTAATTATATGTAAGCGTAATCAATGTGTCAATTTTTAAAATTAACGCTTTATAGGAGTCTGTTTCCTTTTCTTCTAAAGCAGGGTATCCTAAAATAGAAGAAGAACGAAAACTGAAGGAGGTTATTTAACGTGAGTAATTTATTTGCTGATATTAAGCAGCAGGTAGGGTCTCATAAACCAAGTATCGTATTGCCAGAAGGAACCGATGAACGTGTTCTTGAAGCTGCGGTTAAGCTTGCAGCGGATAACGTAGTTGAACCGATTGTAATTGGAAATCCAGACGAGATTGCGTCTCTTGCTGATAAAATAAACGTAAAGATTGATGATGTTACCATTTATAATCCAAAGACGTATGCACATCTTGATGCTATGGTCGAAGCTTTCGTTGAAAGACGTAAAGGGAAAGCAACGGAAGAGCAGGCACGTGAACTTCTTATGGATGTAAACTATTTTGGGACCATGCTTGTTTACATGGAAAAAGCAGATGGCTTAGTGAGCGGTGCGGCCCATTCAACTGGCGACACAGTTCGTCCAGCTTTACAAATTATTAAAACATTACCTGGTATTAAACGCACATCCGGTGTGTTTATCATGGTAAAGGAAGACAAAAAGTTCGTGTTCGGTGACTGTGCGATTAATATTTCACCTAATGAAGAAGAGTTAGCTGAAATTGCAACAGCAACGGCAGACACGGCTAAATTGTTTGGAATTGATCCAAAGGTAGCGATGCTGTCATTCTCAACTCTTGGCTCTGCATCGTCTCAAGAAACGCAAAAGGTATCTGCAGCTACGAAAATTGCTCAAGAAAGCCGTCCAGACCTTGTTATTGATGGAGAATTCCAGTTTGATGCAGCGTTTGTACCTGCAGTTGCACAGAAGAAAGCTCCAGATTCACCATTAAAGGGTGAAGCCAATGTCTTTATCTTCCCTAGCTTAGAGTCAGGAAACCTTGGCTATAAGATTGCTCAAAGACTTGGTGGCTACGATGCGATTGGACCAATCTTACAAGGGTTAAATAAACCAGTTAATGATTTATCTCGTGGCTGTAACGTAGACGATGTGTATAAGCTAAGCTTAATTACCGCTATGCAAGCTATTACGCAAACAGAAACGCAAAAAGCATAAGAAAAAGCTTTCGGTTTAGAATCCGAAAGCTTTTTTTTATTGAAGACAACGATGTTGACGTTGCGTCACCCGCTCAAGCTGTGCTTCAAAAAGAAGATCTTCTTCTTCTGAAAGCATATGGGGTTCAAGGGATATACCAAAGGTTGACGCAGTGTCAATTGTACGTTGAACAATTTCTTCTACTGTATAGGTCGTATTTAGTAACTCATTTAATGAACCCATAACGGCTGGGTCAATGGAGGGGACAGTGTAGGAAGGTTTCGACTGCCCGATGCCGTGTTCATACATTTGTTTTACCATGTGAGCTCTTTGGGCTCCGCTGCCTGTTACACATAAATAAATTTGCACAGCAATTCCCCCACGGATTCTCCGCTGTGAAATGCCTGCAAATTTCTTGCCGTCAATACTCAAGTCGTAGCTTCCTGGGCAATAGGATCCCACCACTTCACCTGTTTGAATAGTCGCTTGAGGAAACAGGGCGCGAATCAACGCAACCATGCGCTCGTATCCAGCATCAATAGAGGAAGTTGTTTCGCCAGGGAAAATAAGAGAAAGATTGAGAACACCGTCATCTAACAAAACGGCTAAGCCTCCAGAATTACGAACGACAACGTGGTAGTTGTTTTTTTTAAGAAACGTTATTGCTTCATTGATATAGTCTAAACGCGAGTCCTGTGTCCCTAATACGATTGTGTTTTGATGAACCCAAAATCGAAGGGAAGGTTGGTCTTTTTTGCCTGCAAGGGTACAAAGCAAATCGTCATACGCAAAAGAATGCAATGCACTTGTTTGTAAAAATTTTTTGCTGTGATCAATAAGCTTCCATGTGCTCACTTTAGACTGGAATGGTGATGCGTTAACCAATAAAATCATTCCTTTCATGCCGCTACTAGTATACCATGTAACTAGCCTTCCTATAAAAAGGAAGTTGCGCAATTTGAGTCCAGCCGTTATACTGAAAAAAGTTTTACAAAAAGTAAGCGATTTAGAAAATGTTTGTGAAGATTGTAGAAAATAGAAAATGGAATAGAAAGAATGTCGAATACGTTTGGGGGAAGTTAAATGGATAAGAACAAGCTTACACGGAATATTTTATTAGGTTTATTATTTGGTGCGTTATTAGGTCTTATTTTGCCTTATTTTTCGCAAGATGTATTTAACTGGTTAAATCAATATCTATTAGATCCAGCCGGTACGGTCTTTTTACGTCTCATAATGATGGTGGTTGTTCCGCTTGTATTCTTCTCGCTGGTTGTAGGTATTTCTGATTTAGGAAGCCCAAAGCAACTCGGACGAATGGGCATACAAACGGTTATTTTCTTTCTTGCTACTTCTGCTATCTCATTAACCATTGGAATTATTGCCGCTCAAATTGTTCAGCCAGGTTCACCAGGACTTCTCGGTGATGGCATTGCTGAGGATTATGAAGTAGCTGATTCTGTACCAATTATGGATACTTTAGTCAATATTATTCCAAATAACCCAATTGAATCAATGGCGAATATGGAAATGCTCCAAATTATTTCGTTTGCTATATTTGTTGGACTTGCTATGGCCATGCTCGGTAAAAAAGTAGAAACAGTCAAAGTATTTTTTGTACAAGCTAACGACATTATGATGAAGATCGTTACATTCGTCATGGCCTTTGCTCCGATTGGTGCCTTTGCACTAATTGCATCTGCTCTTGGTGAAGCAGGATGGGAAGCAGTAGGCTCGCTATTGTCTTACTTCCTTACAGTTACAGGTGTATTAATTTTCCATGGTTTTATCGTATATGGATTAATTGTGTACTTCTTAGGAAAAATGAGTCCTGTGAAGTTCTTTAAAGGCTTTGCACCAGCAATGACAATGGCATTTAGTTTGTCTAGTTCAAATGCTGTGCTCCCTTTGTCGATGAAATCTGCTCAAGAAAACTTAGGTGTCTCCAAGCAAGTGTCTGGATTTGTTCAACCCCTTGGGGCGACCATTAATATGGACGGTACAGGTATTATGCAAGCTGTGGCAACCGTCTTTATTGCCCAAGTGTATGGGGTCGATTTAACGATCACTCAAATGCTTATTATCGTTTTAACGGCGACACTGGCAAGTATCGGAACAGCAGGGGTGCCTGGTGTCGGCATGATTATGCTTGCTATGGTCTTAACTTCAGTAGGATTGCCGCCAGATGCTATTGGTTTAATTATTGGTATTGACCGTTTACTTGATATGATGAGAACAGCTGTAAACATTACAGGTGATGCGGTTCTAGCGGTTATTGTCGATCGAAACGAAAAGCGGCGGGGCGAAATCTCTGCTTAACTCACTAACGAAACTCAAACCGATTCTTCGGTTTGAGTTTTTTTTATGAGATCAAGCCTTTTTTTAAAGAAGGAGAAACTTTATAATAAGAGGGATAAAAGGGGGGAGAAACATGTCCATAAGGCTGACAGAAGAAAAAGTGTTTAAAGATCCTGTTCATCGCTATATACACGTGCAGGATAAGTTGCTGTGGGATTTAATTGGAACGAGTGAATTTCAGCGTTTGCGAAGGGTTCGTCAATTAGGGACGACATCGTTTACCTTCCATGGTGCGGAGCATTCCCGATTTAATCACTCCCTCGGTGTTTATGAAATCATGAGGCGATTAATCACCAACTTTAGCGATAAACCGATGTGGAATGATGAGGATCGACTTTTAGCGCTTAGCGCAGCCTTACTCCATGATATTGGGCACGGACCGTTCTCCCATTCGTTTGAAAAAGTATTTGATACGGATCATGAAGAATGGACGAGGTTGATTATTCTCGGTGACACAGAGGTGAACGAGGTGCTTCGTCACGTACATGCAGATTTCCCGAAAGAGGTTGCTGCCGTCATTGAGAAGACGTCTGCAAACAAGCTTGTAACGAGTATGATCTCAAGTCAAATTGATGCAGATCGGATGGATTATTTATTAAGGGACGCTTATTATACCGGTGTGAGCTACGGTCAATTTGATTTGGAGCGCATTTTGCGGGTAATGAGACCGATGGGCGATCAAGTCGTTGTAAAAGCGAGTGGTATGCACGCCGTAGAAGACTATATTATGAGTCGCTATCAAATGTACTGGCAAGTATATTTTCATCCGGTTACGAGAAGCTCTGAAGTAATCCTTAGTAAGATTCTGAAACGGGTAAAAGTGTTGCACGAAGAGGGGTATCCGTTTAAACAGCCTCCTCATCATTTTGAGTCGATTTTCTCGAACGCAATGACAATTGAAGATTATTTACAATTAGATGAATCTGTGATGCACTATTATTTTCAGTGTTGGCAAAAAGAAGAAGATCCAATCTTGGAAGACTTATGTCATCGGTTTTTAAATCGACGTTTGTTTGCGTATGTAGAATGTCATCCGAACGAGCGGTTAACCGATATAATAGCTCTGCAAGAACTATTTTGGGAAGCTGGAATGGACCCAGATTACTATTTGGAAATGGATTCCTCCTCAGACTTGCCATATGACGTATACAGGCCCGGGGAAGAGCAGAGGGTACCGATTCAACTTCTCATGAAAAACGGCCAATTAAAGGAGCTCTCAAGCGAGTCAGATGTAGTTGAATCCATCTCAGGAAAGAAACGAACGGATCATAAGCTCTATTACCCGGCTGATACGATTGCCACACTTGACACTACGATTAGGCTTAAAATTGAATCTATTTTGGAACAAATGTGAGGAGGGGTAACGTGCTAACCCATCATGCACAAGTATTGAACCTTTTTTCTTTATGTGAGAAAACGATTGAACATAAGAAGCTGCAGAAAATCATTTACATTGCTAAGTCCTTTGGAGCTCCGTTTGCTGAAAAATATCGCTATCACCGGTTAGGTCCTTATTCGGAAGATTTATTTGTACGATTGGAAGAGCTGTGCAATCTCCATTTTCTTCAAGAGGAACAGCACAATGTTGATGCTGTTTATGTATTAACAGAAGAGGGAGAAAAATTTTTACATACATTGCGGACAAAGAAAGAAAAAGACAGTTATACTTCTATGTATAAATCTTTAAACGAACAGTCACTAGCAACCCTTGAACAAATGGCAGCTCTGCTTTATTTTCAGCAAATGGAAGGCGATGGTGTTCGTGATCCTCATCTTATCTCTCGCTATTCAGATCAAGAGTGGCTCCATGCGGAAACTTATTTAACAACGCTAAGGGAACGTCAAGTATTCTATGAAGGTTCATAGTCTTACATTTTATTTTACAGCAGTTTTGTAGTTATGGCGCGTATCGTTGTATACACTAAAGGCAAGAGAACACCATGACAAGAGAAGAAAGGTGGCGCCATCTTTGCTCAGCTTTACATTCATGCTACTTATGTTCGCTGTGGGCATCCCGTTAATTCTAATCTTAATTTTATCGTCACCAATGATGGGTTTGACTGTTGTTGCGGTCATTCTGTTAAATTGGTTTTTTATATCACACTACGTGCGCAAACATCATAGAGATGCGCATAGTAAAAAGGAGTGTCCGTAATGGGAACGCTCCTTTTTACTTTTATTGATCGCTTTGTCGAACCCCTGCAACTCCGAAATTAGTCGGCTTCATTTCATCAATGATAACCGAGATTCGCTCTTTTGGAGCTTGTGTTGTTTCTGAGACCGCTGCAGTTACTTGCTCAACGAGTGCTCGCTTTTGGTCATCACTGCGACCTTCAAGCATTTGAATGGTTACGATTGGCATAAAAAAACTCCCTTCTTATAGCATACGTTGAGTATACCAGAAAGGAGTTTTCTTTTATTCAGTAAAAAGGGCTAAAGACTGATTAAACTGTGAATCAACGAGGTCTGCAACAAGAACATAACGTTCAGGTGCAAAACCAACAACATGAAATGGATAACAAGTCGTTAACGTTAGTTGCGCATCGTCTGTGGAAACAATAACGGTCCGATCATCCTCATCAACAATGCGAACGGTGTGGACTTGATAGGTAAACACACCGCTCTTTGTTTCCACGATAATCTCGTCTCCTTCACCTACATCGCCTAAATGATGAAAGACGGTGTTGTTATGACCGGATAAGACGCTGTTGTCATTTTCACCAGGTAGGACACTCCCGTCAAAATGACCGACCCCGCGATCAAGCTCCTCATCACCAGTGCCATGAATGATTGGCCAGCTTGAGTTTAGCGTAGGAATTGTCAATTTCCCCATAACTTCACCGATTTTTGGCTGCCACTCACTCACTTCAGGGTTTATTGTTGAGGCAAGAACGGGCTCGCTCTCTCCTTTTCCTGAAAGGGTGTGGGCGACCAACGTTTCTTCCGTAGGCATGAACTTGTAAAGGGCATAGCCATGTAGAATTTTAAACCCTGTAGTTGTTGTAAGATAAGCACCAAAAGCGATTAACAGAACAGCAAAAATCGTTAAGATCGTCTTTTTAACGTTTCGTTTCCGCTTTTTAAAACGTGCCACGACTTATACAGCCTCTTTCTTCATCGAACGACGGAATACAAGTAAGCCAGCTCCCATTAATCCAAGACCAAGTAAAGCGAAAAGTGGGTAGTTGCTTGATGTTTTAGGCATTTTCGCACCATCAACCGTCTTTGTCAGCTTTTTAGATGTGTCGCTACTATTGTCTCCACCTGATGTAGGCGCTTTTTTAGCTGGTGCTTCGCCACCGTTTTTCGGTGTTTCTTTTAATGATTCTTCTACTTCTTTACCGATGTTGTTCACATCATCTAAAATATCTTTAACGAAATGGGAGTTAAACATCTCTGGAGTGATATAAAAATCAGCTAAAAAGTCGCCAGATTCATTATACAATTCAACAAGAAGTTTATATTCTTTTTCAATACCTGATTTCGCTAAAGCTGCTAAATCGACTGGTTTTTTGTCTTGACCAGCTTTGTCAACGTAATAAGCTGGTTGTAATTTTAGTAAATCAATTGCTTTTTCGCCAATTGCGAAAAGTTCAGCAATTTCTTGTGCGTTTAATTCTGTAATGGATTCAAAAGCGCCATCACGGAAAGCAAAACCACGCTCTTTTAATGCGTTCAAATCTGCTGATAAATGTGGGTTTGTTTCTCTTACTTCAAGGAAATGCATCATTAAGTTCCATAATTCTTCATCACTAAGGCTAAACTCTTTTAAGTAACCCGATAAGTCAGGAAACTCATACCAGTCATCATCACCAAAATGTGTCCATAGGAACATATCTAAGTCATCATAGAAAATAAAGTAATCCATTGAAATCATTAACTCTTCTAATAAAGCTAAGAAATCATCTTCAGAAACTCCGTAATCTTCTAAAAGTTGATAATAACTTTCTTCAGTTAATAAGTCACCTAAATAATCCTCTAATTCTTCGACTGTACTAAACTCGTCTAAAGCGATTTGCCAGCGATCATTTAAATATATTTCAAGCTCTTCTTCAGTCATGTCTATGTACGCTAAGTACTCATTTAGCTCGTCCTGATCTAATGAGTGGGCAAAACTAAGACTCGGTGCAATAAGAGATAAAAGCAATGTAAAAATAAGTGATAAGGACAATAATTTTTTCATGTGTTCCCCCTATATTCAGTTGTCATATTTTTCTTGCAAGGTAATTATATAGTGATATCCATTCATTTGTCACCATAATATCGAAAATTTTAGAAAAAATTTAGAATTAGTTCGTATATGCACAGAAATGCGACAAAATCCTTCTAAATGCTCCAAATTATTCGTGCATGGTATAGTGAATGATCTGAAAATCAACTTATGATACAATGAATTCATGAATGATGAAACTAGAGAGGGCGGATGATCGTGGATTTGCTCAATAATAATAATTTGAAGAAGGCGAAGAAGTCTTCAAACTTTACGATTCTTAGTAACGATTCTGATGCGACAGATGGCCATGGTGGATACGGAGCTGGTCTCATTAACTTAGATCATATGACGCCATTGTTTATTAATATTGATGAACAAGAGGCGTTTGTTGATATGGGGGCGCTTCATGCACGTTCTGTTGTTGAAAAACGGGTGAAGTTTATTCCAACCCTCGAAGATGTCCCAACAGAAGGTATGAAGCGTTATTGGCTAGTTTGGATTACAATTGAGACAAAAGATAAAAAACCTTATTACAGTGGCGTTTCCGCCTGCTATATGACAGTAAACAAAGGGGCAAAACGTGGCTATAAAAGCATGCCAGAGCATGTGAATCAGATGGACAAAGCATTAAAAGGAAAAGTATCGGTTGAAGATATGGATGCCTCTTCTCGTAAAGTGTTAGCTGATTTCTTAAAAGGACATAGTGAAGACATTTGGAATGCATCATCAACGTTGCAAGAAGCGTTAAAAATTTGAACAAATTGTGAATAAAGGATAAGATCTATTGTTCTTTTAATGTCTTTGTTTTACGCTTACTAGTGCTAGGACAAAAAAGCAGCCGAGGGTGTACGTATACCCCTCGGCTGTTTTTTTATAGTTTTTTCAATTCGTCTACAAGCTCTGCGAATTTTTTCATTGCTGCTTCGATTGGTTCAGGAGTGGTTAAATCGACTCCTACCGCTTTAAGGAGCTCAAGTGGGTCAGCTGAGCTTCCGCTTTTAAGGAACGTTAAATACGATTCAAGGACGTCTTTATCGCCATCTAAAATCTTAGTGGCAATTTGAATGGCTGAGGCGAATCCTGTTGCGTATTGGTATACATAAAAGGCACGATAGAAGTGAGGGATGCGAGACCACCCATATTTCACCTCATCATCAAATACAATATCTGGACCGTTATAAAGGCGGAAAAGCTCTTCATATAGTGTATTTAAGTTTTCTGCATTTAGCGATTCACCGTTTTCTGCTTTTTCATGGGTTTGCTTCTCAAAATCAGCAAACATTACTTGCGTGAAAAAGGTACCGCGGAATTGTTCAATGAAATGATTTAACAAGTAAGCTCTCATTTTCTCATCCGTCGTTTCATTTAACAAATAGTTAATTAGCAAAACTTCGTTTACTGTCGATGCTACTTCTGCAACAAAAATGCGATAGCTTGCAGTTATTTGAGGTTGATGTTTGCTTGAATAATGACTGTGTAGTGCGTGACCCATTTCATGAACAAGTGTAAATAAGCTGTTTAAATCATCGTGATGATTTAAGAGAACAAATGGATGGACACCGTAAACGCCCATATTGTAAGCGCCTGAACGCTTGGCAGGTGTTTCCCTTACATCAATATAGCGTTTATCTTTAAATTCTTTTAAACGCTCAACGTACTCCTCACCTAATGGCTGTAAAGCATGAATCATCGTGCTGTATGCTTCCTCATACGGAATGTCAGCTTTGACACCAGGTACAATGGATGCATTTAAGTCGTATTGACGTAGTTCGTCAACACCAAGCTTTTCCTTACGAAATCGACTGTACTCATGTAATGGTTGAATATGGTTCCTCGCTGCCGAAATTAACTGATCGTATACAGCAGGATCAATATCGTCCGCAAAAAGAGCTTTTTGCAGAGCCGACTCATAGTTGCGTACTTTCGCCATGGTTGCATTCTTTTTAATTTCCGCACCGAGGGTTGTAGCAATCGTATTATTTAGTTCAATGTACGGCTTATAATAAGCTTTATACGCTTCTTTTCTTTTATTTCGATCTTCGTCTTCAATTAACTTTGCATACATGCCTCTTGTTAACTGAACTTTTTCTCCTTTTTCATTGGTTACGTCACCAAATTGTATGTCTGCATTATTCAACATACTAAATGTTGCGCCAGGAGCTTGAAACGATTCACTCAGTTGCGAAAGAAGTTCTTCTTTTTCTTTTGTAAGAACATGGTCTTTAAAACGAAACGATTTCCATAGTTCGTCTTCGAAATACTCAAGTTCTTTTTCTTCTTTTAAGTAAGAACGAAGCGTCTCCTCGTTCAAGCTTAAGAGGAATGGCATGAAAAACGCCGTTGATTCACTTACTTTCACTCCAAGCTTTGTTGTGCGATCGTTTAACGTTTGTGCATGGGAATCCCTTGTATCAATGTCGGTTAAAAACATGGTATAGGCAAATACTTTTCGCAAATGAAATGAAAGCTCTTCTTGTGTTTTTAAGTAGGCTAACAAATCGGAGCCACTTGTAATAGCACCATCATATGTTTGTAATTTGTCACAGATGCTTTCGCATTCTTCTAATTTAGCGCGCCATTCCTGTTCATTGTTAAATAAATCGGTCAAATCCCACTTTTCATGATCAGGGACTTCTTTTCGTGTTGAATATGTCGTCATCTAGACACCCCTTCGAAGTTAATAGCGTATTCGTTCTAGTGTAGCACGCAAGCGGTAAATTATGTTTGAATCTAACATTTTAAAAACATTTCAGGTGATTTGTCAGCTTAAAAAATATATTTTTCGTTAGACAATTGAATTTTTTAGATAGGATTATACTTTTTATCGTTGAATGAGTTACATAGTGAACTTTCTAATAAGTTCGAGAGATGTTATGAGTGCGTAAATATCTAGTGAAAGTGAATCATAGCAAAGAATAAAAAGTTTGGGTCAGTGAGAAGAATATTCTCTAGCTGCATTCTCGTGTTTTTACGGCTTATTCATTTTTATAAAGAGGGGTGATAATTAATGTCTAAAGCAAAGATGTATACTTACTTAGGAATAGTAATACTTGTAATTTCACTCGTAATAGCATTATTAGTAGATAGGATGATGATATTTATATCTGTAATCCCAGTGTATGGCACATTATTTTTCTATGCGCATAAAGAAAATGTGAATGATCAAAGAAGTGGGTAAACAAAGTATGCCTTACTGAAATCAACATTCCAGGCAAATAAAATTTCTCGGCAAAAGATATGGAAACATTCAAAGCTTTTAAAAAATAGTCGATCACACGTAATTAAAATGAAAATTATAACCGTTTTCTGTGCTATACTGATGAGAAAAGGTGGTGAAAAAGATGCTTGCCCCAGAGCAACGAAAAGCAATTCATGCGCTGCAGCAGAAGGTAGAACATTATGATAAGACGAAGTTAAAAATGAATTGGGATATGCTTGCTCAACAAAATCGTTCTGAGTCTAAAACGGAAGATTACTTTCATTATGATGAAAAAGGTACATTACTTGGGTATTTAGCAGTTTTTCCATTTGGGAAAAAAGTTGAATGCTTGTGTCTTGTTGACCCAGAATACAGACGGAGAGGCATTGCCCGCCATTTAATGACTCAAGCGCTCAGCGATTGGCAACAGCAGGCAGCATCTTTTCTGATTAACACTCCTGAAAACGCTACGAATGGTCATGCTTTTTGTCGGGCCGTTGGGTCTGTCTATCAGTTTTCTGAGCATCAGATGGTTTGTCGCGAAATACCAATGCCTTGTTCAAAGGAGGGCATTCGAATTCGTCCAGCTGTTTCAAGTGATCAAGCATCCATTCAATGCTTAGATAAAGAGGGTTTTGGATTATCTATGGAAGAAACAAATCATTTGAGACCAGACGAAGTAAATGGAACTTATATTGTTGAAGCTGCTGGTGAAGTAGTTGGGAAATTAAGAGTACAGCGTCAAAAAGAAGAGAGTTGGATTTACGGCTTTGTCATTAAGAAAGAGGAGCGCGGCAAAGGTATTGGTCGAGCTGTGTTAACGGATATTGTCCATCGTGAAGTTCGAAACGGAAAAACAGTTTGGTTAGATGTTGTGACGTCAAACGAGCAGGCGTTGTCATTATATAAAAAATGTGGGTTCACTGTAGAAGGTGCCCAAGCATATTATCGTTATAAAGCATGAATAAAGAGTATGGATCTTAATTAGATCCATACTCTTTGTCGTTTTATTCTTGTTCTCGCCGTTCCCACTGATCTGTTTCGACTTCATTTCCACCAATCCAACGAAAGAAGCGTCTGAAAATGCCCTTGTCTTGATCTGGTTCTTCTTCAATTGGTTCTAATTCTTCCAGCTTACTGCAGGATTCGAGCGGTTCTGTTCCCATTAAGAAAGCGGTGGGTCTTCCTCCAGGACAAGAGTCATTCGTAAGCAATCCAGTATGAGGATCGACTGTTTTCATAACAACCCCAGGAGGGCGAGAGAACGGAAGCGTCAGTTCATCTTCCATGGCAGACTGCATGAAATCTGCCCAGATCCGTTTAGCAATTTGGCCTTCTGTAAATTGATTAATGTCTTTCTTCTCATCGTAGCCAGTCCAAACAACTGTGACAAGCTGTGGCGTGTAACCAATCATCCAGCTATCGCGGGGGGTAGATCCTGACTTACCAGCAGTCGGATGAGTCAATTTCTTTGCTACACTGCCACCAGTTACCGACGTATAGCTATTTAGTTCTGGTTCAAATACACCTTTCATCATATCCGTTAAAATAAACGCTGTGTCAGCTCGAAGTACTTGCTGCTGTGAGTTAGTTGGTTCATATATCTTCTTACCCTCTCCATCCGTAATATGACGAATAAACACTGGTGCATGGATTTTCCCCCCGTTTGCAAGTGGTGTATACGCATTGGCCATATCAATAATGGATACGGGCTGTGCACCAAGAGCAAGAGAGGGTAGTTGTTTGAGTTTACCTAAGCCAACGGTTTCTGCAACTTTTACAAGTTCTTCCTCCCCGATAGACAAATGGGTTTTCACTGCGTAAATGTTATCAGAGTAGGAAATCGCTTCGAGCATTGTAATAAAATCGTTCGCATAAATATCGTTATAATTACTAGGCTCGTAAGAATCTCGACCTTCATCAAATGTGAAAGAGGTTGGTTCACTAAGAAATGTTGTCATTGGCGTGAAGCCATTTTCAAGTGCTGCATAGTAAAGGAACGGTTTCATCGTCGAGCCAGGATGTCGCTTCGATTGTGTCGCTCGATTATAAGAACTATCCTCATATTCTTTTCCTCCTACAAGTGCCTTCACCTCGCTTGTTCGAGGGTCAATGGCAACAAGTGCCACTTGCAAATCACCTTCCGGCATATAATGCTCAATAAGATCTTCTGCTTGTTGCTGGAGAGTAGGATCCAGTGTTGTCTGAACGCTTAATCCTCCTACTTTTAACTGTTGTTCTGTAAGTTGAGTGTAGTCTTTCATTAAGGCTTTTACATGGTCTTGAAAATAAGGAGCAAGCTCTTGTGCTTCAAGATCCTTTTGATCGGTAAATTGGAGTTTTTCTTCTTTCGCTAAGGAAGCTTCTTCGGTTGTAATAAAGCCTGCCTCCACCATGCTGTTTAAGATAGTATGCTGGCGGGACGTCGCTCGCTCCAAGTCATTTAATGGGGAATAATAGCTGGGTCCTTTCGGCACACCTGCTAGCATAGCCGCTTCTGCTAAAGAGAGGTTCTTCGCATTTTTTCCGAAGAAGTGAGAAGAAGCCGCTTCAATACCGTAGTTACCATGTCCATAATAAATGGTATTTAAGTAGCCCGCCAAAATGTCATCTTTCGAATAGTTCATTTCTAATCGAAGTGAATAAACAAGCTCATTCCACTTTCGCACATACGTTTTCTCATGGGATAAGTATAAGTTACGAGCGTATTGCTGTGTGATTGTGCTAGCACCTTGTCCTTTTGAACCAGATTGCAGGTTCGCTAGGAGCGCTCCACCAATACGTTTAAGGTCAAATCCATAATGGGAATAAAATTTCCGGTCTTCCACAGCAATTGTAGCATCTATTAAATAGGGTGATACCTCGTTTAACGGGACGGTTTTTCGATTTTGACCTGCTTCTTCACGATCAATCATAGAACCATCGTTCGCTAAGAATTGATTAGGGAAAGCAAGTTCAATTGGTGGAGGACCTTGCATTCTAGCATAGGATAAGAGCGCAAGGATGCTTATAATGATGCACATAATTGCAATTAGGCAGTATTTAGTCAACAATTTTACTTGTTTAAAGCGTTTTTTATTGCCTCTTGTTGCTGGAATCAACTTGCTCACCCTTTCGTTCATCATCTCTTTACTAGTTTGGAAAAAAAAGCAGATTTTTAAACAAGAGTTGCAATTCCGCTCTCATCCGCTATACTTGCTCTTAGCAAAGAAATCATGGACACATGGTTTTAACTAAATGAGGTGACAATAGTGGAATTTTGGTTTACAGAAAAACAAACAGAACGATTTGGCATTACGATGAAAATTAAACGCACGCTGCATTCTGAAAAGACGGCGTTTCAGCAACTAGATATGGTGGAGACAGAAGAATTCGGAAATATGTTGTTATTAGATGGTATGGTAATGACAACAGAAAAGGATGAATTTGTGTATCACGAAATGGTGACACACGTTCCATTATTTACACACCCTAATCCAAAGCATGTATTAGTAGTAGGTGGTGGGGATGGCGGAGCGATTCGCGAGGTCATTAAGCATCCATCAGTTGAAAAAGCCACTCTTGTTGATATTGATGGGAAAGTGATTGAGTACTCCAAAAAATATTTACCAACCATTGCTTGTGCCCTTGAGGATGCTCGTGTGGATGTTCAAGTAGACGACGGGTTTATGCATATTGCAAATTCAGAAAACGAATATGATGTCATTATGGTTGATTCAACCGAGCCAGTTGGTCCTGCTGCTAAGTTATTTGAACGAGGTTTTTATGAAGGGATATCAAAAGCATTAAAAGAAGACGGGATTTTCGTAGCACAGACCGATAACCCTTGGTTCCATCAAGACCTTATTACAAATGTATACAAAGATGTACAAGAAATTTTCCCGATTACACGCTTGTATACATGTAACATCCCTACATATCCTAGTGGCATGTGGACATTCACAATCGGTTCAAAAAAACACGACCCTTTAAAAGTGGAAGCGACTCGTTTTCATGAGATTGACACAAAATACTATACAAAAGACATTCATAACGCTGCTTTTGTATTACCTAAATTTGTGCAAGATTTATTGAAGTAAGGAGTGACCTGTATGCGATTTGATGAATCTTATTCTGGCAAGGTCTTTATTATGAGCCGGGCAACTTATGAAGAAGCTGATGCTGTCATTTACGGAATGCCGATGGATTGGACCGTTTCCTTTCGTCCCGGTTCTCGTTTTGGACCAGCCCGCATCCGAGAATCTTCTCTTGGATTAGAAGAATATAGCCCATATGCAGACAAGCATTTAGAAGAGGTTGCATATTTTGATGCTGGTGATATCCCTCTTCCATTTGGAAATGCAGCAAAGAGTTTAGACATGGTTGAAGAATACGTGGAAGGCCTTTTAAATGACGGCAAATTCCCCCTCGGTTTAGGTGGCGAACACCTATTGTCATGGCCAATTTTTAAAGCCATGTATCGTAAATATCCAGATTTAGCGATTATTCATATTGATGCACACGCAGATTTACGTGAGGAGTATGAAGGAGAGGTATTATCTCATTCCACCCCCATTCGGAAGGCTTGTGAATTAATTGGACCAGAAAACGTCTATTCATTTGGCATTCGTTCGGGCATGCGTGAAGAATTTGCTTATGCAAAGGAATCAGGAATGAATCTATTTAAGTTTGATGTTGTTGAGCCGTTGAAGCGAGTACTGCCTAAGCTAAAAGGAAGACATGTCTACGTCACGATTGATATTGACGTACTCGACCCGGCTTATGCTCCAGGTACGGGTACTGCTGAGGCTGGCGGTATTACATCAAAAGAATTGCTGGAAGCGCAAATTCATTTAGCAAAAGCAGATCTTTCTATTGTTGGTGCAGATCTTGTTGAGGTAGCCCCTGCCTATGATCCAACGGAACAAACAACTATTGCAGCTAGTAAATTTGTACGCGAAATGCTATTAGGATGGGTAAACAAACGATAAATACACCTGATAAAGTGCTAAAGGTAGGTTTTTGACAGAGGACCATACTGCTAGCGCTTTTTCATTTTATTGTTCCTTTTTTTGAGAATGGAAACTCTATTCAATTGCAAGACGTATATAAACGAAGTAAAATGGATAAGGAAGTAATGATTGTATGAATAATAGAATGGAATGAACAAATCATGAAGAGGAAAGTCCAGATCTCTTTTCAAACCATGACATATTTAGAAGGTCAGCCACCTGATTCCTTCTCTTTTGTAACGGAAGGCGATTATTATATAAAAAACAACGCCTCTTATTTGCGTTTTAAAGAAGCCCATACTCACGGACAAGATGTGTATTCAACAATGAAATGGGATGGTGAAGAGCTGATGCTGATTCGACAAGGTGGGATTATTATGCGTCAGAGTTTTGCACCGAAACAAGAAACGTTTGGACGTTATGTCACACCCGAAGCTTCATGGGAAACAAAAGCGATTACTGAAACCCTTATTGTGCAACTTCCTAAAGCAAATAAAAGCAAAGGGAAGATTTATGTACGCTACCATTTCTTCTTACAAGGGCAAGCGACAGGCGAGCATGAGATTCGATTGACCATTGAGCGCAAAGAAGAATAAATGACAAGCCAAAAGAGCAAGGGATTGTTCCCTTGCCTTTTCTATGAGTGAAAAAGGAAAGGAAGTCTAACATGAACCCATTAGATCAAATGAAACAGTCGCTACAAACAGAAATTAAACATGCCATTATAAAGGCCGGGCTAGCAACGGAGGAAGAGGTACCGGAAATATTCTTGGAAGTGCCAAAAGAGAAAGCACATGGTGACTATGCTACGAATGTGGCGATGCAATTAGCTCGTATTGCGAAAAAAGCACCACGTCAAATTGCAGAAAGCTTTACTGAGCAATTAAATAAAGAAAAAGCTAAAATTGAAAAAGTAGAAATTGCCGGTCCTGGCTTTGTGAATTTCTTCTTAGACAATAGTTATTTAAGAGAGATTATCCCAACGGTGCTTGCTGCAGGTGAGCGTTATGGTGAGAGTGATGCTGGGAAACAAGAGAAAGTATTGATTGAGTTTGTCTCTGCTAATCCAACAGGTGATTTGCATTTAGGACATGCCCGTGGCGCAGCAGTTGGCGATTCTTTGGCAAATATTATGGCAAAGGCCGGTTACAATGTCTCTCGTGAATACTATATTAATGATGCTGGAAACCAAATTGATAACTTAGCCTTATCTCTTCAGGCTCGTTACATGCAGGCGCTTGGTTATGACTTTCCTATGCCGGAAGATGGGTACCAAGGTGCCGATATCATTGAGATTGCGGCACAGTTAAGAGCAGAAGTTGGCGATGAATACGCAGCATTAGAAGAACAGGAAAGACTAGAAATTTTGCGTCATTACGGTTTAAACAAAGAGCTAGAGAAAATAAAAAAAGACTTAAGCGTGTACCGAGTTTCGTTTGACCATTGGTTTTCAGAAACTTCCCTTTACGAGTCAGGCCAAGTAGAAAGAGGGCTCGATGTCTTAAAAGAAAAAGGAAAGACTTATGAGCAAGACGGGGCGACATGGTTACGTTCAACTGATTATGGAGATGATAAAGACCGTGTTCTTGTGAAAAATGACGGCAGCTATACGTACTTGACGCCAGATATTTCTTATCATCTCGATAAGTATGATCGTGGACATGATCGTTTAATTGACATTCTAGGAGCCGATCACCACGGCTATATTCCACGAATGCGAGCAGCTATTCAAGCATTAGGCTATGATGCCTCCCGTTTTGATGTTGAGATTATTCAAATGGTTAGCTTGTACCAAGGTGGCGAAAAAGTGAAAATGAGTAAGCGTACTGGAAAAGCGGTTACGCTAAGGGATTTAATGGATGAAGTGGGAATTGATGCGACGCGTTACTTCTTTGCAATGAGAAGTGCTGATACGCACATGGACTTTGATATGGATCTTGCGGTTTCCAAATCAAATGAAAACCCGGTTTATTATATTCAATATGCTCATGCTCGTATCTCTTCTATCCTTCGCCAAGGGGAAGAAGCAGGTATGACCGATTACAATCAAGCAGATTTAACACAGCTAAATGGTGAGAAAGAATACGAGTTATTAAAAGTAATTGGTGATTTTCCAATAGCTGTTGCTGATGCAGCGAAAAAGCAAAATCCACAACGAATGGCCAATTATACGTACGATCTTGCACAAACACTTCACAGTTTCTATAACGGAAATCGTGTTGTTGATGGGGACAATGAAGCACTTTCTTATGCACGACTGGCACTCATGAAAGCAACACAACTAACGATTAAGAATGCACTGGCTCTTTTAGGGGTTCATGCACCTGAGAAGATGTAACAATGGAAATCCTTTGGTGGCTTCTAATTGTCGTCTTTTTCGTTGCAAGCTACGTCGGACTGATTGTACCCATTATTCCATCTGTCCTCGTGCTATGGGGTGGCTTTCTTATTTACCTCTTTGGGTTGTCAGGCAACCTAAGCACGTGGTTTTGGGTCGGTATGGCTGTGTTGACGATCTTTTTACTAGTTGTTGATTTTCTAGCAAATGTTCTTTTTGTAAAACGTACAGGAGGTTCTAAATGGGGAGAACGGATGGCGTTGGTCGGTGTAATTATAGGTGCATTTATCTATCCGCCGTTCGGTTTAATTCTCGTGCCTTTTGTACTCGTTTTGACCGTGGAATTGCTACAGCAAAAAACGTTTAACGAAGCTATCAAGATTGCATTTGCTTCCTTCCTTGCGTTTTTAAGCGGCTCATTTGCTAAAGCCGTTGTTCAAACGGTGATGATCATTTGGTTCTTTATTGAAGTTTGGTTAACTTAAAACAGAAGCAAAAGCGCTATGGCGACGACTTCAGGTCTGAGGTGTCTGACTATAGCGCTTTATTATAGGAAATTGATAAGAGGCTTTGTAGCCTTTTCTTTTAAGCGATCCAATAGGGGTCGCTTTTTTAAGGCTTCCGCTGTTATAGTAATGGATCGTTCGAGGTCACGTTGAAAAAGTGTTTCTACATCG
The DNA here is from genome assembly GCF_004375095.1 of Shouchella oshimensis. Lineage (NCBI taxonomy): Bacteria > Bacillati > Bacillota > Bacilli > Caryophanales > Bacillaceae > Shouchella > Shouchella oshimensis. The sequence continues at coordinate 537,244 of NZ_SNUX01000004.1, read as the reverse complement.
TGAATAAATAATTCATCATTAGTAAAACAGCTCATTTCATTATTTAAGTGTAAGCTTCGTTGATCAAAGTTAGCAGTACCAATAAGACAAGTAGCACGGTCAACAACGAGTACCTTTACGTGATAGAAACCACGGTAGTAGTGATGGACAAGAGCCCCTTCTTCGATCATGGTCATAATAAACGGTGTAGCAGCATGTTTAACGAAAGGATGGTCAGCCTTTTCAGGTAGAAGAATCGTTACTTGTACGCCTCTTTGACAAGCTTCAACCAACGCTTTTTTAAGTGCTTTCGTTGGAATAAAATAAGGTGTTCCAATCGCGATAGATTGCGTTGCTGAATGAATAAGGTCCAAATATCGTTTTTCCAATCCGACTCCTTGAGTACTTAAAAACTGTATGTGTTGAGAGCCTTCTTCTAATAAGGGGAGGAGTCTAGATGGATTAGGGATCGCTTCTACTTTTTCAAAATCTCTCATAAACTGTGATTGAATCGCATGAACCCCAGTGCCAGTTAATCGAATGTGAAAATCTCGCCAATAGCCAAAAAATGGATTGCGACCTAAGTATTCATCGCCGACGTTAAAGCCTCCTATGTAGCCAATACGGCCATCAATACAGCCAAGTTTTCTATGGTTTCTTCGGTTCATTGAAAAAAAGATCCAAGGCATTTGTATTCTGGAAGAGGTTTGAAAATGCACCCCTGCTTGTTTTAATGCTTTTTTATCGGAGTTCGAAAGTTTACAACCAAATTGATCAATGAGTAGTCGAACAGATACGCCTTGTTCAGCTTTTTCACAAAGTGCCTGTATCATGCGTTTACCAATACCATCGCTTCTAAAAATATAGAACTGAATATGGACATGGTCTTTTGCGTCTGCAATGTCTGCTAGTAAACAGGCGAATAAGGCCTCACCGTCTGAAAGTAACGATACCTTGCTTGGATAGGAAGATGTCAGTTCACTTGATTCATGCTTGCGTAAATGGGTTAATCCGAACTGGTAATCAAACCGGAGCCAAAGAAAAATAGCACACCCAATGGTGATAATTATGAGCAATAATAGCATAGGAAAAGCTCCTTTCTGCCTCTTTATCGTTTCCGAAGAGAATGAAAATCATCCAAAAAAATAAAAAAGTTTGTTGACTGAATGCTCATTCATTGAAGTTGTGATATACTACGCTTAACGAAACTTGAGGAGGTATATAATGGGAGTTAGTACAGCTCTACTCACGGTGAATTGGGTTTTATTTCTTCTTGTAACCGGTTACGCGGTGTATCTTTTTGCCAATCTCATCTGGACGAGAATTAAATTTATTAAATTGGGCAAAAAAGCAGAATTTGAACATACGCTAAATGAACGCATGCAAGCCATTTGGAAAAATGTATTTGGACATAAGAAGTTAATGAAAGACAAAAAGAGCGGCATTATTCATCTCATGTTTTTCTATGGTTTTTTAATGGTTCAACTCGGTGCCATTGATTTAATATGGAAAGGGTTAAACCCCGGTAGTCATTTACCGTTAGGTCCAATCTATCCGTTCTTTGTCTTATTCCAAGAACTCGTCGTTGCAATGATTTTAATCGCCGTAGTATGGGCCTTTTACAGACGCTATGTTGAAAAAATAGTACGTCTTAAGCGAAATTGGAAAGCTGGGCTAGTACTTATTTTTATCGGTGGATTAATGGTTTCAAAGACGATGGCAAAAGGGATGGAAATGATATGGCTTGGAAAAGACTTAACGTTTTTTGAGCCCCTGGCCTCATCAGTAGCGTTTGCAACGAACTGGATTCCGATTACGGTTGCAGGCGGATTATTCTTTGTGTTTTGGTGGATGCATCTTCTCTTTTTACTAAGTTTTCTCGTCTATGTACCTCAGTCAAAACACGCGCACTTAATTGCTGGTCCTGCGAATGTCTTTCTAGGTCGGACGCATAAAGTAGGAAGATTAGCAAAAGTAAACTTTGAAGATGAGGATGCGGAAAGCTTTGGCGTTGGTAAAATCGAAGACTTCAATCAAAAGCAGCTACTTGATTTGTATGCGTGTGTTGAATGTGGTCGTTGTACCAATATGTGTCCAGCAACAGGAACTGGGAAAATGCTGTCACCAATGGATTTATTATTAAGAATGCGCGATCATTTAACCGAGAAAGGTGCCGCTATAACGTCACGCTCGCCGTGGATGCCTTCCTACGCATTTTCAAACACAGCTGCCAATTCTTTAGCGGCGAAAGGCCATGAAGAAGCAGCAGCTAGTTATGATGTCAGTTTGATTGGAGACGTCATAACAGAAGATGAAATTTGGGCATGCACAACATGTCGTAACTGTGAAGATCAATGTCCTGTGATGAACGAACATGTGGATAAAATTATTGATTTACGTCGTTACCTTGTTTTAACAGAAGGAAAAATGGATCCCGATGCCCAACGTGCGATGCAAAACATTGAACGACAGGGGAACCCTTGGGGAATCAGCCGTAAGGAACGTGAAAATTGGCGTGATGGCCGTGAAGATATTTATGTCCCAACAGTTAAAGAATTAAGTAAAAAAGGTGAAGAGTTTGAGTATTTATTCTTTGCTGGCTCAATGGGTGCTTACGATAACCGCAGTCAAAAAGTCGCACAATCATTCGCGAAGCTGCTTAACCTTGCGGGTGTCTCATTTGCAATTATTGGGAATAAAGAAAAGAACTCTGGTGATACGCCAAGACGACTAGGAAATGAATTTTTGTTCCAAGAACTTGCAAGCGCTAACATTGAGTTATTTCAGAAGCATAATGTGAAGAAAATTGTTACAATTGACCCGCATGCATACAACACATTGAAAAACGAATACCCAGAATTCGGGTTGGAAGATGTCGAAGTTTATCATCATACAGAACTTCTTGCAACATTATTGCAGGAAGGAAGGCTGTCACCGACGAAAGAAGTAAATGAAACAATTGTGTTCCATGATTCTTGTTATTTAGGTCGCTATAACGACGTGTATGATCCGCCGAGAGAAATTCTAAAGTATATTCCAGGTGTGAATGTTGTAGAAATGGATCGTAATCGTGAAAATGGCATGTGTTGTGGAGCTGGTGGTGGTATGATGTGGATGGAAGAAGATAAAGGTCAACGAGTAAACGTTGCCCGGGCTGAGCAAGCTCTTGCCGTTTCTCCATCTGTAATTGGTAGTGCTTGTCCATATTGCTTAACCATGCTTAGTGATGGTACGAAGGCACTTGAAAAAGAAGATGACGTACAGACAATGGATGTTGCTGAAATTTTAGAGAAGTCGTTAGAAGAACCAGCATAGATAAGATTCGCGTAAAGCGAATCTTATCTGCTACTAAAATGACCGAGCGTTCGCTCGATGAGGAGAGTGTCTTATGAAATCGGTAATCATTGATGGTGCACGAACACCAATTGGAAAAATGGGTGGAGCATTGGCTTCATTCAAAGCAACCGATTTAGGTGGATTTGCTTTAAAAGAGGCATTAACTCGTAGTCAGCTAGACCCAGAAGCTGTTGATGAAGTCATTATGGGCCATGTCCTGCAAGCAGGAGTAGGACAATTACCTTCCAGACAGGCAATGCATGCAGCGGGTATTCCCTGGGAAGTGAAAACAGAGACAATTAATAAAGTGTGTGCATCCGGTATGCGAGCAGTAACGATGGCTGATCTATCAATTCGTTCTGGAGAAGCTGAAGTGGTTCTAGCAGGAGGGATGGAATCCATGTCTAATGCGCCTTACTATATGCCAAAAGCGCGCTTTGGGGCAAGGATGGGCGATACCACGCTTATTGATGGAATGGTTTATGATGGGTTAACATGTTCATTTACAAATGTTCATATGGGAGTGTATGGAAATCGTACTGCTGAAGATTTAAATCTGTCACGAGACGAACAAGATCGCTGGGCTGCACGAAGCCAAGAATTAGCTGTTAAAGCGATTGAAAGCGGTATCATGAAAGAGGAAATTGTTTCTGTCGAAGTAAAAGGGCGAAAAGGCGAGAAGACCATCATTGATCAAGACGAAAGCCCACGTAAAGGTACAACAGTGGAAAGCCTCAACCAACTAAAACCCGTATTTGGGCGAGACGGTACGATTACGGCTGGAAATGCACCGGGTGTAAATGACGGTGCATGCGCTATGCTCCTTATGAGTGATGAACGTGCTAAAAAAGAAGGGAAGACTCCACTTGCAACGATTGTTTGCCATGAACGTATTGCTGTAGAGCCAAAGGATTTTCCGAAAACACCGGGTCTTGTCATTAACAAACTTCTGGAGAAGGCATCTGTGTCTTTAAGTGATATCAAGCGATTTGAAATCAATGAAGCGTTTGCCGCTGTTGCCCTTGCAAGTAATCAATTAGCAGAGTTAGACGAAACAAAAGTAAATGTTAATGGTGGTGCGGTTGCTTACGGTCATCCGATTGGTGCGAGTGGTGCTAGAATTATTCTTACATTAGCATATGAATTAAAACGAATTGGTGGTGGATATGGCATCGCTTCAATATGTAGCGGCGGTGGCCAAGGTGATGCCGTTCTAGTGTACGTAGAGGAGAACGCTTAATGAAAACAAAAACGATAATGGTAATCGGTGCAGGGCAAATGGGGTCTGGCATTGCGGAAGTATTTGCAGCAAAAGGGTACGTGGTTCTGCTGCATGATCAAAAACAAGAGCTTTCGCAAGCCGCTGTGGACGGTATGGAAAAAAGGTTGCAACGACTAGTAAATAAAGGGTACATGGAGCAGACAGCTGTCACGTCAACTCTCGCTCAAATCACGCCAATATCGGATATGCACCAAGCTGCATCGGCTGATCTTATTATTGAAGCGGCTACAGAAAACGTTGATATTAAGAAGCATATCTTTAAGGAGATGGATCGCTATGCCAAAGCGGACGCGATTCTAGCTACGAATACATCTTCCTTACCAATTACGGACTTAGCAAGTGTAACCAATCGACCAGAAGCTGTTATTGGCATGCACTTTATGAACCCTGTACCGAGGATGAAATTAGTTGAAATTATCCGTGGCTTAGCTACAAGTGAGGGCGTCTTTCAAACGATTGAAGCACTCTCCTACCAGCTTGATAAAGTACCTGTTTGCTCAGAGGATTTTCCTGGTTTTGTCTCAAATCGTATTTTAATGCCAATGATTAATGAGGCGGTTTTCACTCTTTATGAAGGTGTTGCCACAGCTGAAGATATTGATACTGTCATGAAGCTTGGCATGAACCATCCGATGGGTCCATTAACGCTGGCAGATTTTATCGGATTAGATACGTGTTTATTTATTATGAACGTGCTGCATGAAGGATTTGGTGATGATAAGTACCGCCCGTGTCCGTTATTGAAAAAATACGTGCAAGCAGGTTGGCTTGGAAAAAAAGTAGGCAGGGGGTTCTTCCAATATGAGTAGTGTTTTTTTTAATGAAGAACAATTAATGATGAAGAAAATGGTGCAAGAGTTTGCGCGAGAACAAATTGCGCCTAAGGTCGAAAAGATGGAAGAGGAAGATTGGTTTCCGCGTGATATTCTCAAGCAAATGGGGGAGCTAGGTTTAATGGGGGTGCCTGTTCCTGAGAAGTATGGTGGTGCAGGGATGGACTTTGTTTCCTATATCATTGCCGTTCATGAAATTTCGAAGGTAAGCGCAAGTATTGGCTTAATTATGAGTGTGCATACTTCAGTTGGAACGATTCCAATTGTTTTATACGGAACAGAAGCGCAAAAGAAAAAATATGTCCCAAAACTAGCAGCAGGGGAATGGATAGGTGCGTTTTGTTTAACGGAGCCAAACGCAGGCAGTGATGCAAAAGCGTTACAAACAAGAGCAGTAAAAGACGGCGATGACTATATACTGGATGGCTCGAAAGTCTTTATTACCAATGGTGGAGAGGCAGGAACCTACCTTGTTTTTGCGGTAACGGATCCAAAGGCGGGCTCAAAAGGAATATCGTGTTTCATTGTGGAAGACGGCACACCTGGACTTATTATTGGTAAAAAAGAAAAGAAGCTAGGTCTCTATGGTTCATCCACAACAGAAATCATTCTTGAACAATGTCGAATTTCAAAGGATCAACGCTTAGGAGAAGAAGGAGAAGGGTTGAAAATTGCTCTTGCTAACTTGAATTCAGGACGCATTGGAATCGCAGCCCAATCTCTAGGTATTGCAGAAGCAGCACTTGAAGCGGCGACAAATTACGCTAATGAACGAAAGCAATTTGGAAAGAAATTAAGTCAGCATCAAGGGCTCGCGTTTAAATTAGCAGATATGGCAACAGATACAGAGGCAGCCAAACAATTAACGTATTCTGCGGCGTTTCTTAAAGATAAAGAGATTCCTTGTGCAAAAGAAGCGAGCATGGCGAAGTTATTTGCCTCTCGAGCGGCAATGGATGTTGCTACGAAAGCCATTCAAGTTTACGGTGGGTATGGGTATATGAAAGAATACCCTGTAGAGCGTTATTTCCGAGATGCGAAAGTGTGCGAGATTTACGAAGGGACGAGTGAAATCCAGCAAATGGTTATATCGAGACAACTTTCCTCGTAAAAACGATTTGCGCTTATTCCCTCCGTGTTAAAATGGTAGAATCGTATTGACAGGAGTGGGTGAAGTGGCTGGGAAAAAAGTAATTCCTTCAATGGTGAAAGATGAAAAACTAATAAAAAAGCGTCGTCAACAGATGATTAAAGGTGCGGTAAGTCTTTTTATAGAAAAAGGTTTCCATCGAACGACAACGAGAGAGATTGCCAAAGAATCAGGATTCAGCATAGGCACGCTCTATGAATACATTGGAACGAAAGAAGATGTGCTTTATCTTGTCTGTGACTCCATTTACGATGAAGTGATGGAGAGTGTGAAGCGGCTGCTTGATGAAAGTGGTACCCCGTTAGACCGCTTAAAAATTGCCATTCGTGCGTACTTAGCGGTTGTCGATGAAAAGCAAGACGAAGTACTTGTGATGTACCAAGAAACAAAGTCTCTCCCGAAGGAGACGTTGCCTTATGTTCTAAAGAAAGAATTAGAGATGGTAACGCTGATGGAATCGTTTATTGGTGCTTGTGTGCAAAATGGAGATATGCAAATAAGTGAGAAGCAACAGCATTTATTAGCTCATAATATTCTCGTTTTAGGACAAATGTGGACGTTTAGGCGCTGGTCCATGCAAAAGCAGTTAGATATTGACGAATACAGTGATTTACAAATTAAACAGTTACTTTCTTCGTATGTTTTGTTAGACTCGTAGTAAATGGTTGCTGCGAGTTTTTCATTATGGCTAGAAATAAACGTAAATCTTGTTTATAATGGAACGTATGATTTTAGCAGTAAATGGCTTACACTAATAGATGGTACGATTTATGAAGATGATGGAGGGTGTGCCCGATTATGGTTGATTTGCAATCTTTGAATCAAGAACAACTTGATGAAATGTCCATGGTAGAAGCAGCGTTTGCAATTATGGTGGATCAGAAAAAGGCGTTTAATTTCTATGATTTACTAGAGGAAGTAGCGAAATTAAAAGGGTTGTCAAGATCAGAAGCAGAGGCAAGAATTTCTTTCTTATATACTGATTTAAATATTGATGGGCGTTTCCTAACGCTTGGAGATAACCAATGGGGTTTAAAAGCTTGGTATCCCCACGAGCAATCTGAAGAAGAGATTACGCACTCTGTTAAACCGAAGCGTCGTAAAACGGACGAAGATGAAGATGACTTTGATGCTATTGATGAGCTTGAAGAGGACGAATTTGAAGACTTGGAAGATGAGCTCGATGAATTAGCGGATGAGGAAGATCATGACGAAGAAGAAGACGAAGATGATGATTTCACGGATAAAGACGAAGATGAAGACTTAGGTGATTTTGACGATGACGAGGAATCGTCAAGTGAAGAAGAGGAAGATTAAAAAGTCTGCTTGACTTCTACGTGATAACTCGGTAAAATCATTTTTGGGCTTATCATGAGCTTATATAATGGAAATAATAAACAAAAGTGCGCCCCATAGTATGCCTATGGCGACGTGTCACTTTTGTTTTTTTTTGATAGATGAGCCAATTTTATAACGATCGAAGAAGTCGAATAGACGAACAAGATATAGAAAAACGCACGTACCTGTTCGTTAAGAAATTTTAAAGTAGGTGTCCACTTTGCACGCCATTAAAATTTACTAAGTGACTTATGATGTGTGAAATTGATTCAGGAGCATGTTAGCGCAAGATCCCCTTAAAAGCGAAGAGGAGGAAGTAGGATGGCAGCGAAATATATATTTGTTACAGGTGGCGTAGTTTCTTCATTAGGAAAAGGGATTACAGCTGCATCATTAGGTAGACTACTAAAAAATCGTGGGTTGAAGGTGACCATTCAGAAATTTGATCCATATATTAACGTCGATCCAGGAACAATGAGTCCGTATCAGCATGGAGAAGTGTTTGTGACTGATGATGGTGCAGAAACAGACTTAGATTTAGGCCATTACGAGCGTTTTATTGATATTAACCTTAGTCAAAATTCTAATGTCACCACAGGTAGAGTGTACTCAACTGTATTAAAGAAAGAGCGTCGTGGTGATTACCTTGGCGGTACAGTTCAAGTTATCCCGCACGTAACAAACGAGATTAAAGAACGTGTACTCCGTGCAGGTAGAGAAACGGGTGCAGACGTTGTCATTACGGAAATTGGTGGTACAGTAGGTGATATCGAAAGCTTGCCGTTTCTAGAAGCAATCCGCCAAATTAAGAGTGACGTGGGAATGGAGAATGTCCTTTATTTACATTGTACCCTCATTCCATATTTAAAAGCTGCTGGAGAAATGAAATCAAAACCAACTCAGCACTCTGTTAAAGAGTTGCGTTCGTTAGGGATTCAACCAAACGTCATCGTAGTACGCACAGAGCGTCCAGTACCTCAAGAAATGAAAGACAAGATTGCGTTATTCTGTGACATCCGTAAAGAAGCCGTAATTGAAGCTGGAGACGCAGATACCCTTTATCAGGTTCCACTTGATCTACAAGCTCAAAAGCTTGATCAAATTGTCTGTGATCACTTGCACTTGCAATGTCCAGAAGCAAATATGGATGAGTGGAGCGCCCTTGTTAACCGTGTAAGCAACTTAAGTAAGAAAGTTCGTATTGCCTTAGTTGGTAAATATGTTGAATTACAGGATGCGTATCTTTCAGTAGCAGAGGCGTTACGCCATGCAGGTTATAATGTCGATGCTGATATTGACATTGACTGGGTATATTCAGAGCAAGTCAATGATGCAAATGTGGCTGAACGCTTGAAAGAGGCAGATGGCATTCTTGTCCCTGGTGGATTTGGTGATCGTGGTGTTGAAGGGAAAATTGCTGCTACTCGTTATGCGAGAGAAAATAAAATACCGTTTCTTGGGATTTGTTTAGGCATGCAGCTTGCATCTGTTGAATTTGCTCGTACGGTTCTTGGGATGAACGGAGCACATTCTGCTGAATTAAATCCAACGACACCCTATCCAGTCATTGATTTACTTCCAGAACAAAAAGATGTTGAAGACTTAGGAGGAACCCTTCGTTTAGGTTTATATCCTTGTAAATTAAAAGAAGGTTCTCTTGCCCGTTCTGCATACGGCGAAGAAGTCGTTTATGAGCGTCATCGTCATCGTTATGAGTTTAACAATGAATATCGTCAACAAATGGAAGAGGCTGGATTTGTTTTCTCTGGTACGAGCCCAGATGGACGTTTAGTGGAGATTATTGAAATTGCCGATCATCCATATTTTATTGCCAGTCAATTCCATCCAGAGTTTGTGTCACGTCCAACTCGTCCACAACCGCTATTTAGAGAATTTGTGGCGAAATCATTAGAAGTAAAAGAACAGCAATAAGAGAGTAGTCAAGAGGCTACGCCAAAAGGTGATAGGTTATCCCTTTATAGGCGTAGCCTCTTTTTTTGATTTGTAAGAGCCAGTCAACGACTGTGAGTTTAGATTTACTTTTCATGTCGTCCTATGAAAAAAAGACTAAAGGTGATGGCTCAACCATTAGTCTTTTAGTTCATTTACAATATCAAGGGTGTTTAGATAGAGCTGGTTGTACATATAGAGTGTGGCAATTAAGCCTGGGTGTCCAATCCGTTCTCCATGCTCGTTAGGGGTCAAGCCCTTTGTGAGGCCAAGCTCTATTACGCTATCAGCATCGATTTCGTTACAAATACAATCCTCAGTGATCATTAATACGACAGGTACGCCTGCTTCGCTGCAATCCTTTAGAAGTTTTGTTGTTTCAAAGTCGCTTGCGTCAGGGGAAAAGAGAAGGAAGCGATCGACTGAAGAGAGGGTCTGATTGCTGTAGATTTCTCCATTTGGCAACGATTCATAACTTGCCGTTGTTGCATATTCAAGTGCTTTAAGTTCTGCTATCCCCTTGACATAGATGGTGCCATTTGCCATGATCGATTGTGATAAGAGTCTGGCGGCATTTTCAAGTTCATCTAGCTGGGTATCATTTATCTTTTTTAATAACCCAATAAGTTGAGTAGTGTAAATCTTATCCATATCTGTACCTCTCTCACGAATTACTTGTTATTATTCTAGTTTCCTGTAAGATAAAATGCAAATTATTAAAGGAAACCCACGAAACAACACGAATAAGTTTACAATGGAGAGGACGACTAGGAGGAGTGTTAACGGTGCATAATGTAATGATTGTAGACGATCAATTTGGAATACGAGTATTATTAACGGAAATCTTGCAAAAAGATGGCTATCAAATGTACCAAGCTGCTAACGGGAAAGAAGCGCTCGATATACAAGAACTTGAAAAGATCGACATTGTTCTGTTAGACATGAAAATTCCTGGTATGGACGGAGTAGAAATACTAAAGAAGATGAAAGAGCGCCAACCGACCATTAAAGTCGTTATGATGACAGCCTACGGTGAGTTAAAGATGGTGAACGAAGCATTGGAAAACGGGGCGATTAGTTACATGGCCAAGCCGTTTGACATTGAAGATGTAAGGCAAGTGATTCGCCATAATCTCTAAAAGTGTCAAAGTTTGAAAATGGATCCGTTTACATTTAATTTCTAACTCTTTCCTAGGTCAAATCGAAAAAAGATATGCTATAATAGATTCGATTAAAGATTCGTGTGCCTAGGTAGAATAGTTATTTTATATTTATTTCTTTACATAACTTTCGAATATAAGGTTATTTTAACAATAAATGAAGATGGACTTATTCCACCTATGGTAAGAGAAATGAAGGAGGACAATCATGCCTTTAGTATCGATGAAAGACATGTTGAACAAAGCGAAAGCGGAAAGCTACGCAGTTGGTCAATTTAATTTAAACAACTTGGAGTTTACTCAAGCAATTCTGCAAGCAGCCGAAGAAGAGAAATCACCAGTTATTCTTGGTGTTTCTGAAGGTGCGGCTCGTTACATGGGTGGATTCAAAACAATCGTTGGATTAGTAGAAAACCTAATGGAAGAGTACAAAGTTACCGTTCCTGTTGCGATTCACTTAGACCACGGTTCGAGCTTTGAGAAATGTGTAGAAGCGATTCATGCTGGTTTTACATCTGTCATGATTGACGGCTCTCACTATCCGTTAGAAGAAAATATTGCGTTAACGAAAAAAGTTGTTGAAGTTGCACATGCGCTTGGTGTTTCTGTTGAAGCAGAACTAGGTCGTATTGGTGGACAAGAAGATGACTTAATCGTTGATGATGCAGAAGCGGCGTATGCTATTCCTGAAGAGTGTAAAGAATTAGTCGAAGCAACAAATGTTGATTGCTTTGCTCCTGCACTTGGTTCTGTACACGGACCGTATAAAGGTGAACCAAATCTTGGTTTTGATCACATGAAAACCATCGATTCACTTGTCGGTATTCCACTTGTGCTACATGGCGGAACAGGTATTCCGACGAAGGATATTCAAAAAGCGATTGAATTTGGTCATGCCAAAATCAATGTAAATACAGAAAGTCAAATTTCATCAGCTAAAGCTGTTCGTGAAACATTGGCAGCTCAACCTGAGCAATATGACCCACGTAAATATTTAGGACCAGCTCGTGACGCGATTAAAGCAACAGTCGCTGGAAAAATGAGAGAATTTGGTTCTTCAAATAAAGCGTAAGGCGAGACGAAATTTAATAAAAGCAGTCGTAGACTGCTTTTATTTCCATTTATGAATGTAAACGTTTTTTTTAATAGGGGGATATGACATGAAGTTTTTTATCGATACGGCAAACCTTTCTGAAATTAAAGAAGCACACGAACTTGGTATTTTGGACGGTGTAACAACAAACCCTACTCTTGTAGCGAAAGAAAATGTAGAATTCCATGATCGAATTAAAGAAATTGCGGCAGTCGTCCCAGGAAGTGTCAGTGCAGAAGTCATTTCATTAGAGGCAGAGGAAATGATTCGTGAAGGAAAAGAGCTTGCAGCCATTGCAGAGAATATTACCGTTAAAGTTCCGATGACAGTAGATGGCTTGAAAGCCGTTCATGCATTAACGGAAGCTGGAATTCAAACAAACGTAACGCTCATCTTCTCTGCTGCTCAAGCATTATTAGCGGCACGTGCAGGCGCTACGTATGTATCTCCATTTCTAGGTCGCTTAGATGATATTGGACATGACGGACTAAATTTAATTACAGATGTTCGTACCATCTTTGACACTCACGGTTTGGATACTCAAATTATCGCTGCCAGTGTTCGTCACCCAATCCATGTAAACGAAGCTGCAAAACGTGGTGCGCATATTGCAACCATTCCACTGAAAGTCATTAAACAACTTACACAACACCCACTCACAGATAAAGGCATTGAGCAGTTTCTTTCTGACTGGAACAAATAATGTGAGAAAATTGGATTTGTGCATCAAGATTAACTCTGAACATACTTATTCAAAGGGGACTAGGTATAAAAGGAAGGGATTATCATGCATAAACTGCTAATAAAAGGTGGGCAAACCCTTGAAGGTTCTGTGCAGATTAGTGGCGCAAAGAATAGTGCCGTTGCACTTATTCCAGCTGCTATTCTAGCAGATAGTCCAGTTGTAATTGATAACTTACCATCCATATCTGACGTTGAGCTTTTAGCAGAGCTTTTACGTGAGATTGGTGGTGAAGTTACAATGGACGATCAACAGATGGAAATTAAACCAGAAAACATGGTTGCTATGCCATTGCCAAATGGACGAGTAAAAAAATTACGCGCATCGTATTATTTAATGGGAGCCATGCTAGGGAAATTTAAAAAAGCTGTAATTGGCTTACCCGGTGGTTGCAATTTAGGTCCAAGGCCGATTGACCAGCACATAAAAGGATTTGAAGCGCTCGGCGCTCGTGTGACAAATGAGCAGGGAGCCATTTATTTGCGTGCGGATGAACTACAAGGAGCGAAGATTTACCTTGACGTTGTTAGCGTAGGTGCAACCATTAATATTATGCTTGCTGCCGTTAGAGCAAAAGGGCAAACCATCATTGAAAATGCTGCAAAAGAACCAGAGATTATTGATGTAGCCACACTTTTAACAAGCATGGGTGCTAAAATTAAAGGTGCTGGAACGAATGTCATTCGAATAGAAGGCGTGAATCATTTAAAGGGCTGTACCCACTCCATTATACCAGACCGGATTGAAGCCGGTACATATATGATAATGGCTGCGGCAATGGGACAACGGGTGCAAATTGATAACGTTATTCCAACTCATTTGGATTCCATCACAGCAAAGCTTAGAGAGATGGGCACCAAGGTTGAAGAAAAAGATGACCAAATGATTGTGGAGGGAATGTTGGATAAAAAAGGTGTCGACATTAAGACGCTTGTTTATCCAGGCTTTCCTACGGATTTGCAGCAACCCTTTACAAGCCTTCTAGTTAGTGCCAAGGGTACTAGCATAGTAACGGATACGATTTATGATGCCCGGTTCAAACACGTAGATGAACTCAGGCGCATGGGGGCTAACGTCAAAGTGGAAGGCCGATCGGCCATTGTGAATGGGCGTTCTCCGTTGCAAGGAGCTAATGTTCGTGCTAGTGATTTACGGGCAGGAGCTGCGCTTATCGTAGCGGGATTGATGGCTGAAGGAATTACAGAGATATCTGGTCTTGAGCACATTGATCGGGGTTATGAACATTTAGAAGAGAAACTTCGAAACTTAGGTGCCATTGTATGGCGCGAAGAGTTAAACGAAGAAGAAATTGAGCAAGTGAATCAATCATAGGGGTCTTAGAATCGGGAGGATAATAGAGTATGGAACGCAGTTTGTCAATGGAGCTTGTCCGAGTAACAGAAGCAGCCGCACTTGCTTCAGGTCGTTGGATGGGCAGAGGAAATAAAGAAGAAGCTGATCGAGCGGCTACAGAAGCAATGAGAGATGTTTTTGATACGATACCAATGAAGGGTACAGTCGTTATTGGTGAAGGTGAAATGGATGAAGCGCCAATGCTTTATATCGGAGAGAAATTAGGAAATGGCTATGGTCCTCGTGTAGACGTAGCGGTTGACCCACTTGAGGGGACAAACATTCTTGCTTACGGTCAATGGAATGCACTTGCCGTTCTTGCTGTTGCAGATCACGGGAACTTGTTACATGCTCCTGATATGTACATGGATAAACTTGCCGTTGGTCCAGAAGCGGTTGGAAATGTCGATATTGATGCACCTGTTCTTGATAATCTAAAGGCTGTTGCGAAAGCAAAAAATAAAGATATAGAAGACTTAGTTGTTGTTTTATTAAATCGACCTCGCCATGAGAAATTAATTCATGACATTCGAAAAGCTGGTGCGCGAATTAAATTACTATCTGATGGAGATGTCGCTGCGGCTGTAAATACAGGCTTTGATGACACAGGTGTAGACCTTTTAATGGGCTCAGGTGGCGCGCCAGAAGGCGTTTTGGCTGCGGTAGGTTTAAAATGTCTAGGTGGAGACTTCCAAGGGAAATTATTGCCTCAATCAGAGCTTGAGCTTTCTCGTTGTAAAGAAATGGGCATCGCTGATGTAAACAAGATTCTTCGTATGGAAGATCTTGTGCGTGGTGATGACTGTATTTTTGCTGCAACAGGTGTAACCGATGGCGAACTGCTAACAGGCGTACGTTATAAAGGGACGAAAGCTAATACACAATCGATTGTCATGCGTGCGAAATCAGGTACAGTTCGTTTCGTTGAGGGAACACATAGTATGAAAAAGAAACCAGATCTAGTGATGCGTTAACACAGCAATACCTTAAAGTGAATGTTTGTCGAATAGTGAAAAGGGAGTTTTCTCCCTTTTTTTATTGATTAATTCTACTAAATGTGGTTAAAATAAAGTTTAGTTACTTTCCTTCTATAATAACTTTTCTCCATTTTCCTTCCCTGTTAAAAATTCATGACTAACGTTAAATGAAAATTTTATAAGTGTATCAAGACAATTTCGTTCATTGTCTATAAAAAGGAATGAGTAGAACGATAATGATAAAGCGTGGTGACTTTGATGAGCGTAAATATAACAGAATTAGAGAATATGACGTTAAAAGAGCTGTATGAACAAGCGAAAACGTTTAAAGTCTCTTATTACAGCAAACTAACAAAACGAGAACTTATTTTTGCTATTTTAAAAGGACAAGCGGAGCAAGATGGGCTTTTATTTATGGAAGGCGTATTAGAAATTATTCAAAGTGAGGGCTTTGGATTTCTGAGACCAATTAATTATTTGCCAAGTACGGAAGATATTTATATTTCTGCATCGCAAATACGTCGATTTGATTTACGAAATGGAGATAAGGTTTCTGGAAAGGTTCGACCGCCAAAAGACAATGAGCGCTATCACGGACTGCTGCACGTAGAAGCGGTTAATGGTGATTCGCCGGAAACGTCAAGAGATCGTCCTCATTTTCCAGCACTTACCCCTTTATATCCTGATGTGAAGATTGATTTAGAGTCAAAGCCCGGTCGTGTTTCGTCCCGTATTATTGATATGGTGTCACCAGTGGGTTTTGGTCAACGTGGACTAATCGTTGCGCCGCCGAAAGCCGGTAAGACTTCTTTAATGAAAGAAGTTGCCAATAGTATAGCGGAAAAACATCCTTCGGTTGAATTAATTGTCCTGTTAATCGATGAGCGTCCAGAAGAAGTAACCGATATGGAACGTTCAATCAAAGGGGAAGTCGTAAGTTCAACATTTGACGAAGTGCCAGAAAACCATATTAAGGTAGCTGAGCTTGTATTAGAGAGAGCGATGCGTCTTGTCGAGCATAAGAAAGATGTCGTTATTTTAATGGATTCCATTACTCGTCTTGCCCGAGCGTACAATCTTGTCATTCCACCAAGCGGACGAACGTTATCTGGAGGGATTGATCCAGCTGCTTTTCATCGTCCAAAACGCTTTTTTGGAGCAGCGAGAAACATTGAAGAAGGCGGAAGTTTAACGATTTTAGCGACAGCCCTTGTCGATACAGGTTCAAGAATGGATGACGTTATTTACGAAGAATTTAAAGGAACGGGTAATATGGAGCTTCATTTAGACCGCCGTCTTGCTGAAAGAAGAATCTTCCCGTCCATTGATATTCGTCGTTCAGGTACAAGAAAAGAAGAGCTTCTTATGCCAAAAGCGCAGCTCGATAAGCTGTGGACAATTCGTAAAACGATGAATGAATCACCAGATTTCACCGATCAATTCATTCGCCGAGTGAAGGAAACGAAGACGAACGTCGAGTTCTTTGAGGAAATGCAGGCAGAAATGACAGGCAAGCGACGGTCATAAAAGTTGATCTTGCAAATTTGGTGTAGGCTTGATATAATTTCGATTATGTGAGGAAAACTCTGTTTCGAATAGATTCAGGGCAAAAGGAGATGAAATGCAATGAAAGCTGAAATCCATCCAACGTACCAAAAAGTTGTATTCTTAGATACAAGCACGGGCTTCAAGTTTCTAACTGGTTCTACTCGTGGTTCTAATGAGACAGTTGAGTGGGAAGATGGCAACACTTATCCACTTATTAAAGTTGAGATTTCTTCGGATTCACACCCATTCTACACTGGTAAGCAAAAGCTTGCTGATGCAGGTGGCCGTGTTGATAAATTCAAAAAGAAATACAACCTATAAGCAGCAAAAGACAGGCAGTCATAGTGCCTGTCTTTTTTTATGACATAAGCGTATGAGGAGGGGCAAATGGCACAGCTATTTTTTAAGTATGGTGCAATGAATAGTGGAAAATCATTTGAGATTTTAAAGGTGGCTTCGAACTACGAAGAGCAGAATAAGCCTGTCTTATTATTTACTTCGGGCATTGATACACGAGATGAAGTCGGGTATGTATCAAGTCGTGTAGGATTAAGGAGAGCGGCTATTTCTGTTTTTAGTGATACAAACCTTTTTGACGTTGTGAAACATGCTGAGCAAAAGCCCTATTGTGTACTCATTGATGAGGTTCAATTCTTATCAAAGGAACATGTGCTGCAATTAGCTAGAATTGTAGACGAATTGACCATTCCAGTCATGGCTTTTGGGCTGAAAAATGATTTTCAAAATGAATTATTTGAGGGAAGTAAGCAAATGCTCATTCAAGCAGATAAAATTGAAGAAATGAAAACCATCTGCTGGTTTTGCCATAAAAAAGCGATTATGAATTTACGTGTAGATGAACAAGGAAAACCTATTTATACAGGAGATCAAATTCAAATTGGCGGCAATGATCAATACTATCCTGTCTGCCGCAAATGTCACCGTAATCCGCCTTTGTAAGTTCAGTCATTAGAGTATGGAAAAAAAGTTCTTGTGGAACCCTAAAGGAGCCGTATAACTGTACGGCGCAAAAGGGGGAGAAGCATGAAGAAGATCACAACTGGGTTCGTCGCTTTGGTCATTTTGGCAGGGTGTGGAAGTGACATGGGTGCAGCGGATGTTCATGAGAAGCATGATCATGGCAGAGGTGCCTTTGGACCAGGTCCTTTAAACTTTGAGCATATGAAACATGAACAGGATTCATACCCACAAGGACAAACGAATCTTGGAGCAAGTTATGTGAATCCGAGTGCCAAACACAGAACGTTAGAAGAAGATGGGCAGCTTGTCGAAGAGATCATTGAGGAGCATGGATTCAGATCGGGCATTGCCATTGTGAATGGTGGCCATATCTATGCGAAAGCTCATCCAGACAATAGTTGGGATAAAGCGGAACAAGAGCAGCATAAGAGAGAATTAGAGAAGGCGCTCGAGAGAGGCATTCCACGCTACCAAGTTCATCTACGTTAAAAAAAGCTGACCCGAGATGTACATCTTCGGGTCGGCTTTTTGCGGCTACGACCGTCTTCTTGCTGTTTGTTGAAGTGGATCCCAGACACTGTTAAATGGTGGAGAATAGCCAAGGTCTAGTTCCTCTAGATCTTGCATCGTCATCCCGTGATAGAGGGCTGTTGCTAACACATCGCATCGTTTATCGACACCTTTTGTACCAATAAATTGCCCCCCTAATACTTCTTCTGTTTTCTCGTTGTATTGAAGACGAATAAAAAGAGGTTCGTGTGTAGGGTAATAAGCAGCAACGTGAGGAAGTCTCGCTTGGACACATTTGTAGGCGTATCCAAGTTCTTCAATTTCACGGGAAGATAATCCGGTTCGTGCCAACGTTAAGTCGAAAAACTGATAAATTTGTGTACCGACAATGCCCTTAAACACCCGTGGCTTTCCACACATATTTAATCCTGCTATCCGTCCTTGTTTATTTGCGTGCGTACCGAGTGGAAGATACGTGTCTTTATTGGTTATACGATGGTATTGAGTAGCGCAATCACCAGCTGCATAAACATCTTTCAAATTTGTTTCCATATAACGATTTACTTTAATGGCACCATGCTTATCGAGGTGTATGCCTGTATCTGTTAAAAAGTCCGTATTAGGACGAACGCCAACAGCAACAATGACTAAATCGGTTTCGCATGTAGACAGGTTGGTGATAACAGATGTAACGTTGCCTTCGTCGTCTCCTTCAAACCCGGTAATGTCATGATTTAAATCAAGCTGAATACCTTCTTCAATGGCTTTCTCGTGGATATGATCAGTCATTTCTTTATCAAAGTTCATCGCTAGTCGAGCTGAACGTTCAAGAATTCGAACTTTGTGACCTGCTTTGCATACATTTTCAGCAATTTCAAGACCAATGGAACCACCACCAATAACGGTAATGTTTCTTCGTTTTCCTTTTAATCGCTGGATGATTTTCTTTGCGTCGGGAATCGTTTTTAATGTATAGATGCCTTTTAGGTGATTGTTGTCCCAATCAGGAACGAAAGGTCTAGCACCAGAAGCGATTAGTAATTTATCATAGCCGATCTCAAAATTCTTACCGATGACACGCTTTTCGTCCACGTTAATGGATGTTACTTCGTGCTCTGTTCGGGCGTCGATGCCATGCTTAATACGATACGTTTCGGCATCTCGGGCAACGAGCTTTTCTTCCTTCTCGATATCGCCACCAATCCAATAAGGAAGACCGCATTGCGCATAAGAATAATATTCTCCTTTTTCAAGCACTGTAATGTCGGCTTGTGCATCATTTCGAACAAGCTGCATTGCTGCACTCATTCCTGCTGCATCGCCACCTATAATGACATAGTTCACCTGTATCCCGCCTTTTTAAAAACTCAGTTCTATTTTAGGTAGTATTCCCAACAAGGAATGGGTGCAAACCGTTCGAACAGGGTGCATTGACCATTAGAAGTGCCATATACTATAATAGTAAGGATATGTAGCGGAAATAAAGATGAGGTGACGTCGTGTTAGATCGTTTACAATCTGTTGAAGATCGTTATGATTTTTTAAACGAACAACT
Source organism: Shouchella oshimensis (assembly GCF_004375095.1). NCBI lineage: Bacteria > Bacillati > Bacillota > Bacilli > Caryophanales > Bacillaceae > Shouchella > Shouchella oshimensis. The sequence continues at coordinate 517,457 of NZ_SNUX01000004.1, read as the reverse complement.
AAGTGATCCAGATGTAATTAGTGATACCAATAAATTACGTGAGTACTCAAAAGAGCAAGCACAAATAGAGGAAACCGTTCAAGCATACCGTGACTATAAAGAAGTTCACGAACAATTAAATGAAGCAAAAGCCATGCTTGAAGATAAATTAGATGATGAGATGTATCAAATGGTCAAAGAAGAGCTTGATGAGCTTTCCAATCGAAAAGAAGAATTGGAAGCTCGTTTGAAAATCTTGCTTTTACCAAAAGATCCAAACGACGATAAAAACGTTATTGTTGAAATTCGAGGAGCTGCTGGAGGAGATGAAGCCCAGCTTTTTGCTTCGGACTTATTTAAAATGTACTATCGTTTTGCGGAGATGCAAGGATGGAAAACAGAGATAATTGAAGCCCAAGCAAATGAAATTGGTGGCTATAAAGAAGTCATCTTCATGGTGAACGGAACAGGTGCTTACTCAAAGCTTAAGTATGAAAACGGTGCTCACCGTGTACAACGAGTGCCAAAGACAGAATCTGGCGGACGCATTCATACGTCTACAGCAACAGTGGCTGTATTGCCTGAAGCTGAAGAAGTCGAAATCGATATCCATGAGAAAGACATTCGTGTGGATACGTTCACTTCAAGTGGCCCTGGTGGTCAAAGTGTAAATACGACGATGTCAGCCGTTCGTTTAACTCATTTACCTACGAATACAGTTGTTTCGTGCCAAGATGAGAAATCACAAATTAAAAACAAAGAAAAAGCAATGAAAGTGCTTCGAGCACGTATCTTTGATAAAGTGCAGCAAGAAGCGCAGGCAGAATACGCAGATGCACGTAAAACCGCTATCGGTACAGGTGATCGCTCTGAGCGAATTCGCACGTACAATTTCCCTCAAAGTCGTGTAACAGATCATCGCATCGGCTTAACGATTCAAAAGCTTGAGCAAATCTTGCAAGGTCAACTTGATGAAATTATTGATGCGCTTATTGTGGAAGAGCAATCTGAAGCGATGAAGAATGCGGAATCGTAATGAAGAAGACAGTATACGAAGCTCTGAACTGGGCTTCGTCTTTTTTGCGAAGTCATGGGCTCGAGGAACCGGCAGGAGAATGGTTGCTGCGCCACCATCTGAAGGCAAATCGTGCTGCGCTATTAGCCAGTTTTCATGATGATATGAGCGAAGACGTTTGGCTCGCGTTTAAAGCAGATGTTGAGACGTTACCTTCAGGTATACCCGTACAGCATATCATTGGCTCGGAGTCGTTTTATGGACGTGTTTTTAGCGTATCAGGGGATGTCCTCATTCCTCGGCCAGAAACAGAGGAACTAGTTGAAGCAGTTCTTGAAAGGTTAGAAGGAACGGAACGAATCGTTGATATAGGAACGGGAAGTGGCGCCATCGCCATAACTCTTCAATTAGAGTCACCCGGTACAGAAGTAACGGCGATTGATCTTTCAGAGAAAGCATTAAACGTTGCCCAAGAAAATGCAAAGACATTAGGTGCCACAGTACGGTTCAAACAAGGTGATCTGTGTCAGCCTGTTAAAAGGGAGTGTTTTGACGTTATTGTGTCAAACCCCCCTTATATACCGGAAAGAGATCGTGCTTCATTAGCTGAACAAGTGAGGGAGTATGAACCTGAGCTCGCTTTATTTGCTGGAGATGATGGACTAGCCGTTTACCGTCGTTTAGCGACTGAGCTTCTTGAGCATGTCCGTGATGGCTCTCTCATTGCTCTTGAAATTGGAGCAGGGCAGGGAAATGCGGTAAAGCAGTTATTTCAGGAGCAATTTCCAAAAGCCACGATTGAAATTCGCTTTGATATTAATGAAAAAGATCGAATTGTATTGATTGATGTTCGATTATAGATAAAGAGAATGTCGAACGATTTTGTGTTTAAACGGTGCTTGCCCTGTCCATGCTATGAGGGAAGGGGCGGTGCTCGGTATGAAAGCAAAAGCAATTATCTATCTATTAATCTCTTTATTTGTAGGGCTAATGAGTTGGGAATCACAAAATGCACAAGCGGTTAGTCAGTTTCATCAAGAAGTGAATGAAGAAGAGGCTATTCGCTTACGTATTTTAGCAAATAGCAATTCTGTTAGTGATCAAATGTTAAAACGGGATATCCGTGATGAAATAAATGCAGAAATTACAAAATGGGTTCAAGAAGTGAAAACGTTTGAGGAAGCAGTAGCAATAATTGAAGGCAACATGGATGAAATGGAAGCAATTGTTGCACGTGAGTTGAGCAAATACAACAAAAATCAAGATTATACTGTTGCATTTAACGAAGACGTTTCGTTTCCGACAAAGCTTTATGGAGACCTTGTTTATCCTGCAGGTGCCTACCAAGCCGTTCTCGTGACAATTGGAGAGGGAGAAGGCGAAAACTGGTGGTGTGTATTATTCCCACCATTATGTTTTCTAGATATGGATAATGCAGAAGCAAAAGAAGTAGATTCAGAATCCAATGAAGACGATCTTGAAGTCGAAACATCTTTTTTTATAGTAGATATGTTTGAATCCGTATGGGATCGGTTATTTGGATAGTAGTCATATTTGTACAAGCCTCCTCATAAAATGAACAAAAAGGAGGACGTCTCATATGTCATTAACGGTTCGGAAAATGGAAGAAACGGACGTGTTGGCGGTTCAACATTTATTTGCACGGGTTGGCTCTGCTAAAACGCCGAATCAAATAGATAGTTTTGTTGTGGTGGAAAATGAAGAAGGAACGTTAGTAGGCACAGTTGGGTTAGACAAAGTGCTAGATCTAGGGTTGTTACGCACCCTTGTTATAGACAGTCAAAAAACCCATGCTATGGCGGCTGTTGAGTTTATTCAATTAGCATTAGCGTTTGCGCATTCTGAAGGCGTAAACCATGTGTATGCTCTAAGCAGCGGAAAGGCGTCTTTATTTGAGCCATTAGGCTTCCAACAAATTTCTAAACGATTAATACCTGAAGAAATCAAGCAATTGGAGCATTATCAACATATATCGAGCATAAATGACACGATTGCATGGTCTTATAACTGTTCGCATATTGTGTAAGACTTGTGGATTTGTGTATAAGTGTTGTGTATAAGCGCGGAAAAGTTCAATTATAGCTGAATTTATCAACTTATAAACAGTTTATCCACAGCGGTGGATAAACTGTTTTTTCTTTTGATGCAATCGATAGATTAGTCTGATAAAATAGAGTAAACCTTTATAGAATAGGCATTTGAAGATTAGGATAAAAAAGTTTCGTTAGAATGAAAGAGGCGAACAGATCGTGAGTTATAAACAGACGAAGATTTGGAATGTGGATAACGATGATATGAAGAAGGGGGAACCCCTATTATTACAAGAACCGACAATGTGGATAAGGGATAATAAGCTTATTGCGTTTCCTACTGAAACGGTATATGGCTTAGGGGCAAACGCGCTATCTGATGAAGCGGTCAGCAAAATCTTTTATGCAAAAGGAAGACCGAGTGACAATCCACTTATTGTCCACATAGGTGAGAAAGAACAGTTGAACGAATTAGTAGAGGACATTCCTGAAGTGGCCCATCGTTTAATGCAGGTTTTTTGGCCTGGGGCGCTTACGTTAATTTTTAAAGCAAAGCCGGTCTTATCAACTAATGTCACTGCAGGTTTAGAAACGGTAGGTATACGAATGCCGTCTAATCCGGTGGCAAGAGGTTTTTTAAAAGCGTGTCAGTTGCCTATTGCCGCTCCTAGTGCAAATCAATCAGGCCGTCCCTCACCAACAACAGCAGCCCATGTTCTACAGGATTTGAACGGGAGGATTGATGGGATCATTGACGGGGGGAAAACAGGCATTGGGTTAGAATCAACCGTATTGAGCATCGTTGAAGAGACTCCTGTCCTCTATCGTCCTGGAGGGGTGACGAAAGAGGACATTGAAGAGGTTATTGGACCAATTGATTTGGATAAAGCGTTGTTAAGCACGAAGGAACAACCTAAATCACCTGGTATGAAGTATACCCATTATGCACCTGAAGCAGATGTGTATATAGTGGAAGAGCCAAAGCAATTTCATTCTGCTATTCAACGGGCAAAAGCAAACGGTAAGCGGGTAGGTGTAGTGGCAAGTGAGCTGTATAAGGAAGCAGATGAATCGTTTGTGGTTCACTCCCTACAGGACTTAGCCCAATCGTTCTATTATTCACTTCGTTTATTTGATGAAAAAGCTGTATCGGTCATTTTAGTCGAAGCCGTTTCGACAATAGGTGTTGGGGCCGCTATAATGAACCGGCTTGAAAAAGCAGCGGGTGGAAAACGTATATAGAAAAAAAGAGTCTTCAGATTAAAGGAATGGTTTGCGGACAAGGTGAATAGTGTAGGAGAGGATTGGCTTACACACATTAACAAACAAGCTAGTGTCTACCGATAAGTAGAAAGAAAAGAATCACTAGGTAGCCTCGCGGTTTAGTGGCACATGCGTCTGAATCTGCATGGAGAAAGAATAACGTCGTCATATGAAAAGGAGCGAAAAATGGAGCGTTCAAAACAAGTGTTTTCTTACAAAACAGAAGTGGATCCGGAAACAGAGATCATTTATGGTCACGTCACAATGATGACGGATCGAAAAGCAGCGGATGTTCCATATTATGTAATATCGGATGAAGTATTCGCAGTAGACGAGGATTCTTTTGCAGACAAGCCTGGTGTAAATGATTTATTGGGAATGCTTGAGTTTTTTTATACGGAATCAGATCGTTTACTCGATACCGTAGTCGTATTTCCTCAAATGCGTGATGACCTTATTCGAATGGAGACTTTTTCCGATTGGTTGCAACAATGGCAGCGCTATTTCTATCTCTCCAATGTGAAAGATATCGGCTTTATCGTTTCCCATACTCAACCTGAGAGTGAGCGTTTTTGCATGATTTTAGAGGAATTAGGCTTTGAAGAGATGCTTTCTTCAGAAGAAGAACAACAATCATTTTACTTTTACAATGTGACCTATATTACACCTGTAGATTTCCCTAATGATGATGATGGCGCTGTGTTACAGAGTTTGAAAGACTCAGGTGTTGATATGAGTAAGCCACGAGAAGTGGAGTTTATACTACTTTGTCCTAATCGACGATCTGCTCGAAAAGTAGCAAAGTTAGTTGAACTCGAAGGCTATGAAGTTGATGTTGACGAAGATGAAGAGCATGAAGAATTTGTTTTGGTGTGTAAGAAAGTGATTCATCTCACCCATGCTGAAATTGTGAAGCACCAACACGATCTAGAAGAAATAACGGCAAGATATGAAGTGAAAATAGATGGTTGGGGTGCGATGGTCGATTAAGGCTACCTAACATTAAAAAGACCCTCTCATTTATAAAATGAGAGGGTCTTTGCTGTTCCCATTTATATGACCATCTTATTAGCCTGTCTAAAATCTCTCGGACGTGCATACATTCGAATAGCATGTTTTTACGGGAGGAGTTAAACAATGCACGAGATTGTGACGATAATGATTATGGCAGCAGCTTTAGGAATGGATGCATTTTCGGTAACCTTAGGAATGGGGATGCTCGGTCTTACGGGAAAGCAAGTGTTCCGCATTGGTCTTACGATCGGTGCTTTTCACGTCTTTATGCCGTTACTCGGTATGATAACAGGCCAATGGCTTTCAGGTAAGTATGATGTGATCGCAACCTACATAGGTGGAGGACTTCTTCTAATTATAGGTGTACAAATGCTTCTAGCTTCTTTTTCGGAAGAAGAACATTCAAAACTAAAACCAGTAGGCATTGGATTGCTTTTGTTTGCTTTAGGTGTAAGTTTAGACAGTTTTTCAGCAGGCTTATCGTTTGGTATTTTAGGGACGAAGGTCATGTTGACGGTAGTAAGTATTGGAGCTGTCAGTATGATATTAGCTTGGTTGGGCTTACTAATTGGCTCTAAATTTCATAAACTCATTGGTTCGTATGGAGAACTATTAGGCGGGGTTATTTTAATTGGATTTGGTTTAAAAATCATGCTTCCACTTTAATGAATCAGTTAGTACACATGTGCTAAACTAGTGAAACATTGATGAAAAGTGAAGGAGTGGAACCATGGATAAGAAGAATATTTTAGTCGTTTGTACAGGGAATACGTGTCGCTCACCATTAGCCGAGGCCTATTTAAAGAAATATGGAAGTGAGCACGTGAATGTTAAATCGGCAGGTGTAAGTGCTGCGTATGGACATGCAATTTCTAACGGTTCTAAAAAAGTATTGGAAAAAGAAGGAATAGAACTGAATCATGCGTCACAACCTCTATCAGAAGAACTGATTCAATGGGCAGATGAAGTACTAACCATGTCTTCTACTCATAAACAAATTGTAGAAGAACGTTACCCTCATCAAAATGTGTCTACACTACAAGAGGCGGCTGGAAATGAAGGCCATGATATACAGGATCCTTTTGGTGGTACAGATGAGGATTATGAACAAACTGCAAAAATGATTAAAAAAGCCGTTAAAGACTTTCTGCGGCAATCTTAAATAGAAAAGGATGAATGGGAATGGAAGCAGAAACAAGTGTCTCTAAAAGGTACAGATTCAGTATTCGGAAGAAAATTGTATTAGGGGTTAGCGCTGTTGCGGTTATAACGTTTGCTAGCAGTGCGATCATCCTGTACTTTTTAGCAGATTTTTTTGCTTCATTCCTTAATATAGATCCAACTTGGCTCACATTACTTGTTTTGCTAGCGGGTGTAGTATGGAGTGGGATACTTGGTTATTTTCTATCGAATATTATAACGAAGCCTCTCGCTCAGTTAGAACAAGCCGTTACGGAAGCGGCAGCTGGTGTTATTGATCAAACTGTCGAGCTTTCAAAATCAGATGATGAACTGCGTGCATTAGGTGTCGCATATAATAAGATGCTTACGAATTTAAATGGAATGGTTCGTGAAATCGATCGAAACTTTGTTGAAACAGATGAGCGTGTTCAGCAATTAGGACTAGCAACAGCTACTTCCTCATCTCAAGCAGAGCAAATTGGCTTTACAATGGGTGAAATTGCTAGTGGAGCAGAAAATGCTGCACAAGCCATTCAAGAAACGGTTTTCTCTCTTGAAACGACAACGGAAATGGCCAACGAGATGCAAGAGAAAGCCTCTTTGTCGTCAAAGCAAGCATCAGAGATGGGGCAGCTTCTTGAAACAAGTCGGGTCATGACGACGAGTCTTGTAAAAGGGATAGGCGATCTAACGACAAAGCAAGAGCATTCGCTGGATTCAGTTCATCGCCTTGAAGAACAAGCGCAAGAAGTAGAAGGGATTACAGCTGTCGTCGGTGCCATTGCCAAGCAAACAAATTTACTTGCGCTAAACGCCTCTATTGAAGCTTCGCGTGCTGGAGAGCACGGACGAGGATTTGCTGTAGTGGCGAGTGAAGTTCGGAAGCTGGCTGACGAAAGTACACAAGCGGTTGAATCCATTAACGAATTAATTACGACCATTCAAGAAGAAGTGAAACAAGTTGTTAAGAATATTGAAGAACAAGTAGATGTGGCGAGAATCCAAACAGAGCAAGGAGAAAAAACGACAACGGCACTATTGGAGATGGAATCATCTGCCAAAACCGTTACAGATATGATTAAGATCATTTCTACTTTGTCGGACAAGCAGAAGGAATCCATTGAAGCCAGTTCTGTAAAAACAGAGGAAGTGGCAGCAATTGCAGAGCAAACGTCTGCTGGTGCACAAGAAGTCACAGCGATGACTGAAGAACAAACTGTGGCGTTGAATGAGATTGAGACATTATCTAAAGACTTATCAAATCAAGCCAAGGAATTGAAGACAACGATCGAAAAGTTTACAATAGAATCAAACCAATAGAAGCGTCCTAAACAGGCGCTTTTTGTAATGGTAAAAACGAAGGAGTGTACGAGATGAAAATAGCTATTGCTTCCGATCATGGTGGAACTCGTTTAAAAGACGAACTCATTAATGTAATAAAAGACTTAGGGTTTTCTTATGAAGATTTTGGTTGTAATTGTGAAGGGTCCGTTGATTATCCTGATTATGCCCTTCCTGTTGCTGAAAAAGTGGCAGCAGGAGAGTTTGATCGTGGAATTCTCGTATGCGGTACAGGAATTGGTATGTCCATCGCTGCAAATAAAGTAAAAGGTATTCGCTGTGCCCTTGTACACGATGTGTTCAGTGCAAAAGCAACAAGACAGCATAACGATACAAATATGATTTCAATGGGCGAACGGGTTATTGGCCCGGGATTGGCAGGAGAAATCGTGCGGACATGGCTAGGCGAAACATTTGAAGGCGGACGGCATGCAAATCGGATCGACAAAATTACTAGCTATGAAGACACGCATCGCTAATGAAGATTGAAGAGCGTTTGATCGATGGATTACATGCGTTTCATAAGCAAGTCCCTGCTTTGCAAAACAAGCTATTTATTATTGGTGTATCCACAAGTGAAATAGCTGGCAAGCCAATTGGAAAAGAAGGTTCGATGGACATTGCAGAAGAGTTGTACAGGGGATTTGTCCATTTTCAAAAACAGTCAGGGGTTCATCTTGTTTTTCAATGTTGCGAACACTTAAATCGTGCGTTAGTAATGGAGAGAAGTGTAGCAGAGCAAAAAGGCTTAACGGAAGTAAGTGCTATACCTGTCCGTCATGCTGGAGGAGCCATGGCAACGTATGCATATCGCCAACTACAAGACCCCGTTTTAGTTGAATCGGTTCAAGCCGATGCGGGAATGGATATAGGTGATACGTTTATTGGGATGCATATTAAACCAGTCCTCGTTCCAATTAGAATTGGCTATACGACCATCGGTTCTGCTCATGTGACGGTAGCGACTTCGCGACCAAGACTAATTGGCGGAGAACGTGCACAGTATAAAATTGGTGAATGATTTATTTAAAAAGTTGCTTAATTTACGGAAAAAGCTGTTATTTTTATCTATAATGAGCTAAAATCATAAATAAATTAAATTATTTACGAACAAAGGCGGGAGAAGAGATGACAAATTTAAAAACACAAGATCCAACGCTTTTTGAAGCAATTGAATTAGAACTTGGTCGCCAACGAGACAAGATAGAATTAATTGCTTCAGAGAACTTTGTTAGTGAAGCCGTAATGGAAGCGCAGGGCTCCGTTTTAACAAATAAATATGCAGAGGGCTACCCTGGACGACGTTATTACGGGGGATGTGAATATGTTGATATTGCTGAGGATATCGCCCGTGATCGTGCAAAGAAATTATTTGATGCGCATTATGTAAATGTTCAGCCTCATTCAGGGGCCCAGGCAAATATGGGCGTTTATTTCACTATTTTAGAGCATGGAGACACGGTTCTTGGTATGAACTTATCTCACGGTGGACATCTCACTCATGGTAGCCCAGTGAACTTTAGTGGAGTTCAATACAATTTCGTTGAGTATGGTGTACGTGAAGAGGATCAGCGGATTGATTATGATGTCGTTCGTCAAATCGCCCTCGAGCATAAGCCGAAATTAATTGTAGCAGGAGCAAGTGCGTATCCACGTGCGATTGATTTCAAGAAATTCCGCGAGATCGCAGATGAAGTGGGTGCTTACCTTATGGTGGATATGGCACACATTGCTGGTTTAGTAGCAGCTGGCCTTCACCAAAACCCTGTTCCACATGCACATTTCGTCACAACAACAACACATAAAACGTTACGTGGACCGCGTGGCGGAATGATTCTTTGTAATGAAGAAACAGGTGAAGAATTTGGTAAGAAGCTTGATAAATCAATCTTCCCAGGCATTCAAGGTGGTCCACTTATGCACGTCATTGCGGCAAAAGCGGTTTCTTTTGGCGAAGCATTATCAAATGATTTTAAAGCATACGGTAAAGCGATTATTGAAAATGCACAGCGTTTAGGGCGTAGTTTACAAGAAGAAGGTGTCAATATCGTATCAGGCGGAACAGACAATCATCTTGTATTGCTTGATCTTCGTTCGTTACAGTTGACTGGTAAAGTTGCTGAAAAAGCACTTGATTCAGTTGGTATCACAACAAACAAAAATACCATTCCATATGATCCAGAAAAGCCATTTGTCACTAGTGGTATTCGTATCGGAACAGCTGCCGTAACCTCTCGCGGGCTCGGTGTAGACGATATGGATGAAATTGCGAAATTGATTGCTTTAACATTGAAGAATGTTGAGAACGAAGAAGTGTTAAATCAAGTTCAAGAGCGTGTATCGGCTTTAACAGCCAAGTTTCCTATGTACCCGAATCTTTAAGGACATAAAAAGCAGTAGCGACATTCACGTCGTTGCTGTTTTTTACATGATTTTTTTCGTTAAGGGAACATTTAACACAGGTTTCTTTCTTTCAACACTTGTATGAATAGGTGCTTTTCAGGTAAAATCGTTCAGAGTGTGTCGAGAAATGACGATTTTTTAAAAAGGAAGTGACGAAAATGGGTAAGGTTCATGTACTTGATCATCCACTAATACAGCATAAGTTATCGTATATACGAGATAAGACAACAGGCACTAAAGAGTTTCGGGAGTTAGTGGATGAAGTGGCGGCGTTAATGGCATTTGAAGTAACAAGAGATTTGCCGTTAGAGGATGCAGACATTGAAACACCTGTAGGACCAGCACGTGTAAAAAAACTAGCTGGGAAAAAACTTGGTTTGATTCCAATTTTGCGTGCAGGGATTGGAATGTCTGATGGAATTTTAAATATGATTCCAGCGGCTCGGGTTGGTCACGTAGGTCTTTATCGTGATCCAGAAACATTTAAACCAATCGAGTACTATGTAAAACTTCCAAATGATATCGAAGAAAGAGAACTTCTAGTAATCGATCCAATGCTGGCAACAGGTGGCTCTGTCGTCGAAGCCATTAACAGTTTAAAAAAGCGCGGCGCAAAAAATATGCGCTTGATCTGTTTAGTAGCGGCACCTGAAGGCGTTCAGTATGTACAAGAAGAACACCCAGATGTTGATATTTATCTCGCGGCTCTTGATGAAAAATTGAATGAAAAAGGATACATCGTACCTGGGCTTGGTGATGCAGGCGACCGACTATTTGGTACGAAATAAAACAAAAAACCGTTAAAAGAAGAGGGGCTAGTCCTCTCTTCTTTTTTGTATAAAAACCTAGCTCCATTTGCATACTAATCGATACGACAAGCAGTAGGGGAGACGTAACGTATGACGAAACGAGGTACAGTGTATCGGTTATTGCTCGGAATCCTGAGTGTTCTTATACTCTTGCAAGGTATGAGTATGGCGATGGGGGTGAACGGAGTAGCCTTGGCAGCGGAAAACCAACAACCGACTATAGACAGTAGTAAAAGAGTCGTTATAGTATCGGCTTCTGGTGATGTGAATCGAGCTGTTGACGTTGTAGAAAACCGTATTTCTTCAGCAACGATTAGAAATATTTATGAGAATGTGTACGGTGGATTCTCATTAGAAATCGCTGAAAAAGACATTGAGCGTCTAAAGCAATTAAGCGTTATTGCCCGCGTAGATGATGTGGCTCATTACCAGCCAAGTCTTGAAGGAAGTATCCCTTTTATCGGTGCAGGGGACCGTTTAATGGATAAACAAGACGGGAAAGAGCGCCTCTTAACTGGTAAAGGCGTAAAAGTTGGTGTGATTGATACAGGTGTGGATTACAAGCACCCTGATTTAGAGGCGAACTATCGGGGAGGCTACGATATAGTCGATCAAGACGATGATCCGATGGAAACAAAGAAATCACAAGGGGAACCGACATTGCATGGCACACATGTGGCAGGCATTATTGCTGCTAATGGACGGATAAAAGGGGTTGCGCCAGAAGCTGAAATTTACGCATACCGGGCTCTTGGACCCGGTGGGCAAGGAACAACAGAGCATATATTAGAAGCCATTGAACGAGCGTTTAAAGATGATGTCGATGTGATCAATTTGTCATTAGGGAATACGGTTAATGGACCTGACTGGCCAACGAGTTTAGCTCTTGATCGAGTCGTAGAGAAAGGCATTGTTGCAGTAACGTCAAATGGAAATAGCGGACCGAGTATGTGGTCTGTTGGTTCGCCAGGGACTTCTACGAAAGCCATTTCTGTTGGTGCTTCTTTGCCACCTGTTGAAGTGCCAGTTATTAATGTAAATGGCTTAAAAGACGAATTAACGTTAACCCCAATTCTAGGTGCGAAAAGTTGGCAACTAAAAGCGAGCTTTGAACTGGTGGATGTCGGGCATGGACTATTGACAGACTATAAAGGAAAAGATGTTAAAGACAAGCTTGTGCTCATGAAAAGAGGGCGCTCAAATTTTGCAGAGAAATTAGCGCTTGCCTCAAAAGCTGGAGCGAAAGGAGTTCTTATTTACAACAATTTAGAAGGAGCTTTTGCAGGAGCCGTAACAGAACCTATCCCAATTACAGGAGCAACTCTATCGAAAACGGAGGGTGAGGCGCTTCGATCGCTATTAAAACAACGGAAGCATAAAGTGAAAGTGGATACCCAGTATAAAGTGAAACAAGACTTAATGGCTCCTTTTAGCTCTAGAGGTCCGGTTACAGAAACATGGGAAATCAAACCGGATCTTGTTGCTCCTGGTGTAGCAATTCAAAGCACCGTTCCGAAAGGCTATTTAGATTTAAATGGAACAAGCATGGCAAGTCCACATGTGGCTGGAGCGGCAGCCTTGTTGATTGAACAACATCCAGATTGGAGTCCAGAGCAAGTAAAATCTGCATTACTTAACTCTACAAAGCGTTTGCAAGATGAACAAGGAAAAGAATATCTGCCGTTTGAACAAGGGGCAGGTCGTTTGCAAGTGGATAAAGCCATTCAGACTCGTACCCTTATATCACCAGCAACCCTCTCATTTGGTGAACTTGAAAAAGGTGAGGGTGTGGTGGAAAAAGAGGTGATCATCTCTATAGAAAACATCAGCAAATCCACAAAGGAGTATACCATTGATCCGCCAATTGGTGAGGTAGACGGTATTTCGTGGGAATTTGAAGAAAAAGTAACGGTTAAGGGTCAGTCTAAAAAAGCATTTACTCTTCAAGCAACCATCGATCAACATGCGATTCAAAAAGGGTTACACACAGGCTACATTACTGTTCGGAATAAGGATGAAGATATTCATCTCCCGTACATGCTTTTTATTGAGGAACCAAATTATCCTCGAGTAATGGCCTTTCAAATGGCACACAGCGATAAAGCAAACGGCTACTATTACGAATACTATTTACCAGGTGGAGCAGAGGAATCAAGTGTTCATTTGTTTGATCCAGATACATTGGAATTTGTAGCGACAATTATTGAAAACCAAGATCAAAGCAGAGGAATGGTAAATGGTGAGATAGACAATTTACAAGTAGCACCAGGTCGTTACAAAGCACTTATTTATGCAAAGAATGAAGGGAAAACAGATATTCTAGAAGCTATGATCCATATTGGAGAAGAATGGATTGGCTCGTAATGAGAAGTGTAGTGAAAGACACAAGGTAATGGCCTTGTGTCTTTTTTTACGCTGTGCGAGTTTGTATTCAAATGAATAGACGAGTAGAAGGTCATAACTGGAGTAGAAAGTCAATGTTTATGCTTAGTAGAAATGGTTTTAATGTTAAGGAAAGGTAAAAGTTTTGTAAAGATAAAGAGATATAATACATACTCAAAGTACCGTACTTAAACGACTCTCCTCTACTTCGCGGTTTTTTTTGACAGTTATGTGAACAATCAATCCCCTTTTTTAAACTCTTTTGAGATTCTTTCAAAATTCGTTGACAGAGGAAAGTAGCTATTGTACGATTACTAAGGGTTACCATGATAAGGGTTACATATGCGATTGTAGTGGCTTTTACTCTAATGAGAGGGGCTATTTCATTGTCGAAACAAAGTAAGAATCCAATGCGAGCGTTCATGCTAGTTTCAACCATTTTATCATGCGTGATTGGAGGTACGGTCGGAGGCTTATTTTTAGGGATATGGCTGGATAAGCTATTGAACGCAAGCCCAGTCTTCTTAATCATATGCCTATTAGTTGGAATGTTAACGAGTATATACAGCATTTCCAAAGTTGTTCAGCCATTTTTAGGAGACGATAACGAAGATGCCAAATAAGGAAGAGCGTACACACTTGATACGTGCACGAATGAATGGATATCTTGTGTATGCACTAGTCATACTTGGGATTTTGATTGTAGGCTATAGCGTGACACCTTACCATTCCGTTTTTTTAGGACTAATTTTGGGGTTTTCAGCTAGTTTTTTGAATTTGTGGACAACTTATCGTAATGCACGCATTATTGGCGGGAACCACTCGCCATCTAAATGGCCCTCGATGCTATTAGCAAGTTTAGGATTCGTTTTCAGAATTATTCTTGCCCTCGCCGCAGTGTGGTTTTCCTTACAATTTCCAGATCACTTCCATCTTCTTGCTGTGATTGTTGGTCTTAGCTTGATGTATCTCGTTATGTTAGTAGATTTGATAATGAAAAGTATGAAGGCGAAAGAGGTGAAAGAATGAATAACAAAAATATTATATGGGAAGATCCTTGGATTGGTTTAACATTTAATCTGACAACCATTTTCACGTCGACAGTGGCATTCATTATTGTTTTTCTTGTGACGGTAATTGGTGCCCGCAAGCTTGCGATGAGACCAACAGGAATGCAGAACTTTATTGAATGGGTTCTTGATTTCTGTAGAGGAATTGTTAAAGCGAACATGGATTGGAAGGTTGGCGGACGATTTATCGTGTTAGCTTACGCCTTACTCTTTTATGTATTTGTTGCAAATATGATGGGAATTCCGTTTGAGCTTGCAACAAATGATTCAAATCACTACGTATTGTGGCGATCTCCAACATCAGATCCGTTACTGACACTGACGATGGCTGGTTTAGTCATTGTACTCACCCACATCTATGGTGTCATGATTGCTGGTCCTGGAGCGTACTTAAAGTCATTTGTAAGTCCAAAGTGGTTCTTGCTACCGTTTAAACTTATTGAAGAAGTAGCCAACTTCCTTACACTTGGAATGCGACTTTTCGGAAACGTCTATGCAAAAGAAATTCTTATGATTCTACTTGTTGGATTAGGAGTTATGGGATTTGAGTATGGATTTGGACAAGGCGTTATTTTAGCAGCTGTTACGATGGTGCCCACAATGGCATGGCAAGCGTTTGGTATCTTTATTGGGTCCATTCAAGCTTACATCTTCGCGATGTTAGCAATGGTTTACATGGCTCATAAAGTTGAAGCACATTAATACCTGCCTTGGCTTATTCCCGAGGCGATTTATAAATAAAAACTACAACACAAAACAGGAGGAATTTTAGAATGATGGATCCAATTGGTTACACTCATCTTGCAGCTGGACTTGCAGCTGGATTAGCAGCAATTGGCGGCGCGATTGGCGTTGCGTTAATTGTTAAAGCAGTACTTGAGGGAGTTGCTCGTCAACCAGAACAACGCGGAACTCTTCAAACATTAATGTTTATCGGTGTTCCACTAGCGGAGGCCGTACCGATTATCGCAATCGTTGTGTCATTAATCCTCATCTTTAGTTAACAAGAAGTCAATAATCGTTCAACATTGAGAGGCGATAGCGTTCTTTTCTAGAACCTCTCGCCTTTCCTTATGTAAGGCTGATTTTTGAGAATAAGGGGTGTAAAAATGAACTTAGGTGATTTTGGTTGGGGTACGGTCCTTTTCCAACTTATTGGATTTGGTCTACTCTTATGGCTACTGTCGAAGTTTGCATTAAGACCGCTTCTTGGTGTTATGCAAAAGCGTCAAGACATGATTAACGATCAAATTGATTCTGCTGAACGCAACCGTAAAGAGTCAGAGAAAATGATCGAGGAACAAAAAGAGGAACTAAAACAAGCACGTGTAGAAGCACGTGAATTGATTGAAAACGCCAAAAAAGTTGGCGAGCAGCAAGGCAAAGACCTTGTCCGCGAAGCAAAAGCTGAAGCAGAACGGATTCAGCATCAAGCACTTGCTGAAATTCGCAATGAAAAAGAACAAGCTGTTACGGAATTACGTGAACAAGTCGCTTCTTTATCTGTCTTAATTGCGCAGAAAGTGATTGAAAAAGAACTGGATGCAAGTGAACAAGATAAGCTTGTTCAAGACTATCTTAAACAAGCGGGCGAAGAGCTATGAGCAACAAAGCGGTAGCCAATCGTTACGCTGTTGCTCTTTTTGAGTTAGGTGTATCCAAAGGTCAAGCGAATGAATACGAACAGGATTTAGCCTTAGTAAGGGACGTGTTTGTTCAAACACCGGAACTGCTAAAGGTACTTGAAACACCAGGACTTTCTCAAGAGAGAAAGGCTCAGGTCATCAAGCAGTCGTTTCAAGGAAATGTACAAGAGACAACGTTAGCGCTTTTACTGACGCTAGTCGAAAAGAATCGTTATACCACGATGCCAGAACTACTTTCAGAGTATAAGAGATTAAATAACGAACTTAAAGGAATCGCTGAAGCAACTGTCTACTCAGCGAAACCAATCAGTGATTCAGAAAAAGAACAAGTTGCAGTTGTTTTTGCACCTAAAGTAGGCAAACGCTCTTTAGAGGTCACAAATGTTGTACAAGAACAACTCGTTGGTGGAATAAAAGTCCGTATTGGCGATCGTGTATACGATGGCAGTGTAAAAGGACAGCTTGATCGCCTTGAAAAAGGGATTCTTGCAGGGAAGTAACAATTTGTCAGTTAGGGGTGAAAACGAATGGCAAGCATTAAAGCAACTGAGATTAGCTCGCTTATTAAGCAGCAAATTGAACAATTTGAAACCAGTGTAGATGTACAAGACGTTGGTACCGTTATTCGCGTTGGGGACGGAATTGCCTTCGCTTACGGTTTAGATAATGTTATGGCAGGAGAGCTTTTAGAGTTTTCTACTGGCGTAATGGGTATGGCTCAGAACCTAGAGGAAGATAGTATTGGTATTATCATTTTAGGACCATATGACAACATTCGTGAAGGAGACGAAGTGAAACGGACAGGACGTATTATGGAAGTTCCAGTTGGAACTGAACTTCTTGGACGCGTTGTGAATTCACTTGGTCAACCAATCGATGGCTTAGGTCCCATTCACACAACAAAGACACGCCCAGTTGAAGGTGGAGCACCAGGGGTTATGGCACGTAAATCGGTACATGAGCCTCTTCAAACAGGAATTAAATCAATTGATTCAATGATTCCAATCGGACGTGGACAGCGTGAACTTATTATCGGTGACCGTCAAACAGGTAAGACGTCGATTGCAATTGATACAATTCTTAACCAAAAAGATCAAGATATGATCTGTGTGTATGTGGCTATTGGACAAAAAGAATCAACGGTATCAGGCGTAGTTGAAACACTTCGTCAACGTGGCGCACTTGATTACACGATTGTTGTATCTGCAGGTGCATCCGATCCAGCTCCAATGCTCTACTTAGCACCATATACAGGCGTTTCAATGGCAGAAGAATTTATGTACGATGGTAAGCACGTTCTTGTTATTTATGATGATTTATCAAAACAAGCAGCAGCTTACCGTGAGATGTCTCTTCTTCTTCGTCGTCCTCCAGGTCGTGAAGCATTCCCAGGAGACGTATTCTACTTACATTCTCGTTTACTTGAGCGTGCTGCGAAATTAAATGACGATTTAGGTGGCGGATCCATTACAGCCCTTCCATTTATTGAAACACAAGCAGGGGATGTATCAGCATACATTCCGACAAACGTTATTTCGATTACAGATGGACAAGTATTTTTACAGTCTGACTTATTCCACTCTGGTGTGCGTCCAGCCGTTAACCCAGGTATCTCGGTATCTCGTGTTGGTGGATCTGCACAAATTAAAGCAATGAAAAAAGTAGCCGGTACGCTTCGTTTAGACTTAGCGGCATACCGTGAACTAGAAGCATTCTCTCAATTTGGTTCAGATTTAGATGCTGCGACACAAGCTCGTTTAAATCGCGGTCAGCGAACAGTTGAGTTATTAAAACAAGACTTGAACCAACCACTTCCGGTTGAGAAGCAAGTAGCAATTATCTATGCATTAACAAAAGGATACTTAGACGATATCCCAGTAAGTGACTGCCTACGTTTTGAAGCAGAATTGTTTACGTACCTTGAAAGCAATAACAATGAATTGCTAGAGCACATTCGCACAACAGGAAATCTTCCAGAAGAAAGTGAATTCAAAGCAGCGATTGAAGCTTTCAAAAAAGGTTTCGTTCCATCGAATGAATAGGTTATTTTCTTAAGTTTTGCTTAGAAAGGCGGTGAACAAATGGCTTCTTTGCGCGATATAAAAAATCGTATTAACTCAACAAAGAAAACACGTCAAATTACAAAAGCCATGCAAATGGTATCAGCTGCGAAATTAAATCGTGCCCAAGAAAAAGCACAAAGCTATGAAGTATACGCAAGTAAAATGCGTGAGGTTGTAAACAACATGGCTGCGGCTGGTAGTGACGTTAGTCATCCGATGCTTGAAGAACGTCCAGTGAAAAAAACAGGGTATATCTTTATTTCATCGGATACTGGTTTAGCTGGCGGTTACAACTCAAGTCTTTTAAGAGATATGATGAAAACCATTCAATCTAGGCATTCGTCAACAGATGAGTATGCAATTATTGTCTTGGGTAAAATTGGACGGGATCTGTTACGTACACGAAATCAACCGATTATTCAAGAAATGATTGAAATTCCTGATCAGCCTGGTTTTTCGGATATTAAAGGACTAGCCAAAACATCTGTTGAGATGTTTGCCGATGGCGTGTTTGACGAACTATATGTTTGGTATAACCACTTCGTATCTGCAATGACGCAAACCGTTACAGAACAAAAGCTTCTTCCTCTAGGATCTACAGGGGAGCAACAAGGATCCAGCGTCGGCCTTTACGAATATGAGCCATCTGAGAAAGAAATACTTGAAGCTGTTCTTCCTCGTTATGCAGAAAGCTTAATTTATGGGGCTTTGCTTGATGCAAAGGCAAGTGAGTTCGGTGCACGTATGACAGCGATGAGTGCTGCATCCGACAACGCTTCTTCACTTATTGATGATTTAACGCTTTCTTATAACAGAGCAAGACAAGCTGCAATTACGCAAGAAATCACTGAAATTGTTGGCGGTGCAGCCGCTTTAGAATAGAACGTATGTGAATTAGGAGGGAAAACGATGTCAACAGGCCGTATTATTCAAATTACAGGACCGGTCGTGGACGTTAAATTTCCAAGTGGTCAACTACCTCAAATTAATAGTGCACTTCGAGTAAATCAATCAGGTGATACACATAACGCTGTTCAAGTAACAGTAACGTTAGAGGTAGCTTTACACTTAGGGAATGATACAGTTCGCACGGTAGCCATGGGTTCAACTGATGGTTTAATGCGTGGAACAGAAGCAGTAGATACTGGAGCACCAATCTCTGTACCAGTTGGTGAAGAGACACTTGGTCGAGTATTTAACGTACTTGGTGAAGAGATTGACTTAAAAGAACCAGTACCAGCAGGAACACGCCGTGACCCTATTCACCGTGATGCGCCAAGCTTTGAAGAGTTAACAACAACGACAGAAATTCTTGAAACAGGAATCAAAGTTGTTGATTTACTTGCTCCTTATACTAAAGGAGGTAAAGTTGGTCTATTCGGTGGTGCCGGAGTAGGAAAGACGGTACTTATTCAAGAATTAATTAACAACGTTGCCCAAGAACACGGTGGTATTTCTGTATTTGCCGGTGTTGGAGAGCGTACTCGTGAAGGAAATGACCTTTATCATGAGATGACAGATGCTGGCGTTATTAAGAAAACGGCGATGGTATTTGGTCAAATGAACGAACCACCTGGTGCACGTATGCGTGTAGCCCTTTCTGGTTTAACAATGGCAGAATACTTCCGTGATGAACAAGGTGCAGATGTACTTTTGTTTGTTGATAATATTTTCCGTTTTACACAAGCAGGTTCTGAGGTATCGGCACTACTTGGTCGTATGCCATCAGCGGTAGGTTATCAGCCAACACTTGCTACGGAAATGGGACAATTGCAGGAGCGTATTACTTCTACGAAAAAAGGTTCTGTTACATCTATTCAAGCAATTTACGTACCGGCGGATGACTATACCGATCCAGCTCCGGCAACAGCATTTGCTCACTTAGATGCAACAACAAACCTTGAGCGTAAATTAACGGAGCAAGGGATTTATCCTGCTGTAGATCCATTAGCGTCTACATCACGTGCCCTTTCCCCAGAAGTTGTTGGAGAAGAGCACTACAGTGTAGCTCGTGGGGTCCAGCAAACATTACAGAAATACCGTGAGTTACAAGATATTATTGCCATCCTTGGTATGGAAGAATTATCAGAGGAAGACAAGTTAATCGTTGCCCGTGCGCGCCGCATTCAGTTCTTCCTATCACAAAACTTCCACGTAGCAGAGCAATTTACTGGTCAACCTGGTTCGTATGTACCGGTTAAAGAAACCATTTCAGGATTTAAAGATATCCTTGCTGGTAAATACGATGATCTTCCAGAAGATGCATTCCGTTTAGTTGGACGCATTGAAGAAGTTGTTGAAAAAGCAAAAGAAATGGCCCAGTAAAAAAGAAAGGGAGCGGTTAAACCGTTTCCTTTTCTAAGCTAGCCGACGAGGAGGGGTTCTATGAATACCGTGCAAGTAAGTGTCGTAACTCCAGACGGTGCAGTATACTCAAGTGATGCTGAGCTGGTTGTTGTGAAGACAACAGAAGGGGAGCTTGGAATTAAAGCAAAGCACATTCCCCTCGTTTCTCCGCTTACGGTTGGAAGGGCTCGTTTTTTGAAAGACGGCAAAGAAGACCAAGTATCAGTCAGCGGTGGATTTATTGAAGTTCGTCCAGACCAAGTGACCATACTAGCCGAGACTGCAGAAACACCAGAGCAAATTGATACGGAACGCGCTGAAAAAGCGAAGAATCGTGCAGAAAAACGCTTAAATGATGATAGTGCCCATATTGATAAAGCACGTGCAGAAGCGGCTTTAATGAGAGCTGTTACTCGTCTTAGTGTTGCTAAAGCAAAATAAATAAAAAAATCACCAGACTGTTGATCATCAACAGATGGTGATTTTTTTTGTTTGCGATCGTAAGCATGAAGTTGTACAAATGACCGTATTAGGCATATACTCCAAAAAGAAGATTGTGCGCAGTATTGTATGAAAAAAACTTTTGTTAAAAAAAGGATGTTAGAAAACTACCGGATAAGGGTAAAGTGTATATGAATGCGCTTTACATGAAGATCATTCTAAACTGTAACCAAATCTTCATTTTTTGTTATGAAAGTGGAATGAATTCCTTAACGAAAGCGGTAGCTTTTTATGCGTAAATCCGTTATCATTGAAAATGGATTGCGAACTTTTAGCTTGACTTTTTGTTTGCCCGGGATTGAATAGGAAATGAGGTCATAAGGTTGACAAGCGATTTAGGTTTGGAAGCATTTATACATATTCTATTAAATCTCCTCGGTTTAGTCATAGCATGGTGGGCGTTACAATCGTTTCGCTTTGATCTGTTCGTGAAAAATCCAAAAAGTACCCAAGCCACTGTTTTAAAAGTGTTAGTGGCAATTACATTGGGACATTTACTTGCTCGTTTTTTTATTGAGTATGCCCAAGCTGTTCGGTACCTACCTTATCTTTTCTAGTAAAAAAAGTCATAAGAACCTTTGTTTTTTATGTATGCTTTTTCTGCTTCAGGTAAAAATGGTAGTAAGAAAACCTTTTGGTCCTGGAGGGGAATGTTGATATGAATAAAGTGTATTCTGTCTGTTTTCTATTGCTTATCGTTGTTTTCTGTAGCGTGTTATTTGCTTTTGAGAAAGATACTTTAGGAAAAGAAGATACATTTTATCATCAAATGAATGCCTTTAACGACCTTGTTGAGAAAAATAAAATGACAATGACAGATTGGCAAGTCCGCATAAAAAATCAAAGCGAACATGTAAATAATTTTTATACTCAGCTAGACCAGTTCGAGAAGGAATATCCTGAATTTGAACGTGCTTCTTTGGAAGAAAATAAAAATTATGTTCATGTCACGTTTATAAATGGTGATTATGAGGAAACGTTACTGGAAAAAGTTAAATGGATAGTGTCCTCAACAACAAAAGGTTACAAAATAGAAAAAACGTATGAGCTCCTTTCAAATGGAAATGGTGAACTCAAAAATCAACAATTGTTTAAAGATCGATTAAGTACATTAGGTTTTGATTTACAATCGTCTATGTTGTTTTATGAAGTAACGGCAGAATTGGACGATACGCCTCAAGATTTAATGATTGAGGCTGAACATTTCGTAAGTCAATTAGGCGCGACCACATTAGAGGGCCTAGAAGAAAAAACGTTTGTATCTATCTCTGCATATCATAAAGGATGGACCAATGGTATTGCGACAAATGATGATAAAGAGATGAACGTTCAAATCGCATTACGCGAAAATCAAGAGTTGGGCTCTAGAACAACAGTAACTTTTGGAACGCCTATAATTACGACTGAATATTGATAATATAGAAGAGACAAATATCAGACGCGGAGGGGAATACGTTGGAAAAAATCATTGTCCGTGGCGGCAACAAGCTGCACGGCTCCGTGAAGGTAGAGGGTGCAAAGAACGCCGTCCTACCTGTAATAGCAGCATCAATTCTAGCGGAAAACGGAAAAAGTGTTATCGAGGAAGTACCATCTCTTACAGATGTTTATACAATGAAAGAAGTTTTGACAAATTTAAACGTAGCAGTTGATTACGAAGATGGCCGTTTCGTTGTTCATGCGGATCGTACGCTTAAAACAGAAGCACCATTTGAATACGTTCGTAAAATGCGAGCATCTTTCCTAGTAATGGGTCCTTTACTTGCACGTGTTGGTCGCGCAAGAATTGCATTACCTGGTGGATGTGCCATTGGATCACGCCCAATTGAGCAACACCTAAAAGGGTTTGAGGCGATGGGTGCAACAGTTGAAATTGGAAATGGTTTCATTGAAGCGCGCATTGATGGAAAGCTTCAAGGAACAAAGATTTATCTTGATTTTCCAAGTGTTGGTGCAACAGAAAACATTATGATGGCTGCTGTTCTTGCAGAAGGAACAACAATCATTGAGAATGTCGCGGAAGAGCCGGAAATTGTTGATTTAGCCAATTATTTAAACGCAATGGGTGCGAAAGTAAGAGGCGCTGGCACAGGCGTTATTAAAATTGAAGGTGTAGCTGCACTTCATGGTGCGGTTCACTCAGTTATTCCTGATCGTATTGAAGCAGGGACATTCATGGTAGCTGCTGCTATTACAGGTGGAGATGTGTTTGTTGAAGGTGCCATTGCTGAGCATATGCGTCCCCTTGTAGCAAAAATGCGCGAAATGGGTGTAGAGATCCAAGAAGGTGAAACAGGGCTACGTGTTATTGGTCCTGAAGTGCTTAAAGCAGTTGATATTAAAACAATGCCTCACCCAGGCTTCCCAACAGATATGCAAGCACAAATGATGGCGTTGCTTATTCGAGCTGAGGGTACAAGTGTAGTAACTGAAACGGTTTTTGAGAATCGTTTTATGCACGTTGAAGAGTTCCGTAGAATGAACGGAAATATTAAAATTGAAGGCCGTTCTGCGATTGTATCTGGTCCTACGTCTTTACAAGGTGCAGAGGTTGGTGCAACAGACTTACGTGCTGGGGCGGCATTAGTTATCGCAGGATTAGTAGCTGATGGATATACTCGTGTTACAGAATTAAAGCACTTAGATCGTGGCTACGTTGGTTTAACGGAGAAACTTAAAGCATTAGGTGCTGATATTGAACGAGTGGAAGAGCAATTAGAGAATGAATTTGAAAAAACAGCAGAATTGCTATAAGCCTGTATTTCCGGGGAAATAGTGAATTCTTGTCGTTTTGCTGGGATTTAAGTCGAAGAAGCACACCATTTGGTGTGCTTTTTTGCTGTGAAAGAACGTCTTTTTTATTACTTGAGTACATAGTCTTTAAAGTAAGTAATTGTCTAATGTAGGAGGAATGCCATGAAACAGATTTTCATTCCAGCTATACTTCTAATTGTTGTCATCCTTCTTATTCCTGCGGCAATGGTAAGTGTAAATGGTAGCAATCAAAGCGCTCAGGAACCATTTAAAATCGCGCCTTTAGAGAAGACAAGCCAAGCGAGTGAGCCTAGTGTACAATCAGAAGTTGTTAAACAAGAAGAGACAATTGACGTGTATCGCTCACAAAAGGAAGACGTAGAGACCGTTTCCTTAACGGAGTATGTAATAGGTGTCGTTGCCTCAGAGATGCCTGTAGAATACGAACTAGAGGCTTTAAAAGCTCAATCATTAGCAGCTCAAACTTATTTGATGGCGCAAAAAAATGTGGCTGATGAAAGCCGCAACGTTCCTGAAGGTGCACTTGTAACAGATACCGTAACGCATCAGGTGTATCAAAATAAAGAAGAATTGAAGAAGAAGTGGGGAGAAAATTTTGATGCTAACTGGGCAAAGGTGGAAAAAGCGGTTCTTGCGACGACAGGAGAAGTGATTATCTATAACGAGCAACCTATCACCGCTGCTTTTTTTTCGACTAGTAATGGCTATACCGAGAATTCAGAGGATTATTGGGCGCAAGAAATTCCTTATTTAAAAAGTGTAGAAAGTCCTTGGGATCAAGATTCTCCTCGGTTTGATGAAGAAATGACGCTGACAATAGATGAGTTTGAAGAGAAATTAGACGTAACGTTAAAGGGTGACGGTTCAATTGGTGAAATTCAATCAAGAACAGAAGGTGGGCGAGTGGAGGTTGTTCAGATTGCAGATAAACAGTTTACTGGTCGGGACATTCGAGAAGCCTTAAACTTAGACTCGTCTGATTTCTCTTGGTATATAAATGGAAATACTGTTGTCATTCAAACAAAAGGTTGGGGCCATGGAGTAGGAATGAGTCAATTTGGTGCAAACGGAATGGCAAAAGAAGGGAAAACATATAAAGAGATTGTTTCACACTACTATTCAGGTGTATCCATTGAAACAATGGAACAGATAGAGGGATAGATTCAAAAAGACTGGTTCTTTTAATGCAAGAGCCAGTCTTTTTTTTGATTGTTTAGCCTTGATAGACCCTTGCTATGAACGATTCTACTGCTTCTATAAAATAAAAAAATATTTTTTTCGCATGCATGTATATATTTCTATTAATTTGCTCAGAATGATTGGCAGAGGTGATGAGAAATGAAAGAAGAAAAAAATTCTTCAAACAAAATTCAAGATTTAATGCGTAAGCGTTGGGTGTTACCGAGTGTTTATCTTGCTGCTGCTGCTGGTCTTTTGAGTACGGTTTTATTTCTTCAAAGCGGAGAAGATACAGAAAGAGAATTAGAGATTAGTGAAGGACCTGAACAAACAGAAGAGCCAACAGCTCCTGTAAACGTTGCGAATGAATCCTTCCACCTACCTGTTGAAAATGAAACAGATTTTGATAGAGTAGGAATCTTCTATGATGCACAAGCAGAAGTAGAAGAGCAAGAGCAAGCTATTGTCTATTTTAACAACATGTATGTAGAGAACAAAGGCGTTGATTTTGCAAGTAAGAATGGAGAAGCATTTCCTGTAATGGCTTCAATGAGCGGTATTGTGACAAAAGCGATGAAAGATTCGTTACTAGGTTTTGTCGTAGAAGTTGATCATGGTGATGGCGTTGTCACACATTATTCTAGTCTTTCAGCTTTAGATGTGAAGGAAGGTAAAGAGGTTTCACAAGGTGATGTAATTGGTGAGGCAGGATCGAATTCATATAATCAAGAGGCTGGAATTCATGTTCACTTTGAAGTGCGTCATGATGGTGTAGCAGTGAATCCAACTGATGCAATGGAGAAATCAGTTGAAGATATCGCCGCTTTTGCTCCACAAGGTGAGAAGAAAGAAAAAGAAAAAGAGAACGAAAAAGAAGAAAACGAAAAGCCTGACGAGAACGAAAAGCCTGATGAAAATGAAAAGCCAGAAGAAAACAAGCCATCTAATGATGAAGAACTCGAAGGCGAAACAGAATAACAATTGAAAAAAGCAGAGCTCGTGCTAAATGGGCTATGCTTTTTTCTCATTTATAGGACTTGCGTTAAGGATATAGGTCAATCAGATTTTTTCGAAAAACAGATAAACTCTGTGAAAATGTGGTATATCATGCGCGACTTGCTAATACACTTTATCAATCACCTTAACAGAAATAGGGAGGCGAGTCGTGTGCACGATTACATCAAAGAGCGAACCATCAAGATAGGGAAGTACATTATTGAGACGAAAAAGACTGTTCGTACGATTGCGAAAGAATTTGGAGTCTCAAAAAGTACTGTACACAAGGATCTCACAGAACGTTTACCTGAGATTAATCCAGAGCTTGCTAACGACGTGAAAGAGATTCTTGAGTATCACAAGTCGATTCGCCATTTAAGAGGTGGTGAAGCGACAAAAGTAAAGTATCGTAAAGTCGAACAACCAGCTGTCAAGACTCAGAGATAAATATTTCGACAAGATGAGTCGTTTCTCCCTAATTTGTGTTACTATTTATAATAGGTAAAAAGTGCGTCTTTAAATAGAGAATCAGGTATACATTACATAAGAATCGGTTGTTTTGCGCACATCACCATATAAGTTGTAACGAGAAAGAAGGGGGAACAAAGTCATGCTAGGTCGTGATATTGGAATTGATTTAGGAACAGCGAATGTATTAATTTATGTTAAAGGTCGAGGGATTGTACTAGATGAACCGTCAGTGGTAGCCCTTGATACGACGACAAAACGAGTGTTGGCTGTAGGAGAAGAAGCCTTTCGCATGGTTGGACGTACACCTGGAAATATCGTAGCTATTCGTCCAATGAAGGACGGTGTCATTGCAAACTTTGAGATGACAGAGTCGATGTTAAAACATTTCTTAAACAAGATCAATGTGAAAGGTTTATTCTCTAAACCTCGGATTTTAGTTTGCTGTCCGACTAATATTACATCAGTAGAGCAGAAAGCGATACGCGAAGCTGTTGAGAAGACTGGTAGCAAAAACATCTATTTGGAAGAAGAACCGAAAGTTGCAGCCATTGGAGCAGGAATGGACATTTTTCAACCTAGTGGAAATATGGTCGTTGACATTGGCGGTGGTACGACAGACATCGCTGTTCTATCTATGGGTGATGTTGTTACAGCCTCTTCCATTAAAGTAGCAGGTGACCGATTTGATTCTGATATCCTATCTTACATAAAAAAAGAGTACAAGCTTCTTATAGGTGAACGAACGGCTGAGGAAATCAAGAAACAAGTTGCAACAGTATTTCCAGGAGCGAGAAATGAGCAAATGGATATTCGGGGGCGTGATATGGTGTCAGGTTTGCCACGAAACATCACCATTCGTTCTGAAGAAATCGAAAAAGCGCTTGTAGAATCAGTCGACTACATTGTACAAGCAGCAAAACATGTTTTAGAACAAACCCCTCCTGAGCTGTCAGCAGATATTATTGATCGCGGTGTTATGCTTACTGGTGGAGGAGCATATTTGCATGGAATTGATACGTTGTTAGCAGAGGAATTAAAAATCCCTGTTTTAATTGCAGAAGAGCCAATGCACTGTGTGGCTACAGGTACTGGTATTTTACTTGAAAATCTCGATCGCATGTCAAACAAGAAAGTTCATATCTAAGGAGGTAGCTCATGTTAAAAGGGTTTTATACTGCAACGAGTGGTATGCTTTCGATGCAATATCGTCAAGACCAGTTAACGAACAATTTGGCTAACTCCAATACACCTGGTTTTAAAGCCGATCAGTCGGTAACACGGTCGTTTCCAACGATGCTAATGCAGGCGAATAATGCTTATCAAAATCCTAGTAGACAAGTTGTCGGTGAATTGCCTACAGCAGTTTATTTGCAAGAACATTTGATGAACGCTCAACAAGGCGATATTCAACAGACTGGACAAGCTACGGATCTAGCTTTGGTGCAAGGTGGAGCAACTGATGGCGCAGCTGTTTTTTTTGCGGTTGAAACAGAAAATGGTATCCGTTATACACGGAACGGTAATTTCCAAGTTGATTTGAATGGGAATCTTGTTACGGCTAGTGGCGGAAGGGTATTAGGAACCGACGGCAATCCTCTGCAAGTAGGAAATGAATCCTTTACGATTCAGCCTTCAGGTATTGTAGTAGTAGATGGAGAAGAAATTG
Organism: Shouchella oshimensis; assembly: GCF_004375095.1. Lineage (NCBI taxonomy): Bacteria > Bacillati > Bacillota > Bacilli > Caryophanales > Bacillaceae > Shouchella > Shouchella oshimensis. The sequence goes on along the minus strand of NZ_SNUX01000004.1, from coordinate 489,305 downwards.
GCTCTCTTGAAGTTGTCGTCGCTGACGATGTAAATGACCTCATAAAAGAGGGGAACGGATACGTACGTAATGATCAAACCGATATGCAATCCGCTTATAATGTTGATACCGTAACGTTTTCAGTGCAACAATATGCATTAGAAAACAGCAATGTCGATGTGACAAGTACGATGAATGAGATGTTACAAGCTTATCGATTATTTGAGGCCAATCAAAAGGTTATTCAAGCGTATGATCAAAGCTTAGAAAAAACAGTGAATGAAGTTGGGCGAATTAACTAAGGAGGGATAGAACGTTGATATCCGGATATAGCTCCGCGGCAACGCTTCAGCAGTTACAAAGAAAGCTAGAGACGCTGTCAAACAATATTGCAAATTCAAATACCGTTGGGTTCAAAAGTCGTTCTGTTTCTTTTTCGGATGTGCTTTCATCAGAATATACCAATCAACCTAATGAAAACCGTTTAACACCTCATGGATTAAGGGTGGGAACAGGAGCGAGAGCATCTCTTACTTCTCTTTCTGCAGCACAAGGGGATGTGAAAGAAACGGATCGAGCTCTCGACTTTGCTTTGACGGAGCCTTCTCTTTTCTTTACAATAGCAACAAACGATGGTCAGCGTTTAACGAGAGACGGAACGTTTTATTTCTCTGAGACAGCAGGAGGAGAACTATCGCTCGTAACGAATAGTGGAGAAACACTTCTTAATGAAAATGGTGCACCTATACGTTTACCTGCTTCCACGATTTCATTAAGACTTGAGCAGGCTGGATTGATTGCAGAACTTGCTGACGGACAAGAACAAGTCATTCCTACATTTGGGTTAACACAGATTGGCCGACCTCAAGCTTTGGAAGCTGTAGGGGAAAATCAATATGTTTACCTTCAAGAGGATGCTATTTTTGGACAAGCCCAAGCAAATCAAGTAAAACAAAGAGCGCTTGAGCAATCGAATGTGGATTTAAGTCAAGAAATGACTGAACTTATTTCCACACAAAGGCAAATCCAGCTACAAGCAAGAGCGTTTTCATTTTTCGATGACATGGCTGGCCTCGTAAACAATATTAGGCGTTAAAGCGAGGGGGAGGTGCGGACTTGAGTGATAGAAGCAACGACACTTCGGATAAAGAAATAGAAGGGTCCTCGATGCAGAAAGAAACAAATGAGTCTGAAACGAAGCCGTATCATGATGCTTCTTCAGATTCAATGCTCGAGAAGAGGGACCAAGAGCAACTTGCCAATCCTGAGACGTTAGAGAAAGAAAATGTCCAAGAACCAGTGCAAGATCATGACGATCACGATCAAGAAGAAGGGGATCATGCAGAGGGAGAAAATCCTGAACAGGTTCTTTTACATGAGGAAAGTGAAGAGAACACGGTTGAATCAGAAAAAGAGGTGACCGATGAAAAATCTGTCGGTGCTGCTCCTGTTCACAACCAAGAGTCAATGACGAGAGAAGAAAGAAAGCGAAAACAACAAGAGGAAGAGAATGCCTCTCGTGAAGACGAACCAGTTAAACGAGGTCGTATAAGGCTTATTCCAATATGGGTAAGAATTATTCTTGTAACTGTATTGGCGGGCGCTGCACTCATAATGGGGTTAGTAATCGGTTTTTCGGTTATTGGTGGCGAAGACAATACATGGGAAGTATTAAAACCAGAGCTGTGGTACAACATTATTGATACCATAAGAGGTCAATGATAAAGACACGGAAAGGATGAAGAAAAATCCTTCCGTGTCTTTTTTGGTTCGTTTAGTTCTCGTTGATACGCTTTGACATGTAACTTGTCCTCTTTTTAAATAGAGGAACCATGTATGATTTTACACTAGTCTCACATACTAGAAAAAAATGTGGAGGGATAGGAATCAATGGTTTTTTCAAATAAAAAATCGCCAAGCCAACCAAAAAAGCATGTTGCTTCCTATCAAACCATTGAAGAAGTTTTGACCCATGCAAGCCAGTCTGATGATTTTATAACAAGGGAAGAGTGGCAAGTTGCAAAACAAAAACTAACGATGTTTTATTTTGAATCCATGATTGATATGCAAAAGCTACCTTCCCATGTTTTGCATCCTATCAGTAAGCTGACGCACTATACATTTGAACAACTGAAAGAACGGTTGTTTACAACTGAAATGAAGCGGTGTAATACGGCGTTAGAAGCGGATGAGGGGCTTTTAAAAGGCTCCATTCTATTGCTTGTTGAAGAAAGCAGGAAAACGAGTTATCTGTTAGTGGATTTGTCTCATCAAGAGGATCGTGAAGTAACGGTACCAGAAATTGAGTTCAGTGTTTTTGGCTCGAAAGAATCATTTATTGAAACAGTTGAAGTCAATATTAATTTATTAAGACGTCGAATTCCTTCCTCAGATTTATACATGAAAAAATATACGGTAGGCAGTCATTCAAAAACAGATGTATACGTCGTTTACTGTCAATCCATTGCGAATGAGGAAAATGTGGCAACGGTTCAAAAGCGCATGAGTGAGTTGGACATTGATCAAATACAAGACGCTTCCATGCTTCTACAAGTGATTGAAGACACCCGATCAATCTTTCCACAGATCATAGATACGGAACGACCTGACCGATCGGCAGGGGCATTATTAGAAGGGAAAATTGTCATCTTAACAAATGGTTCACCGCAAGCCCTTATTACACCTGTAACGGCATTTCAATTTATTTCCGCTTTTGAAGATTATCTTCTCTCTTGGCAAACGGCCTCTGCTTTACGCTTAGTACGTATTATGGCGGTGTTCTTTTCTATCTTTGCAACGCCTCTGTATGTAGCGATATTAACGTATCATCCAGAAATCATTCCACAAGATTTATTTTCAAGTCTAGTTGTTTCAAGAACGGCGGTCCCATTTCCACCCATTATGGAGGCGCTTTTTTTAGAAATAACGATTGAATTACTAAGAGAAGCTGGAGCGCGCCTTCCAACGAAGGTTGGTCAAACCATTGGTATAGTTGGGGGGATTGTCATTGGAACAGCTGCTGTTGAAGCAGGTTTAACGAGTAATGTTTTGCTCATTATTGTGTCATTGGCTGCATTAGCGTCTTTTACAATTCCGGTCTACCGGATGGGGACAACCATTCGTTTTGTTCGATTTCCATTTATCATTGCCGCTCAAGCATGGGGATTAATTGCAATAGCACTTGTTTCAATTATTTGTATGAGCCATCTATTATCACTGACTTCATTAGGTAGACCTTATATGGCACCGATTTATCCTTTTTCCTTCACAGATATGAAAGACTCTCTATTACGGTTGCCCCAATCGATGCAAGGAACTCGACCACGATTTCTACAAACGAAGAGAAAGAAGCGGCCGTTTAATAGACATTCTAAGCCGAAAAAAGATATTGACGACGGTTATTAGAAAAAGGAGCATTGCAATGGCACAAACGCCCCCTAATCATCTACAAGTTCCTGCTTATATGGCTTTCTTCCTCGTACATGGCGCGCAATTTGGAGTAGGAGTATTAGGTTTTTCACGCTATATCGCTGAAATAGCAGGTTACCAATCTTGGCTTGCAGTAATCATTGCAGGTGCAGCCAACCAACTTATTATTTGGATGATATTTAAGACAATTAAACGAACCCAACAGCCTGATCTTTATATGGTCAACAAGACTTTATTTGGAAAATGGCTAGGTAGCATGATGACGATTCTATTTAGCCTTTATTTTGCCACTCTAGCTGTTGTTGTTTTACGCACCTATATCGAGATTGTCCAAGTGTGGATCTACATAGAGCTAGCTACGTGGTCAATCGCTCTCGCCTTTTTACTTGTTGCTTATTATGCAATTATAAAGGGGTTTCGTGTTATAGCAGGATTGACCTTTTTATTTTCGTTTCTTCCTTTGCTGTTAACACCTACTATTGCGCCAGTTCTTGAATACGCCGAATGGTATCATCTGTATCCGATGATGACGACGTCGTTTATTGATATTCTTAAAGCTAGTTTCATCTTAACATTAAGTTTTGCGGGAGCAGAGCTGATTTTTGTTTATTATCCTTTCTTACAAGACAAGGAGAAAGCACAGCAGTATGCCCATCTAGGTAGTTTAGCAACGACTATTGCCTATTTAGTGATAACGTTTTTAACATTTATTTACTATAGCGCTGAGCAGTTGAAGCTGACAATTTGGCCGACTTTAAGCGCATGGAAAATTGCTTCCTTTGTTTTTATTGAACGCGTTGAATACATCGGGATAGCCATATGGTTACTTGTTATTTTTCCAAATATCATCTTAACAATTTGGGCGTCTAGTCGTCTTTTAAAGCTTCAGTTTCGTATAACACATAGAAAGACGGTATTCTTCTTACTCCTTTTAGTGTTTATAGCAACCATTCAATTTACGACTCGTGATGCGATTAATATGTTAAATGAAAGTATTAATTATATTGGACCAGTATTCATTTTCGGCTTTATTCCATTCCTTTTAGTTGTAAGCTTCATACGGAAAAAGAAAGGAGGAGAATCAGCATGAAAAAGAAGCTCTTTATTTTTTTAGTAACGGTAATGGTTGTGTTTCTTTTCTTTTCTAACGTACGTACGAATATTATTGACGAGCTTCAACTTGTGACAATAGTCGGCTTTGATCGGGCAGAAGACGAGCAGTTCCGTGGTACGGTAACATTAACTGCTTACTCAATAGAAGAGGAATTGAATAATGTGACGCTTTCTGCAGTGTCCACATCAACGAGAGAACTTCGTTTAAAGCTGAATGCCATGTCTTCAAGACCTATCCATGGTGGGAAAATCTCCGCCATCGTTGTTCAAGACGAGCTTGCAAAGACTGGTCTTTTCTCCCTTTTGGATACGTATTATCGCGACCCAACCATTGCACTAAGATCGTATCTATGTGTAACGAGAGGGAATGCAGAGACGATGTTAAACCGTGAGTTTCCTTTGCAAACAGAAATAGGTACTTATCTAAGTGATATGCTTTCGCATAATGTAGACTATGGAAATTTACCGCTAACGAATATGCACTTGTTTATGAGAGCTTACTATGAAAAAGGCAAAGACCCTATTATGCCGATAATATCGTATACAAAAAATGCGTTGCGAGTAGAGGGGATGGCTCTTTTTAAAGATGATCGGTTTGTGGCAGAAGTTGATTTAAACGATTCGTTTTATTTGAAATTAATTCAAGATGGCTATCAGCATGGAGGTTTAATTGAAGTGGCCATGGATCAGGGAGAAAAAGTTGCGGTACTACGAGAAATACGATCCAATTTAGATTTGAAAACAGATCTGGACAAAAACGTGATTCACCTTGACGTAACATTAAAGAGTCGAATTAGTGAATATTCAGGAGGGCTTATTACAGAAGAAAAGGTAAAGGAAATTGTAGAAGCAGCTAAAGCCAATATTGCTTCTGGAATTCGTGATATCGTTTCGTTAATGCAAGAAAACCAGGTCGATCCGATCGGTCTTGGTGCTAGGCAGTTAGAAAAAGAAAAGATAAGTGAGGAAGAGTGGTATGACATCTTCCAACAAATGGATGTTGACGTTACAGTCGATGTGAAGATTGTTGAATCAGGAGTTAGTCAATGACAGTATCTTTTTTATACTATATTTCCTTGAAGTACCTACTTTACAAATGACCGTGTAGCGGTAAAATGAAAGACGTTCATTTTTTTTTTAGTAGGAGGAAAAGATAATGGCTAATGTACTAATGATTAATGCTAGTGATCGTCATGAGCATGGCGTCAGCGTGAAAATGTATAATCAATTTGTTCAATCATATAAGGAAACCCATAAGCAAGATACAGTTGAAGAGGTGAACCTTTTCGAAGCAAACCTGCCTTACTACGGTGAAAAGGCTATTGTAGCACTAACAAAGAAAGCGCAACAAGTCGATATGACGGTGGAAGAAGAGGAATTGGTAAATACGATTAGCTATTACCGTGATCAGTTCTCAAGAGCAGATAAACTAATGATTGCTTTCCCACTTTGGAATTTCACAGTACCGGCTCCCCTTATTACGTATCTATCGTATTTAGCTCAAGCTGGTTTTACATTCCAGTACACTGAAAATGGTCCGATCGGGTTAGCAGGAGATAAGGAAGTCGTTCTTTTAAGTGCTCGTGGTGGTATTTATTCAGAAGGTACACCGATGGAAAGTGCTGAAATGGCAATGAAACTAGTTCGTCAGACTATCTCTTTATGGGGGATTGTGAACCCGGAAGAGATTGTTATTGAAGGGCATAATGCGGCTCCAGATCAAAAAGAGCGCATTCTTGAAGAAGGACTTACAAGCGTTGCGACAGCTGCTGGACGTTTTTAAGTGAAATCATTACGCATGAGAGGGATTTCCCCTTTCATGCGTTTTTTATTTCTATAAAAGTTCCAAATCGTCTAGTCGCTTTAACCAATCAGTTAAACAATCATTCCAGTAGGCCCACGTATGATCACCAGGTCCCTCAATGTATTGATAGGGAAGAGAAGTCATTTCAGCTTGCTGACGAAAGGTTTGATTGATCGGATAGAGAAAATCTTCTGTCCCACAGTATTGAAACAATGGTAAAGGTATAGCTTGTTTGTCAACTTGGTCCAGTTTATATAAAAGATCATTCTTCGTTTGTGTAACGTTCTGCTCAAGCCCAAAAATCGCTTGCATATAAGGTTTTCTCTCTGTATCCTGATTCTTCTCTTGGAGGGTAACTAATTCTTCGATGAGCAAGGCACCAGAAAAACTTGCTGCTGCTCGAAACCGTTCAGGTTCGTTCAATGCTAACTTGAATGCACCAAAACCACCCATTGATAAGCCAGCAACGTAACGATGTTCACTTTTTCTAGAAAGAGAAAAATGCTTCTCCATCGTTGTTGGCAATTCATCTTGAATGAAGGAATAATAGTTCCCACCATAAGTCATGTCATTATAATAACTTAATCCTACATCAGGCATACAGATGACAAGATTATATTGATTTGCAAGCTGTTCAACGTTAGTATTACGTAACCAAGCTGTTTCATTATCGCTCCAACCGTGAAAAAGATAGAGTGTTCTATATGGTGGTGTGGCATGATCAGGTACTATTAGTTGAATTCCTATTTGTTTACCTATCGTAGTTGCATGTACTGTCATATGAATGAGTGCCAAGACTATTCGCTCCTTTTACAATGGTTCCTCAATCCTTATTCGCTATTCATCCTATAATTCCTCCTCTTGCTTAGAGTAAGGTGAGAAATATGATAAAATAAGTCGAGAAAGAAAGAGGAGGCGGCGTTCGTGTTATCAATAGAAGAAATTAAAGCGTTAATTCCCCATCGTTACCCATTTTTATTAGTTGACAAGGTTATTGAATTAGAAGCGGGAAAACGAGCAGTAGGGATAAAAAACGTGACGGTGAATGAAGAGTTCTTTAATGGACATTTTCCTGAATATCCTGTTATGCCTGGTGTGTTAATTGTTGAGGCTTTAGCTCAAGTATCTGGTATTGCAGTAGCCAAAGCACAAGAAGATACAACAAAGATTGGATTGTTTGCAGCGATTGATCAATGCAAATTTAAACGTCCGGTTCGCCCAGGCGATCAGCTACGACTAGAAATAGAAATTACACGTATAAAAGGACCTGTTGCAAAAGCGACTGGTGTTGCTTACGTAGATGGCAAAGTTGCCGCTCAAGCTGACATGACATTTGCTTTTAAGTAAGCGTAGGTTTAGAAAAAATGAGCGTATCGACTAGAGCGTGGGGGAACCCACGCTCCTTTTTTTGATGTTAAAAAGAATTCACATATTTATATGAAAGGAAAGACTGGCTTTACAGGAAAACTCCTTGTAAAACAAGGAAATATGTAAGATTGTTCTCTTTGTGGATATTCATTGTCTATTATAAAACTCTCTTGTATGATATGTATCAGTAACCTTAAGGGAGACCGATACGCTATGAAACAAATACGCGACATTATCATACAGGATTTTAAAAATGTAAAACGAGTACCACTTGTGGCGCTATTATTAGTGGGACTCGCTTTTTTACCAGCTCTTTATGCATGGTTTAATATTGCTGCTTCTTGGGACCCTTATAGTAATACAGAGGGAATAAAAGTGGCGATTGTGAATGAGGATCAAGGAACAACTGTAGAAGGAGAGCCCATTAATGTTGGAAACGAACTGGTTCACAATTTAGCTGATAACGACAAGATGGGGTGGATTTTTGTTGATCGTGATCAAGCAGAGAAAGGGGTACGAGACGGTGAGTACTATGCTAGTGTGTATCTTGATGCCGAGTTTTCTGAGCAATTAACGAGCGTTATTAATGGGGATCCACATGCACCAGAAGTTCGTTATGAAGTCAACGAGAAAATGAATGCAATTGCCCCTAAGATGACCTCTGCTGGTGCATCGGCTGTTGTAGATGAAATTAGTCAGCAATTCCTTGAAGAAGCTTCAAGATCTCTGTTTACTCAACTGAACGACATTGGCATCGAGCTTGAAAACGAATTGCCTACCATTCGGCGAATTGAAAATCTGATTTTTGATCTAGAAGATCGTTTCCCCGAGATTAATGAGTTAGGTGAAACGGTTATTGAACTTCAAAACGACTGGCCAGAATTAAGAGAAAAGCTGGATCGTTTTTTAGCTGTGGAAGAAGAGTTTGATGCCATTAATGAAGGTGCAGATGTTGTTGTCCAAGTCGAAGGTTATTTACCGATGGTTCACCAAGTAGCAGATCGATTAATCGAGGTTGAACAAGTGCTACCGGACGTAGACGACATTGTTGTTCAAGCGGAAGAAATAAACGGTCGATTAGATGAGATAGAAAGTCAACTGACGCAAACAGTAAAATTGCTTACGATTGCGGAAGAAGCGCTCACGAAAGCTAAAGATGCACTTCCGAAAGCAACCGAATTAAGTGGGAATATGGAGCAGTATGCACACCAAATGGTGGATGTGCTAGATGAGCTGGAACGCTCCGTTGATCCAATTGTTCAGTTCATGTCCAATCAAGCCACGATCATTGAACAAACGTCACGTTCTATTTTAGCTGCATTAGAGCAAGTGGAATCAGGTGAAAGCGTTGAGAAAATCATCCCGCAATTAGAGCAAGCAAGTCGGTTGCTCCAATCAAATCAAGAGGCCATTGGGCATGCCATTACGTTTCTTGAACAAGTAAATGAACTATCACCAAATACAGACACCAAATCGCTAATCGATCCATTAGTATCTCTTAATCAACAATTAAATGCGCTACAAAAGCAAGTTGATGACGGGGTTGCTGCTTTAAAATCATCTGGATCGATTGGAGAGAATCAGCTTCAATCCTTACGCGATCACATTGCGACCGTACAGGGAGGTGCGAGTCGTGCCAATGGACTTTTCTCAAATGATGCAGCAACCATGATTAAAGAGGGGATTGGGCAGTTAAAAGCAGATGTAACAAGTGCTGAAGAGACCATTCAACAGCAGCGGGATCGTATACCGCAGCTTGAACAACTTATTGATCAAGCAGATCAAGTTCGAATGGCTGGAGAAGAACAAATTCAATACCTACTAGATGAGTTACCAAACGTTCGAGCGCAATTGCAAGAAGGTATACACTTTATTCAAGAGGAGTTACCGAAGCTTCAGACGCTCATTCATAATGTGAATGCGTTTTTCGCAACCGATTTTCCACGTATTGAAGAGAACATCCATAGTGCAGCAGATTTTGTTCGTACAGATTTGCCGATGATAGAAGATGAGTTGTCAAACGTCATTCAGCTGATTCAAACGAATCTTCCTCAATTCGAAGAAACGTTAGGAGACGTCGCAGCATTTGCAGATGAACAACTGCCAGATTTAGAAGAAACAGTTGGGAATGCGGCTGATCGAATTCGTGACTTTGATGAAAACCATAATTTAAATGATATGGTCGCGCTACTTCGAAATGATATTGAAGAGGAAAGTGCGTTTTTTAGAGAGCCAGTTAAGCTTGTTGAAGAACAGCTTTATCCAGTACCCAATTACGGTTCTGCTAATGCGCCTTTTTATACAGCGTTGTCTCTTTGGGTAGGTTCCCTCTTGCTCGTTAACTTATTGAAAACAGATGTTCATCCTGAAGATATGCGGGAAGACTATAAGGTTCATCACATTTATCTGGGTCGTTTAGTACTATTTTTAATCATAAGTTTTTTACAAGGAACGATCGTGAGTCTAGGGAACTTATTTCTATTAGGCACATACGCCGCTCATCCAGTTTATTTCGTTCTATTTACATGGTTAATTGGATTTGTGTTTATGACCATCGTGTATACGCTGGCTTCTGTATTTGGAAATATTGGGAAGGCACTAGCCATCGTTTTAATGGTCTTGCAGCTATCAGGCGCAGGAGGCACATTTCCAATTCAAGTGGCCCCACCGTTCTTTCAGGCAATTAATCCATTCTTACCGTTTACCTATGCCATTAATTTGCTAAGGGAAGCTGTTGGAGGAATTGTTTGGTCAACTGCAGCTACTATGATTGGTGTGCTACTTCTTGTCTTTGTACTAGCGTTGTCGTTTGGTTTATTACTAAAAAAACCACTAGCAAAACGGATGCAAGCGACTACGGCTAAATCAAAATCAAGTCGCATGATTGATTGAACAAGCTATTTCGTGTGTCTCTCCTTATATAAAAAGGTTTTCTTTTCATGAAAACAGGAATGAAAAAGAAAAAGGGTGTAAAGGAGAGATGAGCAAATGACAGAGCCTATTTATGGAAATACGCTGCCTTTCTTAGGGGCTAAGAATGGAACGGTTGAGAGGATAAAGGATGCAGATGTTCTCGTATATGGGGTTCCGTGGGAAGGCGCGGTGACATGGGGGGATTATACAGGGTGCGAATTGGGCCCAAAAGTGATGCGTCTTTCTTCAGCACGTTATTCGGGGTATTTACCAGAGTTAAACCATATCGACGTGTTTGAACATCTACAATTAGCTGATTTAGGTGATATTGATGTTGTGCCGGCAGATGTAGAAGAAACGATGAAGCGAATTCAAACCTTCTCACGCAATGTCTGGCAAACGGGGGCTTTTCCAATTGCTTTAGGTGGCGATCATGGCATTACGTACCCCATTCTTGCTGGTTTAGCCGAGCAGTATCCAGCTAAAAAAATTGGCATCCTGCATCTAGATGCCCATTACGATAATATGCCGCATCACGAAGGGGAAAAGTATGCACGCTCTACCCCATTTGCTCGTTTGTATGAGCTCGATCAAGTACGAAATGAGAGTTTACTACACATCGGCATACACGGACCACGTAATAAGCCTGAAACAGGTCGATATGCACATGAAGCAGGAGCAAAGACCATTACTAGTAAGGATATAAAAGAAGCGACGAACTTACGCGATTATGCAGCTCGTCTCTATGAAGAAGCTTCAAAAGAGGTTGATATGATTTACCTATCGGTTTGTAGTGATGTATTAGACGTTGCATTTAACCCTGGAGGACCAGTTGATACAAATGGTCTTACCTCTTATGAATTACTGACGCTCGTGCATGAATTTACATCTAGAGGCGTCATTGGAATGGATTTTGTCGAGGTTTACCCTCAGCAAGATGCAAACGATGTTTCTTCACATTTTGCTTCAACCCTTGTGTTGTACGCTTTAGCGGGTCATATTCAAGCAAAAACAAATCGGACGTAAGTGAATGAGCTTGTATGTTCTTTTAACGAGGAGCATGTAAGCTTATTTTTTTGTCCTAGTAAACTAGTAATTGGAAATTTTTTTTGCGTCAATAGGTTGCTAGTATGCGGTTTTTGTCGGTACTATTACAAATGTAATATTACATTTTTGTTACATTGATAGATTAAGAGCGAAATATCGTGTAAAATTTAGTCAATCTTGTCGAAGAAGATCATGTAGTCGTTCATTATAATCATTCATGTCATAACAAACTAGATTTATTTTAAAATTTTGAGGAGGCATTCTCTTGAGCAAATCGAATCTAAACAAATTTTTATTCTCTTCAGCTGTTGTCGCTGGAGTTGTAGCAGTTGCTCCACAAGTGTCAGAAGCAGCAGTAGGTGACCAAACGTTAAAACAAGGTATGTCTCATCAGGATGTAACAGAACTGCAAAACATACTTAAAGAAAAAGGGTTTTTTACATACCATAAAGCAACAGGTTATTTTGGTACATATACACGTGACGCTGTATTGGATTATCAAAAAGAAAACAACCTACGCGTTGACGGAATTGCTGGACCAGAAACGTTCGGTTCACTTTTAGGAAAAGAATCGACTACTAAAGTAGAGAAAAAAGAAACAACAACAACTCAATCAAATTTACTTAGAATTGGTAGCCGAGGAAATGATGTTACAAATCTACAAGACGAATTACGTTCTTTAGGTTACTTTAACCAATCTTCTACTGGTTACTATGGTTCCATTACGCGTGATGCTGTTGTAGCTTTCCAAAAAGCGCAAAACTTACGTTTAGTAGACGGAATTGTTGGTCCAGAAACACGTAGTGCACTAGGTACAGCTGACGCGAAGCCTGTAGCTTCGGAAACGGCATCAACAGAAACAAGTGCGCCAGCTAAGGAAGAGCCTAAACAAGAAGCTACGAAAACAGTAGAAAAAGAGCAGGCGCCAGCTGAAACACCAGCATCTTCTTCTATGCGTGTAGGCGTTCGTGGCGAGAATGTTACGGATCTACAGCAACAGCTTCGTTCATTAGGGTATTTTAATGCAGAACCGACTGGTTATTATGGTGAAATTACGAAAAAAGCCGTAATGGAATTCCAACGTACGAATGGTATTTCTGTTGACGGAATTGCTGGTCCAGCTACAGTACGTACACTTAGTGGCAGCCCGGCATCAGCAAGCACTGGTTCAAGCTCATCTTCTAATGAGAGCACGAGTACGGAATCAAGCTCATCTTCAAACGAGAGCACGAGCACGGAGTCAAACGCATCTTCAAATGATTCGACTGCTTCTGAAAGTACAAGTTCAAATAATACAGCGGCAGCACCGGCTCCTAGCACGAATACAAATACAAACACAAACACAAATAATGCAGCACCTGTAACGAATACAAATACGAGCAATACGTCTACTTCAAGCTCAAGTAACGTTGTATCAGGTTTGATTTCTTCAGCTCAATCTGTTATTGGCGTACCTTACTTATGGGGGGGAACATCTCCTGCTGGATTTGACTGTAGTGGAATGATTCAATATATCTTCCGTCAAAATGGAATCGAACTTCCTCGTACAGCAGCAGCTCAGTGGAACGCTGGTACATCTGTAGGTTCACCAAGCATTGGCGATATTGTCTTCTTTGAGACATATGCAGCTGGTCCAACGCATAACGGAATTTATATTGGGGATAATAAGTTTATTCACACTGGCTCATCTCGCGGTGTAGAAGTCTCAGACTTAAACAACTCCTATTGGGCTCCAAGGTATTTAGGCGCTAAACGTTTACACTAAAAGTTACGATACAAACGGGTTATAGATGATTCTTCATCTATACCCGTTTTTTTATATGATCATACATAATTAGACGATTTCCTTTTTTTATAGCTTCTCCTTTCCTTTCATATTAGGAAAAAATCGCTCGTGCTGGAAATCCTCGGAGTGTATCCCAGAAAAAAACGAACATACGCACGTATTTTAACTGGTTGTAGAACGTGTATTCGGGTATAATGTGGGGAAGGAGGTAGGCAGATGAAAAATGAAAAGGCAATCTTATTACTGGATATGGAGTCTTTTTATGCTTCTATTGAACATGCGGAAAACCTTCAGTACGCAGGTAAGCCACTTGTTGTATCAGGAGACCCGAATCGGCGAAGTGGTGTCATTTTGGCTGCCTGCCCCCTTGCGAAAGAAAAAGGCATTCAGAATGCCGAGCGTCTCTATGAAGCGCAACAGAAATGTTCTGATATAGTTGTGGTGAAGCCTCGCATGCAGAAATATGTCGACGTGTCTTTGCGTATTTCTAAGCTATTAGGAGAGTATACGGACTTGGTTGAACCTTACTCCATTGATGAACAATTTATGGATGTCACAGGGAGTCAACGCTTGTTTGGAGCGCCTCAAGAGATTGCATCAGAAATTCAAGAACGTATTAAAGAAGAAATGAATTTAAGAGCCCGAGTAGGAATTGGCGAAAATAAAGTTCTTGCCAAGCTTGCCTGTGACTTATTTGCCAAAAAAAATAAAAGTGGTATCTATACGTTAACAGAAGATATGATGGAGTTAGAGATTTGGCCACGTCCTATTAGTGATTTATTTGGCGTAGGAAAACGAATGGCTATTCACTTTAAAAGTATGGGCATTCGAACAATTGGTCATTTAGCTCAAACAGAAGGGTCTCGTATAAAAGAAAAGTTCGGTTTACATGGTCAAGTGTTGTGGATGTCAGCAAATGGTATTGATTATTCACCTGTTACTCGAGCAGCCCATGCTGGTAGAAAAGGGTTTGGCAATGGCATGACATTGCCACGGGACTATACGACGAAAGAAGACCTACACGTCGTTTTATTAGAGCTTTGTGAAGAAGTCTGTTCGAGAGCACGTCACGCAGGAAAAATGGGCGCAACAGTAAGTTTAGGATTAAATGGTGCAAGTCATGTGGAGAAGCGAAGTTTTCATCGTCAATTGACGCTTCCAACTGAGACGAACATTACGATGGAAGTCTTTAACGGTGTTAATCAACTTCTTGAACAACACTGGGACGGGTTTCCAGTGAGGAGAGTCAGTGTAGGTATGACAAATCTCCAAAGCGACCAAAATTGGCAGATGAGTTTACTGGACGATAATCAAAATCGTGATCGGCTGTCGCAAATTGGCTATGTTATGGATCATATTCGTGATAAATATGGGAAAGTGGCGATTCAGCGAGCCTCATCTTTAAAACAGGCTTCTCAATTAGTAGACCGAAGCAAAAAAATTGGTGGTCATTACAAATAAAAAAAGTGCCTGTTTTATTTAACAGGCACTTCTTCTACAAGATCTTCAACTTCCAAAAGAGCAGTCATAAGTTTAATAAAGGTTAACTCATCAAGGTATTCTTCGCTTGTACGAATAGATGCTTCGAATATACGTTGATCTTCACGTTCTTTAATGAGTGTCGCACTTTTAAATGTGTCGTCTTCATTCATCTCGACAAATACATAGTCAAAGAAATCAAACATAGGATACGCCTCAGCAGATAATTCTTCATTGGCAGAACGTAAAGCGCTAATATGCAAATCCAATGGGATATCAGGGTGCGTAAGTCCAATAATTAACGTAATTGGTTGAAAATCTGCATCTTCCCGATTCGTAAAGCTATAAGAATGCTCTCCTAAAGAACGCTTTTGATAGCCTTCAGGTAAATAAATGCTAAAAGTATTGAAAAGGGTGAAATGGTCAACAGAGAATGCGAATTCCTCATCTTCGTACAGCGCTGTGAAGACGGTTTGTTCTTTTTCAAAAGTCTGGTCGTTTTCGTCATAAGAAGAGCGATCTTGTAATTTATCAAGAAGAGCATCGGTGTCAGCTTCAACTTCAACTTCATCTTCTTGGTCATTAGCGGAGGACAGAATAGCATGAAAAAGACTAACAACCTCTGCGTAGGCATTTGGATCTTCTTCTCTCGATTCAGGTGTATTCAATGTTGCAATATACATATGCTCGGCTTGTTCATCAAAGCGAACGAGACGATGAATGGTTTCATTAGTCGTTTGAATGGTGTAATAGTAGTCGAATGGTAGCTCCGGAAAGCGTTCAAGATCAATATCACTCGGTTCATGAATCGTTGAACGCAAGGATAGCGATGTGTAGTCCCGTTGTTGAGCAAGATCAAAATCAGACGGAAGTGATTCAGTGCGAACAGAGACCTGTAAATGATACGGGAGATCAGGTGTATTCGTAAACGTTAAAGAATGGTCATTTGCTAATACATCCATTCCTTCGGGTACGATATAGGTCGCATCAAAAGGTGCTGTTACAGCTTGTGCAGATAATATTTTTGTATCATTTCCAGCCGAGAACGAAAGCTCATTTTCGATTTCGTCATAAGGAACATTCTCCTCTTCATCTACAGGTGCTTGAGCGTTGCCTTCATCAATGGCAGAGGGATTAGAGGAATCATTAGGATTTGCTGGAGCAGGACTACTTTCGGGTGTTGTGCAAGCAGCCAGCACCATTACACCAAAAAGAACACTCACAAGTCGCAATACCACGCGAATAGTGAAGGGTGTTTTCATCGAAAGTTCCTCCGTTTAAGTCAAATTTTTGTATTAAAAAATCTTTTCCTATCTTACCATGAAAACGGATGCGAAAGTATGAAAGATTTTGTACGTGCTATAAAAGCACATCCTTGTATTCAGGGTGTTGATCAAACTGTTTTTTGGCGTAAGGACATACTGGGTCGATCTTCTGCTTCTGTGTACGAGCATCGTCCACGAGAGATGAAACGAGTTTAGCTCCTAATCCTTGTTCCCGGTACTCTGGATCGACAAATGTATGAGTAATAGTAAGAGCTTCTTTTTCTTTTGTAAAAGTGAGTTCTGCAATTGGTTGTGAAGCTGCTTTTCCCATCCAATAGCGATTAGTAGACTTTTGTATCTCCATGGCGTGTCACTCTTTCTTAGTAAGATTTTTCAATGCACTATAAGAGTCTAGTTCGCTAACATATGTATTTATCTCTTATACCCGTCAGGCTACGATTTAATCGTACGAGTATAGTGTCAACGATAAAAATGCAGGCTATACATGAAAACCTAAAAAGCTTTGGCATTGACGCCAAAGCTTTTAACCGTTTACTCTGCTAGTTGTTTTGCTCGGTGAGACTGCCATCTCCACGAATCCTCACACATTTCTCCTAACCCACGCTCTGCTTTCCACCCTAACTCGCGTTCTGCTTTTGAGGCGTCTGCATACGTCACAGGTGCATCCCCTGAACGTCGTTCCACGATCTTCTTAGGAATGGTTTTTCCTGATGCTTCTTCAAAAGCGGTAACAACTTCTAATACACTGTATCCATTCCCTGTACCAAGGTTATAGGCTTGAGCACCGCTTGTGTCTTCAAGCTTTTCAAGTGCTTTTAAATGACCTAATGCTAAATCAACCACGTGAATATAATCGCGAATACATGTACCATCTTCAGTTGGATAATCATCTCCAAAAACGGAAAGCTCTTCTCTTATACCAACTGCAACTTGCGTAATATAAGGCATTAAATTATTCGGAATGCCACTCGGTTCTTCACCAATTTTACCGCTCTTATGCGCGCCGATCGGATTAAAATAGCGAAGCAACGAAATGCTCCATTTTTCATCTGTAGCGGCAAGGTCACCCAAAATCTCTTCGATCATAATTTTCGTACGACCATATGGATTGAGTGCTTGAATAGGTGCGTTTTCACGAACAGGCACTTGTTCAGGGATACCGTATACTGTGGCAGATGAACTAAATACCAATTTATAAACACCATGACGTTCCATCGCTTTACATAGCTGAATCGTACTTAGCAAATTTGTTTCGTAATAGTGTAGTGGTTTTTCAACTGATTCTCCAACGGCTTTTAAGCCTGCGAAATGAATAACTGCGTCAATCGTATGGTTGTCAAAGATTTGATCCAACCCGTTTGCATCTAACAAATTTGTTGAGTAGTACGTAAGTGATTTACCTGAGATCGCTTCAACTTCCCTTAACGTCTCTTCACGACTATTTGCAAGATTATCAACGACAATGACGTCATAGCCAGCTTGTAATAGCTCTACACATGTATGACTGCCTATATAACCGGCGCCTCCTGTAACAAGAATCGACATGAACAAAACTCCTTCTTTATAGATGAGATTAGGTTCAGTATAGCAAAGAAAAGGAAACAACAAAATAGCTAGCTATTTTATGCGCGGTTAGGGAAAAACATGGTATGATAGATTGAAAGAAGTGGAAATAGAGGGGGACCGTCATGGAAAGAGAGAAACAATGGCATGACCGGATTGATTACACTTTGCTATTCCTTGTTTTTTTGCTTTTATGTATAAGTGCAATGGCCATTTATGCAGGGACGACTAGTCAATATGTAGATGAGGCGTATCGGCATGTATACATGTTATCGCAAGCGCGTTGGATGCTTATTGGAGCAGTGCTAATTGTTATTATCATGTTTTTAGATTACGAATATTTTAAATATTTAACGATTCCGGCTTATACTTTTGGAATGATACTCTTGTTAATTGTAGAATTTTTTGGGGTGTCAAGGAATGAAGCTACGAGATGGATTGGAATTAATAATACGCCTATCTATCAACCATCAGAAATTATGAAAATTATATTAGTGCTAGCATTAGCGCACCTTGTTATGTATTTGAACAAACGCTTTAAAGAGCAAAACCTAAAAACGGACTTAATGAAACTGGGACTGATCTTAGCCGTTAGTTTGCCACCTATTTTCTTAGTATTAAAACAACCTGATCTTGGTTCAGCCCTTGTTCTCGTGTCAATTGTGGCAGTAGCCATACTTGTATCCAATATGTCGATGAAGATTATTCTTACATTAGTGGGTATGGCAACAGCTTTTATTGCCCTTGTCTTTTATTTATTTTTTAACTATGTCGATTTACTTATCGAATGGGAACTATTAGAACCACATCAACTTGTACGCATTTATGGATGGTTATATCCAGAAGAATATGCAACGAGCTACGCTATGCAAACGCTAGGGGCAACGACCGGTATTGGGTCTGGTCAACTACTAGGCGTTGGTTTTTTGAACAGTGTGCAAGCAGCAAATGCTGCGATCCCCGAAATGCATACAGACTTTATTTTTGCCGTAATAGGGGAAGAGTTTGGCTTCGTTGGTTCAACACTTGTTATTTGTGTGTTTTTCCTGCTTATTTACCGCATGATTATGTTAGCGATGGCGTGTAAAGATTTATATGGAACTTATATGATTGCAGGTATTGCTGGGATGCTAACGTTTCAAATTTTTCAAAACATCGCTATGACAGTGGGTTTGATGCCAGTCACAGGTATTGCTCTACCTTTTTTAAGCTACGGTGGGAGTGCATTGATGACCAATATGATTGCCATTGGGATTGTTTTAAATATTGGGATGAGACAGAAGAGCTATATGTTTGAACCTTCCAAAGAGGCGGCCAAGTTAAATGAGTTAAACGGAAGGCATGCATAAAGAAGCTTGCTATGCTATGGCATAGCAAGTTTCTTTTATAAATTAGTTCAGTGCAGATAATGCGTCTGTTCGTTGTTCACTGCCTCCAACGATTTCAAAGGCTTTACCGTAAGTAGCTTCATTTGTTAATGCTTCAATTAATACAGCTGCCACATCAGCTCTTGATATAGAGCTATCTGAGAGTTGGTCAAATGCAGCTTTAGCTTGAATAGTGCCTGCTGCCTTGTCGTTTGTTAAAACTCCTGGACGTACAATGCTATAAGATAATGATGTTGACATGAGTACTTGATCTGCGACTGCTTTGGCAACCATGTAGTGTTTAATTTTGTCTGGCTGGGCATCTGGATTCCCTGCCCCAATGGAACTTAACTGAACAAACTGCTTAATAGATGCGTCTTCTGCGTAACGAAAAGCTTTAATGGCACCCCATAAATCAACAGTTAGCGTCTTATCCGCTCCTGTTGATCCACCAGAACCAGCTGCGAATATGACCGCATCCGCTTGTGTGAATGCTTCACTAAAATCATCTTCTAAATCGGCAATCACGACGTTATCTGCTCCTAGCTCTTTCATCGTCTCGACTTGTTCCTGTTTTCGAACCATGGCAATTGATGTATGTTCGCTTTCCTGCAATTGTTGAATAAGGTGTTTACCGACTTGGCCATTCGCTCCAATAACGAGTACGTTCATGAGTGTTATTCCTCCTAAGGTATTCACTGATGTGTGTATTGGATTCCCAAGGAGTACATTTTTAAAACCTCCAAGTTTATAACGAGTCGGTGGATATACCATACCAAAAAATCGTCCAAGCTTCTTTAAACCGCCGTTGAAAGTCATCGTCTTCATAGATGAAACTTTCGGTAAAAAGCCCATCAAGCAGGCAGAAATAGGCTGAACGAAACATTTGTTCAGGTATTGGTTTAAACCGCTTTTCTTTTTGCCCTTGTTGAAAAAGCTCGTGAAGGGTGCGGTGAATTGCTTCATCTCCTTTTAAAACAATGGAAAGAACGTCTTGTTTGAGGTCAGCTGGTGGAAACAACATGAATCGTTTATACATAGCACCTTCTTGTTCGTACATAATAAAATCACAGCTATTTTTTAATACATGATAAAGCCTTGTTTTACTCTCTGACGTTTCATACTGTGCGGCAGTTGTTGCAATGGTATCAACAAGTTGGTTTGTAATTTGTTCGCATAGAAGTAAATAGAGCTCGGCTTTGCTTTTGAAGTGATTGTACATAGATGGTTTTTGAATACCAACTTCTTGTGCAATCTGAGCTAACGTGGTTCCTTCATATCCATGTTTTGAAAAAGAGTGACGTGCGACGTTCATGATTCGTGCTTTTGTATTCATTGTGTCATCCTTTCGGAAAAAAGATTGTCAATATAGTTAAAGCGTGATATACTAACTACCGTTAGTTAGTATAATGAATAGATAAAGGTGCGTGACTTTATATGTGGTTGTTCGTAATTATAGCAGGTATCTTTGAAGTTGGTTGGGCAACTGGTCTTAAGTATGCAAGTACACCGTTTGAATGGGGGCTGACAGCCATTGGAATCGTCGTCAGCTTTACGTTACTTGTCCGTGCTGCAACGGTATTACCGACGAGTACAGTATACGCAATATTTGTAGCACTTGGTACCGTTGGAACAGTATTTGTTGATATTTTTCTATTTGGTGCATCGTTTAATCTATGGATGCTCTTTTTTATTGTTGTTTTACTCGCAGGAGTATTAGGATTAAAACTTGTCACTGGTACTAAAAAGGTTGAAGGGGTGGATGAAGCATGAGTTGGATCATGTTAATCATCGCCGGTATCTTTGAAGTAATAGGCGTGAGTGGGATTCAGATGATTGCAAAAGGAGAAAAGAAAAAGGGTTTTAGTATCTTAATTGTTGGCTTTATTATAAGCTTCACCCTTTTAGGATTAGCAATGGAAACCATCCCCCTCGGTGTGGCATATGCAGTGTGGACTGGAATCGGTACAGTCGGTAGTGCGCTAGTTGGGATGTTCTTTTACAATGAATCAAAAGATCGCTTAAGGCTATTCTTTATCGGTCTTGTAGTTATTGCCGTTATAGGTTTACGGTTAGTATCTTAAAAGGAAAAGAGGCTGGCACAAAAGTAGATAGACAGACCAAAATGACGAACATTCCTGAAAATAGGAACGTTCGTCGTTTGTTTTATATGAAAATGAGCGGAAGGAGAATCCGAAGACTCCTGGTGGATCAGCACGCGTCTGAAGACTCGGAGTGGCGGTTTTCCACGGAGGAGGCTGAGGCCGTGTCCCCGGAAAGCGAAGGATTCTCCTGTAGCAATGCTACTCAGCATATTTTAGACTATTCGTCTTTTCAAATACTACTTTTCGTTATGTCCCAGCCTCTTTTTTTGTCGCTTTATAAATCAAGGTGGCTACGCATTTCGTCTCGTACACGCGCTTTTTCTTCCTCACTTACAATGGCATACCATAAGCCGTCAATCGTCTGTCCTGTATAATTCACTTCAATTTGCTCCACTTGGTCAAGTGCATCAATATAGTCAGACTGGTAGGACCACATATCCCCTAATGCTAAATCAGTTCGAACAGTAGAACCTAATACATCGAGAATATCCCCAGCTTTCGTAATCGAACTGAGGGAAGCAGCTTCATTCATTAATGCTTCGATTACATCTCGTTGTCGGTTGGCGCGTCCTGCATCGCCGCGAGGGTCGTCATAGCGCATGCGTGTATACTTTAGTGCTTCCTCCCCGTTCAATGCAATGGTTCCTTCAGGAAATTGAGAGCCATCCATTGTAAAGGAAAGATCATTGTAGACTTCAACTCCATTAAACGCATCAATAAGGCGAGTGAACCCTTCCATATTAATGCCGGCGTAGTGATCAATAGGGATGTTAAACGCTTCTTCAATTGTGTTAATTAACATTTCTGCACCACCGTATGCGTGGGCATGGTTAATTTTTTCTGTTGTTCCTCTACCAACAATGTCCACACGTGTATCACGCGGAATGGACAACATTTTCGTTGATCGTTCTGCTGGATTGAGTGTCATAACGATAATGGAATCTGAACGTCCAACGACATCTTCTTCGCGACCAGGTGTATGGTCAACGCCAGCTAGTAAAATGGAAATTGGTTCTCCTTCTTGAATTTCATTTTCACGAATAGGTGAAGACCCTTGACGATCACCAAGTGGCTCATACATTTGATTAGCAGTGGTTCGTATATCATTAAAGATATAAAGGCCAACTCCAATGACGACTAAAAAAAGGATGCCAAAAATTAGTGCGGTTACTTTTAATGCCGTTTTTTTCTTCATTTAAAAACGCCTTTCTACTATTAAAATGGTAAATATAACGATCTATGTATTCATTCTCTCTTATTAGAATAAAAGAAGCTGATCATAAGAACAAGAACATTTTGTTGTAATGTTTAGTGAAAAGTTCGCTTTCCTGGTCTACAAATACAACAGATGCGGTCTAATCCTGTATGAAACTGTAGAATTAGCAATAAAAATGACGATGATTTATCAATATTGTTAGTCAAATTATGATATAATTCGATTTGAGTTATGGGATATGTTTAGGAGGTTAGCGATTAGATGGAAGAAACGATAAGTTTGAAAGAAATCTTTCAAACATTAAAACAACGCTGGAAATTGCTCGTTGCGATTCCGTTGTTAGCAATGTTAGCTGGTACGTTAGTAAGTGTTTTTGTCCTTACTCCAAAATACGAACGTTCTGCAGAATTATTAATTTATCAAGCAGGTACAGAGGAAGGCGTAACTCAAAACGATGTTCGAACAAGTTTAGAGCTCGTCGGTACATACACGCAGATTATTAAAAGTCCTCGTATTTTAAATGATGTGATTGAAAATGGAAACTTGGATTATAGTCTTAGTACACTTCAAAATATGGTGTCTGTGACAAATCAAAACAATTCCCAAGTGTTACTCGTAACGGTTGAAGCAGACAAGCCAGAGGAAGCAACAGCCATTGTAAATGAAATTTCTACTGTATTTGAAACGCAAATCCCAGATATTTTAAGCACAGATAATGTAACGATCTTATCAGAAGCTGTAGTTGGTGAAAATCCGTCACCATCAAGCCCTAATACGATTTTAAATATGGCGATTGCGTTTGTAGTTGGATTAATGGGAGCAGTAGGGTTAGCATTTTTACTTGAATACTTAGATACAACAGTGAAATCAGAAAAGGATATTGAAAAGATCCTAGATCTGCCTGTTCTCGGCGTAGTCTCAACGATGGATGCTGTTGAACCGACGAGGAAATCGTCATAGCTTAAGAAAGTAGGTGACTTATGGTCAGGTCAACTCGCACGAAAAAAGGTCAAGGACAAAAAAAACGCCAGCTTATTGCAGATGTAAATAAACATTCGCCAATAACGGAGCAATATCGGAATATCCGTACAAATATTGAATACTCTGCTATCGATACAGATATACATTCTCTTTTAATTACCTCTGCTGGTCCAGGAGAAGGGAAGTCAACGACCGCTTCTAACCTCGCAGTTGTTATGGGACAAAACGGACAACGTGTTTTATTAATCGATGCGGATATGAGAAAGCCTACCGCTCATTATACATTCAGCTTGATGAACACCCATGGTTTAACAAATGTACTAACAAGGCAGCAGAAGCTAGTGGATGTAGCACAGGAAACGTCCATTGAAAATGTTAGCCTATTAACGTGTGGACCAGTTCCGCCAAACCCAGCTGAGCTTTTAAACTCAAAAATGATGGAAATGGTTATTAAAGAAGCATGTGAGAATTTTGATATGGTTATCATTGATACGCCGCCTGTTATGGCTGTAGCAGATGCTCAAATTTTATCTAGTAAAGTGGATGGCACGATTATCGTGACATCAAGTGGCAAAACAGACCGTGATCAGCTTGAGCAGACAAAAGCGAATCTAGTAAAAGCAAAAGCGAACATATTAGGTGTGGTACTTAACAATAAGCCAATCGATCAGAATACGTATTACTATTATCAATAAAGGAAAAAGGGGAGAGCTGGATGATTGACATTCATAGCCATATCTTACCCGGGCTTGATGATGGGGCTAAGACAATTGAGGACAGTATCGCAATTGCAGAGCAAGCAGTGAGCGAAGGGATTACAGCAATGGTGGCAACACCTCATCATCAGCATCCGAATTTCACTCTGCTAGATGGATCGTTCTTACACGATGCGGTGGCGGAGTTAAATGACGAGCTAAACAAACAAGGTATACCTTTAACGGTTTTGGCCGGTCAAGAAATACGTTTGTATGGGGATGTGCTAAGCGACCTTGCGTCGGGTTCTAGCTTAAGTTTGGCAAACAGCAAATATGTTCTTGTGGAATTTCCTTCAAATGATATACCGGTTTATGCAACTCGTTTGTTCTATGAACTGGGTTCTCAAGGGTATATTCCAATTATTGCACACCCAGAGCGGAACAAGGTGATTATGGAATCGCCAAACAAACTATATGAGCTCATTAAAAACGGTGCCCTCGCCCAGTTAACATCATCTAGTTTAACTGGTTATTTTGGAAAAGAGATTCAAACGTTAAGCGAGCAACTCATTGAAGCGAATCTTGTTCATGTCATCGCATCTGATGTTCATAATACATCGAATCGCACGTTACGAATGCAGGAAGCATATCAAGTTGTAGAAGATCGATTTGGTTCTCAATTACTGTTTGAATACAAGGAAAATGCTCGCTTAATTGTTGAAAATAAGCATATTTACCTTGAGCCTCCTGAACGAGTTACAAAAAAAAGAAAGAAGTTATTTGGTTTGTTTTAAGATCTCATTTGAGTTTGAGAAGCTCTATAGTAGAGTTTCTTTTTTTATATAAATAAAGTTTAGAATCTTTTAAAAATAATTTGCTTGTTCGAGATGTGATTGCTAAAATAATAGAGAATCATAATGAAAGCGCAAACAATTAGAGAGGGGTTTTTGGCAAATGATGAACACACCTTTAACCATTCCGCCAATGTTAGAACGCGCGGAGCGTTATTTCCCATCAAAGCAAGTAATCTCAAGAACATTGGATGACATGCATCGATTATCGTACAGGGAGATTGGTAGGCGCACAAGAGCTTTAGCCAGTGTGCTGACCGAGTTTGGTCTAAAGCGTGGAGAGCGTGTAGGGACGGTTGCATGGAATCATCATCGCCATTTAGAAGCTTATTTTGCTGCCCCAGGTATAGGTGCTGTGTTGCATATGATTAATATGCGACTTTCCTCAGATCACCTCGTTTATGTGATCAATCATGCTGAAGATCGAATATTACTCATTGATGAAGACCTTTTACCGATTGTAGAAGCAGTGAAAGACCAATTGACATCTGTGCACACGTATATCGTTTTATCTGATAAAAAAGAAGTGCCTCATTCAACTCTTAAGCCTTTGTACTCGTACGAAGCGCTATTAGAGAAAGGGAATCCGAACTTTGCTTTTCTCGAAGATCTTGATGAAAATGAACCAGCAGCAATGTGCTACACATCTGCCACAACTGGAAAACCAAAGGGTGTGTTATATACACATAGAGGAATTACGCTTCATAGCCTGGTACAAGGTATGGTGGATACAACAGCTCTATCAGAAAACGATGTCTGTATGCCTGTAGTGCCAATGTTTCATGTTAATGCATGGGGTTTACCTTTTAGCGCCACTTTTTATGGCGCAACACAAGTTCTCCCGGGACCTCAGTTTACACCCCAACTGCTTGCAGAATTAATTGAAAGTGAAAACGTTACCTTTACAGGAGGCGTACCGACAATTTGGCTAGGTCTCTTACAAGTAATTGAAAAAGGAAATTATGATTTAAGCAGTCTTAGAGCGGTCATATGCGGAGGTTCAGCAGCTCCTAGAAGTATGATTGAACGTTTCGAGAAAACATTAAACGTCCCGTTCTTTCATGCTTACGGAATGACTGAAACTTCCCCTATCGTTTCTTACGCTCGCTTAAAAAGTTACCAACACAGCTGGTCAGAGGAAGAGCGGTACCAAATAAGATCAAAGCAAGGAATGGCTGTTCCACTTATAGACATAAAAGGGGTGAACGAAAACGGGGAGATCGCTTGGAATGGGAAGGAAATGGGCGAGCTGCTTATACGTGGTCCGTGGGTAGCTGACCACTACCACGAGGATGAGCGAAGCCAAGAAGCTTTTCGTAATGGCTGGCTTCACACTGGGGACGTTGTGACAATTGATGAAGAAGGCGCTATTAAAATTGTTGATCGAACAAAAGATTTAATAAAAAGTGGTGGCGAATGGATCTCTTCTGTTGATTTAGAAAACGCTATTATGGGACACGAAGCTGTACTTGAAGCGGCGGTTGTATCCGTTCCTCACGAGAGATGGCAGGAGCGTCCTGTAGCGTGTGTTGTATTAAAAGAAGGTCATGTAGTAACGAAGGAAGAATTGAATGAATACTTAGCTACTCAATTTTCAAAATGGTGGTTGCCTGATGATGTTCTCTTTATGAAACAGCTTCCGCGCACATCAGTAGGTAAGTTTTTAAAGCGGGCATTGCGTGAACAAATAGTAGGCGCAAAAAAGGAATCATGAAGGCAATCTTACGATTGTCTTTTTTTGATTAACTGTACGTTAGGATCGCTTCTCTCCACCTCCTATTACATCTCATGGTACACTAAAAAGAGAGGGGAGGAGGATGCGCAATAAACAAAAGTCGGCATTATCTTATGGGAGAGAAACGTATGACGATAAGAACCCGTGTCTTACTCGTATTCTCTATTCTTGTCGCCATTCTTATCTCATTATTCACACTTGTTCACGCTTATTTTGAAAGCGTTAACTTAAATCAAGAATATAAACAATTATCAAGACAAACCGCCAATGCCCTCTCGTTCATGCCTGCATTAGCGAACGCTTTACATGAAAACGATGTAAGTGAAGTGCAAGGTATTATTGATCGTGTACGACTTCAAGCAAATAATCCGATAGTCTTTGTCCTTGATCATAAC
Organism: Shouchella oshimensis; assembly: GCF_004375095.1. Lineage (NCBI taxonomy): Bacteria > Bacillati > Bacillota > Bacilli > Caryophanales > Bacillaceae > Shouchella > Shouchella oshimensis. The sequence continues at coordinate 462,193 of NZ_SNUX01000004.1, read as the reverse complement.
GGTAAAGATATGTTGTCTGGAAAGGAAGATGAGACACGCCATAGTTTGCAGGCGACACTTGTATTTGGGTCATATCGGACAGAGCGAACGATTGTACATGGAGAAGAAGTCATCCAAACAACAGCCCCAATCTATGATCAACTAGGTGATGCAGAACAACTAATAGGAGCTGTTCGAGTATCTTATCCATTAGAGAGTATACACGAGGTGTTATATGAACGTCTTTGGCGTAATGCGTTGGTCGGCCTAGCTGGATTGGTATTAAGTTTACTTTGTGCAGGAATCATTTCATCAAGTATACAGCGTGATACATTCGGTCACGAGCCTGCTCTTATTGCAACGCTTTATAAAGAAAGAGAAGCTTTACTTCAGTCCCTAAATGAGGGTATTTGTGCTGTAAATGAACATGGCGATGTTACATTGTTTAACCCGGCAGCCGCTTTTATCTTATCTGCTGACGAGGCGAATAAAGACGTTTTGCATAAGCTAGGATTGTTTGAGTCTTTACATAAAGGTCAATCGCTCTTTGATGATATGCGGAACATTAGTGGAAAATCGCTAGTAGTGAATTGTCACCCTATATACGAAAACAAAAAAAGGGTTGGCGCTATTTGTAGTTTTAGAGATTTTACAGAGATGAAGCAAGTGAAAGAAACGATGGCGCAAATGCAGGCACAGTCTGATGGTTTAAGAGCTCAGACCCATGAGTTCCGCAATAAATTATATGTGTTAATGGGGCTTTTACAGCTTGGAAAGCAAGAAGAGGCGCTGTCGTTTATTGTGAATGAAACAAGTGTACAACGGACCCAGACCATTCCGCTTTTTCAAAAAATCACGGACGTCGGAGTACAGGCACTTTTACTTGCAAAAATGGCAAGAGCAGCAGAAAAACATGTTCATTTGTCGATAGAGGAGTCTAGTGAATTGCATACGATTGAGCGAATCCCTATAGCGGATTTGTCGACAATCATTGGAAATGTGCTAGATAACGCGATTGAAGCAGTGGTACACACTGAAAAGAAAGACGTGCTCTTTTTTGCAAGTGACGCAGGGGATGAATGGGTTATTGATATTTATGATAGTGGAAAAGGTTTTAAAGAAAACCAAAAGCAGTTTCTTCAACCAGGTGTATCAACAAAAGGTGAAGGACGAGGATTTGGTCTTTCGAATGTTCAGCAAGCATTGAAGAAGTGGAACGGTGTGATGGAAATCGATGGCTTGCCTCATGTGGGAGGTACAGTTGTTTCGATCTATATTCCAAAAACAGAAGGGGATAAGAGATGAATGTATTAATAGCAGAAGACGACTATCGGCTAGTGATGATTCACTCAGAATATGTCCTAGCATGTAGTGGTTTTCATTTAGTAGGCTATGTCCTAAATGGACAGGAATTGTTTAAGCGACTTGATGAAGAAGAGCACGTCGATTTATTGCTTCTAGATTTGTATTTTCCTGATATTGAGAGGGTTGAACTACTACAAGATCTACGAAGAAAATACCCGAAGTTAGATATACTCATTATTTCTGCATCAGATGACATGGCTATTCTTCAACAGGCTAAACGATGTGGGGTGTTTGCTTTTTTACAAAAGCCAGTAGATGCAGCATTGTTTAAACAAACTTTGGAAGCGTATGCGGCGCAACAATCTTTTTTTAACCGTCCTTACGCGACATTTTCTAACGAAGATGGAGCACGGGTGTTAGGTGGTAGTCTGTCGTTAAAGGCTGCTTCGACCCTACATCCAGACTTACCTTCCGGAATTGATGCGATCACGCTTCAACGGGTGTATGATTTACTTCATCAATCGGAAGAAGGGTTAACGATTGAAAAAACCTGTGAGGAGCTCGGTGTGTCTCGGACAACAGCAAGGCGATACTTAGAGCATCTTGTAAGAGAGGACACTAGTTACACACAGTTAAGCTATGGAGAGATCGGTAGACCTGAGCGGCGGTATCGATTGAAACATCCCTAAGAGCTTTGTGACAAAACTTGTTCCTTACTTGTATTAATGACGTTTGCGTGGATGCTATGCATCCTAGTCGCGAACGTTTTTTATTTTCTGTACTAGGGCTTCTTATCGCCGTGAACAGAAAGGACGAAATGACTGAAAAAGATATAAAGAATGTTAAAGATGTATGCTTGTTTTAAGAAACACGTGCATGCTATAGTGCATAAACAGTTAAATTGAAAGCGGTTACTTTCAGGGGGGATCGAGATGAAAAAATGGGTATTGGCATGTTCGATAATCGTTTTGATTGGATGTTCAACAGATGTAGAATCAAGTGCGCTCTTTCCAGGTCGGACAGTTGAAATTATTGCTCCTGCAACGCCAGGAGGGGGATGGGATATGACGGCACGTTCCATACAACGCTCGCTCGTAAGTGATGGACTTCTAGAAGAAAGTATCACTGTTTTAAATAAACCTGGTGGAGGTGGTGAGGTAGGCTGGCAATACCTTAACCAGCAAGACAGTCATTATGCAGCGGTAAATTCCAGTTTGTTAATTACGAGTAATCTGCTCGGGCAAAGTGATTTATCGTACGAAGATTTTACTCCCCTTGCGATGCTCTCGACAGAATGGCTTGCCATAGCATCTAGGTCTGACGCCCCATTTGAAAACGGTGCGGAAGTGATGCAGAAGTTAAAAGAGAACCCTACTTCGCTGACAATTGGTGTTAGTCCTTCACTTGGTTCAGGTAACCATTTGGCTTTTGTTCAAGCAGCTGTTGCATACGGTGTTGACCCTACGGAGCTACAATTCCTTGTTTATAGTAGTGGTGGGGATATTATGAATGCTTTGTTAGGCGGACACATTGATATTGCAACAAATTCAGTGTCTGGGTTTGCTGAACAGTATCAAGTTGGAGAGGTTTCCATTTTAGCGATTACATCGGAAGAGCGACTGGATGCATTTCCAGACGTCCCGACGTGGACAGAAATGGGAGCAGAGATGGTTTTCCCGCACTGGCGTGGAATTATGGGACCATCAGAAATGGCTGATGAAGAGGTGGCACAATGGGATGAATGGCTCGCCTCAATGGTAGAAACAGAGGAATGGAATACCATTCTTGAAAATAATGACTTAGATGCTTTTTATATGAACAGTCAAGAAACGATTGCATTCATGGAAGAGCAAGCAACATTTTTTGAAGAAATCATTGTGGACTCAGGTCTCGCACCTTAATGAGGAGGGGAACATATGCAGGTCGTTCGATTATCCATGCCACTATTTTTTATTGTATTGAGCGTGGCTTACGCGCTCTTAATCTTACAACTACCACAAGCAACATTGGGAGATCCGTTAGCACCGATTTATTTTCCACTTGCCATTTGTATCGGACTATTTTTGTTTGCCATCATTGATTTAATTCAAGTTTTGAAGGAAAAAGGGGACCATGCGACAGAGGATTTACAGCTACTCGTTCAAAAATCAACACTGTTAACGATCGGCGTCGTCATTTTACTCTGTATAGCGTATACGTTGTTGTTTGATTTTGCAGGTTTTCTGCTATCTACCATTCTATTTTTAGTTGCTTTGCTTTTTTATTTAAACGGTTTAAAGAAGTGGCTTATGAATGTACTTGTGACAGGCATTGTCTCGTTCAGCACATGGTTTATTTTTAGTCATTTGCTTGAAATTAGTTTGCCGGGATTTGGAGGGTAAAGGCATGGAATGGTCAATCATTATCGATGGGCTTTTTACCGCACTTGAACCAATGAATATGGTGTGGCTCATTTTTGGTGCCTTGTTAGGTACAATCGTTGGAATTCTTCCTGGTCTAGGTCCTGCAACGGGAGTAGCGGTTTTAATTCCATTAACGTTTGGAATGAATCCAGTAAGTGCATTAATCTTGATGTCATCTATTTATTACGGTGCGCTTTTCGGCGGGTCGAGGAGTTCTATTCTTATTAATACACCAGGAGATGGTTCATCCATTGCGGCTACGTTCGACGGGTACCCGATGACATTAAAAGGGCAAGCTGGTCAAGCAATGTCAATTGCAGCAATGGCGTCATTGTTCGGTGGTATTATGGCGATTTTTGGTTTTATCTTTCTTGCGATCCCTCTTGCTCAATTTGCGTTAAACTTTGGTCCAGCTGAGTATTTTATGCTTTTTCTTTTTACTTTATCAGCAGTTGTCGCTCTTTCAACAGGAAAGATGATCAAAGGGTTTGTTGCCATGTTTGCTGGTCTTGCGATTAGCACGGTCGGTATTGATTTGCAATCAGGTGTGCATCGATTCACATTTGGTGTTCCACATTTTACAGATGGGATTAATTTCATCGTTATCATTATTGGGATTTATGCGCTAGGAGAAGTTTTATACAATATGTTTCCTAAGAAAAAAGGACAGCAACCGAAAAAGGACCAGGCTATCGGGAGCAAGTGGTTTACAAAAGAACAATGGAAACGATCGCTTGGTCCAATTTTCCGCAGTGGTCCACTTGGTTTCTTTCTCGGTGTTTTACCGGGATCTGGTGGAACAATTTCCTCCTTACTTGCGTATTCTACCGAAAAACAACTATCGAAGCGAAAGGATGAATTCGGTAAAGGGGCAGTAGAAGGGCTTGTTGCACCAGAATCAGCGAACAGTTCAGCTGCTGTAGGGTCCCTTATTCCCATGTTAACAATGGGTATTCCAGGGTCCGGTACAACTGCGGTTATGCTTGGAGCGTTAGTCATGATCGGCATTACACCAGGTCCATTACTGTTTGAGAATAGCCCGGATCTTGTCTGGACCCTTATTAACAGTATGTTTATAGGGAATTTAATTTTAGTCATTATTAATATTTTAATGGTAGGCATGTTAATTAAGGTGTTACGAACGCCTGCAAATGTGTTGTATCCTATTGTGCTTGTTTTATCATTTATTGGCGCTTATACACTTGGGTACAGTACAATCGATTTCTACTTGCTTATCGTAGCAGGCTTACTTGGCTTACTTATGCGTGTATTAGACTACCCAGTAGCGCCAATGATTTTAGCCCTTATTGTTGGTGGAGAAATGGAGCAAAATATGCGAAGAGCCTCTATTATTTATGAGAGTCCACAGGCGATTTTCTTTGCTTCACCAATTGCGACAACTTTATTTTTCTTAACGTTGCTTTCCTTAAGTTATCCTCTTCTTTTGAAGCTATTTAAAAGGAGAAAAGGTACAGGGACAGGCGCTTCTATGTAACGATCAAACCTTATCTTGTACGCATTCGATGAAATACGTATCATAGGGTAAAAGCGTAGAGAAAGGTGGACCAGTATGCAAAATAGCTACTTATTCGTATATGGAACCTTGCGTAAAGGGGGCACAAATGCACATTATCTAGAATCGGCGACTTGTGTGAAGAACGATTGTTATGTAGAAGGAGAACTGCATGCGACTCCATATGGCTATCCAATTGCGCGGTTTAAAAAAGGCCAGTTCATACGTGGAGAGCTTTACAGCGTAACTCCTAAAGTATTGGAAATGATAGATGAATTAGAGGGTTATAAAGAAGGTCGATTCACTGGGAATGAGTATGAACGTGTAAAAATGAACGTGACGGTAGAAGGGGAAACGGTTCAGGCGTTTGGTTATATAGCGACCGATTTTTTTGAACACATTGTCGAACCAATACCAAATGGTGATTGGATGGTTTATTGTTCCAATCAAAGCGGTCGATAAGTATGTACAAAGGAAAGCAACAGGCAGAAGTCCTGTCGTCGTCGCTAACGTTGACAGGACAGCTAGATGCAATTAAAAAGTAGCTTGACTGAAATCACATATGGGGCTCTTTAATGAGTATGAAGCAGCTTACGATTGATTATATTTGTTCTGGTAATGAGCGAGAGCAAGTAGCGGATAGAAATACCGGTAACTATGGTAGTGAAAATAAATTCGGTCAGCTAGTCCTTTACCAACGGGATACGCGTTTGTCCAGTCTGAACTAGTATGAAGATGGGCAAGCAAATAACGAACCCCGTCTCGAATCGATTTTTCAGGATAATCAAGTGTTGCAATAAGTGCATCGATCGCCCAAGCTGTTTGAGTGAGGTTGCTTGCAGGTAGCTTGGTGAATTTCTTGTTTCGATCGCTTAAACAAGATTCTCCCCATCCTCCATCTTGATGCTGAATGCTTTTAAGCCAGTTCACTGCTTTCCTTACATGAGGTTCATCTTTAGACACTCCAGCTGCGTCAAGAGCTGTTAATGCTGCCCACGTACCATAGATGTAATTTACACCCCATTGTCCTTCCCATGAGCCGTCCTTTTGTTGATTTCTTTTAAGCCAGCGAATGCCTCTTTTCAGTACCTTTTCATCTTTTGGTACATGAGTGAAATTCCCGAGAAACTCTATGACTCTACCAGTTAAATCTGGTGTGCTTGGATCAGTTAGAATGCCTTTACTTTCTTGGATAGGAAGGAGTGCAAGAAGCCGGCTGTTGGTGTTTTTTTCAAACGCGCCCCAACCACCGTCGCGGTTTTGCATAGACGTAACCCACAGCGTACCACGTTTCCATGCCTCCTTTATTTCTTCATTTTCTACGGCTTGGGCAGTGATGGCACGAAGTGAAGAGGTTGTATCATCCATATCCGGTTGAATCGAATTAATGGTAGAGAATCCCCAGCCACCTGGAAGAATTCCTGGATTATGAACAATCCAGTCTCCGTATGTATTGTGCTGCTTCTGTACTAAGTAACTTGAAGCTTTTTGAATCATCTCGTCGGATGGCTTTACCTTGGCTTCCTGTAAGGCATAGCTAATGAGGGACGTATTCCAAATCGTTGCCGTTGTAAATTGTATATGAGGTTTCCCATTCACTGTCGTTTGAAAAGACTTTAAGCCTTCCATGGCTTTTTCGATTAGTGGATCGTGTTTGGGGTGACCTAGAGCAAGAAGAGCAAATACCATAAACATTGTTGATGTAAAGTAACTAAAGAGCGTCCCATCTTGTTCAGTTGCGTTCATCATATAGCGCTTTGCCTGACTGATGGCAAGTTGATGAATATTCGTTGGGCCAGGAATGACCTTTTTAACTAAATAGTGAATGGTACCGTGAAGTTTACGAGAGGCCTCTCCATCCACCCAATCTAAAAAGGGGTCGTTTCTTGACTGGCTATACAAGTCAGAAAGATCAGGACTTCTTGATGTTGTGACTTGTAATTTATGATCGGCAGCGATTAAGAGAGGTACCATGTGAGCCCGCCCATAGACAGACATACTAAATAAATTAAATGGAAAAGCAACTGGTAATAGTATGAGTTCAATAGGGATAGGAAAGAAAGAAGGCCATTTGTATTGTCCGGTTAACAGAAGAACAAACTTTGTTAATAACGTTGTTTGTTCAATGCCACCATTGGTTAGAATAAATTGCTTTGCTTTTTGGAGGCGCTGATCATTTTTTGACAGATAGCCAGAATATAAGAGTGCATAATAACACTCAACTGTTGTGGTCAGATTCCCTTCGTTCTCATCTTTTACGAGTTTCCAAGCGCCATTTTCCTCCTGTAAGCTTAATAAGCGTTCGGCTAATGCTTGAATAAGTGTCTCATCGTCCTTCTCCAATGTACGTAACAAAATAATCATATAAGCATCCGTAAACGTTCCAGCTTCAAACGGATACTGCCATGAGCCATCTTCAAGTTGATCTTCTCGAAGCTTTGAAACTAACGTATCAATTGCTGCTTGAATCTTCATACGAGCCCTCCCGCCGAACAGTTACTTCTACAATCTATTCAGCAGGAAAAGCAGTCATGACGATAAAAGAAAAAGAGGCTGGGACATAACGAAAAGTAGTATTTGAAAAGACGAATAGTCTAAAATATGTTGAGTAGCACCGCTACAGGAGAATCCTTCGCTTTCCGGGGACACGGCCTCAGCCTCCTCCGTGGAAAACCGCCACTCCAGAGTCTTCAGACACGTGCTGATCCCCCAGGAGTCTTCGGGTTCTCCTTTCGCTCATTTTCATATAAAACAAACGACGAACGTTCCTATTTTCAGGAATGTTCGTCATTTTGGTCTGTCTATCTACTTTTGTCCCAGCCTCTCATCTATTGAATCAGCCTTTTGTACCGGAGATCACCACGCCTTGGATAAAATATTTTTGTGCGAAAAAGAACAGAATGAGAGGTGGTAGCACAGCCATTACGGAGGCGGCCATAAGCAACTGCCAAGGTGTAGCCGCGTACGCAGCAGTGAAATTGGCTAATCCTAGAGACAAGGGATACAGCTCTTGAGAATTTAAATAAATAAGAGGTCCCATTAGATCATTCCAGCGAAACATAAATTCAATGATTGCAGCTGTTGCCATCGCAGGTAAAGAGAGAGGAAGTATAATCTTAAAGAAGATCGTTAAGTAGCCTCCACCATCAATGGTTACCGCTTCATCTAGTTCTTTCGGTAAGCCGAGATAAAACTGACGTAACAAAAAGATTAAGAATGCACTTCCAGCTATGGCAGGGATGGTTAAAGGTAAATACGAATCCACCCACCCAATCGAATTAAACAGTAAATACTGTGGAATCATAACCACTTGTTGTGGGAGCATCATCGTACTTAACACAAGCGCGAACAAGAATGTTTGCCCTCTAGCGCGAAAGCGAGCAAAACCAAATGCAATCATAGCGGAAAAGAAAACCGTACCGACTACCGTGACGACGGTGTACCAGGATGTGTTCCAGAGGTAGGTTGCAAACGGATGGTTCTGGAAGACTTCAAGATAGTTGGACCAATTCCAGGTAGTAGGAAAAAAAGAGAGTGGGTTTGAAACAATTTCTTCCAAGCTTTTAACCGATGTAAAAAACATCCAAGCTACTGGAAACAAAAACAAAGATAGACAAGCCACTAAACCAGTATACGTAAGCATTTTTCCGCCTTTAGATAGCTCGCCAGGGGAATAATGAGTCTTATTAAATAGGTGCTTCATGTGTTTGACCTCCTTGATTATTTGTCATATTCGTAATGAACATTTTTACGAGATACGTAAAGAGCGATAAACGTCAGAACAAAGATGATTAAAAACAAAATCCAAGCTTGAGCAGAAGCGTAACCCATCCGATTTTGGAAAAAGGCGGTTTCAAATAAATAATACACATAGAAGTAGCTCATCCAATCGGGTCCTCCATCTGTAATCACGTATGCTTGAGTGAAAATTTGAAACGACGCAATGATGGAGATAATGACATTAAAGAGAATAATCGGTGAGATTAATGGAATTGTAATGTTTCGGAACCGCCTCCAAGGGCTTGCTCCATCTATAGCTGCTGCTTCATAAAGTTCTTTTGGAAGCTGTTGTAGACTAGCGAGAAAAATAATCATCGTACTTCCGACTGCAGTCAACTGCATAAGGACAAAGGAAGGAATAACAGTATAAGGGTCCGTAAACCAGCCAGGCCCTGTCAGACCAAAAACCTCGTATAGAAATGAATTGACGACCCCGAATTGAGGATTTAGAATCCACATCCATAGAAAGGCAACAGACACCCCTGAAATGATGGAAGGCGCATAAAAGAAAGTTCGAAAAAAGGCCTGCCCTTTAATTTTGGCATTCAGTAACAAAGCAAGCCCAATGGCTAAAACAATGGAGAAGGGAACAGCGAGAGCAGCATAAGCGGTCGTTACAAATAAGGAGCGGTAAAACAGTGGATCTGAAAAGAGGTTCACAAAGTTTTGTAAGCCTACAAACGAAGCTTCACCCATAATGGCATAATCGGTAAAGCTAAAGTAAAGCGAAGCGACCATTGGACCCGCAATAAAGAGAGTAAAACCGATTAACCATGGAGAAATAAACAGCCAGAAGTATTTTTCTTCTCTCCTTGCTCCGATGGACGTATGTTTAAGTGGCTTTCGACTTCGATTTGGCGCTGGGTTCGTTTCCATTCGTAATCCCCTCCATCCCGTTAGTAGGTGAGTGACGTCATATTTTGTTGAAGTTCTTCTATGCCTTCATCAACGCCTTTTCGACGATCGTAAATCGCATTGATTGTCATGTTCTGGTGTTTTAAAATAGGTGCAAAGTTTGAAATTAAATGGTTATCAGTTGGTCGCCCAAACTGCAATGCGCCTTCTTCTGCAATGCGTAAGTCAGCAACCGGTATGCCTGTTCTTTCTGAGATAAGCTCGAACCATAATTCCTTTAAATCAGAGTGGGCAGGACTCTCTAAAGTCATCTCGACCATCCATTTCGCCGCTTTATCTGGATCTAATAGAAATTTAAGAAATTCCCAAGCCTCTTCAGGATGCTTGCTGCCTTCACTCATTGCCCAAGGATCGACATACAATGAAATTTGACGCTCATCGTTTGTGTAAGGATAAGCCGCTAGCCCCCAGTTTAAGTCGGTGTTGGCATACTGTTTTGTGCCCCAACCACCTTTCATCACCATACCAACCCGTCCACTTAAAAACGGATCACTTAGCTGTTGTAGAGCGGCAATTTCACTTTGTGGTGGCATTACTTCATGGACGTTAATGAGATCAGAACGCTGTTGAATCGCTTCACGGTTCCGTGGGTTTTCCGTAATAACAGGCTCTGTTAACAAACCGGTTTCATAATCTTCTTTTGCAAAAAAATCACCGCCAAATGCCCAAGCGTTTTTATTAGGTGAATCTTCATCTAAGACACCGTAGACTCGTTGGGTAGGAGGAAGGTCATTCTGTGTAATCGCTTGTGCTGCTTCAATCATGGCGTCATAATTCCAGCTTTCGTCGTTCCAATCAGTCGGAGGGTAAGGCACGCCAGCTTCGTCAAAAAGATCCCGATTGTAATAAAGAAAGGAACCCATTGATAAAATCGGAATGCCGTAAACCCCATCTTCCATTTTATAGACATCAGTCAACGTGTCATCAATACCATCTAGCACATGGGGGTCTTTTTCTAGAAAAGGCGTTAAATCTTTCAGTGCTCCCATTGCATAATAACTGCCAAATCCTGAGTCTGCCCAGTTCGGTGACCAGACATCTGGGACGTTGCCACCAGCTATCATCGTCTGCAATTTTTGATCAATTTCACCTTGGGGAATCGTCTGTAACTGGACGCGGATGCCAGGGTTTTCGTCTTCGAATGCTTCAATGACTCGATGTTCCCATTCAATAAGGTTCGGATCACTACGGACAAGCCAAGTGAGTACGACATCTCCACCTCCAGAGGTTTGTTCATCTGAACAACTCGCTAGTAGAGATACACTTGTCACAATAGGGATAAGTAAAGCTGCTTGAATTCTTTTCCTCATTCTAATCCCTCCACGAGAAGATATAGTAAGCGCTTTCATTAATTCTTCTTGATCAATAAAGAAAGTCCTGCTTCATTTCTTGTACAATATGCATGCAGAGAAGTAGATATGCAGGGTATAGGAATGCAACGAATAAGCATCTGGAGGTAGATGAGCATAGTAATAGAAAAATTTTTTATAGTAAGCTGACTAGACGTTAGCTTATTTGACCTATCCTTGATGGATATGCAAAAAACAAAGAGCGGCAAAAAACGCAGGAGAAAACGTCAATGAATGGGGATGTAGCGCTAGATCAAGCGTTTGGTTATGGATGCTTCCCTTTCTTTTTCCTTTAGCGATGGCTACCGGTTTATCTAAGAGCAGATTTATTTCAATTTCCCTCAACGATAGAAGTGTTGACTTCACTTCCAGTTCACCTTGTTCAGTGGTTACAATTAACGTTCTCCCCACAGGTTGTTCACGGATTTCTCCAATGGTCACCCCTTGTTCTTTAAGTGTCCAAGATGCATTGGAAAGAAATGCACGTAGTTGGTTGTTCAATCTAAAGTCAAACTGAGAATCATAGGATTGTATCGTTAGATTTGAAACGAAAGATGAAGAAAGGTGACGGCCGAGTGTTCTCTTTAAACGGTTCTTAGAATACCGACGAAATGTGCCAATGATTGTTTCCTCGTTTTTTACATGAATATCTTTTAGACTTGCTTTATAAGTAGGTATATCAAAATGAATGTTCATTCTAAGCATTCCTCCCCTCGTTTTCATCAATAATAGTTTGACAATTCCGCAAAAACTGCTCATACTTCCTTTAAAACAATCTTTGATAGGAAAAACGTATCTAATTGATTGAGTGTATGTCAACAAAAGGGAGCTGAGTAGATGAAAGCGATAGTGGATTGTCCTAGACCGAAATTTGTTAGGCAAGAGTGGGAGCTACTAAATGGCCAATGGGCATTTGGTTTTGACGATGAAAATGTAGGTCTGAAGCAGCGATGGTTTCAAGGAAATAAACTAAATCAAACGATTGCCGTTCCTTTTACGTATGAAACGAAACAAAGTGGAATTCAAGACGAACAGTTTCACCCAGTTGTTTGGTATGAGCGTCATATAAAAATTGCTGAAGAGAATAAGAAGAAACAGGTTCTTCTTCATTTCCAAGCAAGCGATTACAAAACAACGGTTTGGATAAATGGTTGCTATGCTGGAGTGCATGAAGGCGGCTACACGTCATTTTCGTTTGACATCACTCCCTATTTAGTAGAAGCACATACACAGCAAGTGACCGTGCGGGTAGAAGATAGTATGAGTACGGACCAACCGAGAGGGAAGCAGCGCTGGATTGGTGAAAATTTTGGTTGCTGGTATGTTCAAACAACAGGTATTTGGCAATCAGTATGGATTGAATATGTGAACAAGCACCATTTAAATAAAGTGGAGATCCAGCCAGATTTAGATGAACAAACGGTAAGCTTTGCATACGACCTTCGTGGTGGCGTTGCAGGAATCGAAATTGAAACGATCATCACGTTTAAAGGATATGAAGTACGACGGTTTACGTTGACACCTGAACGAGAAGAGACCCTCTTTAACGTTGATTTAGCGTCAGCCATTCATGAATGGCGTGTAGCCGTCTGGTCACCAGAGCAACCAAATTTATATGAAGTCGCCTTTGTTGTTCGAAAAGATGGACAAGAGGTAGATCAGGTGCACTCTTATTTTGGGCTTCGAAAAATTTCAATAAAAAATGGACATGTTTTGTTAAATAATCGTCCTATTTATCAAAAGCTCATTCTCGATCAAGGTTATTGGAAAGATAGTCATTTGACCCCTCCTTCTCTTGAAGCTCTTGAAGAAGATATTGATGCGATTAAAGCATTAGGTTTCAACGGCATTCGTAAACATCAAAAGATTGAAGATGAACGATTCTATGCTCTATGCGACCAAAAAGGGTTGCTTGTGTGGGCAGAAATGCCATCCTCTTATTCTTATTCAAGGAAAGCTGTGAAAGCGTTTACTAAAGAATGGCTAGATGTGGTTGAGCAACTCGCTCATTATCCATCTATTGTGACATGGGTTCCGTTTAACGAGTCATGGGGTGTTGGGCAAATCTTCACAAATACGCAGCAACAAGCCTTCACTGAAAGTATTTACTATGGAACCAAAGCGATCGATGCGACGAGACCGGTCATTGTCAATGATGGCTGGGAGCATACGGTATCAGACATTATTACGCTTCACGACTATGAAGAATTTGCAGACCGTTTAATCAAGCGCTATCAAGATCAGAGCGCTGTTTTAGGAAACGCGTACCCTCATAACAATGATAAATATGCGTTTGCAGAAGGTTATCAATACAAAGGGCAACCGGTCATCATTAGTGAATATGGTGGCATTGCTTTTACAACAGAGGATGGCTGGGGATATGGAAATCAAGTAAAGTCTGAAAAAGACTTTTTAGCTCGTTACGAAAGTATAACTGATGCTATAAAATCCCTTCCTTACGTAAGCGGTTATTGTTATACCCAGATTACCGATGTCCAACAGGAAGTAAACGGGTTGCTTGATGAAAATCGAAAACCAAAAATGAAAATGGACAAAATAAAAGCGCTAAACGATAAAGCATAAGAATAAACGGACGTTTGCGATCGACGCAAAATCTTGTCGTAAGGATAATAGGTTCCGTATACCCTATTATAAAGGGGTGATGCAGGTGAAACGCTGGCTGCTTCTTGTTGCTTTTATTGGGGGGCTCGCATGTCTCTCAATGAATCTATTCTTTTACTACGACGAGCGTTCGTTAGAAAGTCTCATTTACTATAATGAAGATGATGTGATGATTATAGCTGTAACCACAGACATAACAAAGGGTGAACAAGCAAATGGCTATGAATTTTACCTTGAAAATCGTGAACAAATGGAAGAGTTAATGGCGTTTCTTTCTACTTATCAGGTAAAGCGTGTGACGCAAAACCATTACCAAAGGCAGCTCTTATATGGAACACAGCAACAAATCTTTGTCAGTCATTATTCTCATACACCTTCTGTTGCTTTTATAGGCGAAGCAGGTGTTCATTTAGTGGATGACGGTACGTATCAAGTCACGAATGGACCCATTGATATGAAATGGCTGGCTGAGTTTGTTGATAAGAAAAAAGAGAGGAACCCAGAGTAGGTTTAACATTAATCGACAAAAGGAAAGGGAGGTTAGCAAACGTTATTAGAAAGTAGGGAGTCGATGTCGATGTTAAATGAAAAAGAACTCTTGCTAAATCAAGGAACGATTGGGAATCACATTTTCAAGAATCGCTACATTGTGGCGCCAATGACACGTGTGTCCTCTTCTCAAAATGGAAAGCCAAACGAAACAGTCCACCGTTATTACGAACGTTTTGCAAAAGGTGGGTTCTCTGCCATTATTTCAGAAGGAATCTATCCAGATACCGAACATAGTCAAGGGTATGAGTGCCAGCCTGGCTTAGCTACTCATGAACAAATGGAAGCTTGGAAACCCATCGTCGAGACAATTCATGAAAATCGAAGCTTATTCATTGCTCAACTCATGCACGCAGGGGCTCAGTCCCAAGGAAATGCCTATACGAATGAGACTGTGGCTCCAAGCGTATTCACACCACCCAGCGATAAAGTGGCTCTATATGGTGGACAAGGATCTTTCCCTGAGGCACGCCCGCTTTCAATCGAGGAGATAGAGCAAATTAAAAAAGGATTTGTTCAAGCTGCTCGACGGGCGCAAGAAGCAGGGTTTGATGGCATCGAGTTACATGGAGCGAATGGTTATTTGCTTGATCAGTTTCTTTCAGAAGGAAGTAACCAACGTGGGGATGCTTATGGTGGTTCTATTGAAAATCGGCTCAAACTGATTGTTGATCTGATTACAGAAGTTCGAGAAGCCGTTGGAGCTACGATGTTGCTTGGCGTGAGAATTTCACAAATGAAAGCGACGGACCCTTCTTATAAATGGGAGGGCGGCGAGGCAGAGGCAGCTACACTCTTCTCAGCTTTAGGAGAAACAGACATTGATTATATTCATTTGTCTGAGCGTGATGCGAAAATCCCGGCATTTGGAAATGACTCCATGCTTATGTCAGAAGTTGCGAAGCGCTATTCGACTAAGCCAATTATTGCGTGTGGAAGTCTTGAAAATCCAGCTGAAGCTGCGAAGCTAATTGCCATTGAACAGTGTGACTTTATCGCATTAGGTAGACAAGCACTTGTTCAGCCTGATTTTCCGAATCGCTTTGATCAGGGAGAACCTCTGATGGAAGTGAGTCATGTGAAGCACATATTATCCGACAATACAACCCCGGCTGCTGCTATATCAGAAGAGGAATTGAAGATGGACGTAATTAAAAATGAAGAAGTAACACAATGAGGCTGGGACATAACTAACAGTAGTATTTGAAAAGAGTAGCACCGCTACAGGAGAATCCTTCGCTTTCCGGAGACACGGCCTCAGCCTCCTCCGTGGAAAACCGCCACTCCAGAGTCTTCAGACACGTGCTGATCCCCCAGGAGTCTTCGGATTCTCCTTCCGCTCATTTTCATATAAAACAAACGACGAACGTTCCTATTTTCAGGAATGTTCGTCATTCTGATCTGTCTATCTACTTTTGTCCCAGCCTCTACGTGTGTACGCTTCGATTTAAAGACATGGTTTCAACTCGCTCATTTTGCTCTTTAACTGTAAAGCCAAACGATTCATAGAGCGGTTTAGCTCGACTGCCTTTAAAAATTTTTAATGAAATCTCACGTTTGTCTTTGTAGTGCTCAACAACATGCTGAAAAACAGCACGACCCATTCCGTTCCCTTGAAATGATGGCTCAATATAAAAGTTCTTTAATTCAACATAATCATTGTGTTCAATGATTCCAATACAACCAATTGTACCTACCTCATCTACTTTAATTAAATAGATATGCTCAGGGTGGAAGTTCTCTTCAAAACGTTTAAAAACACGTTCATAAGGGAGTTGAAGCCGATCGAAATCCGCTTGTAATACGTTCATTCTCAATTGTGCTAAATAGGGTTTATCTGAGTAGCTACTTTGACTCAATGTGAACATTTGTTTAAACGGATACCTCCTTTGCTTCGTTTTTATACACAAGCTGTAGCCATTCGTATACAACTAAATCGTTTTCTTGAAACGTTAGCCCTAACGTAGGAGCCAATGTAGAAAAGAAGGGTTCGTGAACTTCTTTCCAATAGGCAAGGGTTTGATCCCCTTCTCCTTCTGCATAGGCGTGTTTCTCAGTCATTTCGTTATAAGGTAGGATATCCACTTTAATGGTCTGCATAATTGCCTGAGCAACACCGTTTCCATCTAAAATAATGTTCCATTGTCCTTCGACTGGTAAAGGTTCATTTTCTTTTTCATAGGCGTCATAATAAGAGGAAGTACCTTGCTTCTTTCCTTCCAATACAAGTTTGCATAAGTCATCTGCCATCTCTTTTGTACCATCCCCAAAAGCCCACGCTGTGTACGTAGATTGAGAAAACTGAGGGTGTTGAGATGTAAAAGCGTTCCACATTTCTTGAATAGATGAGTGTTCCGTCATTTTAAAAAATCCTTCCTAGCGGTTGGCCATTGTATATATGGCTTAGTTTACCATGAACGTATAGGTGATTAGAAACGGTACAGATGAAAAGAGAGGGGTGCCTAATGAACGGTCTTTTTTGTGAAATCAGTCAGAGTCGTCTAGATGCAAAAATCATTTATGAAGATGAGCATTGCCTAGCGATACTTGATATATATCCAATGCGACCAGGACATACCCTCGTGATCCCGAAGAAACATGTGACAGATATTCATAAACTAGAGACTGGTACGTATATCCACTTGATGAAAGTATTGAGAGAACGAAGTCGACATCTTCAAAGCATGCTAAACCCGAAAAAAGTAGGTATGGCGATTGTAGAATCGTTTTAACAAAGAAAGTCTACCGGCTGTGCATTTCCGGTAGACTTTCTTTTTATTCGTATAATGCTTTATCTTCCACTCTGCTAGTAATGATGGTTAAAACAAGTCCAAACAGGATGATACCACCAGCTACAAATGTAATCATCGTAAAGCTGTATCCCATATTGAGGAAGAGGGTACCAAGGCTAGCTCCAAGAGCATTCGCAACATTGAAAATCGATGCAGCAATTGTTCCTGATAGCATCGGTGCTTCTTGTGCTGCTAAAATCACTTTTGCGTTTAGTAATGGTGTCGTTCCAAACGTTCCGGCCCCGAATAGAAAGCAGCTTACAATTGCAAGCACAGGACTTTGCAGAAGGAATGTAAATGCAAATAAGACGACGGCTAGTGCCACGAGAGAAGCCATTAATGTTTTTGTTAATAAGCGTGGAGGCACACGCCCAGATGTGAAATTACCGATAACGGCTCCTAGACCGAAAAAGAATAGTCCAAGTGTCACACCAGGAACGCCAAATCCAGCAAATTCACGTAACATTGGCTCTTTAAACGTATATGCCGTAAAAACACCGGAGAAGCCGAAGACGATGATGGCAAGAACCCATAAGACGTTTTTGTTCGCCAAGGCTTTTAACTCTGATCTCAAATGAGGTGTGACAGTTTGTTTTTCATTCGGAACAAAAAGAAGCAACCCTATTAAAACGAGTGTTCCTAATAATACTAAAAACCAAAACACTAAGCGCCAGTCTACCAATCCGCCAATAAAGGAACCAAAGGGCACACCAATCATAATGGCAATGGTTAACCCACCTTGCACAATGGCGATAGCCTGTGTTCGTTTTTCTGGCAGTGACATGTTAATAGCCATCATCATGGCAAGACCAAAAAATGGTGCATGCATGGTAGCGGACAGTAACCTTGATAACAACAATACTTCAAAAGTTGGCGCTGTAGCGGCAATGATATTGCTAATAACAAAAAGCGCCGTTAGCCCTATAAGCAATGGTTTTGGTGGATACTTAATGGTAATGATGCGCAAGAGAGGCCCAAAGACAGCTACGCTAATGGCATACACACTTAACAATAGTCCAGTTGTCGACACAGCCACGTCTAAATCACGTGCGAATTCGGTTAATAAACCAGTGACGACGTATTCTGTCATTCCTATGGCGAAAGTACCTAGCATAAAAATAGTTAATACAATGCGATGATTGTTCATAAAACGTAACATAAATCTTCACTCCTCTCGCGCTTTTCTTTTCTCACAAACAAGTTCCTAAGATACAGGAAGAAAAGAGGAATGTCTAGCCATTTGATTAAAAAAGGAGAGACTCCTAAAATGAGATCGCTTTCAAGATAGGATTGGGAAACCATTTGCACCGGTATAGACGATGTGAGTCATTCATATATACAAGGGAAAGGTTCAGATTTATGAAGTAGGAGGCGCTAAACGTGAGAATACGAATCGCATGGATCGCTCCAATCGTTTTCATGAGCGGCTGTACGGACGCTTTTCCTGGGGAGGAAGAGGCAATGAAGTGGTCAAAAGAAACACCTTTCGTAGAAGACGCAGAAAGTCGGGTATATTATGAAATATTTGTGCGAGCGTTTGCAGACGGAGATGGAGACGGTATCGGTGATTTAAAAGGAGCGACGAATAAGCTTGATTATTTACAAGATCTTGGCATAAACGGGATATGGCTCATGCCTATTAATCCATCGCCGAGTTATCATGGGTATGACGTAACGAATTATACAGATGTACATCCTGATTATGGATCGGTAGAAGACATGAAAACATTCGTAGAGGAAGCCCACAATCGTGGCATTGACGTTATCATTGATTTCGTTATGAATCACAGTTCCTCTGAACACCCATGGTTTCAGAAGGCATTAGCAGGAGATGAGCCGTATCGTGATTATTATGTTTGGAGTGACGAATCAACAAATCTTAATCAAGTAGGAGATTGGCAACAGCCTGTTTGGCATGGAGAGGGCGAGCCGAAGTATGAAGGTGTTTTTTGGCACGGTATGCCTGACATGAATTTCGCTAACCCACAGGTAATGGATGAATTTAAAGAAGCAAGCCAATTTTGGTTAGAGGAAGTGGGGATCGATGGGTTTCGATTAGACGCAGCCAAATACTTATATAGTGCTTATCAATTAGAGAATCATCATGAAGAGAACGTTGCCTTGTGGAAGGATTTCAATGCTCATGTGAAAGGGATTAAACCTCATACCATGCTGGTTGGTGAGGTGTGGGATAGTGCGTCAGTGGTAGGACAGTACCTACAGGGGCTTGATAGTGGGTTTAACTTTGATTTATCTAGTCGTATTCTTTCCTCTGTTCAGCAAGAAAGGGATACGGGGATTGCCTCAGGGTTGGAAAAAGTGCGAAATCATTTTTCATCTGTTGCAGAAGGGTATGTAGATAGTACCTTTTTAACGAACCATGATATTGATCGTGTGATGAGTCAGCTTAACGGAAATGAAGACCACGCGAAAATGGCTGCTTCTCTCTTGCTCACACTGCCGGGAAACCCCTATCTTTATTATGGTGAAGAAGTGGGGCTTGAGGGAATGAAGCCAGATGAATATATTCGGGAGCCGATGATATGGAAGAAAGATAAAAGTCCTGAAGAGACAACATGGATTGAACGTCGCTATAGTACGAATCGAGAGAAAGTCGCAGTAGAAGCTCAGCTGGAAAATGAAGATTCTTTGCTTCATCATTATAGAGAAATAATAGCAGTAAGACGAAGTCACCCTTTATTAATGGATGGTGAGGTGAAGGTCTCTGAAATTAAAAAAGAGGGGCTTGTTGCGTTTGAGCGTGTATTTGATAAAGAGAGCGTCCTTGTAATGCATAACTTAACAGGAGAAGGAGTGAATGTACAACTGCCAGAACAATGGGTAGATGTATATTATCGGAATGGCAATTTGGAACAGAATGGGCAAAGCGTTCAGTTGGCACCGTATTCAACTGTCGTCTTTAGTCAATGAAAAAAGCCAGCTACATACTCGTAGCTGGTTTTTTAATGATGGAGTTTCTTTTTTAATTGATCGACGTGCTCACGTTGTTCATCAATGATACGATGAACGAGCTGTAAACTCTCTTCGTCCAAGCCTTGTCGGGCAATTTTTTCAGACATCCGAATACCATACATATTTTCGCCTTTAATGGCGTGTTTAAGAATGTCCTCCTCACCATGGGGACGATCAAACAGTTCACCCAGCCAGCGTTGAATGGTTCCCATTGTGCCTTCACTTTTAACAGGTACACCATCAAGAGCTTCAATACGGGCGGCGAGTAAGGAAGCGTGTTTTTCCAAATCATGATGAATGGCAGTCATCGTGTCGTATAAGGATGACTCTTCTGAAAGGTGTTCTAAAAAGTGATCGTATGAGTGAATCCCCATATACTGCCCTTCTAACAACTTATTTAATGTTTTCACTTCGTGTGCATCCATGTGCATTGCGCGTTAGCCCCTTCTACCATCCTTTTTCTTAGTAGTATGGAATTTACATGAAGTCTATGCACCTTCCTTTATTTATTTGCTCCTGCTTTAAGTCCTTCCACCATAAACCGTTGAAACATCATAAAGAGAATGGTGATTGGTACAGCAACAAGAACGGCTCCAGCAGCAAATAGGGTGAATTCCGTATTGCCCCGTCCTGTAACCATTTCAAACAAACCAATGGCAAGGGTTTTATTTTCATTTGAACGTAAGACTAGTCGAGCAAAGATAAAATCCATCCACGGGCCAATAAAGTTTGAAACAGCGACAAAGACGAGGATGGGGACAGAGAGCGGCATAAGTACCCTAGCAAAAATCGTTGCATTGCCTGCTCCATCAATTTTTGCGGCTTCTTCAAGACTCTTTGGTAATGTATCAAAATAGCCCTTTACAAGCCAAGCATTGAAAGGGATGGATCCACCGGCATAAACGAGGACTAGTCCCCAATGATTATCTAGCAAATTCAGTTGCAGCAATAAAATATAAATAGCAATCATCCCCATAAATCCCGGGAACATTTGCAGGACGAGCATGGTCATTAATCCTTGCTTACGACCAGGAAAGCGAAAACGACTAAACGCATAAGCCGCTGTGACAACAAGAAAGGTAGACAAAACCATATTCCAAAATGCGATCTTCAATGTGTTTTTATACCAAAGCAGGTAATTGGTTTCTTGGAATAAATGACTATAATGGGTGAGCGTCAATCGAATGGAACGAAAGGATTCCATAACAGTGTGAAAGTCAAACTGTCGCATGCCTTCCCAA
Source organism: Shouchella oshimensis (assembly GCF_004375095.1). Lineage (NCBI taxonomy): Bacteria > Bacillati > Bacillota > Bacilli > Caryophanales > Bacillaceae > Shouchella > Shouchella oshimensis. Next base: position 440,773 of record NZ_SNUX01000004.1, on the reverse strand, counting down.
AAGAGAGACCAGTTCATTCCTGGTATCACTTGAGCGGTAAAAAGGGAGCTTCCTGGATTAAACGAACCCATGACAATCCATATCACGGGATAAACAGTAAATATAGCAACAAAGGTTAAGAGAAGATGCTTAAAAAACGAGCTGAAACGATCTTTTTGTTTGCGGTTCATAGCATCGTGTCCTCCTCTTTAAAAGCTCGGGTTCGTCTAAAATTCCAAATCGATACGGCGGCAAGAACGAAAAAGATTAAGATTGAGATAACAGAAGCAATCGCAAATTGACTTTGTTCTAATGTCAGTTTATAAATCCATGAAATGAGAATATCAGTTGAACCAGCATAAGAATAGTCGATATTAACAGGTCCACCTTGTGTAAGAAGATAAATCAAATTAAAATTATTGAAATTACCTGCAAAATTCATAATGAGGAGTGGTGCTGTAGAGAACATAACAATGGGAAGCGTAATGCCTATGAAACGTTGACGGCCGCTAGCGCCATCTACCTCAGCTGCTTGATATAGCTCCCGATCAATGCTGGTCATGACCCCACTCATTAACACCATCCAAAACGGAAAGCCAAACCAAATGTTCACAAGAACAAGGGTAAATTTAGCCCAGTTCGGATCACTAAGCCAAGGAACGGCGGCAAGACCTAGAAATTCAACGTATTGATTAATGGGACCAAATTCTCCATTAAATAAATTACGCATAATTAAAATGGAGACAAACGAAGGAATTGCCCAAGGCAAAATGTAAATGCTACGCCAAAATTTCCGAAATCGAATGCCTTTTGAATTTAACAGTACAGCGAAAAATAAACCAACAAAAAAGGTCGTCACAGTTGCCAACACTGCCCAAATAATTGTCCAAGAGAATACACCGAGAAACGTCCGATTCCATGTTTTCATATTGAACAGGTCGATGAATGTTTGGAAACCAACCCAATCAACTAAGGAGGCGGGTGGAATATGATTTGGTGCTGAATAGTTGGTAAAGGCAATGGCAATTCCGAAAATAAGTGGGAGTATAGTGAGAAAGGCTGTAAAGAAGACAGAAGGCATCAATAGAAAATAAGGAAAGCCCTTATCCGTTAATAATCTCCATGTTTCTTTAAAGGTATTGGCTTTTTTTCCTTGATCTCGCTGAAACCCGACTCGGCGTGCATCACGTATGGCTAGCACATACATCCATAGAAAGAGTAACCCACAAATAAGAAAAATGATTCCTTCGATTAATAGAAAGATCGAGTGGTCGCCTTGAACGATGGTGAAACCAACCCTTGTTTGAGTGGTCTCTCCTAAAGTATATAAGCCCCACATTGCATTTCGAAAAGGTAATGTCCAAAACAACAGTAAATAAAGTTCTAAAGCGATAAAAAGCCCGCCTTTTACGAATTGACGATGATACAGTTGACCGAACCCCATAAAGATAATTGACAATAGCGTGCCGAGGCTCTTATGACTGCGCACGGTTCTCACCCCTTTTCTAGCGTGAATGGCAAGCCAACTTCTTCTCAAGAAGTTGGCTAATGAAGCTTTATGGACTTAACGTCGCAATGGCATCTTCAATTTGTTCCCGAGCAGCTTTTAACGCTTGTTCAGGGTCTGTTCCATCATTCCAGATAGACGTATAGGCTACTTGCATTGGACCCCAGACAGAAATCATTTCTGGCATATTCGGCATTGGAACAGCTTGTAAGGATTGCTCTAAAAAGGCAGTTGAAATGTCATCCTTTTGAATAAGCTCATGTTCAATCAGTGATTTTATTGGTGGAAGTTGACCAGTCATTTCATAACGCTTTAACAACATCTCTTCACTTGATGCAAATTGTGCTAGTAATGTAGCTGCCTTTGGATACTCACTATAGGAGTTGACGTAATACGCTTTAATACCAGAAAAGGATTGTGGGGCTTCTCCATTTTCTAGTAATGGAAGTGGGGCCACACCAAAATTCACCCCTGCGCTTTCGTGATTGCGGACATCCCAAGGACCTGAAATGCGATAAGCAAGGTTGCCCTCGTTAAAGAAAGAAGAAATCACATCACCTGTAATATCTTCAATAGCTAACGGCAATAACTCATCATGCATGGACGCTAAGAAATGCCCTGATTGAATGGCACCCTCATTATCGATGCCAAGGTCTTTAGCATTTGTGTTCTGATCTCCAAATACATAGCCACCGTAGCCAGCCATAAACGCATGGGTATAGTAAAAGTTTGCTGGCTCCATCATAAAGCCAAACCTGCGCTCACTATTTGTGGACTCTTCTTGGAACGCTTTTGCTGTAGTGAACAACTCTTCCCATGTGGTTGGAGGTTCTTCTACAATGTCTTTATTGTAATAAAGTGCATACGTTTCGATGGCAAGAGGGAAGCCATACATTGTTAATTGCCCATCTTGATCAACGTAGGAGGCCCCACTTACAGATGCATCCATAAATGCTTCTTTGTAATCGCTTGCATAATAGTTGTCATAAACAAGTCCTGCCGACACCATTTTTCCAAGGTGATCGTGAGCGGCATTAAACACATCAGCTCCGAGACCAGCAGGCCCATCGGTTTCCAATTTCGTTGGTGCATCCGTATGCCCTACCTCTTGTAACTCGACTGGAACACCATACGCTTTTTCAAATGCTTCCGCAACGTATGCCGCCCACTCTGCCTCTTCATCTCCATTGTCCCAGAGTATGAGGTGTGCGCCTTCTTCAGGTGATAAACTTTCTTCTGTTGGTGGCTCATTTGGTTCATTTGCCACTTCCTCAGGCTCTTTTTCATTTCCATTTGTACAGCCAACTAATAAGCTTGTTAACAGCGCCCCGGAAATAAGTGTACCGATTGTTTTTTTAAACGCCATTCTTGACTCCCCCTTAGTAATGAAAGCATCTTTCATTAGTAAAGGTGTATGTGGAAAACAAGCTGTTTATGTTGGGTAACAGTAGTCATAGCAATGCTTAGAAGATGTTTTAGCCGAGAATGATAAGACGATATGCCTTGTACATCCTTCTACGGTAAGCGCAAACGCTTGCACCGAGTCGTAAAATACGGTGCTTATAAATATTTTTCGACAAAAATAAAAAAGCAAAACACCCATCAGTGATCCCGATAGGTGTTTAAGACAAATGTTAAGATTTAGCATAGTATGGTGCCTTCCATTTTACAATGCATGCGATTAGTAAGCCGACAAGCCCGAGACCGAACAAAATAAGCTGGATGCTAACATCAGCAGCGACTAATGCACTGACAAGTCCATAAGCTATCGGATCAAAGCCGTTCATAGCAAGGAAAATAATGCTCATGACACGACCCATCAATCTACCATCCGTATTTTCTTGTGCCGCTGTAAAGAAAGGGATATAAACGAACGACATTGAAAAACCAATAAAGAAGACAATGATTGTGAGTAGAAGCAAGCTAGGAGCCATACTAAATATTAGTAAAGTTCCTACAGCAGCAAAGAGCCCCATTAATGAAGTGAAGCCTCTGCGTCGAATTGGAATTGAACTTAGAATGAACGTACTAATCACCATGCCGACACCTAAACTGACTTCCATATAACTTAAATGAATGGGTGTCCCGTCATGCAGATTGACTAGTAATGGAATGGCGATGTGCAGGGCTCCGAAAACAAAGAAATTCAGTGTAATCAATACGGCTAAACCAACAAGTAAGAAGTTAGAGCTTTTAATATAGTGGAAACCTTCCCGTAAATCGTTTAGTGGGCTTTGTTTAATGCGGTTTTCCACAGGTGCCTCTTTAATAAAAGGTGGAAAAATGACAATCGCCGAGAGAAAGACAAGAATGGTAGCAACGAGATAGCTTGTTGCTACTGTGCCAGTTTCCATAATTAAACCTGCTACAATCGGACCAATAATGAAAGAAATTTGGTCAACCCCTTGGAAGTACGCATTTGCTTTTTGCAGTTGTTCTTTTGGAACAATTTTTGGAATCATTGAAGAACTGGCGGGACCAAAGAATGCATCAAGTGAACCAAAAACAGCAGCTGATAGTAACAAAAGAATAAACGTCATTTGATCCAAATCGACAAGTAGATAAATCGTCAGCAGTAAGAGGGCCTGAGCTAAGTTGGTTCCAAACATAATGGTGGTTTTTTTATATTTATCTGCTACAACGCCGCCGAAAGTCATCATGAGCAAACGAGGGACGGTAGCAGCGATTAAGACAATACCAAGTGAGCTTGCTGATCCAAGAATGGTTACAACATACCACGTTGTTGTCGTTAAAAACATACTAAAGCCGACAACAGCGAAGATACCTGCAACGAGCAGGAGCACGAACGTTGAATTTTTTCTTAATGGTGTTTGTGCCATAGAGTCGATCTCCTTTAAGACAGTAAGAATAGTATGACCGAACAAAGGTTTATCATGTACAAAACCTAACGTTAGGTAGGTTTGAGTGGTAAGCTGGCTTTACAGAACAAAAAAAAATCAGTACAATGAACCTATAACCTAACGATCGGTCGGTAGATAAGGATTATAACCTAGACGTTTAAAGATGTAAAGGAGAATGATATGCACACAAAAGAAAAAATTAAACACGAAAGTACGGAGCTGTTTGCAACTCTCGGATATGAGGGAACATCAATGGCTCATATTGCCGAACGTGTTGGAATTAAGAAACCATCTCTCTATGCCCATTATAAAAACAAAGAGGCACTATTCTTGGATCTAGTAATGGACATGTCACTGGATTACGTAACATTTATTAAAGATTCTCTTGGACAAGGGAATGTTCCCATTGAGAAGCAGCTTTATCAAGCGTTTATAACGTATGTTCATGACTGGACCCAAGATAACCCAGCCAATCAATTTTACAGCCGATTTCTTCAGTATCCACCTCAACAACTAGCAGAACCATTAAAAGAGATGCTTAGTGAGAGTGAAAGAAAGGTACGTGCTCTTTTCTCTGTTGTTATGAAAGACGGTCAAAAACAAGGCATTTTAACGACAGAGCTTGATTCTGAAACAATGGCATATACGTACTTTGCTTTAATTGAAGGATTGGTTACAGAAGTGGTTTTTTATACACCAGATGAAATTAGTAAGCAAGCAGAGGAGTCTTGGAACGTCTATTGGCGGGGTATTAGAGCATAGCGACACGTAGCTGACACGTACTTAAATCATGATGGGGGAAGGTCATTTCCTTCCCTTTCATCATGTGAAGAGTGACCTTTATTCCGAACCCTTTAAAAAGAATCGACAATGGATCATCGTACGAAAGAAGTGAATCCACTTCACGAATAAGCCAACGAGAAAGGCAGCAATTAACGTACCCTCGCGAATGCCGTAAAACCCTCCAAGAAGTGCTAAAGATAGAAGTAAGCCAGTTAAAACAAGCATCCAGTCAAAGTATATTTTTACGGAGCTAAACGGTTTCCGTAAACGATTGGCGAGTACATGAACAATCGCTTCACCAGCGTTCATGACGGTTTTAGCTTCTATTTGTAATGTGACCCCTAATGCAACAAAAAAACTGCCAATGACCACAATTCCGATTTTCTCTAAATAGAACGTAGGCTCTAAAAACGAGGTAAGATACATACCGAGATCAACACTCATACCGAGTAAAGGCGCAATCATAAGCTGTGCATATTGAATAAAAGGGAAATCCTTTTTAAGAATGAGTTTTTGGAGAAAGACAAAGAGCAGTAATGTTAAAAAAGTAAAGGTACCAAGGGACAAAGGAAGCGCAAGACTCAATACATATGGAACGCTTGATATTGGAGTTGTTCCGAGATCAGATCGAGTCGTAAGGGCAATGCCTAAACCCATAGAGACGATGCCTAATAAAAACAGTACATAGCGCTGAAAAACGTGCAATTGAATCCCTTCTTTAATCAATATGATACCGACATGCTTCTTGAAGTTTCTGAAGCGTGTCCATGTAATTAGCTAGATCAGTCGTTGAAATATCTTTTACTAAACCTTTATAGAATTGCTCTGTACCAGGTTGAACCGCTTTGTACAGCTGACTTCCATGTTCCGTTAAACAGATGTAGTGGGAACGTTTGTCTTCATCGTTAAGCCTTTTCTTTATAAGTGTTTTTTGTTCAAGCAAGTCAATAATCCGCGTCAGCGTGGCTTTATCCTTTTCAGCAGCAATAACTAGTTGCTTTTGAGTGAGGTCGCCATAGGTGTAAAGTCTTTTAATAACTGTCCACTGTTCTGGTGTAATAGCAAATGATCTTAAGTAGGAGGTAAAGGCTCGAAACATCATACGGTGGGTTTGAGCCGTTGCAAACCCAATGGATTCGTCGAATGATTCCAAATGGAGCACTCTCCTTCTTTATAAAGTTCGTGCAACAACTATATCAAGAATAAGAAGTGCTGTCAAAGTAGTTCGTGTGACAACTATATGGCCAGCTAGGGATTAAAAAAGCAGATGAATGATTTCATTCATCTGCTTTCACTTATTCAGCGCTGCTAAAGGTTTGTTCGTAATTGTACAAAGCGTTCGCATCGTCTTTTATACGGGTTAAGTAATCAATATGGGTTTCAAAGGTTGCTTCTTCTTCCACTTGTTCGTCTAAGAACCAGTTTAAAAACGAAAGGGTTTGGTATTCTCGTTCTTTTTCAGCAATGGCATAGACTTCGTAGTAACTTTTGGTTACGGCTCGTTCTTGTGCTAATGCTGCATTGAATGTATCAATTAACGCACCGTAATCACGTTTTGGTGCATCAAGGGCGTCAAATACGGCTAAATGACCTTTGTCATTTAGATAGGTATACACTTTCATCCCGTGTTCCCGTTCTTCAGCCGCTTGATTTAGAAAGAATTGTGCAAACCCATTATAGCTAATAGAGTGGCAGTAAGCTGCCATTGCCATGTAATCATGTGCCGCTTGGAATTCTATGTTCATTTGTTTATTAAGTGCAGAAGCAAGATTTTCTGATAACATAATTGGCATCGCTCCTTATCTCATAAGAGTAGTAGGTAAGATTGAAAAAAGTAGCAACAACAAAACAGCGTTACTACTTTCTTCACTATAGCATATGAATGGTTTTGGAACCTACTTGTTACACTTCATCCTCAATTTTCTCGTAATCATCGTGTTTAATGACTGTACGCTGTAGTTCGTCATCACGTCCGGTATAGTCATCAAATTCGACAGAGATGGTATTGTCATAAATGTTAATCACATGTGCTTTTTTGTCTTTGAATTCTCCCTTTGTGACGATGACACGATGTAAGTTTTGTATTTTTGTTTCTTCTGCCATGACAATCTCTCCTTTAATTTCATTTATTCATTTTTCCCGTAAGTGAGATAGTGAAAACTTGATTTTCTTTATTTCTAACATAGGAAGCTGGATGATTTCAAGAATTCTGGTCCTACGTTTTTTAAAAAAATTACTACAAAATTTGTCAATTTTTTCACTTATAAATGGTACACTATTCCTATAAGTAGATGGATTGGAGCGAACAGGGCGTGTAAACATTTTTTCTCTTTTCAGCTTTTCAAAAACTGAATAGGAAGAAGGAGTGTTTTTGCCATGCGCTCAAAAGCGTTTTTTTTGTTGCTAATCGGGCAAGCCAATAATAGTGCTGTCATGGTGCTGTATATCATTGCCCTTATGGACGTTATGTGGAAACAGACTGGCTCTGTTTTCATAATGAGTTTGGTTCCCGTGGTTATTACAGGTACTCGTTTTGTGTCTAGTTTGGTGGCACCTCTATTGTTAAGACGCTACGCCCTACCCAACATTTTAGCAGGTAGTCAATGGACGAAAAGTGTTCTGTTTCTTTGTTTAGTTAGTCTTATGTCGTTTGAAAACGTGATCCTGCTATTTTTTGTTGTAAGCATGGTTGCCTTCTTGGACGGTCTCTCTGATCCAGCGAGTCAAGCATTACTGCCGCAAATCGTCGTCAAATCAGATTTGATGAAGGCAAATAGCACTTCATCTGTTGTCTTTGAGACAGTGAGTATGAGCTGTTGGCCAGTTGGTGGCATCCTATTAGTGTGGCTTCATGCAGAAGGCGTATTTATTGCAGTTATTGGCTTTTCTATCATTGCAGCCCTTTTCTTTTCACTAGTGGGTTTACATGCTCCGCAATGCCGTCCACATTCACAATCGGTTGAATGGAGAGTAAGTATGGGCATTGGGTGGATGAAAGTTCATGAAACGCCTTGGCTCAGACGGGTTATGGCAACAACAGCATTAGAGGCCATTGCCGGCGTAGTATGGATTGCGGCAATTGTATACGTGTTTGTTGATGAAGTCCTCCATGTTTCGCAAGCGTGGTGGGGGTTCATGAACGCCAGTTTTTTTGCAGGCCTCATTCTCGCAGGCGTAATACTTGTGAAAATGGCTCATGTATGTGAGAGGCGGCTACCGCTGTTGCTTTTAATCGGGTTTAGTAGTGGTGCAGTTTTAACGACGGTTTTTGCCTTGCATGCCATTCCGCTTCTTGCGCTTTTGCTGGTAGCTGGTGTTGGTGTTTGTGAACAAATGAGAAGTGTAGCCTTACACACGATCTTGCAACAACAAATTGAAGAAGAAAAACTAGCATATGTGTATACGGTGCAAGGAGCTGTGTCGACTCTTGCTTTCGGCATGGGAGCCTTTCTGGTTGGAATTTTGGCGGATGTCATGGACATACGTGTAGTCTATATCGGTTCAGCTCTCTTGCTGAGCGGTTGTTTTATTATCTGGCTCAAAACATGGAAGCGAATGTAAAAAGGGCGGGTGATCCGCTCTTTTTTAGTGGTTTAAAATGAGAGGAGAGGAACATGGCGGAGATTAAAATGAAGGCAAGAGGTGAGAATTCACTTGTTACAAAAGCGGTTGATTGGTTCGTGGACGGGTTAAAGGCTAATCAAATCTATGAACTTACCTTAACAAGGGAATTACCCACCTATCAATTAAGATCGAGAGCGGTTTTCCGTTCTGATGTGAATGGAGAGATTCATCCAAATAAAACGTCCCCACTAAGTGGATCCTATTTGGCTGTGGATGCAATGGGCCTATTTTGGTCGATGGAAAAAGTAAATAGGAAACAAGCTGTAGAAAAAGAGCAAAAAGTCGCTCCTAGGTACTATATGTTGACACTGAGACACCAAGAGGAAACCCTCGATTCGATTTCTATTCGTCGTTATTGGCATTGCTCTTCTATTACCCGAAAAGCCGTGTTGGAAGAACGTATCATTGGAACATACTTCTACGAAAAAGGTGTAAGAAAGCCAACCGTTCTTATTGTCGGCGGATCGGAAGGGGGAATTTATGAAGAATACGCAGCAGCTCTAGCAAATGAAGGATTTCATACATTTGCAATAGGTTATTTCAATGTTCCGAGCGGACCTGCTCAATTAGTTCATATTGAACTTGACCAAGTGGAAAACGTCTTACAGTGGTTAAAAAAACGCCCTGAGACAATAGGTGAAATTGGTATACATGGGACGTCTCGAGGTGGTGAACTTGCGCTATGGTCAAGTATACATGTAGCGCAAATTAGCGCCTGTGTTTCACTTAATGGTATGAGGTATTCAATGGCAGGCATTGTTCCTTGGTCAGAGGAGCAATGGCTACCACCTGCATGGAAGTATCATGGAGTTCCTTTACCTTATTTGACCCCTCTTAATCCTAAAAAAATAGCGATGGCATGTAAGGAACTTTTTTTAAAAGGGGAAAATCCATTCAAGATATGGTATGAAGCTCTATATGAACAAATTGCTCAGTTCCCTAAGGCGAAAATTCCACTTGAGCAATCAGGTAAACCGACATTACTCATTGCTGGGCAAGAAGACGGTATGTTTCCGGCAGAGGTGCTAACGCAAACGGAGACATGTGATTATGTTCAGAGGATCTTGTATCCAGAAGCGGGACATGAGATTGGGATTCCTTACTTGCCCATTTTTGCTACTTCTTATCTTGGTGGTAGAAAAAGAGAAACAGCAATGGCAAGTATAGAATCTTGGAAGGAAGTCATTCAATTCTTCCATACACACTTACAAAAAGAATCGTAAGAAACAGTCCTCATGCCCTGTTTTTACGATTCGTTTATAGGAGAAATGCCTGACGCTATTAATTGTGCAAGTAACTTTTGATAACCTCGTTCATTTGGATTTTCATGGTCAATAGCGAGTAGTTGGTTTGTGTTTTTTTGTAGAGCTTGATACGCATCGATAATTTGAACGGTACCGCGGTTTTCTAACACTTTCAAACGGTGGTTGTAGCTTTGTATTGCTTGATCAAGTTCTTCTTCTTGGGGGTACGGGTTGTATACATTTACGATTCGTATACAATAGGGCTGACGTGAGCCTTCTTTAATAGACAAGATATAGCGTAGAAGTGTTTCCATTGCTTGGAAGGTTACCATTTCCGCTTGTAAGAATGGGCGATCCGATTGAATCAGCTTCGCCATCTCATAAGCGTCTAGGAAATCGTTTCCACCAGCTGTTATGGTTATAATGGATGCGTTATAAATGAGATGTTCGTGCTGGTAGTTTGATGCATACCAGTAAAGTTTCCGAGCGGTAAGAGTACCTTCACCCAAACGTTTTAAACAAACCGGCTCTTTTAGGGTTTTTTTTAAATACTGTAAATAAGGAGTGATCAGTCCATTTTGTTGATGGCTAAGTGAATCTTCTGCTGTGAGTGAATCCCCTATTGCGAGATAGGTGTACATGAGGGGCAGATTCACCTCCTTTGTACAGTGTACTCTTAAAGACAAGCGAAGCAACGGCGACTGTCTGTACAACTGAAAAAGAAAAGAGGGCTCTTTATATGTGGAAATATCATGTTCTAATTTGTTCATTGTTTATGATGGTTGGCGCTTTTATCGGTTTCTCCCTGCCCATGTATATAAGTGGTGTTACCATCACACCGTTAGATCTAGTGATCGCGCTCATTGTGGCAGTTATCTCCATTCCCATTCATGTTCTCATTCATGAAGCTGGTCATCTACTGTTTGGGAAACTATCGGGCTATCGGTTTTTATCGTTTCGTCTATTCTCGTACATGTGGGTGATGGATGGAGAACGAATTCGATTTAAACGATTGACGACACCAGGCATAATTGGACAGTGTTTAATGATTCCACCTCCCTTTAAAGAAGGAGAGGCGTTTCCATACCGTCTTTACTTAGCTGGAGGCGTATTGCTGAATGTGCTTGTATCTATAGGGGTAGTTGGATTATCGCTTATTTTTAACATTCAGTCTCTCTCTATTTTAATAGCTGCGACGTTGGGTGCTTTTATAGCGTGTTTAAACCTTATACCTATTAGCATTAGCGACGGTGCAACACTTAAGAAGTGTATAAAGAATCATGATATGAGGTGGTTGCTTTATGTGCAACTGCGTGTTAACGCTGAGATGACTCAAGGAAAAAGGTATGCTGAATTAGATCCTCGTTTTTTGAATCGACCTATGTCGATTGATCATGATGATCCCTTTCAATGGTTTATTAAATTTCTTACTTATTACATAGAGTTGGATAAAGGCGCTTATGAAACAGCATGGATACAGTTAAAAGACATGTGGGATCAGCTAGATACAAAGCATTTCTATCACCCAAGCCTGAAGAAAGAATGGCTCTTTTATCGTCTTATGACAAATCAGCTTGATCAACTAAACGTTGAACAATCATTTTTAACAGGAAAGCAGTTAATCGATCGACGTCTACAAGCGTGGTACCAATGGAAGGTAGAAAAAAACGCAAAAGGGGCACTTGCTACTTGTGAAAAGGCATTGCAAGAAACGATTTACCATACGAATAAAGGGCATTTTAAAGTGGAAGCGCAATTCATAAACGAATTAAAAGCTGATATTGCACATACTAGCCAGATTGGATAAAGAAGAGTTTATTATTAGCTAACATCCAACTATGAAAAGAGTATAAAAAGTTTCTTCTTATTTATAAGCACCGCCCCGAGGCAAAGGGGAAAATCAGGTGTTGACAATGAAATTGGAAACCACTATGATCTCCTATATTAGAGCGAATAGGATGCAGAGGAGATGCAGGTGTTGAATCGCATACCGAAACTAATAAAGTTTCCTGAGGAAATTGTTCGAAGGGTAAAAAACTATCAAGCCGAACACAATATATCGACTTTTTCTAAAGCGGTCTATCAGCTCATTGAAAAAGGATTAAACAAGAAAGAACACTCGAAGTGACAGTGTTTCTTTTCTATAAAAATGGAAGCGTTAACAATTAGGGGGAGGGGGGCGCTAATGATTGACCGCACGCAAGCGATTAAAACAGCAGAAGAGCTAGTAGCTAATAGGTTTCCGACATGTGAGCTAGCCTTATTGGCAGGGAGCGTTGCTCGAAATGAACACATGAAAACGTCTGATTTAGATATTATTGTATTTGATAATCAAGTGTCTTCATCTTTTCGAGAGTCGCGTTACCAAGATGGTTGGCCAGTTGAGTGGTTTGTTCATTCTACCACTTCGTTTCGGGTTATTTTTGAAGCTGATCAACAAAGCGCGAGCCCTACCATGCAACGAATGATGGTTGATGGATTGGTGTTAGTCAACCATACTCATGACTTTTATGAACAATTAAAAGCTGAATCAGAATTGGTTTTACAAAAAGGGCCTGACCCTTGGTCTTCACAAACCCAAAAGGAAAAGCGTTATTTTCTTACAGATACGTTAGAAGATCTTATAGGCGAACATAGAAAGCGAGAATTGTTCTTTATCGTTAACCATTTGATGGAACAGTTAGGAGAGTTTGTTTTGCGTATGAATGGTCACTGGATTGGTCAATCAAAATGGCTCTATCGATGTTTATATGCATACGACAGCCATTTTGCGGTGTCTTTTTATCAAGCATTTGAATATTTTTATCAAACTGATCGGAAAGAAAAGGTCATTGGGCTGACTCAGCATGTATTAGATGAAGCAGGAGGCCCGTTATTTGATGGGTTTTCTTTAGGGAAGAACAACTAAGCTACATAAACGAGTTAAAGGAGGATCTCAATGCTACGTAAAGCAACTGAAGCAGACGTAAATGGCATTGCGTCTGTACATGTCCAGTCGTGGTTCACAACATACACAGGCATAATTAAATCTGAAATCCTTGCTGGTATGTCAGTTGAAAATCGAGCTACAAGCTGGTCGCATCACGTTAAGGACAAGGACCAGCTTATTTATGTATACGAAATCGATGGTCACATTGTTGGTTTTGCGAGTGCAAGACAATCAACTGCTTTCATTTTGACAATATACATTTTAGAGGACAATCAAGGGGAGGGTATTGGGAAAATGCTCATACAAACCATCCTTAAAGATTAGCAAGCCTTGGTCATCAAAAGGCCACCGTTGAGGTATTAGAAGCGAATAGAAGTAAATCTTTCTATGAGCGAATGGGTGCAAGTCTAATAAAGAGAAAGCTTGTACCTCAATATGGGGAAGGGAACGTTCTATTGACGTATAGATGGGATGCTATGTAAAAAAATAAATAGAGTATTTGAAAGGCTAATTTCTCCCGCTCTTTCATAGGTATGAAGAAAACGTAAGATGAAGGAGCGTGTATATCTATGACTGATAACTATTCTGCTACTCAACCGTTTCCATCACCATTTTCAGGTTATAGGAGCTATGATTGGGAGCAAGATCAACCTGCAAGACTTCATTCACAAACCGTTGGCAAACGTGGACCGATCTTAAAGCAAGATACGATTGAACATGAAACGTTGCAAACGTTTATTCACGAAAAGCTAAGAGAGCGACCTGTTCATGTAAAAGGATTTGGCGCCTTCGGATACTTTGAAACGTATTATTCTATGTCCCCCTATACGTCATTATCTTTTATGCAACAAGCGGGAACACAAGTACCGGTTTTTGTCCGGTTTTCTCTCGCTGTTAGCACAAAAGGAACACCGGACACTTCGAGAAATGTTCGAGGATTCTCGACGAAATTTTATACGCAAGAGGGAATTTATGATTTAGTATGTAATCATATACCCGTATTTTCGGTTCGTGACACGATTCGCTTTCCAGAGGCTATTAAGGCATTTTTACCTTCGCCTGAAAATAACTTAATAGACCCGAATCGTTTTTGGCAGTTTGTGGCACGTAGTCCAGAATCGTTACATTTTGTCCTTCGCTTATATTCGAATATGGGGACTGTCAAAAGCTTGCGCCATATCCCAGGTCATAGCGTGAATACCTACGTATGGAAGAATGCTAACGGAGAGCGTCGTTATGTGAAGCTGGCTTGGTTTCCACTTGCAGGAGAACGCTACATTCGAAACAATGAGGCGGTTCGTTTAGCTGGTGAAAATCCTGATGTGGCAGGTCAGGATCTGTACGACACCATTAAAGCCGGTGGAAAAGTAGAATACGGCTTATATACCCAAGTAATGGATATGGAGGCTGCGAATGGCTTACCGTATGACCCTTTAGATGATACAAAAGTGTGGGATGAACAACAGTTCCCGTTTCTTCCAATTGGAAAAATGACCCTTAATAAGAACCCTGATAATTTTGAAGAACAAGTGGAAAAAGCCGCTTTTTCTCCGAGTCATCTGCTAGAAGGGGTAGAGCTCTCAGACGACAAGATGCTTCAAGGTCGTGCCAACATTTATTGGGATTCACAACGTCACAGAATTGGTTCTGAATTCCGTAAAGTACCGGTTAATCAGCAATCGAACTGGTCGCCAGGTGATTTAGTGACGAGTGGAGATGGCCGGTACATAGAAGGAATTATGCAACGATCGGACATTGAGAAACAAAATGATTACACTCAACCACGACTGTTCTTTGAAGCGTTACCAGAAAAAGAACAAGAGGATTTAATTCTAAACATTGGTAGCCAGTTAAAGGATGTGGAGCAGGAATTACAGGTAAGTGTGTTAGCTGAGCTGAACAATGTATCACCAGAGCTTTCCTCAAGGATTAAACAGAATATGAACAACGAGAGGTAAGGCGTTTCCTCGATTTTGTTCTGGTTGCGAAAAGGAAACAGAAGAGTTTAACGGCTCTTCTGTTTAATTGGTTTTAAATCTTCTTCTGTTACCCACTTGAAATTTTGAACGTCTTCTTTGGAATTAGAGATAAAATCAATCATATAAACGGTTGTTTCCCGTTGATCGACAATTTTTACCCTCTCTCCTTCTTGTTGAGGAATAGGTGTATGAAGCTGAACAAATGCCTCATTTTCTATAGAAGTTTCCCCGTCATCGTACATTTCTTCTTGAATGATCCATTTATAAGATAAGGGCTCAGAATCATTAGCCGCTTTATACTCAACTTCGTATGCAGTTGTTTCATATGCTCCTTTAATTGTTGCGACTGCATAGGCCATTCCAGGAACGGCATCATACAGAATGATTGCTTTTGAACCAACTGGATACGTTGGGTCTTCTGCTACCTCCAGTTGAGGTGGAACCTCATTCGAATAGTGCTGTTGAATGGTACCAATGTCCTGGCGATTTTTTGATTCATGTAATGTTTGAAAATGGTCAGTGTGTTCCTTCAAAGGGTGAGGTTGACCGCCATTTTGGTGGACGCCACAACCTGTTACAAGCATAATCAGCGTACAACATACGCCTGTATGCTTAATGAATGTGTTCAATTGCATTGATAACACTCCTTTTTAAAGTCGTGCTATTAGATTCTCCAATCTACTTAAAAGCATGCTCGACTTAAAAAAGAAAGTAAGTTTGATCAAATATCGTCAATGTAGTCTAGCGTATACTGTACGTAAGAAGTGGAGGTGAGTAAAGGTTAAATGTCTACATTCTCGCAAATGTGTATGCAAGAGATCGAACAAATACTGTTTGAACCAACACAACTTAAAACGATTGCGGTAAGGACGGGGTATTCACCCTCTCATTTTCATCGTAAGTTTATGGCTGAATTTAAGATGAGTTTCGTTGAGTATGTAAGAAAAAGACGATTGGCTTATGCTTCATCTTTATTAATCCATACAAGAAAACGAATTATAGAAGTTGCATTAAGTGTCGGCTTTGAGAGTCAGGAGTCGTTTACACGAGCATTTCAAAAAAGATACGGGCTACCACCGGGAAGATACCGTACACTATTAAAGGGATTAAAGGAAGGGGATCAAACGATGGAAGGAACATCGATAAAAGGATGGATGTTAGCAGGGGACGAACCACAGCATTATGAGGTTGGGCTAGATACGCAAGTTGTCCACCAAGGAAAGCAGTCAGCTTATATAAAGGGGGTAACGGCAAAACCAAATGGAGGATTTGTTACACTTATGCAACAATTCAAAGCGGATAAGTATGTAGGAAAACGCATGAAGCTTTCTGGATTTGTGAAAACGAATGGCATTCAAGAATATTGTGGATTATGGATGAGAGTGGATAATAAGCAACATGATGTTCTCCAATTTGATAATATGTTTGACCGTAAAATTATAGGAGATACCGATTGGAACATCTATAGTATCGTTCTAGATATCCCGGAAGAGAGTGACTTGATTGCTTTTGGTCTAAACGTATCGGGGCCCGGACAAGTATGGTTAGACAGTTTAATCTTTCATGAAGTAAAGAAGACAGTTCCTACAACAAATGTTGATTGGCAATCTGAATTGGATGATGAGCCACAGAACCTCACTTTTGATAACTGAAGAGACCTTCCCTTATGTAGGGAGGTTTCTTTTTAGTTAACATCATAAAAATAAGGCGAAAACCTTTCGCATATTAAACGGAAGGAAGATAAAATGGAAATAGTATGTAGATTTGGTGCGTCTAGGGAAGCATGTACGTTTTACTTACATAACAATTAAGAAGAAATGGTTTAAGCGAGAGCTACTACATCCTTATAATATCGATAAAAAATAGAAAAAAGAACAGAAGCTTGTATAGTCAGATAATTGAAAGTAGAGTAAGATAATGAGAAAAAAGTGGAGTGTCAAAAATGGATCGTAATTATGTCATTATCGTCGTATCTCGAAATGTGGGTGCTCTAAGAAAAGAAAGTCATCTTACTGAAACGCAAATGGCAAATGCGTTAGGCGTCACAAAGAAAACCATCGTTCAGTTAGAGTCAGGTCATCTTCGGGCAGGATGGACACTAGTTTGTGCGATTTGTGCCATTTTTCAAGAAAGTGAAATTCTGGAACGGTTGTTTGGTGGCGATCCATTAGAAGTCATTAAGTTGTTAAGTGACGATCGGGAAACGATTGTGCGGCAAAAAACAAAAGGTGGTAAAATTTGGTGGAAAAGCGTTAAAACATTGGGAAGTTATCGGCTTCAACAAAACATGATAAGCCAACATTATCGGATCATTGATGATTTGGATTACAGAATAGAAAGTACATTTAGTTACGAAACGGCTCTTGAAACATTGGAACATCTTGCAAAAGGACGGTATGAAAAGAGGTAAGGTTCGTAGGTGAAATGAAAAGGAAATAGATAGGAAATTCAAGGGCATAAGGGTAATGTTGCTACGTTTGTGTTACTCTATAGTGTATAGTAAGGATCAAGTGAATAGTAGAATGTAGATGCAGGAGAAGATAGAGATATGATCAAATCCAAAGACTATTTAAAGCCAATTACAGAAACCATTTTAGCTGAGAAAATGGCATTAGCGAACATGCCTCCATCGCATGATCATATAGATGAAGCGACGCTCGTTTCAAGGCTAAAACCGTGGCGACACGAACTTATTGAAGTCTATGCACATTCATTTTTAAAGGATAAAGAAGAATCAGAAGAAGCAATGGATATTTGGGGAGAAGCTGTTGCAGGCTTGTTAGTATCTCTTGATTTAAAATTGGATGTAGCGTTAAAAGAAATAACCTATTACCGCGATCGAATAGGTGTCATTGTTAAAGACCAAGCAGAGGAAGAGGGCTTTTCCTTTAATCATTTGTATGACATCATTTCAAAATTTAATCAAATTGTAGATTTAGCGATCCAAAAGGTAAGCCAAACGTACATGAGAGATTACGCAAACAATATTGAAGTGGCGAAATATGCGATTGACGAACTTTCTGTTCCTCTTGTGCAGTTAACCGATGAAGTGGGAATCATACCGATTATCGGTGAAATCGATACAAAGCGAGCGCAATATTTGATGACAAATGCATTGGATAAAGGTTCTCAGCTAGGGTTGAAATACATTATCCTTGATTTATCAGGTGTAAGCGTCATTGATACGATGGTCGCTGCTCAGATCTTTAAAGTTGTTGATGCGCTTAAGTTGATTGGAATCGAAACAATGATTAGTGGAGTTCGTCCCGAAATTGCTCAAACAATGGTTTCATTAGGTATTAAAGTAGATTTAAAAATCTATAGCTCGTTAAGACAAGCATTTGGAAAGATTTCAATCGACCAATAGCTTCTAGCGTCTGAGTTGCTATTTTTAAACAGAGCTCTATTTGGT
This sequence comes from Shouchella oshimensis, assembly GCF_004375095.1. Taxonomy (NCBI): domain Bacteria; kingdom Bacillati; phylum Bacillota; class Bacilli; order Caryophanales; family Bacillaceae; genus Shouchella; species Shouchella oshimensis. Next base: position 422,455 of record NZ_SNUX01000004.1, on the reverse strand, counting down.
ATAAATACACTTCATTGGGTACAAACAACCCTTAATAAGGAAAGAAAAGCAGTGTCAAAGGGCACTGCTTTTCTTTCGTGACTTTTCACTGAATGAGATCTTTGTAAAAAGACTGGAGGGCATTTGCAAGAGGTAATGGTTGATCTTCATTCACTTCATGACCTGCATGAGGAATGCATAGTAGCTTGCTTTTAGGAATAGCTTTAGTCAACTGAAAAGATGCACGCTTATTAACATAATCCTTTCCACCATAGATAATGAGAGTGGGACAAGCAATCTCGGCTAAAGAAGAGCGAAAATCAAGGTCTTCCATTGAACGGGTTAATGTAATGAAATCCTCTTTTTGAAACCCTTCTTGAGGAAAGATACGGCGTGGTAATAGATGAAAGATGGCAGATTGCACCTGTAACAATCGTTTTGGCATCACGCATTGAGTACCGATTAAACATAAGGAAGCTACTTTTTCAGGGTAATCTATAGTGTAATGAAGAGAAAGAATACCGCCTAGTGATAAGCCTGTCAGATGAAGGGGTTCATCTGACTGATGGCACCAGTCAACGAAACGTTGATACACGTTTACATAAGTAGCATCTGCTCCCTTAAGTAAAGAAATTAAATTAGGGCAGTTATCTGTCTCAGCTGCTGGTAATCCTTGAAGTGTACGATTCCAGCTTGAAGGCTTTTGCCCGAGACCATGTACAAATACGTTCACTCGCTTTTCTCTCCTTTCAGAGCTATTTGTCTCCTCTGTTATACTTATGATAAATGAATACAAGATAAATGAGAACTGGCACTAAAGGAAGTAAATACACCAATTCAGCAACTTCCACTTGACGATCTGAATCTGGATTTGACGTAAAAGAATACATTAAAAAAAGAATACCGCTAATGGCTATAGCAATCATTAAGAAGAGGGTACCAATAATGAACACACCTTTTTATAGCTGTTTTTCTAAGTATACCAAGTGGTTGCTAGTCATAACAGCTACAATTCATGTAATTGGTTTTCTGACCCCATAGATTCTTACTTACTGATACGTTTGTAGTAAAACAAATGTTTTTACACAGCATTTCCGCATCTTTTACCTTTCACGATCAAATGAAAGGTGCTACTCTCAGGTCATATGAACGTTTACTAGATAAAGGAGTGTACCATGGATTATCACCTATTTCGTTTAATAAACGACTTATCTGGCCATTATAGGCTACTTGATATGGTCATGTTATGGAGTTCGGAGTATGTCACGATTTTGTTGGCATTCGCGCTGTTTGGTTTTTTTATAGTTGGTTTAAAGAAAAGAATATATATGAAAACCGCATTGTTTACAGGGGCAGCTCTTATTATTTCAATGGGCATTGGGTATGTGATAAAAGGATTGTTTTATCGACCAAGACCATTTGTCGAACATGATGTAAACTTACTCATCATACATAATACGGCTTCCAGCTTTCCTTCTAACCACACGCTTGCTGCTTTTGCCATTGGGCTTGGAATCTTCTTTTTTCATAAAAAAGTAGGTAGCTTACTTCTTCTAGGTGCCGCGCTTATTGGGCTATCACGTGTTTATCTCGGACACCATTATCCGCTGGATGTTTTTGCAGGCTTTAGCATTGCCCTTCTTGTAGTGTTTCTACTTAAGAAAGGCATGAACAAATTAGAAAAAGGGGATCGTCGCCATGTCGCTAAGCGGGTTTCATAGGTGTACGTGAACAAATAAGGAAGCTTTAATTGAAATCATCAGGGAAAGAGCTTGTTGGGGCAACAGAACCCAATAGGCTTTTTTTTATACGATCGAATACAAAAAAATTATTAGAAAATTCATTTACTTATTGCCTCTTTCTAGGTAAACTAGATTTAAAAGCAATTGGAAGAACTTCATAGAGATTCTTCGTTATTTTGCTGATAAATATTTAAATAACTGCTTTTACCGCATAACTTTTTAAAAATACTTTTTGAAGTGAGGGATATTGCATTAAAACGAAATTACATGAAGTCAACCGCGTAAATGTATTAAATCTTATTCGCACCAAAGGCCCTTTATCAAAAGCAGAGTTGGCTGAAAACGTGCAGGTGAGTCAAACGACGGTTTCGACCATTTTAGCTAAATTAATGAAGGAAGACTATGTGATGGAGGAAGGAATCGGTGACTCAACTGGTGGTAGAAAGCCTGTCCTTTATCGGTTTAATCCGAATAAAGCATTAATTATTGCGGTATCGTTACGCAATTCCTCTATTCAAATGGCGGTTCTTAATTTATCAGGTGAACGAAAGAACGAGATGGTCTATCACGTTCAAAATGTAAAAGGCCATGCCTATGTCGAGCACATCTTAACATCCCTTTCTCTTTTTGTGCAGCCCATCCTTGAGAGTCAATCAAAATTAGTTGGAATCTCTATCGTTTGCCCTGGCGTTGTGGATGCCAAAAATGGTGTCATTCTCTATAATGCGAAACTTGATTTGTATCAAATTGAGCTTAAACGCCTTGTGGAAGAAGCATTTGGGCTTCAAGTTTTTGTTGAAAATGATCTAAATGCACTTGTTATTGCAGAGAAGCAGTTTGGTGATGCACCTTATCAGGAGTTGCTCTATCTTTCTATTGATGAAGGAGTTGGTGCTGGGATTGTTGTCCATGATCATATTTTTCGAGGGTATAGTGGTAGTGCAGGAGAAATTGGGCATATGTCTGTTGTTCCAGGAGGAATAGGCTGTTCATGTGGCAATCAGGGATGCTTAGAGAATTATGTAAGCTGGCCAGCCATCTATGCTCGCATTCTATCAGGGTGGTTCACTCAACAAGAGGGAGAAGCCATTGTGGCGAGAGCGGACTTTGTTCCTGAAAAAGTGAAGGCCAGTCATTTTGTAGAGGCAGCATGTGAAGGAGATCCGTTTGCATTAAAAATTGTGGAGGAGATGGCGGAGTACATCGCCGTAGCCATTACAAATGTGCTTCACTTTATGAATCCCCAAGCAGTCATTTTAAATGGTGCACATGTGGTTAATAACGAACCGCTTTTAGCGATATTGCGAGATAAGATTGAAAAGAGAGCCATGACGATCGTTCAGAAGGATTTTGAAATGAAACAAACGGCATTAGGAAACGATATGAATTTGTTAGGAGCGTTGGCGGTTTTGCTTCAAGATGAAATGCAAGTTGGAAAATACAATGTGTTTTTACGGTAGCAAAATGGGCAAGGAGGCGAAATAGTGAAAAGGGTGGCGAATTGGGTAAGTCTTGCTGTTGTTGCAGTAGGATTAATCGGCTGTAGTGGTAATGATGATGATTCTGGTAACCAGTCAATTAGTATTGCCCTGTGGGATGAAAAAGCAAGTGATGCCATAGATGGTGCCATTGCTTCATTTAAAGAAAAACATCCAGATGTTGATGTAACAGTTACATATAGCCCGTTTTCACAATATTGGACAACCTTGAGAACAAGTATTGGAGGTGGAGCGGGTCCGGATCTCTTTTGGATGAATGCAGTTAACTTTTATCAATATGCCCAGCCTGGATTAATCCAAAACTTAGAACCGTTTATAGAGGAAGATGCGGATTTTGAAAAAAGTGATTATTACGAAAGTATGATCGATTTATATAGTTATGAAGACAATTTGTATGCTGCGCCTTACTTCGTAGATGCTGTTGGGCTTTATTATAACAAAGACATTTTTGATGAAGCTGGTGTGGATTATCCAAATGAATCGTGGACTTGGGAAGACATTGAGCGGGTTGGAGCTGAACTGACGAATAAGGAAGAAGGTATTTATGGCTATTTGGCTCCAGTCGTTCATAATCAATCGGGTTACTATAATTATATTCATCAAGCTGGAGGCGACATTGTGAGTGAAGACCAAACTCAGTCAGGCTTTCGGTCAGATGCAGCAGTTGAAGCATTTCGATTTGTTGAACGTTTAATCGAGCAAGGGATTTCACCAGATATTAAATCACAAATTCAAAATGACAATAATCAGTTATTTATGTCCAACCAATTAGCAATGATGCCGGCTATATCGGTTATGGCGGTTATGTACCGTGAAGAACTTGGAGAGATAGTAGATGTTGCACCACTTCCGAGCTATAAAGAAGATACAGCGATTTTGCATGGGATTAGTTGGGCAATGAATAGAGGGGCTGAACATCCGGAGCTTACATGGGAATTGATGAAGGAACTAACCGGTGAGACAGGGAACACCATTATTGCAGAAACCGGTTTTTCGACACCAGCAGCACGATCGGCAGCAGATTTATGGTTGGAATCGTTACCGGACATGAATTTACAAGTCTTCATTGACGCTCAAGAAACGGGTTCTCCTTACCCGCTCTCTCGAAACACAATGGAATGGCAGAGAATGGAGACAACTGAAATTCAAGGAGCCTTTCTTTCAGGTGAACCGATAGAAGACGTGCTTGAACGAGTTGGTCTTGAAATGGAACGAATGTTGAATCAAGGATTAGAGGAGTAAAGAAGAAGGGGGAAAGCAAATGGCGCGCGTTTCAATGACAGTTAGGCCTACATCTTCCACCAAAAAGAAGAAATGGACAAACGATACGTGGTGGGCACTTTTGTTTATTGGACCAACAGTATTAGGGTTAATGACGTTTTATATTGGACCTGCGATGGCTTCCTTTGCTTTGTCATTCACGCATTGGGATGGACTAACGGCTCCTTCGTTTGCTGGAATGGATAATCTTATTGCGCTTTTTACTAGTCCGATCTTTTTACGATCGCTATTAAACACATTGGTCTTTATGCTAGTTGCTGTTCCTGCTTCGATTGCAATAGCTACCCTAATTGCTGTTTTACTGAATCAACGTATAAAAGGAATGATCGTCTATCGAGCCCTGTATTTTCTTCCTGTCGTTACAATGCCAATTGCTGTAGGGATGGTATGGAAATGGTTATACAATACCGAATATGGGCTGTTTAACTATTTTCTTGGTGCGGTAGGCTTACCACAGCCAGAGTGGTTGTTCAACCCGTCTATTGCGCTTCTTTCCGTCATTGCTGTCTACGTTTGGATGACAATAGGTAATAATGTCATTCTCATATTAGCAGGGCTTCAGAATGTAGATACAGGTTACTACGAAGCTGCTGAAATAGATGGTGCTTCAAAAATGAGGCAGTTTTTCTCCATCACGTTACCACTTATTACACCTACATTGTTTTTTGTTATGGTAACGGGGATGATTAGCTCTTTACAAGTATTTGATTTATTGTTCGTCATGATTGGAGATACCACCGCCCTTGTTGGTCCGCTGAGAACGATCGTGTACGGTGTGTATGAATCAGGCTTTATGTTTTCCCAGATGGGTTACGCTTCTGCGCAAGCTTTTGTGTTGTTTTTACTTATTCTCGGGATAACGATTTTACAATTCGCTGGTCAGAAAAAATGGGTCCATTATGATAGTTAATACTAGAAAGGGTGGCGTTGTATGAGAAAAAGCTGGGTTCATATATTGTTACTAGTTGGTGCAATTGTCATGATTATTCCTTTCTTTTGGATGGTTTCGACTTCATTTAAATCCTATTTAGAGTCGATGCAAATACCACCTACACTCTTTCCAGAGCAATTTCACTTTGATAATTATGCACGGGTATTCGAGAGTGCTGATTTCCTAACGTATTATGCCAATACCATTTTTGTCACAGTTGCCCGGACAGCCTCTCAATTATTTCTCTGCTCGATGGCAGCATATGCATTCGCTCGATTGGATTTTCCGTTTAAGAATACATTGTTTCTTGTAATCTTATCGGTCTTAATGGTCCCCATCCAAGTCATTCTTATCCCGAATTATGCATTGCTCTCACAGTTCGGCTGGATTAATACGTTTTATGCTTTAATTGTTCCCGGTATTTTTAGTGCATTTGGTGTGTTTCTACTACGTCAGTTTTTTATGGGGATTCCAAAAGAACTTGATGAAGCCGCCATAATGGATGGGTGTTCTAAATGGGGTGTCTATTGGCGCATCATTTTACCAAATGCAAAGCCAGCGCTTGTGGCTCTTGGCATTTTCACCGTCTTAGCTTCATGGAATGATTTTATGTGGCCACTCGTTATGACTAACTCCGCTGATATGCGCGTCCTTTCTGTTGGAATAGCGAATTTTGAAGGGCAATATTCAACAGAATACCCATTACTTATGGCAGCTGCACTCATGTCAACTATACCAATGTTACTTATGTTTCTTTTCTTACAAAAGTATTTAATAGCAGGAATTGCCCTAGGTGGAGTGCGAAGATAATAAGATATGAAAAAAGGAGATGGATCAAATGGTACGAGTTATGGTGGTTGGTCTTGGTACGATGGGGGCGGTCCATGCCTCTAGTTTTGTGGAAATGGACGAAACAGAGCTTACAGCTGTAGTAGATGTGAAAGAAGAACGAGCAAACGAATGGGGGGAGAAATCAGGCGCTAAGTCTTTCTATTCGTTTGATGAAGCGATTAAGGAAGTAGGGGAGGATATTGACGTAATTTCGATTTGTGTCCCTACAGACCTTCATCCGGCATTTGTGAAAAAAGCGGCCGATGTAAAGGCAGCCATTATTTGTGAGAAGCCATTAGCCCGTTCACTGGAAGCTGCAGAAGAAATGATTACCTATTGCCGAAAACAAGGTGTTGCCCTTTACGTTGGTCATGTTGTCCGTTTCTTTCCAGAATATCAAAAAGCAAAGCAAGCATTGGATGAAGGTGTGGTTGGAAAGGTTGGTGTTGTTCGAACGACAAGAGGAGGATCGTATCCTGTTGCGACGGAAGATTGGTATGCAAACACGGACCGGAGTGGTGGACTCGTTCTTGACTTACTGGTTCATGATTTTGACTTCTTACGGTGGTGCTTTGGAGAGGTGGAACGGGTATATGCCAGGAATCTTGCAGGTGTCGCGGGTATAAATGAAGAACGAAAGGATTACGCTCTTGTGACCCTTCGTTTTGTAAACGGCGTCATTGCCCACCTTGAAGGTACGTGGGCGCATGGAGGCTTCCGTACATCCTTTGAACTTGCTGGTAAAGAGGGTATCCTCCACTATGATAGTCAAAAAAACCAAGCGCTTGTAGCGGAAAAAGCAAGTCCAGATGGGAAGCCAGGTGTAGCGGTTCCTGAAAGTCCTTTAAAGAACTCCCCTTACTATACGGAATTGAGTCACTTTATCCAGTGTATTCAATCAGGAAAAGAGCCGATCGTGACTGCGGAGGATGCGCTTAGAGCAGTGGAAATTGGGATGGCTGCTTTACAGTCCATTAAGAAAAAGAAGCCTGTCACCATTCATTCTCAGAAAGTAGCCCATTAATTTGAAGGAGGAGACGTTATGAAAGTAGGAATAATTAGTTTTGCCCATGGTCATGCCCATGCGTATGCATCTAGTTTAGTGGCCATTGATGGGGTTACAGTAGTGGGAATAGCCGATGATAATGAAAAGCGGGGCAAAGAAGCGGCTCAACAGTATCAAACGGACTACTATCAATCGTACCATGAATTGTTGGCTCAAGGGCTTGATGCAGTCGTTGTGACTTCCGAAAATGCCCGCCATAAAGAACATGCAGTAGCCGCAGCGAAAGCAGGAGCCGCCGTTTTATGTGAAAAACCGCTCGCTCATACAGTTGAAGACGCACAGGCCATCATTGCTGCATGCGAAGAAGCTGGCGTTCTCCTGCAAACTGCTTTTCCAGTCCGCTTTAACGAAGCCATTAAACGAGCAAAGGCACGTATTGATGCAGGTGAATTTGGTGATATCCTAGCAATGAAAGGGACGAACCGAGGCAAGAATCCCGGAGGTTGGTTTAATGATAAGAAGCTAGCAGGTGGTGGAGCTGTTATTGACCATACTGTCCATGTTGTGGATATAATGCGCTGGATTTTACAAGAAGACGTAGCAGATGTGTACGCTGAAATCGATCAACATTTCTCAGCAAAAGCCATTGATGATGCAGGCATATTGTCACTAACGTTTCAAAACGGTGTTTTTGCTACACTAGATTGTAGCTGGTCAAGAAATCCGAATTTCCCGATTTGGGGAGATGTTACGCTAGAGTTTATCGGAACGAAAGGGACATTGAAAGTCGATGCACAAGCGCAGAAATTGGATCTTTACCATAGTGGTGGTCTTCAGTACAATTTCTGGGGCGACAACATGGATGATAGCCTTGTTCGTGATTTTATTGAAAGTGTTCGACAAAAGCGCAGTCCTTCTGTGACAGGGACTGATGGTTTAAAAGCGTTAGAAGTAGCAATTGGTGCTTACGCTTCTGCAGCAAAAGGGGACGTTGTTGCATTAGGTGAGGGAGAGCAGGTAGCGCGATGAAAAAGGGCATAAACCAATGGTGCTATCCAGAGGGAACACCACTTGATCGCGTGCTAGAATGGACGAAACAGGCCGGATTCTCAACAATTGAATTAAACGTGGCTAAGCAAGGGGAAGTGGGATTAACCCTTGATACAACGGTAGAAGAAGCTAAAGCGATAAAAACGCAAATAAAAGCAGCAGGACTCGAAATGGATAGCCTATCTACCTCGTTATTATGGCAAACACCCCTTTCTTCTGGCGATGAAAAAATTCGAGAGCAAGGGAAACACGTTGTAAGAAGAATGCTGGAATTCGCTCATGATTTAGACGTCAGTACGATCCTTGTCGTCCCAGGAATGGTGACGGAAGATGTGCGGTACGATGAATGTTATGAGCGCAGCATCGCGGCACTGAAAGAGCTTGCCCCTTTAGCAGAAGAGGTAAATGTCAGAATTGGAATTGAGAACGTCTGGAACCGCTTTTTGTTATCACCTCTTGAAATGGCCCAATATATTGATGAGGTGAATTCAACTCACGTAGGTGCGTATTTTGATGTCGGAAATGTACTACAATTTGGCTACCCAGAGCAGTGGATTCGGATATTAGGAGAGCGTATTTTTAAAGTACATGTAAAAGATTTTAAAACAAGTGTCGGTGCGATGACTGGCTTCACAAATCTATTAGCAGGAGACGTCAACTGGCAAGCTGTGATGAAGGAACTTCAGGAAATTGGCTATAATGGAGAATTGACAGCGGAATTAACCCCCTATGCCTACGATCCCGCAGCCCTTGCTTATGATACGTCTAGACAGATGGATCTTTTGTTAGCATCGCAAATAACGCCTTATCCTACTTAGGAAAAAACGACCATACTGGTCGTTTTTTTTATGGGACCTTTCCAAAAAAGCGCTTTAAAAGAGAGTCATTCAACTCGAATCTATAGTAAACTATACGGAAAAGGATCACTTTTAAGATAATAGGTGAAAGTATGACAACGAATAAAAGAACCCTTGAAAAAAAGTTTAGAAGATACGTTCTTGCACTAATTGCTCTTATTATGCTACTCATAACAGTTGTTTATATCTATTTAGAACGGGAGCAAGCGCGTCATTTAATCGGTGAGCAAGCGTTAACGACTGCTTTAACAGTGGCAGAAATACCAGAAGTAAAACAAGCATTAAGTGGCACTGGAAATAGAGAACAGGTAAGAGAGCTGATTGATCAGATTCAACGTAATGCGGGTGCAGAATATATTGTCATTGGTGATCGTGACGGCGTACGCTTAACCCATCCAAACCGTGAACAAATTGGCAAAGAGATGGTAGGTGGGGATAACGATGATGCGCTCCTTTATGGACGAAGCTATACGTCTCTGGCTCAGGGTTCACTTGGTGAAGCGGTTCGTGGAAAAACACCGATTCGTGGGGAAGACGGCTCTATTATTGGCGTGGTCTCGGTTGGCTACATGGTTGAATACATAAACGCAACGTTTTTAAAAGGCTTTACCGTATTTGCCTCCGCCATTCTCGTTATCTTCTTGATAGGTATGGTAGGGAGTAATGCACTTGCTAAAAGTATTCGCCGCGATACATTCGGGTTGGAGCCCTATCAAATTGCACGTTTGTATAAAGAGCGTCATGCTGTCATTGAAGCGGTGAGTGAAGGATTGTTAGCAACGGACCAGGATGGAAGAGTCACACTTCTAAATGCACTTGCCAAAGAGGTACTTCAAATCGATGAGCAGGCCATCGGACAGAAGATTCATCATGTTTTGCCAAATTCAGAGATTGCGGCTGTCTTACAAGACGAAGAAGCCACAGGTCAAAACGAAGTAATCGTCAATGAAAAACGTCTTATTATTTATTATCAAATTATAAATGAAGATGGGCAATATGCAGGGAAAGTCGCCCGCTTTCAAAATCGAACTGAATTACAGGAGTTAGTAAACGCTTTATCGGAGATTCAACAGTATTCAAAGGATCTTCGGGCGCAAACTCATGAATATACGAATAAATTGTACGCTATATCTGGCTATCTTCAATTAGGCTACTATGATGAGGCAATTGATTTTATTGAAGAAGAAACAGGCACCCAAACGCGTGATGACCAGATTGTTTTTGAACAAATTCAAGATCCTACTATTCAAGCCATACTAATAGGTAAACGCTCAAAAGCTTCTGAGAAAAAAATTAGCTTTACACTTGATTCTTCGAGCACAGTTGAATGGCAATGGCCGGCAGAAGCAGCGGCCCCTCTCGTGACCATTATTGGGAATGTTGTTGACAATGCATTTGATGCAGTGATAGGACGTGACAAGCCAACTGTGGAAGTGTTTTTAACCGATATTGGCAGAGAACTAATTGTTGAAGTGGCAGATAATGGATCAGGAATCGCTGAATCGATCCAAACTCAGTTATTCGAGCGAGGCACGACAACAAAATGTGGTCAAAGGGGTTATGGTCTAGCACTTGTGAAAGCGGCGCTTACAGAATTGAACGGGACACTTGAAATCGAAGACAATCAACCATCAGGAACCATTATGAGTTTATACATTCCAAAAGAACAGGTGGGAGAACGAAGTGAACGTAATGATAGCAGAAGATGATTATCATGTAGCAGGTATCCACGAGAAGTTTTTGCAACAGCTCCAAGACATCCATGTCGTTGCAAAAGCTCAGACAGCTAATGAAACCATTCAGCTTGTTAACCGGTATCAACCTGATTTAGTGTTATTAGATGTTTATCTACCAGATCAATTAGGCGTCGATGTAGTCGAGCAGTTATATGAAGTAGCCCCTCATTTGCAAATTATTCTTATCACAGCTGCTACAGAAAAAGACATCTTTACAGAAGCCCTTCACCTTGGAGTGATCGATTACCTCATCAAACCGATTGCCTTTGAACGCTTGAAGGAAGCCATTGAAAAAGCGCAGGCGCAGAGTAAACAATTAAAGCAGTCCCCTCGAATAACCCAAGCTCTCGCGGACTCCTTTTTTCTCCGCGTAAAAGACAATAGTGACAAAGAAAGTGAATTGCCTAAAGGAATTGACAGGCTCACATTAGAAAAGGTTCGCCATCTTCTCAGTAAACAGCAAGACGGGATAACAGCGGAGGCCCTTGGCAAGGAATTTGGCGCATCACGAACAACCTCCCGCCGTTACTTAGAATATTTGATTTCAATAGATGAGGCGAAAGCAGAGTTGGAGTATGGCATAGTAGGAAGGCCAGAGCGAAAATATTGGAAGCTGTAGACCTATTGGCACAGGTGTGGCGACAGGTGATTTTTAAAAAGAACCGGCTACAAAAAGAAAACGAACCCATGAACAATCGTATGGGTTCGTTTTTAACTAGTTCTCGCAGTTAGTATTTATATGATTGACCACCATCAATTGGAATAACAGTTGCATTAATAAAGTCTGCTTGATGTGATAGAAGAAAAGCAACAAGGTAACCAACCTCTTCTGGCTTACCAAAGCGAAGCATAGGGTTCGCTTTAACAAATTCTTTACCAGCGTCTTCCCAGTTATCCCCGCCAATTTGACGTAAAGAACCTTCTACCATAGCGGTCATGATGGCACCTGGAGCAATGGCTTTAATGCTGACACCGAACTGACCGTATTCAATGCCTGAGTTTTTTGTTAAACCGACAACTCCGTGTTTACTTGCTGCGTAGCCGGATTGGTTACCGACACCACGAATACCACCAACGGATGCTGTGTTCACAACCGATCCAAAGCCTTGTTCTTTCATAATCTTTAAGACGTGCTTCATTCCATAGAAGACACCATTTAGGTTAATGTCAACCACCTTCTGAAATTCTTCAATGCCATAATCCTCTGTAAGGTTTTGTTTTCCTTCAACGCCAGCATTATTAAAGAAGCCATCAATTTGTCCAAATGTGTCTTTGGTGAACTGAACATATTTCTTAACGTCTTCCTCTTTTGCGACGTTTGCTTCGACTAATTCCACAGTGACTTGAGGGAACTCCTCTAAAATGACTTGTTTTGTTTCCTCTAGACCTGCCATATTTAAATCTACAAGAACTAATTTGGCTCCTTCAGATGCAATCTGTTTCGCTGCTGCTCTTCCTAATCCAGAGCCACCACCTGTAATGATAATGACCTTATCTTCAAATCGATTCATAAAAACGTCTCCTTTTAGCGATGCTATAATAAAAACAAGGGAAGGAACTTCTATTTCGAGTGTAAACGGATTCATTGTGTACAACAATCGTTAATCAGGTCGGATCTGTCGATAAAATCTACACCTTTGGTTATTATGTTGATTTTTGGAGGAATCATACATGACTTCAAGTGAAAAACGATCGTCAAAACAAAGTGAGCGGACAAAAAACAACTTTAAGGAAGCTTTTATTACTCTCGTTCATGAAAAGGGATTCAGCCATGTGTCTGTTACAGATATTGTGAAAAAAGCAGATTACAACCGAACCACTTTTTATCTTTATTATCAGGATAAGTATTGTCTTTCAGATGAATTGAAAGCACAGATGTATCAACAAATTAAAGAGACGAGTATGAATAAATACGAAAAAGGAAAAAACGTGACAACAGGTACCATGCATGCTGGGTCATTTGAATTGACCCATTTCATTTATGCCAACCAGGCTTTTTTTAACTTATACACCATTGAAGACACAATACCGAGCCTGCATCGCGACTTGCCGCAAGCGATCTATGAGGTGTTGAAGGAACACTTTCAGCTGGTATCTGTAAATCAAGATCGAGATATTAACTATGATGCACATAAGCTATATATGGCTCATGGTACAGCAGGCTTATTAGTCGATTGGATTGAAAAAGGATATCCTATTAGTCCAAATGATATGGCTGAGCGTCTTATCCATATACTCGAATCATTTGCAAAAGAGTTTAAAGTAACGAGTAGAGGCTAGAGGGATGTATTTCCTTTGCCTCTGCAATTTGTGTGAACTTTATGAACAAAATGAACATTAAATTGAAAACGGTTACATTTAAGGGGAGTTTGTGTAAGATAAATAAAACTCAGTCATGCAAATGAAGTGAATTCATCATCTTAATACTCTCGCACTTATTTCTAGAAGGAGTTAAAGGGTAAGGGGAGAACTGTAAAAGGTAAAAGAGAGCAGCTTTACGTGAAGGAAGGTCATTTATTTTCCGACTTTTCAGTTAGATGCTGTCTTTTTAGTCTTCAAAAAGAGGTGGAATGACACGCATGAGCCAATTGATGAATACGACTATCGGAATGTTGCTTGAAACGAAAGCAAGGGACATTCCAAACAATGATGCACTTGTCTATGTGGATCGAGGGTTACGTCTGTCTTATAGCGAGTTTAATGAAACGTGCAGACATGTGGCGAAAGCACTCATTGGTCTCGGAGTAAAACGAGGGGATCACGTAGCTATTTGGGCGTCAAATATGCCAGAATGGGTGACAACGCAATTTGCAACAGGAAAAATGGGTGCGGTACTTGTTACGGTTAACACGAATTATCAAGCAAGGGAGCTAGCGTATCTCCTAAAGCAGTCTGATTCAAAAACGCTTATTTTAATGGAATCGTATAAAGGCGTATCGTACTTAGATATCATTTATGAAATCCTTCCTGAATTAAAAACAGCGATACCAGGACAGCTACAATCGGAAACATTCCCTCACTTAAAAAACGTCATTGTTCTAAGTGAGAAGCATTACCCAGGTATGCTCAATTGGCAAGATCTCCTTACGTATGCAGATCAAGTGACAGATGCAACGCTTGATCAACGTCTCAAACAGCTTGACCCTTATGATGTCATCAATATGCAATATACGTCAGGCACAACCGGTTTTCCAAAAGGCGTTATGCTTACGCACCATAACCTTATTAATACAGGCAAGCATGCTGGAGAAGGGATGAATTTCACCTATAAAGATCGCTTGTGTATTCCGGTGCCTTTCTTTCATTGTTTCGGTTGTGTATTAGGGACATTGGTTTGTGTCACAAGTGGAGCAACGATGGTGCCTGTACAAGAGTTTAATGTAGCGGATGTGCTAACCTCGATTGAAAAGGAACGCTGTACAGCTGTTCATGGAGTACCAACAATGTTCATCGCTGAATTAAACGATCCTGCTTACTCATCCTATGATTTATCCTCATTACGTACAGGGATAATGGCAGGCTCAACGTGTCCAATCGAAGTGATGAAAAAAGTATCAGATGATATGGGCGCAAACGAATTAACGATTGTTTACGGGCAAACAGAAACATCCCCTGGTATTACCCAAACACGCACAAGTGATTCACTAGATGTACGTGTGCAGACCGTTGGTCGAGCCATGCCACAGATCGAGGTGAAGATTGTTGACCCTTCGACTCGACAAGAGGTACCACTAGGTGTACAAGGTGAAATTTGTTGTCGTGGTTATAATGTCATGAAAGGCTACTACAAAAATCAAGAAGCAACGGATAACACAATCGACGAAGACGGCTGGCTCTATACAGGTGATTTAGCAGTTATGGACGAAGCTGGGAATTGCACGATTACAGGGCGACTGAAAGATATGATTATCCGTGGAGGGGAGAATATTTATCCCCGTGAGGTCGAGGAATTTCTTTATACTCATCCTGCTCTTCTAGATGTGCAAGTCATCGGTGTTCCTAATGAGAAATACGGGGAAGAAGTGATGGCTTGGATTCGGGTAAAAGAAGGTATGGAAATCGAAAAATCAGCGTTAATCGCTTATTGCAAAGGCAAGATTGCTCATTATAAAATTCCTCGATATATCGAAATGTGCGAGGAATTTCCGATGACAGCGTCAGGAAAGGTTCAAAAGTTTAAACTTAAGGAACAAGCGATTAACAAAATGAAAACGCTTTAATGAAACGGTAGCTGTTTTTGATAAAGCAGCTACCAATTCAATAGACTTTCTAAATCTATTATCGCTATTACAGACCTATTATATCGTAGAAAGGGTGTTTCATATGAAAAAATCATGGCTACTTCCGCTTGGGTGTACGGTTCTTTTAGGTGCTTGCTCCATGCCTGTTCAACATGGGTCTGTCGATGCGAGTGGGAACTGGAAGCCTGATCGTTCCATTGAATTTATTGCTCCGGCCGCAGCTGGAGGAGGATGGGACACAACAGCTCGAATGCTTTCAAAGACGATTGATGAAAATGATCTTGCGAATCAAAGTTTTGGGGTTGTCAATAAGCCAGGTGGTGGAGGAGCTGTTGCCTGGGCCTACATCCATAAGCGAAATGACCCTCACAACATCTTTATTGGCTCGCCTCCACTTCACTTTGTTGAGTTAGCTGGACAGTCCCAGTACGGCTACAAAGATTTTACACCGATTGCTAATTTAATAGCAGACTATGGTGCTTTTGCCGTACGAGACGATGCAAAGTGGGATACGTTAGACGAACTGTTTGCTGATATGCGAGAAGACCCATCACAAGTGACAACGATAGGTGTATCCTCTCCAGGCAGTATGGATCACATGCAGTTTATTCTGTTTGCGCAAGCTGCTGGCGTGGATATTACGAAAATTCGTTATGTGTCGGATCAAGATGGTGGCGCCATGACATCAGTCTTAAACGGAAGTGTTGACGTGATTTCGACAGGTGTTTCAGAAGCAGCTGAGCAGGCACGGGCAGGTAAGATGAAAATATTAGGCATTACAGCCCCTGAACGATTAGAAGGTGACTATCTCTCCACCCTACCAACAGGGATTGAGCAAGGAATTGACGCAGAATTTGTCGTGTGGCGAGGCGTGTTTGGCCCACCAGACATGACAGACGAACAACTTGCCTATTATGAGGATGTGTTTGAGCAAGCATCTCTCTCGGATTCTTTTGCTGAAGTCCGAGAAGCATACGGATGGGATGAACTGTACATGGGGCATGAAGCATTTACGGAATTCTTAGATGAGCAGTCTGTTGACTTGCAAGCAGCATTAGATGAACTTGGATTTGGTGGAAATTAGGAGGAGCGCGTATGAAACTAACCGTAAATCGTGGAATATCGCTTGTATTAATTGTTGTTGCAGCTTCGTATTTAATCATGGCGTTTCAACTACCTGAGTATGCTTTTGTACCTGTTGATTCAGACTTAATTCCAAAATTACTCGGTGCTAGCTTGCTAGTGCTCGGCATTTGTTTTTTCTTTGCGAAAGATGTAGATACGGAGGAACAGAAAAAGAAGCGGACGATCCCGAAAAAAGAGGCATATATGCTGTTTGGAATGATGGGGCTTGTTCTTATGTATATTACTGTTTTAGAAGTAGTTGGATTTTTTATTATGACGGCTTTATTTATTCTTATCTCTTCACGTATTCTCGGCTACAGAAAATGGGTTGTGACGGTTTTAACCGCACTCATTTTCTCAGTAGGTGTTTATAGTTTGTTTAATTATGGCTTAGCGATCCGCCTACCGGCTGGAATCCTGCCGTTTTAAGGGGGATGTGTAATGGGTTCATTTGATGGATTAATGCAAGGATTCTCAGCGGCTTTTAGTTGGGAAGGCATTTTGTTTGTTTTTATTGGTGTACTGCTTGGAACCATTATCGGTATGATACCGGGACTTGGCCCTATTAGTGCCATCGCTATCATGATTCCGATTACGTACGGAATGGACCCTACCATAGCGCTCGTAATGATGGCAGGTGTGTATTACGGGTCAATGTATGGAGGATCGACTTCTTCCATTTTGTTAAATGCGCCTGGAGTAGCGGGCACAGTAGCAGCGGCATTTGATGGCTACCCAATGGCGAAGCAAGGGAAAGCTGGAAAAGCTCTTGCGATCTCCGCAATCGCTTCCTTTGTTGGTGGGACAGTAAGTGTTATTTTACTTATGTTGTTTGCACCTATGCTTGCAAGTGTCGCGATTTATTTTGGACCACCTGAGTACTTCGCGCTTATGTTGCTCGGGCTTACGGCAATCGCCAGTTTAAGCGAAGGCTCAACGTTAAAAGCACTAACTTCCGCTGTTCTAGGTTTCATGGTCGTAACCATTGGGATTGATTCACAGACAGGTACAACACGTTTTACCTTTGGAAGTGTTAACTTACTGGATGGAATAGACTTCCTCATTATTGCCCTTGGCGTTTTCGCTCTGGCTGAAGTGTGTTTCCTCATTTTAAATCGACGAGAATCCATGAGTGGTTTTAAAAACATTGGCAGTTTGAAGCTGAGTAAATCGGATTTAAATGAAATGAAAGGACCAATGACAAGACAATCCTTTCTCGGTTTTCTCCTTGGCATCTTACCAGGAGCGGGTGCGACGATTTCTTCATTCATTGCGTATATTTCCGAGAAAAAACTAGCGAAGAATCCAGAGGAGTTTGGCAAGGGGTCCATTAAAGGGCTGACTGGACCTGAAACGGCCAATAATGCTGCTACTAGCGGTGCGTTCGTGCCACTGCTGTCACTAGGGATTCCAGGTTCAGGAACAACCGCTGTCATGCTAGGTGCATTTCTCGTGTTAGGCTTACAGCCGGGACCCCTTTTAATTACAGAAAACCCAACTGTTTTTTGGGGTGTCATTGCCAGTATGTACATTGGGAACGTCTTTCTACTAATTTTAAATCTACCCCTTATCCCATATTTCGTGAAGATTTTAGCTGTTCCTCGACCTTTGCTGATTTCACTTGTTGTCATCTTTAGCTTAGTCGGGGTGTACGCGGTTAGCTTTAGTACGTTTGATCTTTATTTACTTGTCTTGTTTGGCATCCTTGGCTATCTTATGCGTATTTTTGCTTTTCCGGCAGCACCCTTCATTTTAGCCTTTATCCTTGGTGGGATGATGGAACAAATGTTGCGTCAATCCTTAACCATTTCGGATGGCTCATTAGCGATTTTTGCACAAAGTCCGCTTGCTCTATCATTAATTGTATTAACGATCCTCTCGCTTGTGATTCCGACGTGGAGAAATGCAGTCAAACGACGCAAAAGCAATGATCAATCAATTGGAATGTAGGAATGAAAAGCCTTATGAGCGTTGAGCTCGTAAGGTTTTTTCTATTGGGATAGCTTTCAAGAAAAGGTGAGGCATCAGTTTCGTAGAGCTTCTGTGAGCGCTGATGCATACACACGATGCCAGCCATGGTGCCAATCTCCATATTGATTCGGGTTCACAAACGTTCGTTTCGTTGCTTCAAAATCTCCATTAAATGGGTGGAGTGTTGATACATTCATTCGATAAAAAGCTTGATAGCCGATTTTAGGGTACGGGCTTGTTTCATTCCAAGCACTATTTTTTTCATGATTCACTTCAATGCAACCTATTAATGTGCATTCACCTGAAACATATCCTTCTTCAAAGCATTCGCGTTGAAAAGCAGCTGTAGGTGTCTCTCCTTTTTCCACATGTCCTCCAGGTAAATCCCAGCCTCTCTCTTTTAAATAGACGAGCATCGCCTGTTTTTGATAAAAGCAAAATCCGTGGGCACTTGTGACCTTCTCAGCAAAAGGGAGAGCACTCATTGGTATCCAAGTCAGCTGAACGAAACCATTCCCCCAACAAACGTCTAAGCTAGTCATTAAAGTCTGCTTTCTCACGGAGCTGTGGTCGATGCTCTTGATCATGGTGAACAAATATCTTCGCAAAACTTTCCGCTGAAAACTTACGCTTTCCTTTACCAATCGTAAATCGAGCTGATGGGTCAACCGCTTCTAAGGTTTCAATGAATTGAGCACGTTGTGAAATAAAGTGGTTGATAAGTGTATAGACATCAACGTTTTCAAGTCCCTTCAAACCAGCCTCATTAAATGAGTCGTGGCTAGGAAAAGCGGGTAATTGGGCGCCATCTTCCATAAACGGCACCATATTCGATGTATTGTGAGCATCCCAATTGTAAAGATGTCCAACAATCTCGCGTACCGACCACTTTCCCTCTGCGAGTGGTTCTAAGAGAGTGTCTTCATTCATTTCCTTTAACTGCTTTATCTCTTCAATCATTCCTGTTAAATCACGAATAGATGACATTCTGACGCCTCCTTTTTTTTTAGTTTAACGTATTATTCTGAAAAAAGTATTAAATAGGGTGGTGAAAAGTTGCTCTCACAGGAAAGACATGTGGACTTGCGCAAGTGAATAGTGTAGGAAAGGTAAAAAAAGAGTGATAAATTCGCTCTTTTTTGCTAATACAAAGAAATGAGGGAGATCGGAATGAAGAAAATCGGTTTAGTATTATTGATTCTTTTGTTTACGTCTAATTTAACTTTACCGTATGTGACTCTAGCGATGCAGGAAGGTACACATGTCATTAAACAATGCCTAGCAGAAGGGGAGGAAGAATCATTTGAACAGCTTTTAGCAAGTGATTGTCTATATACAATCATTGAATCGGAAGGTTTATCTGAAGAGCAATCCATTTCTTTTCTTATAAGCCAATTTGATTTAGAAGAACCAGAAATCCGTGAGCAGCTAAAAGTGTACATACAAGAGAATTTGTCTTTCCATCAAGAAGAGAACCTTTTAGAGGAAGATGACCTTATTTCAAATGATGAAAATGATTTGATCTCCGACGAACAGTTAAATACTGATCACGCAATAGAAGAAACAAGCGAAGATACAGTAGACAAGGACTTTGTTGAGGACGAAAAAGAACAACGAGTAGAAGAAGGTACGATTGAAAAACCGACAACTGAAGCAAACCAGGAAGACGTGGATACCACGACAGATGAAACTATTAAGGAAGAGGAAGTAAACGGAGATATATCGGAAAAGATTGAAAACGAAGAAGTTCAAGTAGAGTTGATAGCTCCAGAAGAAGATGAACAAGCGGATGACATAAATGATAAAGACATTGCTCTTGAACCTGACGTACAGATTGATCGAACGAGTAAAGTACGTTACATTAGTGGGCAAGGTGCAGCGTATGATACAGCTTGGGGCAGTAGTGCAAACAAGCTGTTTGATCTTAATAGTCATAAAAACGCACGCTTTGATGTTCATTTAACGGAGCAAAAAGGTGAAGAGGTTTGGTATCAAGGGATGCTTAAAGAACAAGAAGTGTGGATAAATGAAAAGAATGTGAACGATCATACGTATATTCCGTATAACATCTCCCTAGAAGAAGCGGCTCAGCGTCAGCATGGTGTTTACGCTGTTACGGATACGTATCGTCAATTTGTTTCGGCAGAATATATTTCTTATAACAGTACTGGAAATTATTACTATGTAAATGCAGATGTATTAAATGTGCGAAGTGGACCAAGCACGGCTTATGCAGTGGTGGATCGTTTAACACGAGATACAAGGGTAACGGTTCGTGGCAATCCGCAAAATGGATGGTACCAACTCCACTGGGTTCGAGCATCTGTAGAGGATATAGCGTACTACATGAATCCGAATAACTTTATAAATGATGAGAGACAACAATTTCAGTTTCTTGATTTAGCTCAGTCGAGTGGTGTAACGGTAGAAGTGTTAAATCGGTATTTGCAAGGAAAGGGAACGCTAAGCGGTCAAGGTCAAGCATTTATTGACGCTGGACGCATGCACGGCGTGAATGAAATTTATCTGCTTTCTCATGCACTACTTGAAACAGGTCACGGCACTTCGTTTCTCGCATCAGGAAATGAATACAATGGTACAATTGTCTACAATATGTTTGGAATTGGTGCTGTTGATGCATGTCCAAACGAATGCGGACTAGAGCGTGCTTACAATGAAGGTTGGGACTCACCATATAAAGCGATTGTTGGTGGTGCTGGTTATATAGGAAACAGTTACGTAAAAGCAGGACAAAATACGCTGTACAAAATGCGTTGGAACATTGATGGGCTGATTGAGAATGGTCGACCTACTCATCAATACGCGACGGATATTGGCTGGGCGTTTAAGCAAGTGAATAACATGTATAATCTTTATCAAGAAATTGGGTCTTATAATCTCGTATTAGAGATTCCGAGATTTGATGGATAGTACAGAAAACCTCCGTTTACATACTGTAAACGGAGGTTTTTGGGTTTAAAAATGAAGGAAGAGCAAAAAAACGTTTGCGTGATTGAAGAGGGATTGACTCTTCGTACACGTGACTATTGGCTTCCCATTTGACAATTAATTCAAGCTGATCATCACGATCAAACGCAGCATCGGCTGTATGTATATAGTCAATGGCATCATTATGCCCAAGATATGTATTCTTCTTACGTGTCTCCGATAATAGCTTACCGTGATGGTATAATTCAACTCCAATAAGAGATACGTTCAAATGCCCATGCCAATAAACCTGACCAAACCAGTTAGCTGTTTTTGCAAGGGATTCTTGATTAAAGTCTGCCACCCATAATTCTGTTTCAGACATGCCAACCCACTTAGGTGGCAAGGTAATGGAAATGAGTACCCAGCAACTGAGTGTGAGGAGAATGGCTAACGGGATGAACAATCGTTTCTTTTTCATAATCAACGCTCCTATTACCACAACGCTCTTTAATATGGATGAATGAATCAAGAGCAGAGTCTATAGTTTTATCATAAGCAATGGAGCAAATTGACGTCAATATGACGGGCGAAGAGTTTAGAAAAACTTAAGAATTAGTGGATCATTCTTTCTCATTTCATCCAAAAAGAGACGGGGACATAACGAAAAGTAGTATTTGAAAAGACGAATAGTCTAAAATATACTGAGTAGCACCGCTACAGGAGAATCCTGCGCTTTCCGGGGACACGGCCTCAGCCTCCTCCGTGGAAAACCGCCACTTCAGAGTCTTCAGACACGTGCTGATCCCCCAGGAGTCTTCGGATTCTCCTTCCGCTCATTTTCATATAAAACAAACGACGAACGTTCCTATTTTCAGGAATGTTCAACATTTTGGTCTGTCTATCTACTTTTGTCCCAGCCTCATTTCAACACTTATTCGTACTGTTTCCATCACGATGAGTGGACAGTTGTTCTTCGTTCGTTTATAGAAACGTCTCGATAGCTGTTTATTATAGTACCTGTTAAATCAGTATGATAAAGAACAGATCGTTCTTGTTCAAGGATGAAAGCATAAGTTTTACTTGTAATAGGGTTTGTCACTTCAACCTCTACATCTTCAGCAAATTCAGAGACGAAAATGAATAGTTCTCCTTCTTTAAATGAAAGTTTGCGACCATAGACGCCGGGGTTTTCTCCACCTTTATGCCAAATAAGTTCACTCGTCACATTGGCCTGTTGAAGAGCATAGCGATAAAGCGCCTCAATCACTTCCGATCGATCATTTAACTCAACTGGTAAGGGACTCCAAATAAAGGTTCCATGTCCGATTGAAATGGATGTCACTTCGTTTTTGTTTAAACCATCGACCTTTTCTTTTACTAATTCTGCAATGCGTCTTGCGCCAAAGCTAACTGGGTAAGTCTTGCCATTCATCGTTAGTGCTTCTTCACGTAGAACATTACGTTGTGTTGTTTGTCCGATTGCTTTCGTTAGTCGCTCCGAATGTTTCCAGCTTGCATTCAGCCGTAACGGTCCGGAGAAGAGGAGTGTACCTCCTTGTTGCGTGTAGGTGATGAGCTGTTCAAAGGCTGCATCACTAAAATTATGGGCGCTTGGCACGATAACGAGTTTAGGTGGATGTTCCATTAAGTCATGTAAATGATATTCACTCAAACCTCTTACGTGAGTGTTTAATTCATAGGATAGCGTACGTATGGCCTTTGTCGTTGCAGCAAAGGCAAGTTTTCGTGTAGAAAAATCATTTGAATACGGATAAACTACTGCGACTTCTTCAAGAGTTCGATCGACAAAGAGCGATTTCGCACCAGCAATAAAAGCTCCGAAGTCATAAGAGACGTCTGCTTCTGGTTTTTCGGTTCCGTCAGCACGTAGCGCTCCGATATTGGACTCATTCACGTTGTCCATGTAGAAGTTCGTATTCCACAGCCACTGTACGGCTCCTGCTCCCCCAGTAGAGAAGGCATAGGCATACTTGCGCTCTAAAATAGTGCGCAATTCATCTTCAGTCCGTTTCGCTAATCCGTCAGGTTGCTCGAGATACATAATGCCTGTTTCCTGCACAAGATTTGGCTTTCCACTTGTTTTCGTGAATACTCCATCCCAGACTAGATGATCTTGCTGCCACCAAGTGTGATTCGTCGTATAGTCAACGGCTGATGCATAGAAGAATGGTGTAGGTCGTTGTGAACACAATGCTTCATCTTGGCCAACTGTTACTAACCGATTTGGGTTTATGGCATGCAATGCTGACGATAAATCCGAGGCCCATCGATTATGCATATCCATGGTGAATAACGTATAGTCGAGGCAAATTAGGTTTTTACTTGGGTTACGCATATCTTGAACGTCCATATTCATCTCTTCCTGTTCCGGTGTTGCGATGTGATGGAAATCAGGTAGTTCTGCTGATGAATAATTCCATGCTTCCTGTACACGACGGATCGTTCCGTATTTTTCTCGGGTCCAATCTTGGAAAGCCTTTATCTCATAAGGGTCTCGTGCCGAACGTGGTCCGGAAAAGATACGCTTTGGATCAAACATAGAAGGCTCGTTAATTAAATCCCAGTGTAAATGAGTCGCTTCTGTATAGCGCGAAGCGATCGCTGCAATAAATCGCTTTTGGGCTGCAAGACTTCGTGGATCTAAGTATGGGTTGCTTCCTTCCCACGTTTCAGGAGTAAAGGCAAAAAAGGTAAAGCACAGATCAAGTTCATGCTTTTTTGCTGTCAGTACGAAGGCGTCAATGGCACGAAGGACTTCTTCATACGGATGTCCGTCTACAAACATGATTTGGCGCCATGCAGTCCATATACCTGAACGAATATGGTTAATTCCAGCGTTCTTCATTTGTTCCATATCGCGATCCCAGACATGAGCATTAGGAAGGAATAGAAACTTGCGTGCGACGTCTGACGTCATATAGGTCATCCCAACAATCGGGAACGGTTCACCGTCTTTTTCAAAATAATCTCGATTGGCTTTTAACGGCGTACCAGATGCTAGCAAAGCTTCTGAAAAACCCCAAAAGCCTTGATTCAGTTCAATGCTTTCTCCTGCGGTGGATGTCGCTTTCACGTCGATCGTGTAAAATCCTTCTTGAACTTGAAAAGGAAGCGTTCGTTTTAGGAATGATAAGTGAAGGGATTGTGTAACATGGATAACGTCTTCGTAAAGGCAATCCTCATCCTTATTTACACGTAAGTGAAGCGTCCACTCTTTCTTTTGATCAGGACGATGATGCAAAGAAAGACTTTGTACTTGAATGGTCAGAGTCGGTACCTCTTGTGGGTAGTA
Source organism: Shouchella oshimensis (assembly GCF_004375095.1). NCBI lineage: Bacteria > Bacillati > Bacillota > Bacilli > Caryophanales > Bacillaceae > Shouchella > Shouchella oshimensis. The sequence goes on along the minus strand of NZ_SNUX01000004.1, from coordinate 397,962 downwards.
ACTGGCATAGCCGGGTTTAACCCAAATTTCTGTAACCCCTTCAGCAGTATACCAAGCAAGCTTGTTCAGTAAATCCATTCCTTGTTCCCAAAACAACTGATCAATTCGTTGGTTAAAGAAAATCCATCGTCCGCCTGCGAAGGAGCCTTTCGTATTTTCAATTAAGACAACAGGTGCCGAAACGTTCCTGTTATCAGCTGTCTGTCCTACAAGAAGAGGATAGATGTGAGCATCCATCGGTCCACTTGATCCGTTCTCTAATGGATGATCATCCTGTTTCGTCACGTGAAGCACAAATCCATAGGTAGGTTGTATGCTGATGGTTTCAATAAACGGCTGTAAAAGCGGTCGTTCGCTTGATGGTACGAGCGTTTGTACATGATCCGTCCGAACTGCTAACGCTTCATGTATTTGAAGTTGCTGGTGGTAAGCGGTTTGTTCCACTTCTATTTTCCATTCATGATTGTCTTTGTAGACAGGGTATCGGAATGGAATATCGCCAATATGTACAAGCCCACCACCTGTTTCAAGAAAACGGAGCAGAGATGACCACATAGTCTTAGGAAAATAAGAACCATGTAAATTAATAAACGTGTCGTATTGTCCGCTAGTTAGTGCGTCCTCTACTTCGTTTACATCGACTACTTGAGTGAGAGCTGCTAGTTGTGTAGATGATGGACGCTCTCCATCAAATGGAAATGTGGAATCGTAAAAAAATAAATAAGACATAACGGGCTCCTTTGTATTAGTTTTTAACAGCACCTTCTGTTAAACCAGCAATGAAATAGCGGCTAAATAAGAGAAAGACAATTAAGATAGGAACAGTAGCCATAAATGTGCCTGCCAAAATCATGGAATAATCGGTATAAAACACATCGTTTAATGTCCGTAAGGCAATTTGAATCGTGTGAACACTTTGGTCCTTTAATACGACAAGAGGCCATAGAAAATCGTTCCACGTATTCATGAACGTGACAATCCCGAGTGTAGCAAGACCAGGTTTGACTGTTGGAAGAACAATGTTCCAATACGTGCGAAACGTACTACATCCATCCATCCTTGCTGCTTCCAAGAGCTCATCAGGAATGGCAGATGAGATATATTGACGCATCCAAAACACACCGAACGCACTAACCATAGCAGGAACAATGACGGCTTGAAGGGTATCAATCCAACCTAACTGACTGATGATCATAAAAGAAGGAATAAGCCCAAGTTGTGGTGGAATCATCATGGTAGCAAGTAAGAAAACGAACAGCATATTTTTGCCTTCAAAATTTAGTTTTGCAAATGCGAACCCAGCTAAGGAACAAAAAAACAACACAGACAACGTGACGGTCCCAGAGATAATAAAGGAATTAAACATCGAGCCAAAGAAATCGATTCGCTCAAATACGTTTCTAGCGTTTTCAAAAAACTGCGTTCCTGGAATCATTGCAGGTGGAAATTGATTGACAGACGTCGTGGAGTTGGACCCAATGACGAACATCCAGTAGAACGGAAATAAAGATACGAGTGAACTCACAATGAGAAAAAGATACAAGAAGATCTTGGGTAGTTTCTTTTGACCAACTTCTTTCATTTCAAACGGTCTCCCTTCTTTTTTAGGTTGATTTAATTCGACGTGTAACGATGAGGTTAATGAGTGAGACAATCATAATGATTAAAAACAGAACCCATGCAATGGCGGCTGCATAACCAAAGGAGAATCGTTCAAATGCTTCCTGGTAAAGGTATAGTGTCATCGTTAAGCCCTGTGAATCGGAACCAACACCGAAGAGGAGTGGCTCAGTAAAGACTTGCATGCCTCCAATGGATGAAAGGAGTACAGTGAAAATAATGATAGGGCGAATCATAGGAATGGTTATATAAAAGAACTGTTGAATTTTATTCGCACCATCGATTGTAGCGGCCTCATACAAGTCTTTCGAAATACTCTGAAGACCAGCTAAATAAATAATGGTGTTATAGCCAACCCAGCGCCACATCACCATGGAGGAGATCGCCACATGCGTGCCGAAGTAAGAACCCTTCCAGTTAATAGGCTCAAGACCAACTAAGCTAAGGACGTAGTTGATGATTCCATACTGGGTACCAAATATAGCAGAGAAGACGATGGCTACGGCGACGATTGATGTTACGTTGGGCATGAAAATACTTAAGCGAAAGAAGCTTTTTCCTTTTAAAAACGCCTGATTCAAAATAAAGGCGAGCACTAAGGCGACAAATAGCTGAGGAATGGTGGACAGCGCCCATATGCTAAACGTGTTTCCAACTGCTTTCCAAAACAGAGGATCGTTTGTGAATAAACCAATGTAATTTGAGAAACCAATAAATTCTCTTTCACCAAGAATATTCCAACGGTGAAAAGACAAATAAGCAGTGAAAATAAGGGGGAACATCCCGAAAACACCAAACAAGAGAAAGAAAGGAGAAATGTAAAGGTAACCCGAAATACGATCTCTCGTCCGCTGATTATATTTCTTCTGCTTTTTCTGTGGTGTAGGTGGGTATTGCTGGCGCACTTCTGTACTCATAAAGTCCATCCCTTCTGATGAATGTTCATAAGAAACAGCGTAAGATGACCTACGCTGTCTCCACTGTTACCTAACGCGACGTTTGACGATTCACTTCTTGAATGGCATTGTCCCATGCTGCTTCAGGTTCTGCTACACCATCGGCTACAGTACCCAGAGCATCTTGCATGATGGTGTTGATTGGGGCGGTATCTGGAGCCCGGTATACATCTTTAACAAGTGTGGCGGCCTCTGCAAAAATAGCACCAATATCATCACGAATAAAGAAACCGTCATCGAGTTCTTTCACAGCTGGTTCGTCATAAATCCCAGGAGTGGAAGGGAAGTTCCCGTTTGCTTCAAAAATATCGAGTTGATTATCTGGTGACATGAGCCAAGTGATAAAGTCATAGGCTTCTTCCGGATGATCGCTTTGAGACGGAATCGTTAAGAAAGAACCACCCCAGTTCCCTGAGCCTTCAGGCATTAAGGCGATATCCCACAAACCGGCTGTATCAGGTGCATCGTTTTTAATATTTTGCAGCATCCAAGGTGGAAGGAAGACCGTCGCAAAATCGCCATTTGCAATGGCTGCACCCCATTCAGGTGTCTGCCGTTCAATATTGGCTTGAATGTCCATTGCTTCAATTGACTTATCCCACGCTTTTAAAATTTGTGGGCTATCTTCAATAATTAAGGTGCCGTCTGTTTCAAAATATTGTTTATCCCCTTGCTCACGAATCGCAGAATACATATCTGCTACATCGCTAAACATAAAGCTCCCTGTCTCTTCTTTTAACTGCTTACCAGCTTGAATGTAATCGTCCCATGTACCCATCGCTTCAGCAACGTCATCAGGATCTGTAGGTAAGCCTGCTTCCTCGAATAAATCGACGCGATAGGCCATGGCCATTGGACCAATATCGGTAGGAATGCCGATAACAGAACCATCATCAGAAGAGGCTTGGTTCCATTTCCAGTCGAGATAGTCGCCTTCTAAATCGGCAGCCCCATAGTCGGATAGATCGTAGAACAAGTGACTGCTTTCTTTAATACGCTCAAGATACCCTTCATCAACACCAGAAATATCCGGAGCACCAGAACCAGCAGCAAGTGCGGTAATAAGGTTTTGATGGGCATCAGCGTACTCAGCCTCTTGAATATTAATGTTGATTCCTGGGTTTTCGTCTTCATATTGGGCAGCTTTTTCTGCAAAACCCATCCCAGGCCAAAGCCACATTGTTAATGTAATGTCTCCTCCAGTCGACTCACTTGAACTAGAGCCGGAAGAACAAGCTGCCACCAAACCGATACTTCCAACGGCTACCAAAGATTTAAGTGCAGAACGAACCATATAAACCCCTCCAAATTATTGTTAGCTTTGTTAGTTTATTTTGTTATTGTTGTTAAACATATCACTTCCTAATCAATATGTAAACGCTTTATTTCTAACTATTAAAAAAACGATAAGACAAAGCTTATCGTTTTTTCGGTACGTCTATTGATTCGTTGAAAGTGATATCTCCGACTATCAAGATTTTTTCAGATGGGTAATCTCTATTTTTAGCACGCCAGACAAGGCGATCAACAGCGCGTCGACCCATCACTTGTTTCAAGACTTGAACGGTGGTGAGTGCAGGGGATAAATGTTTATCCTCTTCGAGAGAGTCAAAGCCGGTAACGGAAATATCTGTTGGACATACCAACCCGTTCTTTTCTAATAAAACAATCATGCGTCTTGCGATGTGATCATTTGCACACACAAAAGCAGTGGGGAAGTCAGTTGAATGAATTCTGAGTTCTTCAAAGTGTTGTTGGAGATTTGCTTCCATATTATCGTCGTAAGGGATGGTTAGAATCTTCTGGTTTCCTTGTGTAAGCGGGATATTTGCTTTTTCTAGTGAGTTACGAAAACCGATCCAACGCTCGTAAAAACTTTGGGAATAATGGATATTCCCTACAAACAGTAACTGTTTATGTCCTAGACCAATTAAGTGATCGGTCATCCGTTCAATGCCGCCGAGATTATCCATAAAGATGCTATCGGCACGAATGATTCTAGCTTCGTGATCTAGAGTAACTATAGGTAAGTTGTAAGTGGATAACGCAAGTAAAGTTTGCTCGTCTACTGTTCCGACTGTAATGATGCCGATTAAATTTGGGACATCCACTTTTTTCGATAAATCCATTTCGCTTGTAATGACAATCATTCCGGCTTTCTTACTTTGGATATGAAGGGATATGCCTTGGAATACAGCGCCCCAATATGTGTAAGAGATGCTTTGGTATTCATAGTTTGGCAGCACAACTAGAATATAACCATTTTCGATTTCCGTCTCTAATGGTAGGCTTGGACCTTCTGAAGGGCCATCTTTAGAATAGCCGAGTTGTTTCGCGGTGAATAAAATTTTCTGTCTAGTCGCCTCGCTTACACCAAGCTTATTATTTAATGTTTTTGATACTACGTATTTAGACACACCTACAGTATCGGCAATGACCTGCATTGTAACTTTCCGTTGACTCATATTTACACCGCCTGAACCTGTCTGATTTTGTTAGTTATGTTAGTATTATATCAAATTTTGTTAGCTGTTCATATGTAGGAATGGAGAACGAAAGGTTAAGTCATTTGTTTCAAAATGGGGGTAACAAGGCAGAAAAGAACCACCCCGAATCGATTGCCCTATCGAAGGGTGGTTACGCTCATTGGGACAATCAGATGCCTTTAGATCCGATTCTACCAATCTCTTTATAGATAAACTAGTTCTTTCGATAGACGCAACTTAGTTAGAAGATAGCAGAGTTAATCGGTTTAAGCAAGCATTTGCGTAAAGAGAAACAGGGGAATAGAAGGAGTAACTGCGATTTTACGAGAGTATTTTTACTATACTCATCGTTACCGCACAAGGTGTGTTGAAACCGTAATCATGTTTAATTCGTAGTGTGAGTAGTGTTCATCGTATATGGTTGATCAACAAGTTTTGAGTGGGTAAGAATAAAGGAGAGTAAAATATGAAGTATTCTTATAATGAGGAGGGTTTATTTTGAATCAAATTAAGGTTCACCCTACGTTCTGCATGACGGAAACAGCGAACATTGTCGATTCCATTTCAATCAAGTTAAAAACACAACAGGCAAATGAAAAAGTGAAACTGATGGTACAAACGATGGATGAAGATAACCGCATTTTTCGATCGGAAGCAACATTTAAAACGGATTCAAACGGTATGATTGATGTAGCGACTCAAGCGCCTTTATCTGGAGACTATCAAACCGTTGACACATCAGGATTATTTTGGTCCATGAAGGCGATAGAAAAAAAAGAACACCTGTTTAAAAAACATAGTGCATCGCCAATATCATTTTACATAAAGGCTTTTGATGAAAAAGGAAAGATGATTGCGGAACAAACATTTACACGAACCTTCATAGAAGAACAAGTAGTGAAAGAATGTTTAGATGGGGAGCTGGTAGGATCTCTGTATTATCCGAAAGAGCAGAAAAATCTTCCAGGTATTGTAATCTTGGGAGGATCTGACGGTAGTGTGTACCGAGGAGCAGCTGCTTTGCTTGCTGCACAAGGTTATGGTGTTATCGCACTAGCGTATTTTGGTCAAGGAAATTTACCAAAGGGGATTGAAGAGATTCCCCTCGAATATGTGGATCAAGCCTATCGTTTTTTAGAAAATAAATCGTTTATTGATGCATCTACATTTGGTTTAATTGGACATTCTAGAGGTTCTGAATTGGCTCTTCTATATGCTTCAAAGTATCCGAAACTAAAAGCGGTGATCGCAAGTGCTCCGAGCTCCATTCTGTTCTCAGGAATGGTTAACTTTCAGCCTACGTCCAAGTCAGCTTGGACACACAATAACGTACCACTTGGTTTCTTAAAAACCGAAAGAAGCCTAAAGGATACCGTTTCCTTTTTTCGCCATTGGATGACGAAAAAACCTTATTCCATGCTCTCAACAATGGAGCAGAATTTAAAGGACGAAGAAAAAATGGAGGCACACTCGATTCCAGTTACAGAGATAAAAGCACCGATCATGGTCTTTGCCGGTACAGATGATCATGTTCAACCTGCGGTATTTTTTATGGATCGAATACAAAAAGCGTTACAGGGTCACGAATATGCTGTCAACCATACCTATATTAAACATTCGGGAGCAGGACACTTTTCGGCGTTTCCGAGCAGTCTCCCTCATCTTCCACAAACGATCGCGAGTACCAACTTTAATATGACGATGATGTTTGGAGGAACGAAGAAGCAAAATGCGAAAATAGCAGAGGAATCATGGGAGGAAACGCTGAAATTTTTAAAAGAACAGTTAAAAGGAGGTCGTTAAAAAACCAAACTTCTCCTTGCATATGTTGGTCCGCTCATATAAGATAAAGACAGCTACTTGGTAATACCGAGTAGCTACTAAAATCATTACTACTTGGTTATACCATGTAGTTAGTAGGTGACTAGATGTCAAGAACACAAATTCTAAAAGGAATCTTAGACGCGTGTGTAATGACGATTATTAAAGAAGATGAGGTTTATGGCTACGAATTAGCAGTGAGGTTACAAGAAGTAGGGCTACCTGAAATAAGCGACGGGACCATTTATCCTGTGCTGCTTCGTCTACAGAAGAAAGGCTTTATCTTTAGTGAATTAAAAGATTCCCCATCAGGACCAAAAAGAAAGTATTACTACTTAACGAAGGAGGGGGAAGAGGAATTGAACAGTATTATTCAACAATGGAACACGATTGTTACCCCTGTAAACGAGCTTCTTGGAAGGAAGGATGAAACATGACGTATACAGAAGAATTAATTAAACTGAACAACGAAAAGCGAGAAGCGTTGTCTGAAAGGAATCAACAGGTTTATGAAGATTTCCTCTTGTATTTTCGAACGGATTTAAGAATAGCTGAACAGCAAGCAGAGGAATTGTTAATGGATATACTAGATCATTTGCTAGAAGCGGAGAAGGAAGGAAAAACCGCTTCTGATCTATTTGGTGAAAATCCGAAAGCCTATGCAGAAGAGCTCATTGCTCATTTACCGCGTGAGAAAAAGAAGCACCAGCTAGCGGTGGTCGCTGATGCCTTCTTCAGTACACTTGCCTTTATCTTTATCATACAAGGCGCGGCGAATGGCCTCTTACCACTCTTTTTTGACTACAATCAGGCGATATCAGTAGGAAATGCACTTGTCATTGCCATCTATGTAGGGTTCTCAATTCCTTTGGCAATTAGTATGGTGTTTGGTTTCGTTCGACAGTCTTTATTTAAACCAGACCAGAAGAAAAGCGATACATGGATGATCCTAAAAGGTGGCTTATATGGCATGGTTTGGTTTGTCCCGCTGTTTTTGTTCTATACATTTGTTCCGAGTTTCGGGCCTGAGCTTTCTTTAGACTGGTGGATTTATGTCGTAGTCGGTGGTCTCTTGTACCTTATTCTAAAAATCATAAAAGGCTGGGACAAAAGTAGATAGACAGACCAAAATGACGAACATTCCTGAAAATAGGAACGTTCGTCGTTTGTTTTATATGAAAATGAGCGAAGGATTCTCCTGTAGCCGTGCTACTCAGCATATTTTAGACTATTCGTCTTTTCAAATACTGCTTTTCGTTATGTCCCAGCCTCTTTCCACTTTATTAGTCGAGTGGCTCATAAGTGAAGTAATCAAAGTCAGCTGGAAGACTCTCGCCTGATGTATCTTGGCATTGCATTCCGACAAAAGCGCCAGTGAAAAAGCCTCCCCCACGAACATAGTCGTCCGATAGTTTATAAGAATCAAAGAGTATGTCTAGTTTCGTCCAATGAACACCATCGAACGAGTAAGAATAAGCATAGGTTTGAGTTTCGACAGTAACACGTAAATAGACATCTTCCACTTCATTTGGGATGGGGATCTCTTGAATCCCTAATGGTTGTGAAAATGAAAAATTATCGCAGGCTGTAAGTGCAAGCACTTTGCCTTTTTCTTCATGGTAGGTCACTTGAAGAGCGGTCCAATTCTCTGTGTTGTAATAGTTTACAAGTCCGGCAGCTTGTTGAAAGGTGTCTGGCTGAAAACGGACTTTTGTTTCAGCTCTAAAGTGAAAATGTTGCCATCTTCTTGCTACAAATGCTTGTGTGAATTTTGATGTTAACGATTCTTTTCCATACAGACGCAAGTGTCCAGGACGATCTTGCAGAGAAAGACACTTTTGGTCTAGAGGGATGCGTAACGTTTGGTAATTCATAGGTAACGTATCCTTGTCAAAATGATCGGTTTGGTCTTCTTGTTCAAACGGGTATTCCGTCATAGCAGGTCCTTCAATCCGAAGGGAGGGCTCATTTCCCCCGACCAGATAAGGCCAATCGTTTTTCCATTCTAGGCGTTGAATCGCTGTTTCTCTTCCTAGCGGGCAATAGCCCCTCGGTGCCAGTAAGGGTTGACCATTCCTAGGTAACGGTCGGCCAGTAAGGTGAACAAGAAACCATTCATCCGTGTGCGTGTGGACGATGGACGCATGGCCAGCTTTTTGAAGCTTGTTTTTAGGATATGGATACGACGTCAGTAATGGATTTTCTGGGTGCACTTCATAAGGACCCCATAAATCTTTTGACCGAGCGATCGTTGCCTGATGTTCGAAACGTGTCCCACCTTCTGCCGTTAACAAATAGTAATAGCCATTAATGAAATAAAGATGAGGAGCTTCTGTTAGTTTTATGTCCGTTCCTTTAAAAATAACGTCTTTTTTTCCGACTAATTTCTGTTTTACTGGATCATATTCTTGTAGAACAATGCCGTAGAAAGAATGATTGGGTATACGGTGATCCCATACCATGTTAACGAAATATTTTCTACCGTCTTCATGATGGAACAGCGATGGATCAAAGCCAGAACTGTTTAAGTGAATGGGATCAGACCAATCACCATCGATTGTATCGCACGTAACGAGGTAATTATGACAGTCCTTCCATTGTCCTGCTACAACCTTTACATCTGTGAAAATGAGCCAAAATGTCCCATCAGAATAGGACAAGGCAGGGGCCCATACACCGCCTGAATCAGGATTTCCAATCATATTTAGCTGGGATAATCGATTAAGGGGTCTTGAAACAAGCTTCCAGTTTTTTAAGTCCCTTGAATGATAAATGCCCACACCTGGGAACCATTCAAACGTTGAGACGGCAATATAGTAATCATCTCCAGCTCGACAAATACTAGGGTCAGGGTTAAATCCAGTTAAAATAGGGTTTTGAATCGTTGTCATAGCGATCATGCCACCTTTTCACAATAGTTGTAAGCGCTAACAATACGGGTAACAGGAATGAACCAGCTCTATGCATTGCTGCATGAACAAGTTATACTCCTTCTGTTTTCATAGCAAAAAACGATCCATCACCTCCATCCGTTATGTTAGATAAACGAATTAGTTGTGTTCTAGAAAATGTTTGATAAAATGTTCACTGGAAAAAGCAGCAACACCTAGAGCAGCTGAACGCTTTTCTAATTTAGAAAATTGTAGCTGGGTAGCTGATGATTGATTAGAGAGAGACGATTGTTCGAGATGATTCTGAATGTCATCTGAAAGCCATTTGTGCAAAACAGCTAAACGGTTCCCAATAATGATTTGCTCTGGATTAAAGACATTAATGATGGTATTAATACCGATAGCCAAATTCTTTCCGATGAGTTGGATAAGCTCAATTGTTTGTTGATCCCCTTTTTCAGCTAGCTGGACAATGGTCTCAAGTGAGAGTGGTTTTTGGTTAAGAGGGGTGAGTCCGGCTTCTTTTCCTTTACGTACTAACGCTTTTTCGGAAGCGAATAGTTCCCAGCATCCTTTATTTCCACAGGTACAAACCGGCCCATCTTTATCAATGGTCATATGTCCAAGCTCACCAGAAAGCCCATGTTGTCCTAAATAAAGCTGATTATTTAAGATGAGCCCTACGCCAATCCCGATGCCTACACTGATATAAATAACATCTCGATGCTCTTGTCCAGCACCAAATCGTTTCTCTCCATAAGCACCGGCGTTAGCTTCATTATGAATCGTAACAGGTATGTTGTACTTCTCTTCAATGAGTTTACTAATTGTGACGTTTTTCCAATTCAGGTTTGGAGCAAGTAAGATCTCACCGTCTTTGTTTATCATGCCTGGGACACCAATCCCAATCCCAATAACCCCGTACGGACTTTTAGGCGTAACAGAGAGTAACTCATCAATTAAAGAGAAAAGGACTTGTGTTGCCGTTGGAAATGGGAACTCGTCAATATCAATTTGCTTTTCATAAACAATTGTTCCTTGTAGGTCCGTTAGAATGGCAAGTATGTAGTTTACGCCAATATCAATCCCGATAGAGTAGCCTGCTTCTTGATTAAACAAGAGCATAACGGGTTTACGACCGCCATTTGATAAACCCGGACCTAGTTCAAGTATGAGTTCATGATCAAGGAGTTCACTCACGGACGATGAGACGGTTCCTTTATTAAGGCCGGTTTGATTTGCAATATCAGCCCTTGAAATCGGGGACGATTCCTTAATAAGTTGCAAAATAATGGATTTGTTTCGTTGTTTCACCACATGCTGGTTGTACGTCTTAATCAAAAAATCAATCCCTTCAAGATATCGTGTACTATTAGGTACACTATAAAGTACTGAAACAGGAAACGCCATTCATTAGGATACTTTGTTTATTCATTATACACTTAGTTTATCTACTAGACAAACTAAGTTTTGCATGCTATTCTAATTTTGACATTCGTTCCACCATCTCAAAATACGTTAAGGGGGAAGATCATGAACAAAAAGAAAGCGATTACATTAATATCGACTTGTAGTTTAGTATCACTTCTTGCAGTAGGGTGTTCAAATGGTTCTGGTGGTGAAGCAAGCAACGGGGGCTCGGAAACAATTGAATTTATGCATCTATGGCCACAAGGGAGTTCCGCTGAACACCATCGTATTGTCAATGAGATCGTAGCTGATTTTGAGGAAGAGAGCGGTATTTCTGTTGATATGCAAGTACTAAGTAACGAGCAGTACAAAGATCAAATTACGATCTTATCTGCCTCCAATAGCCTACCAGATGTTGGAATGACATGGGCAGCAGGTTATTTAGACCCTTTTGTTGAGGGAAATAAATTTGCACCATTAGATGACTTATTAGACGACGGATTAAGAGAAGAGTTTGTTGCAGGCACACTTGAAGCTTATGAGAAAGAAGGGGAAACATACGGTTTACCACTTGAATTAAACACAGTATACATTTACTACAATAAATCCATTTTTGATGACTACCAGTTAGAAGTGCCTGAAACGTATGAAGAATTCGAACAAGTCATTCATACATTAAAAGATGAGAATGTGAATCCAATTGCTTTAGGTAATGGCGATCGCTGGACCGGTTCTATGTGGTACATGTATTTTGCGGATCGAATTGGCGGTAGTGAGACCTTGACGAGCGCCATTGATCGTTCTGGTTCATTTGAAGACGAAGCCCTTGTCGAAGCAGCCGCAAAAATACAAGAATTGGTTGAGAACGATTCATTTGTAAGTGGGTTTAACGGATTAGCGGATGAAGAAGCGAAGAGTATGTTTATGAACGAGCAAGCAGCCATGTACATGATTGCGACGTGGGATTTACCGAATTTTACAACAAATGAAGACATTCCTCAAGAATTTAGAGACAGTGTTGGGTATTTTACGTTTCCAACTGTAGAGGGTGCTGGTGATCCAAAGAGCTATGTAGGTGGTCCTGGCGTTGGCTTGTTTATTAGTGAAGACTCAGATGTAAAAGAAGAATCGAAGCAGTTTGCTACGTATTTTGTAGAGCAATGGGGAGAGCGAGCGGTTTCTGAAGCTGGCGTACTTCCTGCCACAACAGTAGACAGTGATGCTCTAGACTTACCTGATATGTACGTAGACGTCTTGAATGATTTGAATGAAGCGACGAATTTAACCCTTTATGCAGATGTTCAAATGTCTGCTGCGACAGCCCAAACACATCTTGATTTAATTCAGTCCTTATTCGGATTAGAAATAACACCTGAAGAATTTGCAGAAGCACATGAAAACGCTTTATCAGATGAATAGTGCACGTACATGATCCATCGTTTTTAACACAAGGGCTTTTTAGTAAGAAGAGCCCTTTTTACTTCTTTCAATGGGGGTGTGTGAAATGAACAAAGTGATGTCAAACAAGTGGTTTATAACCCTCTACCTTCTTCCAGCCCTATTGCTGCTACTGGTACTAATCTTTATTCCACTTCTTCTTACTGGTTATTATGGGTTAATGAGCTGGGATGGGATTGGCGAAATGAGCTTTATTGGTCTTGACAACTACATAAACGTTGTACAAGATGCTACCTTTTGGCAGAGTGCAGGTCACTCGTTTTTGTTAGCACTGTTTTCAACTTTAAGTTTACTTCTTTACTTAGCCGTCTCGCTTATACTGGCGTCAAAAATTAAAGGTGCCAATGTATTCCGTAAAGTGTATTTAATTCCGATGCTTCTATCTTCTGTGGCGATTGCTCAGCTATGGATTAAGATTTATAACCCTTCAAACGGAATGCTCAATACAATGTTGGGCTGGATCGGAGTGGAAAATCCACCGCTATGGCTTGCGGACCCATCGATTGTTCTTTATTCCATCTTTATTCCGATACTTTGGCAGTACGCTGGATTTTATATTCTGATTTATTATGCAGCATTAAAAGGAATACCAGAAACGATTATTGAAGCAGCGAAGATCGATGGTGCAAGTCCATTGCAAATTGCCCTTCGTATTAAGCTCCCATTAATTATGGGTGTGATTAAAGTCACCATTGTTCTTGCGGTTGTTGGTTCACTAAAATACTTTGATTTGATCTTTGTCATGACCGGCGGAGGACCTAACGGAGCAAGTGAAGTGATGGCTTCTTATATGTATAAGCTTGCTTTTGGTAGCTACAACTTTGGCTATGGTAGCGCAGTTGGTTTTGCTCTTCTAGTTATTACCTTAATTGTCACCTATATTGTTCGCAAATTAACCGCGGATAAAGAAGATATCCAATATTAACGAGAGGTGATTGCATGAAAAAGCTCGGTTACTTCCTGTTATACGGAAGCTTGAGTATCGTAGCCATCATTCAAGTGTTCCCTATTGTATGGTTGTTTCTCTTCTCTTTAAAAGACAACCGTGAAATTTTTGCAGGGAATCCATTTGCTTTACCGCAAGCGATTAAATGGGAAAATTACTACAGCGTCTGGGAAGCAGGCATTGGTAATTACTTTTTTAATAGTGTTTGGATTACGACTATATCAATTTTCTTTACATTACTTTTTGCGAGTATGGCTGTTTTCGTCATTACGAGAATGCATTGGAGGCTAAACAAACTCGTCCTTGGGCTATTTATGATCGGGTTAATGATTCCCATCCATTCGTCGCTCATTCCATTGTTTAGTATGTTTCTAGATGCAGGGATTATTGATAACCCTTGGGCCATCGTTTTAACGTATACAGCTTATAATTTGCCGATTACGATGATGATTCTTTTAGGATTTTATTATACGATTCCCAAAGAAATAGAAGAAGCTGCTATTATTGACGGCGCTTCCTTGCATCGGCTCTTTTTCACCATTATTTTGCCGCTCACTATTCCTGTTTTGTCAACAACAGCGATTATTAATATGATTTACAACTGGAACGAGTTCGTTTTTGCGAATACGTTCATCAGTTCCGATCGCTACAAGACATTAACCGTCGGAATTCAAAACTTTGTTGGTCAATATATGACGGACTGGGGCGCTATTGGAGCAACGCTCGTCATTAGTGTGCTACCGATTTTAATCGCATTTTTCTTTTTTAGTAACAAGATTGTGGAAGGAATTTCATCGAGTGCTGTTAAAGGATAACTATAGGAGGAATGAACAATGACTTATTTTTCAACGGTATCAAACGTTCGCTACGAAGGGAAGAATTCAACCAATCCATTTGCTTTTAAATTCTACAATGCCGAAGAGGTTATTGGCGATAAGACGATGGAAGACCATTTGCGATTTGGGGTAGCCTACTGGCATACGTTTACAGAAGATTTAACAGATCCATTTGGAGTAGGAACGGCGATTAGACCGTGGAATCATTTAAAAGGTCTTGATTTGGCAAAAGCGCGAGTAGAAGCGGCCTTTGAGTTCTTTGAAAAATTAAGTGTGCCTTACTTTTGTTTTCACGATGTAGACATTGCGCCAGAAGGCGAGAACCTGAAGGAAAGCAATAAAAATCAAGATGTTATTGTTGCTATGATGAAAGACTATATGAAAGATAGCAAGACAAAGCTATTGTGGAATACAGTAAATAATTTCTCTCACCCTCGTTTTGTACATGGAGCGGCTTCATCAAACCATGCAGATGTGTTCGCTTATGCTGCGGCTAAAGTGAAAAAAGGGCTAGAAATAGGAAAAGAGCTCGGTGCAGAGAACTATGTGTTTTGGGGAGGGCGTGAAGGCTATGAAACTCTCTTGAATACGGATATGAAATTGGAGCTAGATAATCTTGGACGTTTCTTTCATTTAGCCGTTGCATACGCAAAAGAAATTGGGTTTGATGCACAGTTTTTAATTGAACCAAAGCCAAAAGAACCTACGTCCCATCAATATGACTTTGATGTGGCGAGTGGCTACGCGTTCCTCCAACACTACGGATTAGAGAAGGATTTTAAATTTAACATTGAAGCCAATCACGCGACATTAGCAGGTCATACATTTGAGCACGAGCTTCACTACGCACGTATACATGGAATGCTTGGTTCCGTTGACGCCAATCAAGGCCATCCTCTGTTAGGATGGGATACGGATGAGTTTCCAACAGACATTTATGCGACAACACTCGCCATGTATGAAATTCTAAAGAATGGTGGACTTGGGCGGGGAGGATTAAACTTCGACGCAAAAGTGAGAAGAGGCTCCTTCGCAGCAGAAGACCTAGTTGAAGCACATATAGCGGGTATGGACAGCTTTGCTGTTGGTTTAAAAGTAGCACAAAAGTTGCTTGATGATGGTGTACTAGAAGCAGTTGTTGAAGATCGCTACCAAAGTTATTCCACCGGGATTGGCAAACAAATTGTAGACGGAACAGTTAGCTTACAAGAATTGGAGCAACATGCGTATACGTTAGATACAATCCAACAAACGTCTGGAAAGCTCGAGCGTATAAAAGGCATCATCAATCAATACGTATTAACAATGTACGCAGATCAATAGAAAAACCTAGGGCTAGGTGTGGTGATAACGTGAAGTATGTGATTGGCATTGATTTAGGAACAAGCGGGGTGAAGATTACTCTTGTTAACCGACAAGGTGAAACGGTTCATGAGCGATCAAAAGCATACCCCCTTATTCAACACAAATCTGGGTATAGCGAACAAGATCCAAACGAGTGGGTAGAGAAAACCTTAGAAGGGTTAGCCGAAATGGTTACTCACTTTACAGGCAACCCATTGGACATAGAAGGAATGAGTTTTTCTGGACAAATGCACGGTCTTGTTCTACTTGATGAACAGCAACAGCCCCTGCGGCACGCCATTCTTTGGAATGATACGAGAACGGGAGAAGAGTGTAAAGAGATTTACGAAAAAGTAGGTAGAGAAAAACTGCTTGAGCTGACGCAAAATCTAGCTTTAGACGGGTTTACGTTACCGAAACTGTTATGGGTGAAAAACCATGAGCCAGAAGTATTTAATCGAGTAAAAAGCTTTCTTTTACCGAAAGATTATCTTCGTCTCAAGCTAACCAACGCGCTCCATATGGACTATTCGGATGCAGCTGGTACTCTTTTATTAGATGTCAAACAATCATGCTGGAGTGAAGAGATTGCGAGATTAGTGGGTCTTGATAAAGCTCTGTTTCCGCCACTTGTAAACGCTCATGATAAGGTAGGGGTATTAACCGATGAGGTCGCCAAACGCACCGGACTTTCGAACGCAACCAATGTGTTCGCTGGAGGAGCTGATAATGCTTGTGGCGCCATCGGTGCAGGTATCTATGAAGAAGGGAAAACCCTCGTTAGTGTTGGAACGTCTGGTGTGGTTCTCTCTTACGAGGAAAGCAGCGATAAAGATTTTCAAGGTAACGTTCATTATTTTCATCATGGGGTTGCAGAGCGCTTTTATACAATGGGGGTAACCCTTGCGGCTGGCTACAGTCTTCAATGGTTTAAAGAAACGTTCGCGCAAGAAAAACGTTTTGATGAAGTGCTCGCTGAACTAGAAGAGGTGCCGGCAGGGGCCAATGGTTTGCTGTTTACACCGTATCTTGTAGGTGAGAGAACTCCCCATGCTGATGCAACCATTCGAGCTAGTTTTATCGGCATGGACAGTGGTCATAAGCATGCTCACTTTGTGCGTGCAGTTGTCGAAGGCATTACGTTTTCCTTACACGAATCTGTGATGTTGTTTAGACAATATGGAAAAGAAATTGAGACGATTATTTCTATTGGAGGCGGAGCAAAAAGTGCCTCGTGGTTACAGATTCAAGCCGACATCTTTAACGCTAAGGTCGTGAAGTTGTCAACAGAGCAAGGCCCTGCGATGGGTGCTGCTATGCTGGCCGCTTATGGATGTGGTTGGTTTGCCTCGTTGAAGGAATGCGGCGATGCGTTTCTGTCCATTGAGGAAGAATTCGTCCCTAACGAAGCAAACGTGAAGACGTATCAGCAACTATTCAATGTCTATCAACAGGTATATGGGAAAACGTTTGAACTAAATGAACAATTATCTACGTTTAGAAGATAGGTGAGTAGAGGCTTGGACATAACGAAAAGTAGTAGTTGAAAAGACGAATAGTCTAAAATATGCTGAGTAGCACCGCTACAGGAGAATCCTTCGCTTTCCGGGGACACGGCCTCAGCCTCTCCGTGGAAAACCGCCACTCCAGAGTCTTCAGACACGTGCTGATCCCCCAGGAGTCTTCGGATTTTCCTTCTGCTAATTTTCATATAAAACAAACGACGAACGTTCCTATTTTCAGGAATGTTCGTCCTTTTTGTCTGTCTATCTACTTTTGTCCCAGCCTCTACTTTTTTGCTCTAAGGATACGTTTACAAATGTTTGATAATGTGCGATATTTACTAACGAGGTGAAAAGCATGTTAACGATTGAACGACATGAGCGCTTGCTCGCTTATTTAGCTGAACATAGATCCATTCGAGTATCAGAAGCAAGTAAGCAATTGAATGTAACAGAAAAAACCATCCGCCTTGATTTAGAGGCACTTGAAGCCAAGCATTTCCTTAAGCGTGTCCATGGTGGAGCCGTTTTGTTAGAGACAGAAACGAGCTTGTTACCCATTCAAAAAAGACAACAGAGCCACGGCGAAAAGAAAAAGGAAATCGCTTTAAAAGCCAAGACATGCTTAGCAGATCATGACGTCATCTTGCTAGATGGAGGCAGCACTGCAGTGGCATTTGCAGAAACGTTAGGCGATCAACCACTAACGGTTATTACAAATGACATTCAAGTAGGGGCTGAACTATATGAAAAAGAAGCCATTCAACTCATCATGCTAGGAGGCGTACGTCAAGGAACGAGTTCTGCTCTTTACAGCACAGAGACAATAAACATGCTTGATGCCTTCTATGTAAAGAAAGCATTTATCGGCACGACTGGAATCTCAGTAAAAAATGGATTATCTGTGTTAAATCAACAACATATTGAATGGAAGAAAAAAATAATTACTGCTGGAGAAGAAGTTATTTTACTAGCAGACTCAACAAAATTTGGTCAGACCGGATTAATGACATTTGCAGAGATAAGCGCACTTGACGGAATTGTAACAGATACGCAAATCGACCAGTCAATGAAAGCCGAGTTGGAAAAGCAAGGCATACAAGTGTATTAAAAAGATTGTCTAATGAGAATAATTGTGCTATTATCAAACCCAAACGAACACAAATGAACATTAGGAGGGTAACGATTGTTCTCACTATCGGGAAAAACTGCTTTAGTAACAGGTGCCAGTCGTGGGCTAGGGCAAGGGATGGCGATTGGCCTTGCAGAAGCAGGGGCAACGATTATTGGTGCTGGCGTAAGTGATATGAGTGAGACAAAGGCTGCTGTAGAGCGGTGTGGCAGTACCTTTATTGGACTAGAGGCCGATTTAGCCGCTAAAACAGGAGCCGAAAAGCTTGCTAAACAAGTATTTGACCTTTTTGAAAGCGTTGACATTTTGGTCAATAATGCAGGAACGATTAAACGTGCTGAAGCAGAAGCCTTTACCGATGAAATGTGGCGGTCGGTTATGCAAATCAACTTAGATGCTGTTTTTTCCCTTTCAAGAGCAGTAGGAACGCGAATGGTTGAACAAGGAAAAGGATCTATTATTACGATTGCATCAATGCTCTCATTTCAAGGTGGTTTACGTGTTCCAGCGTATGCAGCTAGCAAGCATGCAGTTGCTGGATTGACTAAGTCTCTCGCAAACGAGTGGGGAAAGAAAGGGGTTCGTGTTAACGGGATTGCACCTGGTTATATGGTGACGTCCAACACAGAAGCGATTCGAAACGATGAACAACGATATGAATCGATTTCTTCACGAATTCCGATGGGGCGATGGGGGGAGCCTGCTGATTTAAAAGGGCCGGTGGTGTTTCTTGCATCTGATGCTTCTTCGTATGTGAATGGGCATATTCTTGCAGTAGATGGTGGATGGTTAAGTTCATAATAAAGGAAAAGAGGCGAGGGAATGGATATTCGGTATGAAGTGAATCCGATTGATTTTAAGTCGTACAGCACAAGTGAGGTTCGAGAAGCGTTTTTAATTGAATCCCTGTTCCAAACAGACACCTTGCAATGGACGTATTCGCATTATGATCGACTTGTTATTGGAGGAGCGGTGCCTGTAGAAAAAACGTTGCGATTAGACTGGAGTGATGTCTTAAAAACAGCTTATTTTTTAGAGCGAAGAGAAATTGCTGTGATCAATATTGGCGGTGAAGGGACAGTGCGTGTGGATGGGGAAGTCTATACCCTTGTCAAACGAGATTGCTTGTACATTGGAAAAGGGAAGGAAGTCGTTCAATTTGAGAGCGAGGATGCTGCTTACCCGGCTCGGTTCTATCTCGTTTCTGCAACGGCTCACCAATCGTATCCAACGAAGAAATTGCCAATCTCAGAAGCGGTACCGACTAAGCTTGGCACAGACGCAGAATCGAACCGCCGCACTATTTATAAGTACATTCACCAAGAAGGAATCCAAAGCTGTCAGCTCATGGTTGGTATGACATTGCTTGAGCCGAATAATATGTGGAATACAATGCCAGCTCATTTACACGACCGACGAATGGAAGCGTATCTGTACTTTGATATGGAGCCATCTTCAAGGGTTATGCACCTTATGGGACAGCCCAACGAAACCCGTCACATCATTGTGAAAAATGAACAAGCCATTATTTCACCACCGTGGTCTATTCATTCTGGTGTGGGAACAAGTCATTACACGTTCATTTGGGCCATGGCAGGTGAGAATTATACATTCACCGATATGGACCCAGTTCCAATGGAAGCGTTAACGTAACGTGTAGCAATGTAGTGTTACTAGATGGGTATGTATGCCAATAAGAGAAAAGCATCTTCTTCAAAATCCTTTTATAGTAAGAGAAAAGGCGTAAGGAGCTGATCCAATGAAAGATAAGTTCGCTGCAACGTTATTTACGGTAAGAGATGAGTTGAAATCGGCAGGGATTGGTCCTGTTTTTAAAGAAATTGCGGAAATGGGCTATGCTGGTATTCAACTCTCTGGGTTGCCACTTGGCTATGATCAAGACGAAGTCGCCTACCATTTAAAAAAGAATGGTGTTGCTACAGCTGGGATGCACGTTTCGTTTGACCGTTTAACTAACGAATTTGATCTTGTCAGACAAGAAGCAAAAAAATACGGAACAACCGATGTGTTTTGTCCATATTTACCTGAGTCTCTTCAAACGGAAAGTGGGTACCGTGAAGTGAAGATGACATTAAATGGGTTAGCAAAAGCAGCACCAGAGTTACGAATTGGCTACCACAATCATGCATTTGAATTTGAAACGCAGCTTGAAGGGATGGATGCACTTGCCTATTTACTAGAGCCACGTGAGGATAATGCCATTTTTGCTGAAATTGATGTATTTTGGGTAGCAAAAGGTGGGCATGATCCCCTTTCCTATGTGGAGCCTTACAAAGGAAGAATGCCAGTTATTCATTTGAAAGATATGACCGCAGATGAGGACCGAACGTTTGCAGAAGTAGGTGAAGGGATTATTGATTTCCCACCCCTTTTACAATGGGGAGAGCGGCATGGAATTGAGTGGTACGTCGTCGAGCAAGACGTATGTAAAGGTGCCCCTATGGATAGTTTACGAATGAGCCTAAGCAATCTGCACCGTTTTGCAGATGCGCTTCAGGAACAAAAGCAAAAAAAATAAGCTGGTAAAAGCAACCAGCTTACTCAGCAACGGCTTGGCGCTTGTATTGTTCAGGTGTCAAGCCTGTTAATTGTTTGAAAACCTTTGTGAAGTGGGATGGATAGTTAAAGCCAACCTGATAACAGACTTCTGTCACGCTTGCTTGATGGAGCAGAAATTCAATTTTAGCTTGATTCACTCGTCGTTGATATAAGTACTTAAAAATCGTTGCCCCAGTCATCTCTTTAAACACTTTCGCCAAATGATACTTGCTCATATGCAATGCATCCTCAATCGCCTCAAGTTTTAAATCCTCTTGGTAATTCGCTTCAATAAACCCTACAATAGCCTGCACGGTCTTCTCTTTTTGAGTCATATAAGATGAGGGTCGGTCCCCATGTTTATCTGAATGGGACGAGAGAAATGCGAGGAAATCCATAAAAGCCAGTTGAAAGCGAGCGAATTCATCTGACTCTCTCAGAGGCTTACAATCGTTTAATCGCTTCAAATAGGTCTCCACTTCCTCTTTTTCCGTTCCTCGAAACGGGAGGCGGAGGGGTTTCACTTGAGTGAACGTTGCGAGCATAGTTGAATAGCCCATTGTTTCAAAAACACGCTGAAAATAAGCTTGATCAAAATGTAGGGTAGAACGAACGTAGGGCTGATCGCGAAATAGCTTCGGACAGTGCAGTGTTAAACCGTTCATTAAAATCATATCGCCAGGCTGTAAATGCAAGATTTGATCCCCAATGAAATACGTGCACTTTCCTTGATGAAAATAGTAAATTTCAGCAAGTTCGTGAGAATGAAAAGGGAGGTTCTGAACATTTTTATGATCTGCCTGATACGTAAAGTTTAATCGTTCGTTTAGTGGGAGAAGCCCGCTCATCGGACATTCTCCCTTGAGGTAAGATGCACGGCTTGTTGTTGCGCAAGTAAGCAGAGTTCGGCTGCTTTAAATGCGTGTGCCTGGGTCATCGCCCGTTCCGTCCTATGGATGCAGTCTAAAATGAGTTCACCAAAAAACGGATAGCCAACTTTTCCTTGCAAGGAAAAATGGTGTTCACCATCTTGATTGACTAAGTATAGGTGATCGCCGCTTTTTTCTCTCGCAACATCCACATATTTCCGAAGTTCAATTGTTCCTTTTGTGCCTGTAATAAACGTTCGACCGTCACCCCATGTGCTCAACCCATCAGGCGTGTGCCAATCCACTTTAAAAAACTGAGTTGCCCCTGTATTCCCAACTAAAGTAGCGTCTCCGTAGTCTTCCAATTCAGGGAAGGCAGGGTTTGCATAATTCGCAACCTTACTATGAAGGATTTGAGCGTCTGAACAACCGGCATAAAATAAAAACTGTTCAATTTGATGGCTCCCAATGTCACAGAGGATGCCACCATAGTTGTCTTTTTGAAAAAACCATTCAGGCCGATTCTCTGCTTGAAGTCGATGAGGACCAAAGCCAGTCACTTGAATGACGTCGCCAATTGCTCCATTCGCTATGAGTTCGCCTGCATAGACTGCAGATTCAACGTGAAGGCGCTCGCTAAAATAGACCATGTACTTTCTTCCTGTTCGCTTAACGGCTGCTTTCGCTAATTCAAGTTGTTCAAGGCTTGTAAAAGGGGTCTTATCGGTAAAATAATCTTTCCCTGCTTCCATTGCGCGAATGCCAAGGTTTGCTCGCTCAGATGGGATAGCGGCCGCCGCAATCAAGTGGATGGAGGGATCCGTCAAAATCTCACTTTCAGATGAAGCAACACGAACGCTAGGGTACACGTCAATAAATCGAGCCACCTTCTCTGGATCCGGATCATAAACAGCTGCAAGTGTACCGCCTGCTTCAATCAAGCCATTACACATCCCATAGATATGCCCATGATCAAGAGCGATGGCTGCAACTAAAAAGTCCTCTGGTTGCACAACTTTGTTTGGTTTTCCCTTTGGTGCATAGGTCATGCCATCCTGCTTTCCCATTATAGACCCTCCTTAATGACTACCAGACACATCCAATGTTGTTTCAGTAGCATGATTTTTTCCTTGAGATTGCTGAATACGCTTTGATAACTCTTTTTCATACAGCGATTCATCGAGAGGAAAAGACACCCAATCATCGATCCAAGTCGATAGCTGCATCGCATTGGAAAGTGTTAATCCATAAATACCTTCTTCACCTGGCGCAATTAATGGCTCTCCTGTTCGAATCGCATTGACGAAGTTTTGGGTAATCCCTTCATGATCAGTGGCATCCTCTTTCACTTCAATCGGAATAAGTTGGCTGTTCGGTGCGCCGAAACCACCTTTGTACGATTGGTTAAATGCTGGTTCCTCTGTTTCCAACTGCCAAAAGGTCAGCTCATCGTTTTCAATCACGACTTTTCCTTTCGTTCCTGTTACTTCGAGCCGGTTCGTCCCGGGCGCTTCAGCCGTTGTTGTAATAAAGACGCCGGTCGCACCTGTTTCGTATTCAAGATAGGCCGTTACATCGTCTTCCACTTCAATGTCGCGGTATTTGCCAAATGAACAAAACCCTCGCAGGCGCTTTGGCTCCATCTGTAGCAACCATCCCCAAAGATCGAGCTGATGGGGACATTGATTAATAAGAACACCACCGCCTTCTCCTGCCCAAGTTGCGCGCCAGTTACTAGAATCGTAGTAGCTTTGTGATCGATACCAGTTCGTAATAATCCAATTCATTCTTCTAATCGAACCCAGTTCACCGTCATGAATTAGCTTTCGCAACGTTTGATAGATTGGCTTCGTTCGTTGATTATACATAAGCGAAAAGACGAGACCGCTTTTAGCAGCAGCTTCATTCATTTCACGAACCTCACTCGTAAAGACACCCGCAGGCTTTTCACAGAGCACATGATACCCTTCTGCAAAAGCCTTTTGAGCGAGGCGAGGGTGGCTATAATGAGGGGTGGCAATCAATACAGCATCAAACAATCCAGAATGGAAGAAAGCGTCTTCATCTGTGAAAAGAGGAATCCCATCAAAATGTCGTTGTAATTCCGCCACCCGTCCAGATCGTTCCTCAAGAAATGCCCCAATGATAGCGCCTTCAATTTTGTTTTGAAACAAGTAGGAAGCGTGTGAAGTACCCATGTTACCAAGCCCGATAATACCAATGCGCACAGTGTCCATCCAATCGTCTCCTTTTTATCACATTACGTATAGTCTAGGATGCCAGTTAAAGAAAAACTGTTTTGCTATTGCTGAATTTCCCCATCCATTTATACGTGGTTGTCATTGCTTCTGCAAATTAAGTCGATATTGGTGGGGAGTGGTTTGCAGCTCTCGCTTAAACATTTGAATGAAATACGAGACATTCGTAATGCCGATTTTTGAACAAATGGCTTCTAAAGATAGTGTGCTGGTTTGCAATAAGTGACAGGCCTCCTTCATTCTTCTGGCGGTTAAGTAAGTCGTAATGCTGCTGCCTGTTTCTATACGAAACCGTTTTGATAGATAGGACTTAGATAAAAACAATTCGTCTGCTAATTCATCAAGCTTAAATGGTCTTGCGAGATTCCCTTCAATCCAGCGCATGACCCGTTCAGCATAGGGAAGATTCCGTGTCTGTAAGCTAGGTGAATGATGTTTTAGCTGATGTTGAACATACCCTAACAGCTGAATAAGGAACACATTTTCTCGATCAATTTGCTCTTTCAATGGGCAAGTTCCTAAGCTCTCGTCGTAGAGTTGACAAAGGTGTTGAATATAGGAGAAATCAGCGGTAAAGTCAATGAATTGATGATCAAATGTATCGTTTTGCATGTGGTAAAAGAGTTGGAGCATAGAAGGGTACATATGTAGAAGTCTCTCGGTGTGAAGTGGATCAAAGTGAAGGGTTGATCGTTCATAAGGTTCATTCTTTAATGTGGCAACGTGGTGTAATTGAAACGGCTGAAAAAAGAACAATTTCCCTGGTGTTATCGGTGTCACACGCTGATTTAAAATCACATTTCCAGAGCCTTTAAAGACAATTAATAGTTCGAAACCTTGGTGCCAGTGATAGTATTCAATCGGAAAACTCGTTTTATTGTTATGCCAGACAATCGCCTTTTTGTGCTCTGGTATGAACTGGAATGACGGTTTACTCACGCATCATCACCCTTCCCGTTTTGAACAACAGAACAATATTTTTCATCATTGTATCACTACTTTCACTCATTTGGAAGCGCTATCATAAAAAAGAACGTCCAACGACAAGAAGGAGGAAGAGCATGATTACAGAGAAAACACGAATGACGACCATGCAGCTAAACGAAAAGGTCATGGAGATGGCAAAGAACATAGGAGAGAAATCACCTCATGCCACGAACCGTGAAGGGAAATACGATGACCTGGACGTTGATTGGTGGACATCAGGCTTTTATCCAGGTTTATTATGGCTGATGCACGACCTTACGGGTGATCCGTTTTATCGCATACAAGCAGAACCGTGGACAGAAAAAATTGAAGCCGCATTTGAGGCCCATCCAATCGTACTTCATCATGATGTTGGATTTCAGTTTCTTTTAACGGCAGTTATGGATTACGAACAAACTGGAAATGAAAATAGCTTACGAATAGGGCTAAAAGCAGCGAATTATTTAGCTGGTCGTTTTAATCCTGTTGGTGGCTTTATAAAGGCATGGAATGGCGATGAAAAAAAAGGCTGGGCGATTATTGATTGTATGATGAACATCTCCTTACTATATTGGGCAAGTAACGTTACCAATGATCCAAGCTATGCCCATATTGCCAATCACCATGCCGATACAACCCTTAAATACGGTGTTCGAGAGGATGGGACGACAAGCCATATTCTTTCTTTTGATCCTCATACTGGGGCTTTTATTGAAGCGTTAGGAGGCCAAGGGGAGGCTGCCGATTCAGCATGGAGTAGAGGAAATGCGTGGGCACTTTACGGCTTTGCAAATGCCTATCGACATACTGGAAAGGAGGCGTATTTAATAGCGGCAAAGAAGATTGCACACCACTTTATTGCGGCTTTACCAGAAGATGCCGTACCTCTATGGGATTTCCGGTGTGTGGAACGTGACCATGCACCTAAAGACAGTTCAGCAGGTGCAATAGCAGCATCAGGTCTTTTAGAAATAGAGGCAGCCGTTGAGACAAAGGAAAAGCCGCTCTATGGACAGGCGGCTAGACGATTGGTGAAAGGTCTAACTTCCCATGCCCTTGCACCGAGTCAATCTGAAGCCATTCTTTCATTTGCAACGGGCCATTGTCCAGCAGGACGTGATATCAATGTCTCACTCATTTATGGCGACTATTACTATGCAGAAGCAATTGCTAAGCTAGACGGTTGGAAACGACGGATCTTCTAATCTAAAGCAAACAGGAGGGGAAGGAATGAAAACAGGGGTTGAGATGCCTGCAAATGTTCAAACGAGACGGAACAAATCAATCAAATCAACACTTAGCTGGTACGTCTTTTTATTACCGACGTTTCTAGGTGTTGCTTGTTTTATAGTCTACCCTGTTTTCGAATCATTCCGTTTAAGTTTTTATAACTCAAACGGAACGATTGAAACGTGGGTAGGCTTAACGAACTATCAGCGCGTTCTAAGTCAGGGTGCATTTTGGAATGCTGTATACAATACATTCTATATCGCTTTCTTTCAATTGCTGTTAGCCATTCCAATCGGGTTTATTTTAGCGAGTATGATTAATCGTATTAACCGCTTTAAAAGTGTGTTTAAAGTGATGTTCTTCTTACCAAACGTTACGTCCATTGTCGCCGCAGCGATGATCTTTATGTTCGTTCTCCAGCCGGAAGTTGGCTTAATTAACCATGTGTTAGATACCCTTGGTTTACCAACATCACCGTGGTTGTCCGATCCGGGAACATCAAAATGGGGCGTTATTTTGCTCACGATTTGGCATTGGATTGGATTCGTCATAATCATCTGTCTAGCGAATTTACAGGCAATCTCTCCAGAGCTCTATGAAGCATCGGAAATCGACGGTGCTACAGGATTTCAACAATGGCTCTTTATTACCATTCCGAATATGGCAGGAACCTTTGCTTTTCTTATTATCATGGGATGGATTTCTGGATTGCAACGGTTTCAAGAAATCTTTGTATTAGGAGGAGCCGGGGGAAGTCCTGGCAGGTCGTTACAAACGATGGTTGCCCTTATTTATGAGCGTGGTTTTGGTGGATTTGAGTTTGGCATTGCTTCGGCGATTACCGTTCTTTTATTTCTGATTATTCTGCTCTTTACGGTGCTCAACATCAAACTAACTCGCTTAAAGCTATAGGAGGTGAAGGAGAAGATGAATAACCATAGAAACATGCAGAAGATAACACAGATCGTCCTGTATGTTGCTCTCGTCATCGTGGCGATTATTGTCGTCGCACCTTTTATGTGGATGGTAAGCATTAGCTTTGATCGACTGGCTAATATCCAAGTACCATTTCCACCAACGTTTATTCCGGACCCGTTTTCCTTGTTTAACTATGAGCTTGTGTTTGAAAACGGCCGCATTTTCAGCGCGTACCTGAATTCAGCATTTGTTACGTTTTGCTCTGTGTTTTTGCAAATCTCAGCTGCATTATTAGGAGGGTATGCGTTTTCCAAAGGGCAATTTAAAGGAAAGAAACTGTTGTTTATCATTGTGCTCGCAACGATGATGATTCCAATAGAAGCGAGACTCATTCCTCTATACACCATGTTTAACTCAGCAGGGTTACTGAATACGTTTTGGCCTGTTATCGTACCATCGATTTTATATGGGTTTGGCGTGTTCCTGGCAAAGCAGTTTTTTGACCAAGTTCCTGATAGCTTGCGAGAAGCCGCTCAAATTGATGGCGCTAGTGAATTCAGAACATTCTTTCAGGTTTATGCACCGCTGGCAGGACCGATTACCGCAACATTAATCATTTTATCGTTCATGGGCAATTGGAATGAATTCGTTTGGCCACTTGTTGTGTTAAACTCGGAACGCTTGCATACTATTCCACTCTTTTTAGCAAGTTTTTCATTAGAGAATGGCACATCTCTCGCCGGAATGACCATGGCTCTTGCGACTATGAGTGTGTTACCTATTATTATCGTCTTCGTCTTTCTACAGCGCTACATTATTCAGAGCATCGCATTAAGCGGTTTAAAAGAATAGGAGGAGTTCAAATGGATGTAAAGCGATTGCCTGTTGTTTGTTTCGTCGCCACGTCTCTACTACTCTTACCAGGCTGCTTGCCCCAAGAAGGAGAGGAGAGCCCTCAGCTAGAGGAAAGTGATTTAACCATTGCGATGATTGGAGAATTTAAGTTTCAAGACACAACCGATCCGATCACTGCTCATAAATCAACAGGGTTTCATGCGGTGAAAGAAGAGTTTGAACGACTGCATCCCGGCGTTACCATCGATTTTGTCATCATGCCATGGAATAATTATGTACCAAATACTCAAGCGATGATAGCTGGAAGTCAAGCAGACGTCTATCAAATGCCAGGTGTGAATGACTTTGCAGCTCAAGGCTTACTTGAACCGCTCCAACCATACATTGAGGAAGATGCGTTTGATTTAAGTGTCTACCACGATAATTTAGTAGAAGGCTGGATGACATTTGGGCCAGAAGACGATGATTTGCAAATCTACTCGTTACCTGTGCTAGGAGATGGCCGATTTATTCAATATGATAAGGAGCTATTTGAACAATGGGGCGTGGAACCCTTATCTGATTACCCGACTGTTGAAGAAGTAATGGAAAAAGCAAAGCAAATGACAGGAGAGAACCCGGTCACAGGTGAACAAAACTATGGCATTTACTTTGCAGGCACACATGACACCGCCTTAACAGCAACCAATTTTATGGAGGGGTTTGGTGGTGAATGGGGCACTGGTCAACGGTGGGAAGAAATCGAGTTGAACTTTGATTCAGAAGAAATGGAGCAAGCGCTGCATGCTATGATGGAACTGTCTAACTATATGCCAAGAAGCTTTATTAACGGACAAGGAAACGATCGTTGGTTAACCCCTAGTAACAATATCGCAATAGCCGTTAACCAAGGGAATGGAAACATGAAACCAATCTATGCCCAAGAACTAGAAGACCGCTTTCCTGTTGTCCAAACGTTTAAGAATGAGGAAGGTGCAGGGAGTATGTTCTCTGGAAGTCCCTTTGCCATCGGTCAGACGAGTCAAAACAAAGACCTAGCATGGGAATTTATTAAGTTCAGTTCAAGCGAATATTTTCAGCGCTTTCTCTGGGAAGAATGGGGCAGCACTCCTGTGATTAAAGAAGCGGTAGAATGGGATAGTATTCAAGAAATGGCGCTGATGCCCCCTGTTTTAGAGGCCATGACGAACGCTGTCACCCCACGTTATCCGTGGGCATCCTCGCAACCACGATACATTCTTCAAGCGAAGATAGAAGGCGCTCTGACAGGAACCCTGTCTGTCGAGCAAGCGCTTAAAGAAGCACAGGCTGAAAGTACAGAATGGATTCATTCACGTTAATGTAGCAGGACCAATAATCCTCCCTCTCTGGCTTTGGAATACAGTCAGAGGGTTTTTTAGTGTGGAGCAGAGGGGCATTTGTACATAGAGGTAGGAAAATTTCTTATTACGTAACCTCAACCCTGCTAATGGCAGGGTTATTTATCATTTGTTCTGATAAAATAAGATGTAAAAGAATTAATTTTAAGTAAATGCCACCGAAGAATTTGGATTGAGGATAAATTCAATCGTGAATTCTGGTGGCGAGTATGGACTAAAAATAGCATGAAGCTAAAAAGAAAATAAGGAATGGTCTTGTATCATAATGATAGTATATGACCTAAAAGAGGAGGTTCTTTCTATTTTGAGCAAAAACCATATTTCAAAAAAATCAATTGTCATAGGTATCTTTTTAAGTATTTTGCTAATCTCTGTCATTGCATTAGTATTCAACAAACCTCCAAAAAATAGTGCGCTTAAAGGAACCTATTTAAGCAGTGATCTACCTTTTGCAACAATGGTATTTGATTTAGATGATAATCGTACATTTTATTTCTACAACGAAAGTGAAACGGATAAAGGAACATATGAATACGTTTCAGAGACAACCTATAAGATAAACAGTGAAAAATTTAATGGACAAAAAATGATGTTTAACGGGAATGATGAAGTAAGAATTCAAATCGATCATGAAACCTATACGTTTAATAAAGATTCTGATCTACCGACAATAATAAATGAATGAGCTGATTTAATTAAAATGTTTATTGAAATACGCAAATCATGAGAGACTAAAAAGAATAGCAGTAGACCTTAAGGAAAAGCGAGAACCTCCCTTAAGGCAACAAGTCTTTAATGGATTGGATCTGGTCTAGATACAAGAAGGAAAAAAGGGGTATGAGGGCTAAAGCGATCACGAGAAAAAGGATTCTCCACTTTGGTCGATGCCAATTAAATAGGACGAAACCGATATTCATTGCTAATAGGGAAGAATACATAAATCCCCTGGCTTGTAACGAGTCAATCGAATGTGTAATTAAAGAAAGCTCCTGCTGGGTAAAATCTTCTTTTTCTAAAGAAATGGAATGTGGTTGGAACACACCTTGTCGTACGAAGAGTTGAGTCTCAGTTGTCTCATAAGTGAACACGCCAGGAAATAAGTGAAAGGAATACATGGCTATTGGTGTGCCAAAAAGGAAAATGGCAGTAATGAAAAGGCCGACTTTGTTTCTAATAAAGACTCCTCCTTTCGGATAAGAACAATCTAATTTTAGCAAATTCTCCAATTTTAAACAAAAAACTGAATGACCATTTTCTTTAAATACAAAAACAACCACCCATAAATTTTGAAAGGGTAGTTGTTTTTTTGTCGTCACAGCAGTTCTTCTGCAATTTGATCAACGACCAAGTTTATAGCAATTGGACCGTAGTAGCCGATCCAGAGACCGGTGTTTTTCTCGTAAACGTGATCGTTCTTTACAGCACCTAGCCCTTGCCAGACAGAGGATGCTTGGAAAGACGCTGTTAAGTCTAGGTTTGTGTCGTCTTGCAGTAAGAAGAGATGATCAGCTTCTAAATCTGGCATGACTTCAAGGGAGATCATCGTACTGGAATCAGAACTTAACGTAGCCATTTCTGGTGGCGTCAGACCGAGATCGTCATACAAGATTTGTGCTGTTCGGTGGGATGTAGTGTGAAGGCGTATCATATCATCCCTGGGTCGAATGAGACCAACGACTTCATCGCCTACCGATTCTTCCAAATCGGCTTTTAGCTCGTCCACTTTTGTTGTGTAATCGGCTATCACCGTTTCTGCTTTTTCCGTTTGATCTAAGATTGTCCCAAAGGAAAGGAGCACTGTCTGCCAATCTTCCATTCGATCGAACATGATGGTAGGAGCAATTCGTTCTAATTGATCATAGATGTCTTCATGAGTATCTGTGGCAATAATGAGATCAGGATCGGTGCTAATGATCGCTTCTAAATTCGGTTCGAGGTAGGTACCTAGCAAAGTCGCATCACTAGGCGCCTCACCAAGATACTCTGGCAGACCGTTATCAGTTTCAGCGTAAACGGTTCCGACAGGGATCTCGTCTAAAGCCATCATTTGGTCTAAATATTGTACATCTAATACAACGACTCGCTCTGGCTTGTCTTCTACGACAAATTCACCCTTTATATGTTCAATGACTTCGTTATCTGAATGCTCTATGTTTTCTTCCGTGCTCGTTGAACAGGCACTGAGAAGGAGCGTCATGCATACAAGACTTGTTTTTTTCCATGTATTGTTCATACATACCCTGCTTTCAATTGATAGTGAGAATCATAATCAACTATAATGATAGTAAAGCAAGAGAGAAGCGTCCATGGATATTTCCGTTTTAATATGAAAGAAAACGACTTTTAAGATTGTGAAAGGGGATTCGATTATGATGGGGAAGGAAATGATCCTTCAATTAACATCGATTACATACGCTCAAAGCCTTCAAGTGATAAGACAAGGACAGGGTCATCATGGCTTCCTAATGGAAATAACATCGAATGAGAGGAACATAAGGTTTATCCCTGCGCATTTTGAACAGAATCAGACAATGGAGCTTACAAGCGGCTACTATATTGAATTCCTTGCATTAAAAGAAGAGGATCATGTGTTCAAACCGACTGCATGTCTTTTTCCAAAGGAGACCGAGTTGGAAATGCCTTATCGTTTTGAGCACCTACTCGATGAAATAGTCACACATTTTAAAGAAGGATCAGATATAGGCTATCTTCGAGCAAATGGCTATTTCCAAGAATTAGTGAGTACACTTTTATTTAAACAGCAAGAGATGAATGAATCCATTGAAGCCCGAATCACACAAAGCAAGCGCTATATCGAAACCCATTATCATCAAGAGCTGACCCGAGAACAACTCGCTGAGAGAACGGAGCTTCAAGTCGACTACTATGCGAGGAAATTTAAGGTGCATGTAAAAATGAGTCCGATGGCGTATGTGAACCACGTTCGATTGCAAGAAGCTAAGAAGCTGTTGCTTGAGAACCGGTTAAGCGTGCACGCGATTGCAAGGCAGGTTGGGTTTAATGATGAGTTTTATTTTAGCCGCAAATTCAAACGAAAAGAAGGCTATGCCCCTTCTGTTTATAGCCATACATTTAAACAAACCCAAAGGATTGCTTCTTTGAATCATTTGGTTACGGGACATTTAATTGCCCTTGGCGTAAAACCATATGCGGCCATTATAGACGAATCGTTTCCTGCGCTAGAGCATTTAATGGAGACTAAGTCCATTGGGGAGAAAGGTCCGGATTTAGAACGATTACTGGCGATGAAACCAGATTTACTTGTACGGACAGGAATGACCACTGAATCTCAAACCCAAAAAGAAGCGCTTTTAACCCATATTGCTCCTACCATCGTCCTGAATTATCAAGACGATTGGCGTGCCCATTTGAACACGATTGCGAAAGTTATCGGACGAGAAAAAGAGGCAGCTGCCTTTTTAACAGCCTATAGAGAGCAAGTCGAGAACGTGAAGGAACGGATACGTGAAAAGGTAAGGGACGAGCGGGTACTGATTATAGGTATTGGTGACGGTACTCAGTGTATCTATGGGAAGCGAAACATCGGCTCCGTCCTGTACGGAGACTTGCACGTAAGGGCCCCAGAAGGCATTGACCGCATTGCTCATATAGAGGAAGTGAGTGTGCAGAGGATAGCGGCGTATGAACCGGACCGTATCATCGTTACCGTGTACCGAAAGCATAACCAGCTACCAAGTAACAAGCAGATTCGAATGCAATTAAGGCGCCTACAAAACAATCCAGTCTGGCAATCGATGCGCGCAGTAAAAGACCATCACGTACATGAAATCTTTGCAGAAAAGCATTTGTATACGAGCTACAACGCGTATTCACATAAGTTGATGCTGCAAAAATTTGCCCAATTGATTGGCTAAACACATAAAGGTCGGAAATGACTAAGCAAAGAGACTGGATTGTCTATGTTCTTTTTGATCGTGAGCCGTATACTAGTCGAATAAACTTGATAAAAAGGTGTTGGCTATAAATGGACACGACCCAGCTAGATGAGTACCACACATTTTTTATAAACAAAGAAGAACCGAATGAACAATATAGACGATTATCCTATTTAGTTGAAGAAGCGGGCTGTCGTTCTTTTCTAGAGAGTTACATGGCAAGCTGCGGCACATCGGATTTAAAGATTGCCGCCTCGCTTTTTCTAAAGCATTATGCCAGAATAGTGGCTGCTTCTACCCTTTATCACTTGGCAAGCGCTGATGCTGTCTTGCGCTTACCGCCAGATCAAATGTACGTAAGTGAAAACGGGCGTCAGTTGTCTATCCCTCATGCAGACAAGCTGTGGCTAACTATCCCAATTGAGAATCGAACAACCATGCGGCAAACGTTGCTGTCTGAATTATTCGCAGATCATCTCACGCCATTACTCGTGACAATGAAACAAGTCTCTTCTGCGCCCTATAACATACTGTGGGAAAACGTGGCTGTCCGTATCAATTCCATTTATCGCAAAATGCTTTCGAAAGACATAAGCCCCATTGTAAAGCAACGCATCATCGACGATTTTACATTTTTACAACAAGCAGATGGAGCCCTATTTGCATGTAAGAAGAATCCAATTCGCTCCTTTCTCTACTTGCATAACCCTGACGTGGAAGCACCAAAAAGGCGCACTTGCTGCTTTAATTATAAAGTCGGAAAGAGGGAATACTGTGAAGCGTGTCCACATCTCAAGCTTGTGTAGAAGATTCAAGCAACCTAAAAAAGTATGTAACCATTGCTAAAGACGTTTCGTTCTGCCTCTAGGAAGGTAGCCATCCTATAAGTTCAAAAATAGGAGGAGATCGAGATGAATAAGAAATGGTTCGCTATTGTTCCGGCGGTTGCGCTTGTAGCAGCACCACTTCCCATGCAGCACGCATCCGCCTCCGATGATCAAATGGTACAGGCAACAGATGAACAAAATGAGTATGAAAACGTATTAAACATCGCCCCAGAACACCAGCCGACGCTTACCCAAGGTAGCACAGGTATGTATGGAAATGAAGTTGACTTTGTTCAATTTACGATCAGCCAAGCTGGATTTGAAACCGAGGTTGACGGGGTATTTGGACCAAACACGGAAGAACAAGTCAAAGCCTTTCAAGCCGAACACGGACTGATTGCTGACGGCATTGTTGGCATCAATACGTGGGTAGCGCTGTTCTCAGAGTACGATGTCGAACAATTCCCAGTAGAAACAGCGATTCACTATGCAGAAGAGGCACTTCAAAATGATGACCTCATCTTTAGTAGTGACGGTGTCTTAAGAGAAGATTCAGAAGGGAACCACTTCTACTCCCTTAAAGCACAAAGCCAAGACTTAATTGATAGCGGCGGCTCCGGCACAGTCGGATTCTACAACGTCTATAAAAATGGCGATGTCGTTGAAGCCGATCCACAATCGTAAACAACAATAAATGGAGAGCCCTTGACCAATGTGTCAGGGGTTTTTAATTGTTTTCAGGCTATCACAAAAAATCTTTTAAAAAACTATAAACATCTTAAAAATCCGTTCGATATATAGAGTAGCAACACCGCAAGACAATCTCCAAACGGATGTGGAGATCAAAAAAACATAAGGATGTGTTGAATAATGATTATCAACAACAATTTGAGCGCAATGAACGCTCACCGTCAACTTGGCGTAAACCAAGGAATGGCAGCAAAAGCACAAGAAAAATTATCTTCAGGTCTTCGTATTAACCGTGCAGGCGATGACGCAGCAGGTCTAGCAATCTCTGAAAAAATGCGCGCGCAAGTTCGTGGTTTAGATCAAGCGAGCCGTAACGCTCAAGATGGTATCTCTATGATCCAAACAGCTGAAGGTGCTTTAAACGAAACACACTCAATCCTTCAACGTATGCGTGAGTTAGCAGTACAATCTGCCAATGACACTGCTACTGATGAAGATCGTGCAGAAATTCAAAAAGAAGTAGATGCACTTGCTGAAGAAATTACACGTATCTCTAACGATACAGAGTTCAATAATAAGAAACTTTTGACTGGTGATTTCGAAGGTACATTCCACATCGGTGCTAATGCAGGTCAAAATATCTCTCTTTCTATCGGAGCTTTTGATGCAGAAACTCTTGGTGTAGGTACAAACGCTGTTATTGATGAAGACGATGCTGACAATAATGTAGCTGCAAGTGGTATTGACGTTTCTTCTCAAGCGGCTGCTGATGAAGCGATCACAGCAATTCAAACAGCTCTTGATACTGTATCATCAGAACGTTCTAAACTTGGTGCGAACCAAAACCGTTTAGAGCACACAATTAATAACCTTGATAACGCTTCTGAAAATCTTTCAGCTGCAGAATCTCGTATCCGTGACGTTGATATGGCGAAAGAAATCATGGAATTCACGAAGCAAAACATTCTTTCTCAAGCTTCTCAATCTATGCTTGCTCAAGCAAACCAACAACCACAACAAGTACTTCAGTTACTTGGATAATAATGTGGAAGCTCCTTCTTATGAAGGGGCTTTTTTTTATGTGTTTTTTCAAATGGATGATTCTCATAAGATAGAAATACGGTTATTTCATTGTTTAAAAGTAGCAAGGTAAACAAAACTATGAACAATATGTGAATTAGTTTGTGAATTTATTCACAAATTCATGAAAGCGTGTATACTAAGAGTATAAAGAGAATGTGAAAACATTCACAAAGGAGGAAAAACCATGTTACAGTTCTTGCAATCATCTAAATTAGCTCAAGTAGCACTAACGGTTTTACGTATAGCTTTAGGGTGGATGTGGTTTAGCTCAGGTATCGGAAAAGTGATGGGAGGAGAATTTAACGCAGGTGGATTTTTACAAGCAGCCGCAGCCAATCCGGTTTTAAAAGGAGGTACGGAAGAAGTAGCCTACCCGTTGTACGTAGCTTTTCTTGAAAACGTAGCGATCCCTTATGCAGACTTGTTTAGTTTTATGGTTATGTGGGGTGAGGTGTTCGTCGGAATCGCTTTGATCATTGGTCTTTTCACGAAAACGGCTGGATTTTTCGGAGGGGTCATGAATACATCTTTCTTGCTGGCTGGAACTGTATCAACGAATCCACTTATGCTTCTGATGACCATTCCGTTATTAGTAAGCAAGCATAACGCTGGGCGTTTGGGCGTCGATCGTTTTACACCAGCGATTGAAGAAAAGGTAAAGAATAAAAAACGACCGTTAAAAACGATAGAGAAACCAGCATAGTCGGTAGCGGCACCATATCTATTTGAACCTACTATGTAAGGGGGAACATGAATGAATGTATATGAGCATATTCTTCAACAGATTTATGGAAAGCCCCAACTGCTTATTGATGAAAAGAGACTTTTCTTAAATGCCATTTATGAACGTGTTGTTATCGCGATAACAACAGAACAATTAAACAGTGGAAAGATCTACAAAGCAGTGCTTGAAGAAATGGAAAAGGACAACGATTTACGTCTCTGGATTAATGGCTCTAAGCCTTACAACCAGTACGCCTTCTATGTTAAGACCGCAATAAAATTAGGTGTACCCTTCACCGTTGTTCATAGTAAGAGAGCCTCACCTTTCGGGTTAGTTCTAGCAACAGTATCTGTGCCGTCTAATGTGAACAATCCGTTTATAGAAGATCATCATTTTCATTTCGATGCAGAGGACGTTTTAGAAGCTAGTTAATCAGGCAAGACTGGTTGTACGTTAATATGGTCGTTTTAAAGATTGAGAGCAACAAATTAGATATAATACAACACCTCGCCACCGTTACTCTAGTGGCGAGTTTTTTAAGTAAATGTCTACTTTGCTATTTTCCCAATTGAAAGATTCATAGAAGTAGGATACGGTTAACGAAAGCGCTTTCGTTAAGTGGGGGCGCTTATGTAAGCGCTTTTATAAAAATTGAATAAAGGAGGCATTAGTATGAAACGAAAGTGGTTCTTATTCTTTATGGTGGCTTTATTGTTCATTCCTACAACAACGAGTAACAATACGGAAGCTTCAACTTTATTTAATACACTCTATTTAGTAGAACAAGACGGGGAGCGCTCATTGTCGAGTGTCCAAGGGACAGGGTTAAAAGCAGATACGATCCGTGCATCTGGGGAGGGGAATGTCTATTTAATCGAACAGATAAGTGGATCGTATGATGGAAGCGGTACAGCTGTTGCAGATTTATTCTTAAATGGGACAGCAGTCGGTATCGGGATCGATGCACGTGTTTCCTATGACTTTAATGGAGATGGGCAGTGGGACCGAGTAGAGGAAACAGATTTAATAGCGACAGATGGGGTTTTAGAGGAAGGCTCGTATGAACAATTTACAAGAGAATTGGTTCATGTGGAGGGAGATGCTTACAAAGCATTTGAAAACGGTAAGATTCAGGTTGAAGTGTCGATGAGATTTGGGAATGGCGATGCAGAGATCAAAGTAAATGCACCAGAGCTCGCTTCGAATCTACAGTTGCCGTATACACTTGAACAAGAAAGCGATGAATCCCCTAGCACAGGCGAGAATCTTGTACGGAATGGCGATTTTTCCGAGGGAACAGCGCATTGGGATACGTGGGATGGTGAAGGCGGGCAGTCAACATTTTCGGTTGAGAATGGAGCAGGGAACATGCACATTCACCAAATTGCTGGTATGCACCCTGATTGGAACATTCCGATTAGCTGGTCAAATCAATTGTTTCAAGAAGGAATTTCTCTTGCTGGAGGAAGCGTCTATGAATTACGTTTTGATGTGTCATCCACAATGGAACGACCGATTGAAATTGAGCTTAATGGGCTTTCCAACAATCCGAAACATGCCTTTGATGTCACAACCGACACCGATACGAAACGAATTGAATTTTCATTGTTTCAGCAAAGCGACCTACAGCTTATGTTTTTATTGGGGAATGTTCGAAATGGTGAAAACCATACAGAAAACCGTCCTCACACGATTACGATAGACAATGTATCCATAAATAGAATTGGTGGGATTGGCGATAACGAACCAGACCGAGAATGGGAACTCGTCTGGAATGATGAGTTTGAAGGCACGGAATTAGATCGCTCCAAGTGGAACATCGATACAGGTAACGGGTTTTATTCAGGAGGAGAGTACTTCCCGGGATGGGGGAATAATGAATCACAATCCTATCAAGAAGAAAATGTGGAAATAAGAGATGGGCACCTTGTCCTTCGTGCCGAAGAAGAGACCGTTACAGATGAGCACGGTACGTATGACTTCACGTCAGGTAAAGTTCAAACGAATGGCTTATTCAGTCAAGCATACGGAAAGTTTGAAGCAAGAATGAAGCTACCAGAAGGTCAAGGGTACTGGCCTGCTTTTTGGATGATGCCTGAAGAAGATATTTACGGAGGATGGGCGTTATCAGGAGAAATTGATATTATGGAAAATCGCGGCTCTGAAACCGATGAAGTTGGCGCAGCGATTCATTACGGAGGTCAGTGGCCAAACAATCAATATTCAGGAGGAGCTTATCGTTTTCCAGAGGGTCAATCCACAACGGATTTCAACGTGTATAGCGTAGAGTGGGAGCCAGGAGAGCTTCGCTGGTATGTAAACGGAAATTTGTATACACGATTAACCGAATGGCATTCTGATAACGGCGAGTATCCAGCACCGTTTGATCAAGAATTCTTTCTCATTTTAAATTTAGCTGTTGGTGGATGGTACGGTGGTGAACCAGACGCAACTACTGAATTTCCGGGTGAAGTCGTTGTAGATTATGTTCGCGTGTATGAAGAAGTAGGCGCGAACTATCCTCAGCCAGGAGAACCAGACGATCGGGAATGGGTTGAAATAGGAGAAAACCTAGTGCGAGATGGTGCCTTTACAGAAACAACAGAGCTTGGTACGTCTGACCAATTGTCGGATACGTGGAATATCCACAACCAAGGCTGGTATGAAGGCTGGGCGGGTTTAGCCGATTTCGCCATTGAACAAGAAACCTTGCGAACAACGGTTCAGCAGGTCGGTTGGGAATGGTGGCACATTCAACTGTTTCAAAATCTAGAAGTGCCAGAAGGTGTGTACAAACTAGCCTTTGATATGCGTTCCGATACCCCACGCTTTCTAAATACCGAATTAGTCGGCAGTCAATCAGGGATAAAGCGACACTCCATTGGAACGGAAATGGAAACCCATGAAGCGATCATTGAAGTAGACGAAAATGGGGATTACAGTCTTATGTTTGGCTTTGGACGACGATCCGGAGATGCACAACTAGCAGTTCCCTATGGAATGGAATTGGACAATGTCCGCTTAGTAGAAGTAGAAGAAGTGAAATAAGAATAAAGGAAAACCGCTGCAGCGCAGTGGTTTTTCTTTATTATCATTAAAGTGAAATGCATGAAAAAAGAGGGCGGCAAGTTGAATCTTTGTATGATTTCCCCGTGTGAATTAGTTGTTATATCTTTCATTATTAAACAAAGCCGGTCAAGGGTAAATGACCGGCTTCCGTGGAGCTATTCATCTTTCGCAATTTCCCTATTAATAGACTCGACTTTATGATTGTTCTCCCTAATTACAGAAGCTAAGAGATTAATTTTCCTTTCAAAACGTACTAATAAATAGACCGCCACTAATATAGGGAAACCAAAATTACCAACTAACATTGCGAAGGTATCTGCGTTTTCAATCAAATCCATCACCTCCTTAACTTAAAAGGAGAGAATACGCATAATTTTATAAACAACTAAAACTGAAATTATTCTAATTTATCTAAATTATTTTTAAGTTTATAGATCATTTTAGCCGTGTCTTGAGCCAAACCCCCATATATAACCCTGTCTTTTTCATTGCAGCATTCTAAACATTTAGAACATATTGAAAGTGTTTGGTGTAAGGAAACTATGCATGCTAAAGTGTTTTCAATTTGATTATTCATCGTTATCCCACTCTCCTAATTGATCTTCAACAAAACTGAAAAATCCAGGCACGTCCTCAAACTTAATTTTATCTGCAGATGTGCATATTTTTTCTTTAATATCTTGTTCAACATCTTCTTGGTAGTGTTGTGGAATTGTGCCTACCGACTTCTTAATTTTTAAATCAACTTTATCTAATATATACTCACATACATTATCCATGCTCTCCACACTCCAAATTTTGATATAGTCTCTTAATAATATTCCGGTGCGTAGTTGAAATGTATTGTGGTGAATCACCGAAAAATTGAGCGATTTCATGATTTTTCATATCATAAATGTAAAATAGGTCTAGTATCTTCAAGTGTTTTTGTTTGAGGTTTTTTAGTAATTTATAAAGGTATTTATCTTCTATACAATCTAGGAGAGATAAACATTCATTATTTTGATTACTTAATAAGGTACTGCTTTTAAATAACAAATAATCATGTAGACTGTTATTCGAATTTTCTCTTTCATCATCTAAAATCAAAATGTTGCGGTTATGAAATCTGGCATAACGTTTTTTAGAATCATATACATAGTGCTCAACAAGTTTCGTCATATAGTGGATTAATTTAACCTTGTAAAAATAGAATCGAAATTCATCATCTAAAATTTTCATATTCTCTTTGCTAGGATTAGCAATATATTTTTTGACTAATATCAAATTTTCTTCTTCGTTGAGAAATCTAATCATGATAGGATTGCTAATTTTCTTTAATTTAGCCAGAAAAACTTGAACATTACCTTTGTTTACAGACATTAAAAGACCCCCTTTGTCATTAAAGAGACAAAAGTATCTCATTTATAAAGTGAATTGACAAAATAAAGTAATACGAGATCGTTTAATGGGGAATTTACAGTAATATGATTTGCGATTCTTATTTGATGCCAAAGTAAACGTTTTTTTAAAGAGATTATTAAAAGTATCAAGTTCTTGTTTACTTTTGTTATTTTCGATTCTCTTTAATGGATAGGAAAGGGGCAGTGAAAAATGGTTACTATCTATATCCAAGAAGGATGCAAGTTTTGCGCGTATCTCAAAGAATTTATTATCGGAATAATCAATTAGTTAAACTGAAAAAATCTAACTAATAACTAGTTCTATCGTGATGTATTTTTAGAACTAGGTGGTCGAGGTGTGCCTTTAAGTATTGTTGACGATAAGGAGTATTTTAATTTCTCTGAAGAAGTGAAAGTAAGATTTACAAAGAAAAAGGCTCTGGGATAAATTTGTGGCGGTATAGCCAAGTGGTAAGGCAATGGTCTGCAAAACCTTTATCCTCGGTTCGAATCCGAGTGCCGCCTTAAAGAGAATAAGAATCTCTTTAAATAAATATAAGGAGGTGAGAGTCTTGAGTGTAGTTATTTATACTAGAACAGGTTGTAAGTATTGTGATTACCTAAAAAGTTTTATGAGTGCTTTAGATAGGGAGTACACTGAAAAAAACATTTCTGATCATTATATTTATGCCGAGGAATTTCAAGCTGAGAAAGTGCATGGTGTACCTTTAACCATAATTGATGGGAAGAAATATGTCGGTTTTTCTTCTGAGGTTAAATCACTATTAAAAAATTTAAAGTAAAGGATGGATTTTATGTATAGCAATACAATTTTACTTGAAAAAGATCAATTTATCTTCGGTACTGATTATAATACACTCAGTGAAACCAATGACTTTAGCTCTAAATTAGGGAAGCTAATACAATTTGCAAGAGAAAGATATGATTTTGACAATGTACCAACACAGCATCAAGAATTATTATCGGATATGAAACTAACAGATGATGAGACTCCAACGCTTTTGCAAGATGGGTATATTGTTTATGAGGATAAATTTTCTTTAGAATTAGCTCAAATAACTCACCCGGATGGTGAAATAACAACGGATGTTCGAGCTTTTCTTAAAAGCACATCAGGACAATACGAAATACTCGAAGTTTCAACTAATGATGAGGTTGTTGCGGTCGGTCATTCAGATCAGATTACAACTCATGATTTTTCGTTACAAAATATTGGCTGGTTATGTTATGAAACTTGTTGCACATTTGGTGGTTTAAACTGGCAACATTGCGGTTCGAATTGTGGTCAACAAGCAGGTTCAGATTACGGTGGAGGTACACCAATTAACGACACTGATGAATGTTGTGCGGCGCATGACGCGTGTTGGGATATTTATGGTTCATACACTTGCAGTTGCGAGGAAAACTTTTTTAATTGTCTTACAGGTTTATCTGAAACAGGAACTTGGAGAATTAGACAATATGCCCGCTATACTCGGAATAGAGCTTGTTAATTAGATTATAGGAGGTGATTTTATGAGCACAAACAATGAGAAAGTGTCACCACAGTTTGAATATCAGTGTAGCATAGATCCAGATTGTTGTAGTTATGAAAATCCAGGTTGCGTGATGATTCTCGATCACGTAAGTATGCCAATTGGGTGTTATCCTTGCCCTTCATAACACAAAAAGACCCGTCTATTTAGATGGGTCTTTTCTTATTTGTATTTTCTGAGACGGGGCATAATATAACACAAGTTTAACTATGGTTAACGCGAGGCAGGTAGGTGCAATTATAAGTGCACCTTGAAAAATTCCAATTATTAGTATTGAATCGACTTGAGAAGCAAGTATAGAGAAAATGATGCTATTTAAAACAAAACCAAACAAAGGCGTGAACCAATCAGTGAAAAAAAGGGAGTTACTTTTCAAAAATGTCCTAACCGATATTTCTACTAATAAATACAATAGAACAATCCCGCCAATGAAAATTGAGACAAAGACTACATCACTCATAAATTAACCTCCTTACAAAAATTTAAAAATCGAATGATTAATCTGAATTGTAACTTTTAAGATTGCCAAAAGCAACCATACTTTTTATATGTACGTGCTTTTTAATATTATTAATAATAATGATTGATTTATAAATGAATGTAAGCACAGATGAAAACGGCAGAAATCTAAAAAATCCTACGTTACTATTCAACCATTTTCCATATGCGTAGCCTTATATTTCTTATATTTCTTATAATTCTTTATAAATTATTAACGAAATGCGTTTGTCTATTAAAGTTTCAAGGGTTGAAGATGATTAGCAGAGAATGTAGAGTTGTACTATTAATAAAGACCAGAAAAAGATCTTAAAGTCGTAGACGACCTTTAATTTATTTTCCTTGAATTCATAAGTGATAACTTAGATCTATTCTTATAGACTATGAAGTATGACCATATCCTTTCGACTAAAAATGACACTAATAGACAAAAATAGATATGTAAAAAACTTACTTGTTCAACCATTTTCCCAACCTTGAAAATCTTAAATTTCAATATATTTCCTGTATACTAATTGGAAGAGATTGAATTTGAAGAAATGAGGATTGGATATGAAGACATATGCCGTCGAAAGGGTAGGACAACAAATTGTAGAGTGGTATAGCTGCATTATGACAAAGGATATAAAACAAGCAAAATTATTAAAGCCAGAAGTGGATATAATGGTTGCGAATATGGAACCAGACGACAAAATGTTAGCTTACTATCAATTGGTTTCTTTGCAGTATGATTTGTTGGTTCTAAGAGAAGCTCCTGATGAAAAGACAGAAGCGTTAAACGAAACGATATTAGAAAACATCGCCGTTCAGACAAATGATTATTTAAACTTTATGTATTACTATGTATGGGGTCAGACTGAGTTTTATAAACAACGTTATAAGTCAGCTATACGAACATACAAAATAGCGGAACGGTTAATTGAAAAAGTAAAA
The DNA here is from genome assembly GCF_004375095.1 of Shouchella oshimensis. Classification (NCBI taxonomy): domain Bacteria; kingdom Bacillati; phylum Bacillota; class Bacilli; order Caryophanales; family Bacillaceae; genus Shouchella; species Shouchella oshimensis. The sequence continues at coordinate 353,847 of NZ_SNUX01000004.1, read as the reverse complement.
GACCCTTTAGAAAAAGCTGAATTCTATCAAAAGCTTGGAATCAGTTATTATCGGATTGATCAATATACATTTGCGTTCTCCTATCTGGAACAGGCTTTAGAGATCTTTGAAAAAGATTCTAGTTATATAATGAATGTCATATCTTGTAAGCAAATCTTAGCAGGTATTCATAGTGAACTTAAGGAATATGAGAAAGCCGAAGCGATTTATACTGAGCTACTAGTATTATCAAAACCATATCCTTATTATCAAGCGATCACTACATACAATATGGGTTTAAGTAGAATCTTTGTTGGCAATCTTGACGAAGCTATTCAACATTTTAACAAGGCTATACGAATTGAAGAATTTAGGAATTCAGCTATCTATTTAAAAGCAAAGTACCATGTATTAAATTTACAAATGAGGTTGGGAAACTATGCAGAGGGGCTTGAACAATTAGAAGAAGAAGTACATAATAAAGATGTGAAAGAGATTGAAGGGAAGCTTTTAATATGTCGTGGTCTTTACTTGAATGAGGGATACTGGCTTATAGAAAAGGGCTTGAATTTGCTACAAACACATGAGTATTATTCTGAATGTCGCAATCTGTGTGAAGAAATTTCCAAACATTATAAAAAAGCGGATGATTACAAAAAAGCTTTATATTTCTTAGAGTATGCAAATGAAATGGGTAATAAAACAATACTAGGGGTTGATCAAAGTTGAAAAAGTTGTTAACTGGATTAGCGGTTGTTTTTGTTCTAGGTTCTATAAGTTATACGGCAAATACTTTTGATTCATTAAGTCACAAGCATGAGCATGGTCCTGCAAGTTTTGGTTCAGTAGAAAGTAAGCACGAGCATTAATTATTTACCTAGAGTCGCTCCACGTCTAAGTAGTACTGCTTTGTTATTTTGAAAAATCCTCATCTTTTGAACAGACGAGGGTTTTTCAGTATATATAGAAAGAAAAGAGGGGAGTTATGAAGGGTTTAGCAGTTGAGAGGGTAGGACAACAAATCGTAGATTGGTATAGTTGTATTAAGACAAATGATGTAAAACAAGCAAAGTTATTAAAGCCAGAAGTCGATGTACTGGTTGCCAATATGAAACCAGACGACAAAATGCTTGCTTATTATCAATTGGTTTCATTGCAGTATGATCTATTAATCTTGAAGGTGTCTCCAGAGGAAGCGAAAACCAATTTAGATGTGAGTGTATTGGAGGGCATTGCAAATCAGGCAGACGATTATCTTAAATTCATGTACTACTATGTTTGTGGGAGAGCTGAATTTTATCACAAGCGCTATAAGTCGGCGATACGTACCTATAAAATTGCCGAACGATTAATTGAAGAAGTCAAAGATCCTGTGGAAAAGGCTGAGTTCTATCAGAAACTTGGGATTAGTTATTATCAAATTGATCAATACACGTTCGCATATACCTATCTTGAACTAGCCTTAGAATTCTTTGAGAAGAACTCCAGCTATAAGATTAATGTCTTTATATGCAAGCAAACTTTATCAGGCATATACAGCGAGCTTCAACAACATAGCAAAGCTCAAGAAATGTATAATGACCTATTGGAGGATACAAAGTCTTCTCCCTATAATCAAGCTATAACCAAATACAATATTGGAATCAACAGAATCTGGTTAGGAAACTTTGATGAAGCAATATCCTACTTTAAACAAGCTTTAGAGAATCCTGCATTTCAAAAATCAACTATTTCTATAAAGGCTCATTATCATATTATGAATTTAGAAATACGATTAGGTAAAAAACAAAAAGGGCTAGCGTGGCTAGAAGAAGAGGCCAAACTGAAGAATGCGAAAGATATTGAAGGGAAGCTAATGGTCACCCGTGGTTTATATGTAGATAAAGAGAATTCGTTAATTATGCAGGGCCTAGAATTACTAGAATCAAGTCAATGCTTTTATGAAGCTTATGAAATGAGCAGTGAAGTTTCGAAATATTATAAACGGAGTAGAGACCTAAAAAAAACCGCCTATTTTACTAAGTATGCGCACGATATGAAGTGTAAAGCGATTTTAGGACTTGATCAGTCATGAAGCAAGTAGTTGCCATGATCGCAGCTTTACTTATTGTGAGTTCTCTTTATCTCGTATCCAATTCTTTCGATGCTTCATCCTCAAAACAAGATACTGACTATAGCGTAATTGAGCTTAACTCACCACCCAAAAATGAAACAGGTAATTGAGATAAGCGATATGTTTCATTTAATTTGAACAACCAAAGAATCAGCTGGTTGTTTTTTTATTTTTATATATTGATAGGTGGAGGAAAGCCACGATTAAATCTTATTACATAAAAGAGGATCAGTGTTTTTATGTATGTACACAATGCCGACCACATAAAAGGTAATAAGGGTATTCCTTTAAATAAAGACTAGAAAGAGCCTGAACTCTTCTAGTCTTTTTTATTATTCTGCTCTGACTTCAATGGTTCTCTCATTAACAATCTCATCACCATCAAACTCTTGAAGATTCAAATCAAAATCATACAGATTCTCTAAAATATCATCTGGTGGCACTTCTTCAAGGTTAACAGAGAAAGTGAACTCTTGGTCTCCAGGAATTGTATTTGGAATTTCAGCATGAATAGATGCACTCTCATGTTCAAAGTATTCATTTACTCCATCATCCAAAAACAATAGTTCGTAGGCAACATCAATCTCCTGATTGTTTTCGTTCTCGAGAATCATTGCAAAAGTTGGCATCGGCTCAGAAACAAACTGGGAATGAACAAACTGAACATCATTCAAATCAGTCCCTGAAGAGCATCCGGCTAATAAGAAAAAAGAAGATAGTGTATAAAGTGATAATTTCTTCAAATGAAGACCCCGCGTTATCAACTATTCTAGATCATACCCTAAATTTAATTAAGCAGCAAAGAGATCCTTTTGGTCAGCTGAATCTGGTCTTTCTAAAGTGATTTGTTCATTTTCCTCTGGCTATTAATTAACGTTCTCAAACATAATTCCACCTGTTGTAACACTATCTAAAATATTGGCGCTATGGAACTGACCCTCGAATATGGAATTTCAAAAAACATTATGCTGCCTAGTGAATACGACATTTATCAGACAGATTCGTCCAACTGTCTGATAAAAAAATTATGTAACCTATCGCATTTGTATAGATGTTATAATTATATTTATATAAATTCTCAAGAAGGAGCGATTATTTTGTTTAACAATACGAAAAAAATCATACGCCGATTAATTTGGATAAGAAATGCGAGATCAGCAAGAAAAAAAGGCGTTAATTTAGGAAAAAAAGCTGTTATTCACGGTAAAATGGAACTTCGTCTAAAGAAAAACAGCAATATTACGATTGGTGAAAATGTGCTGCTCAATTCTGTAAACCGTGATTATCACATTAACATGTCTAATTCAATAAAACTTTACACTGGTCAAGAAGGAGCAGAGATAAAAATAGGGAACAACACTCGTATACACGGTTCTTGTATTCATGCATACGAGAAAATACATATTGGAAACAATTGTTTAATCGCCGCCAACTCTCAAATTATTGATTGCAATCGACACGGACTGCATTTCGAAGATCCGATTCGTCGATTAGAAAGAATTACTGAGTCAAAACCTGTAATTATAGAAGATTATGTTTGGATTGGTATGAATTCTGTTATTCTGCCTGGAGTAACCATCGGTGAAGGTGGTGCAGTAGCTGCCGGTAGTGTTGTAACAAAAGATGTTCCTCCCTACACTTTGGTCGGCGGGAACCCAGCAATTATTATTAAAAGACATAACACAAGTGTAGAGCGAGTCAAATGACCCTCTCTACTTTAGAAAGTTCTCAGGTTCAAATACATCTCTTGAGCCTCTAAATATCTCTGATTTTAAAAATATGTACATTTGTTTAAATATATATAGACCTATGATTAATACTTGGGGTAAAAATTGAAGTGCACTAAATTTTAAATTGATATTCCACCGAAGAATACCGAACAGATACTCATTATCTATTGTCTACAATCATAATGAAACAGTGAAAAATACTACAAAAAGATATTAAAGATAAATTTTTCAACCTTTCAAAATTTCAATGTACCATTAAGGAACGCCTTTGCACTAACAATCACAAATATTTTCCGCCAATTGTAACGGGAATTTCCCTGTCATATTTTATGACAGTCGGTGTCGAAAAAAAGGGATTTGTGATACTTACCTTGAATAATGAAAAGAGGTATTGTTTACGTCTGGTAAGTAAGTTGAGTATAGTCATGATCTGATATTAATATTTGTAAGTGTGTTTAAAACTATGCGAAATGAGTTATTAACTTTCTAAAAGTTTTCTAGCTTAAACTTCTGAATTATGGTAGATTATGAGTAACGCTGTCATAAATGGAAAAAAAGACACGATGAATGTCAAAAAAAGTGGGATAAATCCATTCTTTGTTTCTTGAGGGCGTCTATTTACATGGAACAACTGGTCATGTCTTCAATACCATTACCAATGAAGGCACTCGGCTATGCTAAGGGTACACACCTTAGGCGCAGGTCGCCGATGGCATGGTGTGAGGAGAGGTTTAATGCCTCTGGTCAATACGACCAATACAAAAAACAGTTAGAAGAGCGCTTACATTTATGATGTAGGAATTTTTCTAACTGTTTTTTATTGTCGGAGTTACATTAAAAAGGGGAGTTTTCAAAATGATGACAATCAAAAAAGCAATTATACCAGCAGCAGGACTTGGTACACGGTTCTTGCCCGCAACGAAAGCAATGCCAAAAGAAATGCTTCCGATCGTTGACAAGCCTACGATTCAATACATCATAGAAGAAGCGATCGAGTCAGGGATTGAAGATCTTATCATTGTGACAGGGAAAGGGAAGCGAGCGATTGAAGATCATTTCGACCATTCCTTTGAACTGGAACAGAATCTCTTTAATAAAGGAAAGCTTGAGATGCTTGAGAAGGTGGAAGCTTCCTCGAAGATTGATATTCACTACATTCGACAAAAAGAACCTAAAGGACTTGGTCATGCTGTTTGGTGTGCGAGAAAGTTCATTGGTGATCAGCCATTTGCTGTTCTTCTAGGGGACGACATTGTTCAAGCGGATACACCATGTTTAAAACAGTTGATTCAACAATTTGAAAAAACAAAGCGCTCGGTCGTTGGGGTACAGTCGGTTCATGATACGGAAACTCACCGTTACGGTATCATTGATCCTGAATCAAAAAATGGTCGTTTGTACGGCGTTTCCCAATTTGTGGAGAAACCAGCACAAGGAACAGCACCATCAAACTTAGCGATTATGGGTCGCTACATCTTAACGCCGGAAATCTTTCAATTCTTAGAGAAACAAGAAACCGGTGCAAGTGGGGAAATTCAACTGACCGATGCGATTCAAGCATTAAATGATTCTCAAAATGTGTATGCGTATGACTTTAAAGGCTCTCGTTATGATGTTGGGGAGAAACTTGGTTTTGTCTTAACACAAATTGAGTTTGCGATGCAGCATGACGAATTGAAAGAAGAATTAATTAGAAAAATGAAAGAATATCTAGATAAAATTAAAATTGCATCTACATAATTAGGGAGGATATATGTTGGATACATCGCGAGCTCGAGATCAAGTTTTTAAAAGTAATAATGTAAAAGAAAAAGAGAAAATTTTTCAAGATAAAAAAACTTATATCTTTGCAAAAAGATCAATAGATATTATCGGAGCCTTAGTAATGAGCTTATTAATTTTACCTGCTGTGTTGTTCATTTTAATGCTTTATCTTTTTGAATCAAAAAAGGGACCAGTACTTTTTAAACAAGAACGGGCAGGGAAGCATGGAGAAATGTTTAACATATATAAGTTTCGTTCTATGGCAATAGATGCTGAGGACAGGTTGAAAAGAGAGCCAAGTCTATATCAAAAGTATGTTGATAACAATTACAAACTTGAACCCCATGAAGACCCGCGTATTACTAAATTAGGAGCCTTTCTTAGGAAGACTAGTTTAGATGAATTGCCACAAATCATTAATGTTCTGAAAGGAGAAATGAGTTTAGTTGGCCCTCGGCCAGTTGTTAAGCCTGAACTTGAAGAATATGGAGACCATTTAGACAAATTTCTTTCTGTGAAACCTGGAGTTACTGGCTATTGGCAAGTAAGTGGTAGAAGTGACGTTGTTTATCCTGAGAGAGTAAATGTTGAGCTTTATTATGTTTATAATCGAAGTCTAAAGCTTGATATTAAAATATTATTCAAGACAGTATCTCAAGTGTTGCTTAGAAAAGGTGCATATTAATCTTATTAAATTAAGATTTCTGTGCGTGGAGAGATAGATTTGAAAATTTTAAAGTTTACTTTAATTGTAGCTGTAATTTCATTACTAAGCAGAGTAATTGGCTTTTTAAGAGAGGCGGTTATAGCAAGCGAGTTAGGTGTATCTTTTGAAGCAGATGCAGTTTATGTTGCATTGACCTTACCAAATATTTTTCAGTTTGTTTTTGGTGCAGCAGTTGCTAACGCTTTAACTCCAATATTTATAAGAGAGAAAAGCAAGGCTTTGCAAAATGGTAGACAACTTCTGTCAAGCGTCGTTATTAAATCTTGCATTTATTTTGGTGTAATAATATTAGTTATATTATTGTTATCGGGTCATGTTGTTAATTTGCTAGCTCCCGAATTGGACGATCCAACAAAGCTTTTAGCTCAAAACATAATAATCTATTTATTACCAGCATGTTTTCTTATAGGCATAAGTCAAATATTTAAACAATTACTTCAGGCAGAAGAAAGACTATTTGCATCTAATATTGGACAAGTTATACTGAATGGATCAGTGATTTTAGTAATGTTTTTATCTTTTGACCATATTAGTGCAAGTGTTGCTTTAGTTTATGGAATGTTTATTGGGTCCTTTATTACTATATTACTCCAGTTAGTTGTTCTATACAAAGTTAATCTAAATATTAAATTAGATCTTAGAAACAAGCATTCTAATGAAGTTTTTAAATCATCTATAGTTATAATGTTGGGTCTCTTTTTAAATCAACTATACTTAATTATAAATAGAATTCTTGCATCAGGGTTGTCAGAAGGTAGTATAGCAGCATTAAGTTACAGTGAAAAGATAATACAATTGCCCTTAGGTGTTATAGCACAATCTTTAGGAATTGTTATATTCCCCATAATTAGCGAGTTAATAGTTGATAAAGATGAAAGAAGTTTGAATAAGATCGTAAATAATTCTATAAAAATAATGACGATAATTAGCTTACCAATTTCTATAGTAATATTATTTTTCAGTACAGAAATTGTAGATATACTGTTTGGTAGGGGCGCTTTTGGAGATGAAGCTATATTTATGACATCAATAGCACTCTCTTATTTTTCTTTTATGCTAGTATCGCAAAGTCTTATTATGGTACTCACAAGGGTTTACTATGCACTTAATAAACCGAAAGTACCATTGTATTCAATATTTATTTCGGTTACTGCTTGTGTAATTCTCTCTATTTGGTTAAGGGAGATTTTAGGACACGGCGGTATTGCATTGGCTAATACAATTGCTATGGCGTTTAATTCTATAATAATGTTGGTCTGTCTTAAAAGATATAACATTAATTTCAAGTTAAAGATTAATAGTTTGTTTATGAGATATACTCTATTTTTGATGTTTTTCTCAATTTTAAATTATTATCTTTCAAATAAAGAATTTTTATCAAATACATTAATAGATTTTTTATTAAAGATTTTTGTTATAAGCTTTTATATGATTTTAGCTTTCTTTTTAATAAAGGATCAAGACATGTTGAATTTGGTTGAAAAATTCAAGAAAAAACTGGGGGTATGACTAATGAAGGATGATACTTTAAAGAGAGTCCAAATAGAGGCTAAAGACATATTAATAGAGTTTGACCGTATTTGTAAAAAGAATAACTTAAAATATCAAATGTTTGCTGGTTCCCTATTAGGAACTGTAAGACATAAAGGTTTTATTCCGTGGGATGATGATATAGATGTTTGTATGCTACGTGAAGATTTTGAAATTTTTAAAGCGAAATGTCAGGATGATTTAAAAGACAATTATTTCTTCCAATCTTATGAAACAGATCCTGAATTTAATAGACAGTTCATTAAATTGAGGAAAAACGGGACTATCTTTCTTGAGGATAATTTCAAAGATTCTAAAATTCATCACGGGATTTTTATTGATATTTTTGCATTAGATAATGTGCGGCCAAATTCAATATTAGGATTAATACAACAAAAAATATTATATATAATGGGGAGACTACAGTTATTAAGAGTGAAAAGATTTTCGGAGAAACAAGACAATAAAGTGAAGCGAAGTGTATTCGTTTTTGCACATTACATTTTAAAAGCTATACCTAAAAAATGGACAGATAAATTAGATACAAAAGTTGCTCGTATGTTTAATAGTGAAAACGAGAAGTATGTATCTCACCTTCAAAATGGAGTGTCAAAAAAAAGATATAACAAATTTCTAAGAAGAAAAGATGAGTTTAATTTAACAGAACTTGCTGAGTTTGAAGGTATTATGGTGCCAATTCCAAAAAATTATAAAGAAGTACTAGAGAATATTTATGGTAATTATATGGATCTTCCAAATATAGAAGATAGAAAACCACACCATGGGGTTATTAAGATTGAATTTAATAACAAAGATAGAAAGGAGATAATTTAATTGAAAAACAAAATTGTTGGTTATACAACTGGTGTTTTTGACCTATTCCATATAGGGCATTTAAATGTGATAAAAAAAGCTAAAGAAAATTGCGATTATTTAATTGTAGGTGTTACGTCTGATGAACAAGTTGAACTTGTTAAAAATAAGAAAGTAATTATACCTTTTGAAGAGCGAATTGAGATAATACAATCATTAAAATTTGTTGATGAGGCAGTTTGTGAATCTAATACAGATAAGTTGGAAGCATGGGAGAGGTTAAGATTTAATAGGTTATTTAAAGGTGATGATTGGAAAGGTACTAAAAAATGGGACAACTATGAGTTAGAATTTAGTAAACTAGGTGTTGAAATATATTATTTTGAATACACTAAAGGGACTTCTTCCACGCAGTTGTCAAATGTCCTCAAAAAAATTAGCCTTACAACATGATGTAGAGGTAGATGTATGAAAAAATTCTTTGTAATAAATTTCTTTTTAATTAATTTGCTAATTATGATTTTTTTCTTAGATAATGTATTTGTAGCTCTAACTTTTATAGTACATTTTTCTTTAATAACTATAGGCATTATAAAAAGTATTAAAGGAAAATATGTTACTGTTGATCTAATAATATGGCTATTTAAGTATCTGTTCTTTATATTTTCTCCGATAATCCAAATTAATACGGGATATTTCCCTAACAATCTACCTGTTATTTTTGATGAAGTAATAATTGTTAATTTCATACTTATTCTATGGAGTTCAATTTTTTTGTTAGTACGGAAAACACCAAGGCAGGTAACGATGAATAAATTTGAGCTCAATAAGAGTATTGAAAGCACCAAACCTACAACTTTTTTCTTCTTTGTTTCAGCTACAGTAATAGGATTATTTACGTATTTATTATTGGGGTTTGATTTTTTTCTTGGTCACATAGGTTGGGAAGATATAATTGAAAACAGCTCTTTGTCCTTAATAGCAGCAATTGGTTTAAGGGGTATTATTTTCACCAATTTTCTACTTGTATTTGCGAAATTTAAAAATAATAGGGGTATATATTTAATACCATTTTTAATTTCAGTACTATTATTAATCTACTACGTAAATCCTTTTAACGTAGCTAGGTATTATTTAGCATTCGTAGGGCTAACAATTATAGCATTGTTTTATAGGGAATTAATTACGACTTTGAGATTTTTCATTATATTTTTAGTAGGTGTATTTATTGTCTTTCCATTTGTTAACATATTTCGAGATGGTTTCAGTGAAATAACTTCGTTTAACATTAGTGAATTAGCTTTCTCTCAACTACTACAGCTGCATTTTGATGCCTACTCAAATATAATAGCTACTTTTCAGTATGTTTCATTATATGGTTTACAGTGGGGTTTTCAATTATTAGGAAGTGTCTTTTTTTTCGTTCCTAGGAACATTTGGGAGAGCAAACCACCTCACACTGGAGAATTAATAGGTGATTATTTAATACAGTCTGGTTATATGAATTTTAATAATTTGGCAAACGCTTTACCTAGTGAGATGTTTGTCGATTTTGGAATTCTCGGTATTGTTGTAGTTCCTGCTTTAATGGCTTATTTGTTAAATAAATTAGACCAAAAATTAAATGTGAAAAATTATCTTGCGTATTGCATTATTCTTGGGTTTATATTTTATATCTATAGAGGAGCATTGATGAGTGGTTTTGCGTACTCAATTGGAACTTTGGTAATAGTGTATCTATTACCGAAATTTATAGATAAGATAGTTACATTTGTTAAATCATCAACTACAGAGCAAGGAGACGGAAATATTGGAAGTTATTTTCCTAATGAGAATCGACGCCTTTAATAAAACAGGGGGAGATACTCAACAGATCAAAAACTATGTTAAAGAACTTAATAAACTTGGTGTGAATGCAACTATATCAACTGACTTATCAATTGACCTAAGTAATTACGATATAGTCAATTTGGTTAATATTGATAGGCCTATAGAAACTTGGGAATTTTATAAAAAAGCTAAAAGACTGGAAAAGAAAATAGTATTAATTTCTATTCATCATAGCTATGAACAAATTAATCATTTTGAAAAAACTCAGCGTTCTGGGGTATTACGATTAATAAATGTATTTGCAAGAGATTTTTGGAAAAGAGAAAAAGTGAAAAATTTAATAAGATCTATTAACCATCCCGAGCTTTTTACAGCATCTTTAAAAATGCTATTTAGCAATGTGAAAGAGAAACAAAAAGAAATTATTAGAGAGTCTGATTTAGTTATTACGTTAGCAGAAAAAGAAGCCATAGAAATCAATAGGGATTTCGATTTGACAATTTCCACTACAGATTATTTAATAGTAAAAAATGGCGTCAATTTGCCTAGCAAACAAGTGAATTTTAAAAAGAAAAAATATGATGTATTGGTAGTTGGAAGAATTGAACCAAGAAAAAATCAATTAAATATTATTAAGGCATTAGCAGGATCGGATATTAAAGTATTGTTCGTAGGTAAAGAAAATGGTAATAGTAAATCATATGTTAATGAATTTAAGAAGCAAATTAAATGTAACGAAAATATGTCTTATTTAGGTGCTGTTGAATATGAGAAAATGAAGGAAGTATATATGGCTAGTAAGGTTCATCTTTCTGCTAGTTGGTTTGAAGTTACGCCTCTTGTTGATATAGAGGCTCTTTACTTTGGATGCAATATAGTTACAACTGAAAATAGCTTTTCAGAGGAGTATTTAGGTGAATTTGCTGAATTTGTAAACCCATCAAATATAGAAGATATTAAAGGGAAAATTATTAAAAGCTTAGGTAAACCTCAAATTCAAAATGCACAGGTATACATTAAAAATAATTTCAACTGGGAAAGATCTACTAAATTATTATTTGAAAGTTATAATAAAATTTTAATTAGGGAAGGGAGTTAGAGTTTGAAATACTCAATTATCATCCCAACTTTAAATGGTAAGAAAGATTTGATGAAAAGTAGCGAAAGGTTACTTAAATTAGTCGATAATAGTAACTTTGAAATCATATTAATAGATTCAGAGTCTGAAGATGGTACAGTTGAATGGGCTGAATTACAAGGTATTAAAGTAATAGAAATCAAACGCAGTGAATTTAATCATGGTGGAACAAGAAATAAGGCTGCAAATTATGCAGTTGGAGAAATAATAATATTTTTAACTCAAGACGCAATTTTATATAATGATGACTCTATAGAAAATATTTTATTAGCTTTTAAAGATAAGACCATTGGAATGGCTTATGGAAGGCAAATTCCTCATCTAGATGCAGATATTCACGGTAGTTTTGCAAGAATGCATAATTACCCTGATGTTAGTATGGTGAAGAGATATAAAGATAGGAAAGAATTAGGTATAAAAACAGTATTTTGTTCAAACTCATTCGCTGCATATAGAAAAGATGTATTGGTTAGTATTGGGGGGTTTCCTGACAATGTTATTTTGGGTGAGGACACCTATGTTTGCGCTAAAATGCTAATGAATGATTATAAATGTGCATATGTAGCTAATGCAGTAGTATACCATTCTCATAATTATTCTATAAAAGAAGAATTTAAAAGATACTTCGATATTGGGGTCTTTCATTATCGAGAAAATTGGATAATTAATGATTTTGATAATACGGAGGGAGAAGGCTTAAATTTTGTCTTATCACAAGCAAAATATCTTATGAAGAAAAAGAAATACCACTTAATTGTTGATTTAGTCTTGAGAAATGGTTCAAAGTTTATTGGCTACAAAATGGGAAAGAAAGAGCATAAATTATCTATAAATACAAAAAGAAAATTAAGTATGCACAAAGGATATTGGTCTTAGACAATATTTTTAAGAAGGTGGCCATTTATGAAAGGTATTATTCTTGCAGGTGGTAGTGGAACAAGGCTGTATCCATTAACGCGTTCAGTTTCAAAACAGTTACTTCCAATTTATGATAAACCAATGATCTATTACCCACTTTCGGTATTAATGTTAGCTGGAATTAAAGAGATTTTAATCATATCTACTCCAGAAGATACGCCAAGGTTTGAACAACTACTTGGTGATGGGGGTAGTTTAGGAATTAAACTCAGTTATGAAGTCCAACCTTCGCCAGACGGTTTAGCTCAAGCTTTCATTATTGGTAAAGAGTTTATTGGTTATGATACGGTAGCCCTTATTCTTGGAGATAACATCTACTATGGACATGGGTTTACATCAATGCTTGAAAGAGCAGCTGACAGGTCTAATGGAGCAACTGTCTTTGGTTATAATGTGAAAGATCCTGAACGTTTTGGTGTTGTTGAATTTGATGAAAGTGGTAAAGCAATTTCAATTGAAGAGAAACCTTTAGAGCCCAAGTCTACTTATGCTGTCACTGGTCTCTATTTTTATGACAATGATGTTGTTGACATTGCACAATCAATTGAACCTTCTGAACGTGGTGAGTTAGAGATTACTTCTATTAATGAGGCCTATTTAAAACGTGGTGATTTGCATGTTGAATTACTGGGGAGAGGATTCGCATGGTTAGATACTGGAACTCACGAGTCTTTACTTGAAGCTTCTACTTTTATTGAAACAATAGAACAAAGACAAAGTCTTAAAGTAGCATGTCTCGAAGAAATTGCATACCGAAAAGGCTATATTTCTAAAGAAGAACTTCTAAATTTAGCTGAGCCACTTAAAAAGAATGCCTACGGTCAATATTTAATTCGTTTAGCTGAAAAGGTGAAAATAGAAAAATCTGTGGAAGGTGCTTTAAATTGAAAATCAGTAAAACTAAATTTGATGAAGCTTACGTTTTAGAGCCAAAAGTGTATGGAGACCATCGTGGGTTCTTTATGGAAAGTTATAATGAGCAAGCATTTAATGAAAAAGGTATTAATATTAATTTTATTCAAGACAATCATTCACTATCTCAAACACCTGGAACTTTAAGAGGGTTACATTATCAGTTAAATCCTAAAGCACAGACGAAGCTTATTAGGGTGACTAAGGGTGCTATCTATGACGTTATCGTAGATATTAGAAAAGGGTCACCAACTTACGGAGAATGGCAAGGCTTCATTTTAACTTCTGATAATAAAAGACAGTTATTAGTACCAAAAGGTTTTGCTCATGGTTTTTGCACACTGGTAGAGAATACTGAAGTTCAGTATAAAGTAGACGAGCTATATTCACCAGTTCACGATAGAGGAATTGCATGGGACGACCCTAAGCTTAATATCGATTGGTCGGTGGCGGAAGCTATCCTTTCTGAAAAGGATAAAAATCATCCAGTGTTAGATGATGCAGAAAACAATTTTGAATATGGGAGAAAGAATTAATGAATATCTTAATAACTGGTGGGGCTGGTTTTATTGGGAGTAACTTTGTTGAATTCATGGTCAACAAATATCCGAATTACAGTTTCTTGAACGTCGATCTTTTGACTTATGCAGGTAATCTAGAAAACCTTAAAAGTATTGAAGAAGCAAGTAATTATACATTCGTCAAAGGTGATATTTGTGACAGTGACTTAATGTCTAAGTTAATGAAAGATAATGCTATTGATGTGATTATAAACTTCGCAGCTGAATCTCATGTTGATAGAAGTATTACAGACCCAGGTTCTTTTGTAAAAGCAAATATTGTAGGAACTCAAGTTCTTTTAGATGTGGCAAGACAAGAGAATATTAAGAAGTATGTGCAAGTATCTACAGATGAAGTATATGGAACTCTAGGAGATGAAGGATACTTCACTGAAGAAACTCCTTTACAACCAAATAGTCCTTACTCCTCTAGTAAAGCTGGGGCTGATCTATTAGTCAGAGCCTATCATGAAACATATGGCATGAATATAAACATTACTAGATGTTCAAATAACTATGGTCCCTTACAATTTCCAGAAAAACTAATTCCGTTAATGATATCAAATGCACTTGAAGGTAAACCATTACCTGTTTATGGAGACGGAAAAAATGTACGTGATTGGTTACATGTTGAAGATCATTGCTCCGCCATTGATTTAGTATTACACAATGGTGTTAGTGGAGAAGTTTACAATGTTGGTGGACACAACGAAAAAACAAATATTGAAATAGTAGAAACAATTATTGATGCTTTAGGTGCCTCTAAAGAGCTTATTACCTACGTGGAGGATCGTCTAGGTCATGATCGTAGATACGCAATTGATCCTGAAAAATTAACAACCGAATTAGGATGGACGCCAAAATACACATTTGAATCTGGGATTAAAGAAACCATTCAATGGTACCTTGATAATCGTGGCTGGTGGGAACGAATTAAATCCGGCGATTATATGGATTATTACAAACAACAGTATCAGGGGAAACTAAATGTCTAAAACTGTTTTAATTACTGGAGCAGGTGGACAACTTGGACAAGATCTAGTTAACACCTTCTTACAAGCGAACTATCAAGTACATGGATTAACAAGAGAAGATTTAGATATTACTAATCCAGTAGATGTGAAATCAATATTTGAAGAAGTAAAACCAGATATTGTTTTACACTCTGCTGCGTATACTGCTGTTGATCATGCAGAAGAAGATATTGACAAAGCTTATCTTGTCAATGCTATTGGTACCAGGAATATCGCTGTTGAGGCTAACGCACATAATTCAAAAGTGGTTTATGTTAGTACAGATTACGTTTTTAATGGAACAGCTGTAGAGCCAATTCATGAATTTCAAGATGTATCACCAATTGGAGTATACGGGCGTTCAAAGCTTGCTGGAGAAAACTATATAAGAGATCTAACGAACAAGTCTTTTATTGTAAGAACTTCTTGGGTTTATGGAAAAAATGGAAATAACTTCGTGAAGACAATGTTAAAGTTAGGTCAAGAAAAAGATAGTTTAAATGTAGTGGCAGATCAAGTTGGTTCTCCAACTTACACAGTAGATTTAGCCAACAAAATATTGGAAATAGTAAGTACAGAAAAATATGGTACCTATCATGTGTCCAATAGTGGTAAATGTAGCTGGTTTGAATTTGCTGAAGCAAT
The DNA here is from genome assembly GCF_004375095.1 of Shouchella oshimensis. Taxonomy (NCBI): domain Bacteria; kingdom Bacillati; phylum Bacillota; class Bacilli; order Caryophanales; family Bacillaceae; genus Shouchella; species Shouchella oshimensis. Next base: position 338,175 of record NZ_SNUX01000004.1, on the reverse strand, counting down.
TTTCGAATTTAGTGGTACAGATATTAAAGTAAATCCAGTAACAACAGATGAATTTCCGAGACCTGCTAAAAGACCTGCTTACTCTGTCTTTGATCATATGGGATTAAGGTTAAATGGATTTTCTGAAGTAAGGCACTGGAGGGTGGCACTCGAAGAATTTTTAAAAGAAATTTAATGTATGTGAGTATCATTCCTATGCAAAAGCAGAATGATACTCATTGTTTTTTGTTTCAAATTAAGAATTCGCATATATTGAGTATAAAATTTTTACTACCTTCTCTCCCTCTCATCACTTCTCCCCACTAAATAATCCAACGATACATTAAAAAAGTCAGCAAGCTTAATAAGACCTTCGAAATCAGGGTAGCGTGATCCGGTTGCGTAATGCTGGACGGCACGCACACTAATACCGAGTAAATCGGCTAAATCTTGATAGTTAACTGCCTTTTCGGTTTTTAGTGATTTAAATCTTGTGTTAAATTTAGCCATTTGCAAACTCCAATCCTATTGAAAAGTACTTAAAGTTCGTTTATAATCGAATTAACAAACCGCACTTAAAGTTCTTGTTGTGATGAAACTTTTTACTGGAGGTCTTCTTATGTCTGCAATCTATTCTCGTCTCGTTTTAGCTGAAATAAAGATGGAGTTGTTGCATCATGCCCATGTGCTTGAAAGCCAGAATATGTACGAATTGCTTCAGCAAGTGTTAGCGACTGTTAAGAAGATTGATGCTATGGATGAAGACATTCAGCAAAACATTACGACCTCGTAAGTATTCATGTCTAATGTTTTAAATCACAAAAAGACTCCGATACCTACTTGTATCTATTAAGCTTTTTGCAAAAATACTCGACACACCCCTACCTCACATAATAAGCGCCTATCTATCGTTCTATTGATAGTGTTTTTAGTATATCATCTCACTAAGGCAATATGTACAATGAGTACGTATAATGTGTATTGCTTGTTTAACCACTTTGCCCCCAACCACCTTTATCTCCCACCTCGACCCCTCTCATGCTAAACTAAATGAAAGACACACCATTACAGGAGTTACAAATGAACAGTATCGAGACGTTAAAAGAAATTGCGAAAACGTTAAATGAAGGGGAACGAATTGAAGACATTTTACAGGCGGTGTTAGTCTCTCTTCTTGAAACGACTGGGCTTAAAACGGGCTGGATCTTTCTTGTATCGCCGCAAGGGAAGCAACGATTGGTGGCGCAAGTAGGGTTGCCACAAGGGTTGAGGCATCAAACGTGCGCGCCTCTTAAAGAGGGTAGCTGTTATTGTGTGAATAAATACAACAACGGGGAGCTTCATGAACCGATTAATATTATGAATTGTAAGCGATTAAAGCTTGCTGTAGAGAACGACTGGGGCGATACAGGGGGCCTGTCTCGGCATGCGACGATCCCCATTAAAGCGGGAAGTGAGTCTTTTGGGTTAATCAATATTGCGTCGCCGTCCATTGATACGTTTTCTCGGAATGAATTGGAATTGTTTGAAACGGTGGCGTATCAAATTGGAGCAACGATTAAGCGGTTGAATGCGTATATTGAGGAACAGAAGCAGACGGCTTTGCTTTCTCAGCTTGGAAAGTATCTCGCCTTTCAACGGGATGTGGCGAATGAGGACGACTATTTGGCAACGGTAGGGGAGACTTTACAGACGTTTTTTGGATGGAAGGGCGTTCGGTTTTTCTACAATGAGTGGTCGACGTTCACTGGGGAAGAAGGGGATGCGAGCAAGACGGTACGCTTGCCGTTTGACCAGCATCTGCTTGAGCTGTGTGTGTATGATGAAGGGTTATCGGCTGGTGTCGAGTCGGTTCTATATGAGGTGCTAACACATATTTCCCTGCAATTGAAGCAGTTTGAGTTGAATCGGCAGCAGCAACAACTATGGCGGCGGGAGGAACGGAATCGCCTTGCTCGGGACTTACATGACAGTGTGAATCAATTGTTATTTTCTCTGATCTTGCATGCGAAAGGGCTAGAGCGGCAGCTAGAGGATGGGGACATGAAAGCGACGGTTGCCCATGTTCATGAGCTCGGCAATCAAGCTCTTGTGGAATTAAAAGAGTTAATTAAACAGCTTCGTCCAGAAGGATTGGAGTCTGGGCTTGCGGCAAAGGTTGAAGCGTATGCGCGTTTGATTGGCTTAGCTGTTGTAGTAGAAGTAGAAGGATTAAAGAAAATCGCTGAACCATTGGAAGTGTGCGTGTGGCGTTTGATACAAGAGGGGTTAAACAACTGCCAGAAGCATGCGAAGACAAAGGATGTAACGGTCCGTCTGTTATTTGGAAGTGAAGCGGTAACGGTACAGATCGTCGATCAAGGGATCGGGTTTGATCCCGACACTGTGAGAAAAGGAATGGGTTTCGTGAATATAAAGGAACGTGTACAGGAAATGGGCGGTACGGTAACGATTGTGTCTGCGCGGCATCAAGGCACGACCGTGAATATAAGCATACCGCTAGTACAAGGGGACAACGTATGAAAGTGATGATTGTGGACGATCATACGGTTGTCCGAAAAGGGTTAGTGTTTTATTTGAATACCATCGAAGATATGGAGATTGTCGGTGAGGCAAATAATGGGGAAGAGGCACTCCAGAAGCTGAAAACCGTTCAGCCTGATTTGATTTTAATGGATTTGTTTATGCCGAAATTAAATGGCATGGAAGCGACGAACCAGATAAAAGCTCTCTATCCTCATGTGAAAATCTTAGTGTTGAGCTCGTTTTCTGATAAGGATCATGTGATTCCGGCTTTACAGGCTGGTGCAGATGGTTATCAGTTAAAAGACATCGATCCAGAACAATTAGTGGAAACGATGCGTGCGGTTTTAAACGGTGAAAATAAGCTGCATGATAAAGTAACCAAATTCGTGCTCAACCGGATTGCGACGCCAATGTCTGAGGAAGAACAGGCCATCGAACTCCTAACAAAGCGAGAGCGGGAAGTGCTCGTGGAGATTGCTTCAGGCTATAGCAATAAAGAAATTGCCGATCGGCTAGGGATTACAGAAAAAACGGTGAAAACTCATCTATCTCATGTGTTTTCCAAGCTGCACGTCAGCGACCGGACACAGGCGGCTTTGTTTGCGGTTAAGCATAGTCTTTTGTAGAGGGGCATTCAATCAGTTCAATTAATTCATTGTTGATGCCCCGAAAGTATACCGCTTTCCAGCCGTTTTCTAGATGATAGGGGCCTTCTTCTAGCTTTATCTGTTGCCCTTGAAAGCGAACGATGGCGTCTGTGAGGTTGTTTGTTTGAAAAGCAAGATGGATGGAGGAGGCGGATGAATCCTCCTCTTTGTCTTGCCCTGAATCGACGAGTTCGATCAAGGTGTTGCCAATTCGGATAAACGCAAGCTCTTCGCCGTTTAACGCCATGCGTTCGACTAGCGTAGCGTCAAGCAAGCGTTTGTAAAAGGAAAGCGTTGCTTCTAGGTCGTGTACGTTGATGCCAATGTGATGTGTTGTGAACATGGTGTTGCCTCCTTTTTACAGCATGAGGTGGACATCGCCAAATTCATGCCAGAGGTAGTTGTTTTGTAAGGCGTGCTGGTAGCTTGACAGTAGTGCGTCATCGGGCAAAAACGCGCGTAATAATTCGAGATGACTAGAGTGTGGTTCGTGTAAGCCGGAAAGCAACCCATCTACGAGCTGTAAGGGCGTTTCTCGTTGAATGAACAAATTGGTGGTATCCGTCCAAGCCCCTTGATGAGAAGGCTTGTTTTTTGCATACGATTCGACTGCGCGCACCACCGTAGTACCGACTGCGATAATCCGTCCCCCGCGTGCTTTGGCTTCATGTATCGCTGTAATCGTTTCTGCTGGAATCATATAAGCTTCAGGATGATGCAAAGGGTCTGGCCATTGGTTGTCTTCGTAGTAACTAATGCCTGCATGCAGCGTAAGGAAGCCCACTTGAATTTGGTTTTGTTTTAATTGGTGAATCAGCTTCCACGAAAAGGCTCGCCCAGCTGAAGGCATTTCAATGGAGCCAGGCACAGACGCAAATACGGTTTGGTATGACTCCAATGACCAAGGGGTGTTGATGTATTCATACCGAATCGGCTCCCCGTATTTATGGAGAAACGACAGAACCGGTTCTTGCAGGCCTTGAAAGGTCACACGCTTTAACGGGGCTTCACTGCCATCTCCTTGAACATGAAGCGTCACTCCGTCTTGAAGTTGAACCACAGTCTTGTCTTTACCAAGAATGAGTGCTTCCCAACTGGTTTCGGTTAGTTGTCGAGCTAATCGAACGGTTACGTTGTCGGTTTCACTTACGAGCTGAGCTGGAATGGTTCGGCTGCGATTGAAGAGAAGCAAATCATTCGGCTGTAAGAGCTCAGTGAGGTCGGTTAACGTGTGATCTTGAATGCGTCCGCTCTTCCGCTCGGTATGAAGGAGCTTCACGTCGGAACGATCGTTTCCACGTAGCTCAGCAGGTGTATGAGCATGAAGATGCGCTGGCAACGAGAATGCCTCATGGAGCGAAACAAGATTGGTCATTGTGCTGCCTCCTCTAAGAATGAATCTATGTCAAACCGCTTTCCGTTGACTGTGCCACGATGTTGGATGATGTAATCGAATAGCGGCAACAGCTCTTCTGGTTCTAGTAAAGAATAATCGCAATTGGGAACGGCAATGTCGTGCATGGCAGTATTCATTTCACCAGGATCAACTAAACAAACCTCTGTCTCGGTTTCTGATAGTTCATCTGCCCATGTTTGCATCAATCCTTCCACTGCAAACTTAGATACCCCGTACGCACCCCATTCAGCAAACCCGGTCTTACCAGCAGCAGATGTAATGGAAACGATCAGCCCACGGTCATTTGTTAACATGGTCGCAAGGGTGCGTTTTGTCATTAGAAACGGGTTGAGTACATTCGTGTGAAGCACGTCTTGAAACATGTGTTCATCGTAATCAGCTAGTAGCTGTGGTCCTGGACCAAAGATCGACGCATTGTTCAGTAAAATATCAATTGTTCCGAACGTGGCTTCAACGACAGACACAAATCGATCCACATCCTTTGCGTTCGCGACATCAGCACGAACCGCCACGACTTCCGCTCCTAAAGCAATCGCTTCTTCTTTTACCTTCATCAGCTCTTCTTCGTTTCGAGCACAGATTCCTAATCGATACCCTTGTTTCGCATAGTGAAGGGTTAGTGCTTTTCCAAGCCCTCTTGATGCTCCTGTAATCACTATAACGTCTTTCATTTATCTTCACTCCTTTGTGTTGTTGCTTTTAGTGTACGTAAGAAAGAAACGATTTGAATCGTTGATAAGAGGGAGAGCATGCTCATCGATTTGACTGATCGGTGCTCAGACAAAAGTCGTAGAGAGGGAAGTGTTATTTTTGAGTGTACGAACTCGGTTTGTAAGGTTCGTATGAAAATAAAGGATTTTAAGAGAATAATTTTGTACATTCCGCACGATGTAAAAAGTGTATATTCAGATTATAATCATCTTTATAAGAATGACGTAAGGTGGTTACAACATGAAAATCGTGATTGCGCCAGATTCGTTTAAAGGCAGTTTATCGGCTGTTGACGTAGCGAACGTTATGAAGCAGGCCATATCGAAAGCGCTTCCAAATGCTGAGGTCGTCTCCGTTCCTGTTGCAGATGGTGGGGAAGGGACGATGGATAGCCTCGTTACAGCAACAGGAGGAAAAAAAGTAAAGGTTGTAGTGAAAGGACCGACTCGCAAGGAGGTTACCGCAGAATATGGCGTTCTTGGTGATGGGAAGACGTGTGTAATCGAAATGGCAAGTGCGTCAGGGCTTGTGTTAATTCCGGCTCATGAGCGTAATCCGATGGTGACGACGACTCTGGGCACTGGAGAGCTCATTAAAGCGGCGCTAGATGCAGGGTATCGTTCGTTTGTTTTAGCGATTGGTGGAAGTGCCACGAATGATGGCGGCACTGGCATGCTACAAGCACTAGGAATGAAGCTTCTCGATAAGCAAGGGGAATCTGTTGGATACGGTGGAGAAGCGGTTGGTCAGATTACGGCCATTGATGATGCTTTGTTTGACAAGCGTATTCGCGAGTCTACCTTTTTAATTGCATCTGATGTTCAAAATCCGTTCGTTGGTCCGACTGGGGCATCGGCTGTGTTTGGCCCTCAAAAAGGGGCAACTCAAGAAATGGTGGAGGAACTGGATCGTGGGTTAACCACATGGGCGGATTTAATTGAGAAACAGACAGGAGTTCGTCTCCATGATCAAGCTGGTGCAGGTGCAGCTGGTGGTATAGGCGGAGCGTTTCAGGCATTTTTTCCTTCTTCCATGAGAAGAGGCATCGATCTTGTCATCGAGCATACGCATTTAGAAAAGAAGCTGGTAGGCGCTGATCTCGTGTTAACAGGAGAAGGGCAAATTGATGATCAAACCGCTTCTGGTAAGACGCCGATGGGTGTAGCGGAAGCGGCGAAAAAGCAAGGTATTCCGGTTGTTGCCATTGCAGGGTCTGTTGGCGAAGGAATTGAAGAGCTGTATCAATACGGGATCACAAGTGTATTCAGTATTGTGAAAGGACCTATGAATTTAGAGCAAGCAATGGAGGGTTGCAGTGAATATCTAGCACTGACTACTGAACAAGTCGTGCGAACATTTTTTGCGTTTCGAGATTAACGACACATGAGCAGGCGTGAATGCCTGCTCAAAAAGGGGGATTACCATGCTATTCCTTATTATTGCAATGGGTGTTTTACTTATTATCATCGCTACATCTAAATTTAAAGTACATCCGTTTTTATCCTTATTACTCGGTACCTTATTTGTTGGTTTTGCGTCAGGTATGTCCTTTGATCTAATTGTTGAAAGCATGAACACTGGCTTTGGGAACTTGATGATGAGTATCGGTCTCGTCATTGTCTTTGGGACAATTATTGGGGTTATTTTAGAAAAGGCTGGTGCCGCTTATCGAATGGCAGAAGTCGTTCTTCGAATCGTTGGACCGAAGCATCCTCAGCTAGCGATGAGCATTATTGGGTTCATTGTATCAATTCCTGTATTTTGTGATTCAGGCTTTATTATTTTAAACAGTTTAAGGAAAGCGCTATCAAAACGAGCGAAGGTGTCAATGGCGTCAATGTCTGTTGCCCTGGCAACAGGTTTATATGCTACACATACCCTTGTTCCTCCTACACCTGGTCCGATTGCCGCGGCTGGGAACATTGGAGCAGACGCCTATTTAGGCACTGTGATCTTTATCGGATTAATCGTAGCGGTTCCTGCTACATTAGTCGGTTATCTCTGGTCTATTAAAGTTGCAACAAAAATTGAAGTGCCAGAAGATGTGACAGCAGCAGGAGAAGAGTTTGATTATGATAAAGTCGTTGCGTCCTTCGGGAAAATGCCTTCGACGTTTTCAGCATTCCTCCCGATCTTACTGCCAATTGTTTTAATTGGTCTTGGTTCTATTATTGCGGTATTGGGCGTGGAAGGTGGCTTTGCGAACTTCCTTATGTTTTTAGGAAAACCGGTTATTGCTTTATTAATCGGTGTTGTGGCAGCGTTACCACTCTTGCCGGCGTTTAATGAAGAAACCCTAACAGGCTGGATGGGTCAAGCGCTGAAGGATGCTGCACCTATTCTGTTAATAACAGGTGTCGGTGGTTCTTTTGGTACTGTTATCCGCAATTCAGGTGTAGAAGACATCATTCAAAGCTGGGACATTAGCGGTATATTCACAGGAGCCATGTTCTTGCTTGTACCATTCTTACTAGCGGCTGCGTTAAAAACAGCCCAAGGCTCTTCAACCACATCCCTTGTTATCACGTCATCGTTAATTGCACCGATGCTACCGATTATGGGAATCGAAGGGGCCATTCCATTAGCACTTGTCGTAATGGCCGTAGGTGCGGGTGCGATGACCGTCTCTCATGTGAATGATAGTTATTTCTGGGTGGTTGCACAATTTACCGGGATGAAAGTCAATGATGCGTATAAAGCGCAAACAATGGCAACCTTACTACAAGGCATCGTGACCATTATAGTAACGATGATTCTATGGGCCATTCTCGTATAACAAATGAAAGACAGCAGACACGGGTGGTCTGCTGTCTTTTCTTTGGCATCGTCAATCAAGAAGATTTCATATCATGAACAATTGCTTCCATGGTGACAGAAGCCAATTGGTCTTCGAGTGCTTTTTGCGCAGAGTGGAGAACGGGTGTTAACGTTAGTTGAATGTTGTTCCCTACTTCGCAATCAATGGTAGGTGCTTTATGAACAGAGAATAGTTCATTTTCCTTTACCGCATGAACAGCATGATAGACATCTAACAACGTAATCTCACTCAAGTTTTTTGCTAGTTTTGCCCCAGCTACGCCAGGTTTTACATCAATTAAATGAGCTTTCTTTAGCATCCCCATCAGTTTACGGATGAGAGCTGGGTTCGTGTTAACGCTAGCGGCAATGAATTCTGATGTGATTGCCGTTTCTTGGTTGAATTCGAGTAATGCAAGAATATGAACGCCAACAGTGAATCGACTGCTGATGGTCATGGTGTCACCTTCTTTTTCCTTCGCTTTTGATTCAGTATAGCATAGAAAAAAAGGTTGACAAACGAATTGGATGTAACTATTATGATTACAAGTAACTAATTTAATTACAGGTTTACCACTCAAGGAGGAAAAACAGATGAAAATTGGTGTAATCGGAGCAAATGGGAAAGCAGGGCAACTCGTCGTTAAAGAAGCGTTGAATCGAGGGCATGAAGTGATTGGCTTCGTGCGCGATTCGAGTAAGGTCAGTGAGTCGATAGAGGTTAAAGAAATAGATGTGTTCCATTTGTCGGGTGACGATGTGAAGGGATTCGATGCCGTTGTGAGTGCGTACGGTGCATTCGATACTGAATCGTTTGTGCGTGCTGGAGACGCTTTTATAAAAGCTTTTAGCGAAACCGATACGCCGCTTATCATTATTGGTGGGGCAGGAAGTCTTTATGTGGATAAGGAAAAGGGCTTACGCTTACTTGATACCCCTGATTTTCCAGAGGCATATAAACCTATCGCGAAAGGTGCAGACCTTATGCTGGAAAAGTTGCTGGAAACGACAAGCTTAACATGGACCTACATGAGTCCAGCGGCATTCTTTGATGCGGAAGGCAAACGTACAGGTACGTATACAAAAGGAAAAGACCAGCTCATTTTGAATCAAGCTGGTGAAAGCTATATTAGCTATGCTGACTTTGCTATAGCTGTACTGGATGAAGTTGAACAGCCGCAGCACCGGAATGAACGATTCACCGTTGTAGGGAACAGCTCGGTTTGATCACCTAAGATAACGGATTGTGAGCCTTATAAACCTTTTTTGAAAGATCGATTCCAATAACTGTTTGAAGCCTCTGCTGTGAGTGTACCCAAACTCATACCAGAGGTTTTTGTACGTAAGGAAGTCAATAAATTTATAGATGTTATATTAATTTTATGGACTTTTTTAACGAAAGGATTCTGTCATAATACATAGTGAAAGCGATTTCATAAAAGGGGGAATGAGCTTGTTCAATCAATTAAAAGGCGGGAAAATCGTCTATACAGGTGCAACGATTGGGATGTTGACCCTGCTTGCAGGTTGCGGTGGAAGTACAGAAGATGCAGATGGGTCAGGGAATGGTGATGCGGTAGAGCTGAGTTTCTGGGCTTCAGCAAATCCAGATCGAGATGACTTTAAATTAACGATGGATCGAGTGGAACAATTTAATGAAGAACACGATGACATTCACTTAAAGATTGAAACCACACCGCATGCTGATTATCGGACGCGGTTAAATACACAAGCGGCAGGAGGGCAGCTCCCGGATATTTTTCAAGTGTGGCCAGGAGCGGAACTTCAACCTCTTGTCGATGGGAATGCAGTAGGCTCTCTTAACGCTATTGTGGAAAATTGGACTGACAATGGCTTGTTAAATGAAGACGCCCTTGCCGATTTTACGTTTGATGGAGAGGTGTATGCCATTCCTTCTGTTCAGAATCCAACAAGCTTTGTCTTTTATAATGTCGATATGCTTGAAGAATTGGGCTATGATGAATTTCCGCAGACGTATGATGCGTTCAAGGAACTGATTACGGATTTACGTGGAGACGATACGACTCCTATTGCTTTAGGCAATTCCGCTTCATGGGTGCTGCAATCGGTTTACATTTCAACGATTGCTGATCGGTTTACAGGCAATGATTTTATTCCACAAGTGCTTGAAGGAGAGCGGTCCTTCACAGATTCAGATTTCGTTGATGCTCTTGGGGTGATAGAAGAGCTGGTTGAAATGGAAGCATTTAATGAAGATTTGAACACCATTGATGATAACCAAATGATTGAATACTTTTTACAAGAGCGCTCTGCCATGGTCATTGACGGGAACTGGGGTGCGATTAGCATCTTGACCAATAAACCGGATGACATGAATGTTGGGATTGCTCCGTTTCCTTTAGGAGATTCAGGAACCATCTCTACTGTTTATGGAAATTCATGGTCGCTGAATGCAGACTTATCGGATGAAAAACGAGAAGCAGCTGAGACATTTTTAAAATGGATGTTTGATGAAGAATTTTATCAAGAGCTAATTGGCGTAGGTCGGGTTGTCGCTGCAGACGTCGATATGCCTGAAGATGCGGATCTGGATCCACTCTTTTTAGATATGCTTGCACTTTCTCAAGATGCTCCGCCAGCACCAGTATATGACGCTGTTCTTCCTCAGGCCATAAACAACGTCCTACAAAATGAGCTACAAGCCATTACGATCGGACGATCAACGCCAGAAGAAGCTGCACAGAATATCCAAAATACGGTAAACGCACAATGATGCTATAGTAAAAGACAAAGAGCAGACCATTCTTCAGTAGAATCGTACTGCTCTTTTCCAACTACTCATATAAAGGGATTGTCGCTTACGATGAAAAATGGGGTGTCGTTTCGTCATTGGAGTTTACGCTGGAAGTCAATTTTGATTTTATTGTCACTGATTCTTATTCCTGCATTAACCATTAGTTTATTGGTTTACTATCAGTCCAACTCCATTTTAGAAAAGCAAGTCATTGAACGGAATGAACAAAACTTGCGTCATATTGAATCAAGCTTACTCGGTGTCATGGAAGAAGTAGAGGAATTATCAAGCTACATTATTTACAGCCAAGAATTTCGGCAATACTTTACTCTCCCTGTTGAGGGGGCTGGCAGTCATCCAGAAGAGATGCAGCGGCTCCGAGATCATATTAGAGGCTTCTTTACGTTTCATTTAAACAATAAACCGTACTTTCACTCGGCGCAGATTGAAGGAATGAACGGTTCCCAACTTCATCTTGGAGAGAGGATAAGCGGGGATGAAACAAAGTGGGAAGAAGCGGCTAGAGGAGAGCTTGGAAGGGTAGTGTGGACAGACCCTTACGTACTCACACGAAGCGGCTGGGAGACAGGAGAGTATACGATCGTTTCACTTTTTCGGATCATCAATAATTTGTACGATATTACTGAACCGATTGGGAATGTGCGCATTCGTTTAGACGAACGGGAGTTATTTTCCCACATCACAAGTGGCTATTTACATCCAAATGATGACATGATTTTGATGCAAGAAGAAGGTCTCGTGCTCTCTCATCGCAATGCCGATCTGGTTGGGAATCGGTTTACTAATCAAGACGTTGTTCAGAACGTGCAAGATGGAGCTACACTTTTTCAATATGAGGAAGATGGAGATGTGTATTATGCGGTTGTACGCTACGTAACAGGTACCGATTTATCCCTTATTTCAACTGTAAAAGAAGAGTTTATTCTAAATGAATTTCAAGGTATGCGGCAAACGATGCATATTATCATGCTTGTGGCTGGTGGGATTGGCCTTGTAGCCATTGTTGGATTTATGTTGACCATCATCAAACCCATTACAGAATTAACAAAAGAGACAAAGCGTCTTGAGGAAGGGGATTTTGCTGCACGCGTGAAAGTGCGTTCACGAGATGAGATTGGACAATTAGGTTCTCGCTTTAATAACGCTGTTAGTCAAATTCAGCGATTAATTGAGACGAAATATAAACTTGAAATTCAGAATAAAGAGTCAGAATTAAAAGCATTACAAAGTCAAATGAACCCACACTTTTTATATAATACATTGGACATGATTCGTTGGACAGCAAGGCTGGAGAACGCATTTGAGACTGGAAAAAGTATTGAGCATCTGTCGAAGTTATTTCGGATTAGCCTCAGTCAAGGGAAGTTATGTATCCCTCTCAAAGACGAACTAGCATATGTCCAAAGCTATCTAGACCTGCAAAAACGGCGCTTGGGCAATCAGTTGACATTCTCTGTCCTTATGGAGGCAGGCATTGAACAAAGCCTGACGTTAAAGCTTATTTTGCAACCGCTAGTGGAGAATAGCCTTCGTCATGGCTTTACTGAACTAAAACAAACGAATACCATCACCATTCGAGCGTATCGTGAAGGAGCGTATGTTGTCATTGACGTGCTAGATAATGGTGTTGGGTTTCATATGGACGTTGATACGTTTAATCATGTCGTACAAGACCCGGATCGTAGGGAGAGAGGCTTTGCTTTACGAAATACACACCAACGTCTCATAAAAACCTTTGGATTTACCTGTGGACTAATGGCAATGGAAACGGATGAAGGGGCACATATTCGTATACGTATGCCATTCATAGAAAGTGAAGCGGAGAAAAAACGATTCGTTCACGAGGAGGGCGTCAGTTATGAGCATACGGATGCTAATTGTAGATGATGAACCAGTGATATGCCAAGGACTTGTTCAAACGATTCCTTGGGAAAGCCTTGGCGTGCAGGAGGTAGACATGGCGTTTAACGGCAAGCAAGCCCTAGAAAAACTAGCAGACCAATCATTCGACTTGATTCTGACGGATATTTTCATGCCTGAAATGGATGGGCTTGCATTGGCAGAGCACATTGTTCATGAAAAGCCAGATACAAAAATGATCATTATTAGTGGTTTTGATCATTTCGATTATGCACGGCAAGCACTTCGGCTAGGAATAGAAGACTATTTACTTAAACCGGTGGATGTAGACGAACTAATGGCGCTTGTCAAACGAGTAAGGAACAAGATTGTGGCACACAAAGAGCGGAAAAATAGTCTCCTTCAAGATTGGATGGCGGAACAGCTTCGTCATAGGCTTTTTCACTCCCCTCTATCTGAACGGATAAAAGAAAAACACGCACCATGGACTGGTCGTTACCGGCTACTGATTAGCGAGGTATCTGGTTACGCTTATCTACAGAACACTTTACCGAGCGAAACTTTTGAGGGTGTACAGGAGGATGTACGACATGTTGTAGAAAAAACATGTAGAGCCTATGGTATAAAACATGTTTCTCTTTTTGGTCACGAGAATGAGCTGTTAACCCTTGTGTATAATGAGCATTCCGATATGCTCGATGACAGCAAGCTTCGTGAGATATGGGGAGACATTATGGAACAGAGTCCCTATCCCATTCAAACGGTAAGCTCGTCAGTCGGTCAGTCTTTATCCGAATGCTACGATCATTACCAGGAAGGGCTTATCCTCCTTGATAATGTGCGTGGTAAAGGGAGTGGTCTCTTTATAGAAAGCCAACAGTGTTTTAAAGAAACTGTCGATTGGAAGGGTCTCAATCACCGTTTATTGGAATCGCTCCTCAAAGGGGATGAAAGCAAACTTGAAGCGTTTATACATCAGGTAGTGGCAGAGGTATTGGAAAAAGAGAAGACCTTTAGCCAAATGGTAGAGAGGTGTCGCTCTCTTGAAGTAGCACTAAAACAAAAACTTCAAGAACGATTTCCTGCCAAATCCTTTGATCGAGTGGCGCTACGGTTACAAGAGGAACTGGAGTTACGTAAATGGAACACTTCTAATGTCATTGAGCAGCTTTTCCTTTGCGATCTAATCCATTTACTTGGGGAATTAAAAGAAGATGGACAGAACAACTGGATGATTGAAAAAATGAAACGGTATATTCATAAGCATTATCAGCACGATTTGCGAGCAGCAGAAGTGGCGGAGCGCCATTTTATTACACCTAATTATTTCAGTATGCTGTTTAAAAAGGAGACGGGGCAGAGTTTTTCAGAGTATGTTAATGGTCTCCGTATTCAAAAATCAGTAGAGCTGTTGCTGAACACGTCCAATAAAGTGTTTGAAATTGCCGAATATGTTGGTTATAAAGAATACAAATATTTTGTGCAAGTTTTTAAAAAGCAGGTTGGTTTCACGCCAACTCAGTATAGGCGTATGAATGCAGCGCAAGAAAGTAGAGAAAAACAGATAGAATCGTAACTTTTCGGATTTTTATAAAAGAAGGGTCTCGTTACAATGAGTTTAGAAAACGCTTCCAACGTGAGGCGATGAAAGGACGTGATCCAGGTGCATTTATTAAAAAGCCGGTGGAAGATTGCACTTGGCGTAATTCCAGCGTTGCTCGTTTACTGTATCTTCAGCATCATTCCCATCTTTATCTCGTTTTACTATTCCTTTATGTCATGGAACGGGTTCTCGCCAATGGAATATGTGGGCCTTGCTAACTTTCGAGCCATTCTTAATGATTCTGTGTTTTGGCTATCCGTTCGGAACAATTTAATTGTTGTGGCAGCCTCTGTCTTCGGACAAATCCCGATTGCCCTCGTGCTCGCTTTGCTGTTGAATCGAAAAATCAAAGGAGCCAAGTTTTTCCGAACAATTGCTTTCCTTCCTGTGGTCATCTCGACGGTGGTCATTTCACTAACATGGCGTATGATTTACAACGTGGAGCAAGGGTTATTGAACCATCTCCTAAACAATCTCGGCTTAAGTACCCTTGCGCAAAACTGGCTTGGGAACCCCGATTATGCGATGTATGCAATTGCAGCCGTTATTATTTGGCAGTTTGTAGGGCTTTATTTCATTATTTTCCTATCAGCTTTACAAACGGTACCAAAAGACATCTTGGAAGCGGCAGAACTAGATGGCGCCACTGAATGGCAAAAAAACCGTTATGTCACGTTACCATCCATTTGGGGTGTCATTATCATCGCCGTGATTCTTTGCATTAGCGGGAGCTTGAAGACCTTCGACTTGATCTATGTAATGACAGGTGGTGGGCCAGCGAATGCCACGGAAGTAATGGCTACCTATATGTATACAGAAACATTCCAAGGGCTGCGCTATGGCTATGGCAGTGCGATTTCAGTTTTAATTTTCGTCTTTAGTATCGCCATTATCGTATGTGCGAATATGCTTCTAAAAAAACGTACTGGCACGAAACGGGCATAAGGAGGTTTACAGAATGCAAGTAGATCAACAACCATTATCACCAGTCCCGAGAAAAGAAATAAATGAAAAAACAGCTTGGTTTAAGAAACGGGCATCGCGGTTGCTTATTTATCTGATTTTAATTACATTTGCGGTTATTAATGCCTACCCCATTGTTTGGATGATCCTTAATTCATTTAAATCAGGTCAGGAATTCGCTTTAAATCCATTTGGTTTACCGACAGAGTGGGTATGGACGAATTATGTCGATGCTTGGTTTACAGCGAATATTAATACGTACTTTTTTAATAGTGTGTTTGTTGGCGGTGTCGCCGTTATCTTAACGGTCCTATTTGGTGCACTTGCTTCCTATTTCTTAGCAAGATTTCAATTTAGAGGCCAAAAGGTGCTTTATTCATTTTTTATCCTAGGCTTGCTTGTACCGATTCATGCAACGCTTGTTCCGATGTTTATTTTGATGCAAAACATTGGATTACTGGATACTCGATTGGCGCTCATTTTCCCGTATATTGCTTTCAATTTATCAATTACGATCTTCTTATTAACAAGCTTTATGAAGTCGTTTCCTCATGAAATTGAAGAGTCAGCCGTTATGGATGGCGCTGGCGTTTTTAAGATTTTCTGGTCGATTATTTTGCCAATGACACGCCCTGTTCTTGCGACCGTCATTATTATTAACTTTATTAATAACTGGAATGAGTTTAGCTTTGCTCTCGTTCTTATCAATGACGACCTCTTGCGGACATTACCACTTGGTCTTGCTAATTTTGCAGGGCAACACTCTACAAACTATACAGCTCAAATGGCAGCATTAACCATTGTACTCGTGCCGACTATTCTTTTCTATTTATTTATGGAAAAGCAAATTGTTGAGGGCATGACTCAAGGAGCGGTAAAAGGATAAACGGTGTTTCAACGAGGGTACATTCTGATTAAAGGGACCCTTATCATAGACGTGGACGTAAATGGTTTGTCTATAGTGCAGAATCATGAAACGTGTTGTACCCTTCAAGAGTGTAAATCACGATTAAAACGCGGAAGAATGAACATCACTCTTCCGCGTTTTTTTAATGTGTTACTTCTTCTGAAAGGAAATTCGGTCGTTGCTGCTCGTGTTTATCAAGCATGATTTGCTCTGAATGGACACCTTGCTTATGTAACAATGAGATGTTTTCTACAAGGAAGTCATCGCTACCGACAATATAGAAGAGCCCGTTTTTATCTTGAGCGAGATGTTTCACCTCTTCGTAATAAGCGGCTCGGTTATCGACAAATTGAGTTGTAAGCTTCTGATTTGGGTTACTTTCAAAGATGTTTGTGAATAAGAAAGCCCTTGATGAATCAACGTTTAAGGAATGAATCTGGTTGACGTTGTCGTTACGCTGGAGATAATCAAGTACAAGTGGACGGAATGTAGCTAGACCAACTCCTGCTGATAATAAGTAAATGTTTTTGTTTTCCCGCTTTAGCGGTACATTGGAGTGGGTTTTGAAAAGAGCCACCTCATGCCCCACTTCGAGATTTCGTAAAATCGATTTAAATTCCGAGCATTGTTCTTTAATGCGAGTGGTAATACCAATGGATCCCTCATGGGGCAAAGTGGATATAGACATATGTCGAATTAAGCTACGGTTTGGCTTCTCATCGGCATTAAATCCCTCTAGCGCAAAGTGTGTGTGTGAGCCTTCTTCCCATGTAAACCCTTCAGGACAGTCAAGCATATAGGTTTTTACTTCTGCTGATTCTTCAATAATTTGATTAATCTTCGTCCAATAGATCTGCATATGATCGTCTCCTTTTCAGTGAGTTTCCTATTAGCAATAAGTATACTACGAATGATAATCATTATCAATTACTGATTTGAATCATAGATGCTAGATACTCTTTGTTATTTTTTCGTTTTTATCCAACATATTCTATTTTTCTTCGCTAGATATGGTGGTGAAGAGAGAAGATAATAGGATCAAGCACGTTGAACTTAGGAGGAAAGCATATGGGTTACATCCACTCTGAGAAGAAATGGACAAAAGCGTGGAGACCGTTATCCATTATCGGATTTAAATATTTTTATGATGAAGATGGTGGTCTTTATCGTAAGGCTGGAAATAAATTAAAGCGCGTCAAATAATAAAGGAAGCTCTGTCAGATGTTGATTATCTGACAGAGCATTTTTGTTTAGAAGAAAAGATTTTAAATGAAGTCGAGTGAATTATGCGATAAAAATCTAATTCGATGTTTTAAATCTACATTTTTCGACAAAGCCAATATGCTATCTTTATACAGGAAAACTGAATAAGGAGACTAGTTAAATGAGTACAAGTTTAATAAGAGGATTTAGTATAGTCACATTGGCATTATTGTTTTTCTTCTTAGGCGAAATAGTAGTTCAGGCGAACCCTATTTCTGAATCAAGAACAATTGATCGAGCATTTCAATATGAGGGCTTAAAGAGTAAGAGAGCAATTCAAACATTTGATTATGGAAATAAGAATGAAGTATTTGTGACGCAAAGAGTTGATGCCACAACGATCTTATCACGCTGTGAAGTGAGTGGCGCAACGTGCAACGTTAAAGATTATGTGGAGTTGCAAAATTTTGGTCACGGTGAGTCATTAGAAGTTGTAAAAGAAAACGGAAAAACATTTATTTG
The DNA here is from genome assembly GCF_004375095.1 of Shouchella oshimensis. Taxonomy (NCBI): domain Bacteria; kingdom Bacillati; phylum Bacillota; class Bacilli; order Caryophanales; family Bacillaceae; genus Shouchella; species Shouchella oshimensis. The sequence continues at coordinate 320,244 of NZ_SNUX01000004.1, read as the reverse complement.
GATTGGAAATACGGCTAATAGTGAGATAAGTCAGAAGTGGTCTACAGATGTCTCATTAATTGAATATAAAGTGAATCCTTCTAAAGCAACAGGTGCAGAAGTAATAAATGTTAAGACAATAAAAGGTCTAGAAAAGGTAGCACCTAATGTAAAAGGAAAAGCTTACCGGACGGCGGTAGCAATTGCAGATGACAGCAACCGTATGGCTTTTCGGGTACAGATTGGGCCAGCAGCGAAAGATACCTACTATGCCATTTATAAAACGAGTGAAGTGACTAAAGCACTGAGAAATTCACCTAAAAACACATTGAACATTCAGGATATTAGCCACTTACAATTGACACATTTTACGGGAGTTCCTCGTCCAAATAATTCGTTTCAAGGTTTTGACATTACGGGTGTAGGTACTGATAATAAATTTCTTTATTTATTTGGTGGCGCTGCAGGGGAGACGCCGACTATTTTTAAGTATTCTTACACAAATGGAGGGAACGTTAAACACCTAAAAACCATTAAGATAAAAGGAAGCTATGTAGGTACCTTAGAAGCAGAAGGAATAAAAGTTGAACGTGATCCAAACAATGCGAATAAAGAGACGATCTTTATCGGACTTAAACCGGGTTTAGATGAAGCAGGTAACCAGAAGCCTTTTCGTCTATATAAATTTCTTGAATAAAAAAGTAAAGCTATAATTTTTAGGACAAAAGCCTTTTGGTTGCTTAAACAGCCAAAGGGCTAATTTTTTGAAGCTGTATTTATTGCTATGTGCGATGGGGGGTAAGAATGTAACATTAACAAATAGGATAAGAACCTCTTGCAACAAAAAGAAGTTTGGACATCTTAAAATAGGAAATAAACATCTAATAAATACCCTGATCCGTTAGAAAGGGGAGATGACGGTGAAAACGTGGCTTCGTATAAGTGCACTGTGGGCAATGTTGCTAATTGTAGGATGCAATACTGCCAATAACCAACAAGAGCTTGAAGAAGAAGTGAACGGAGAAGAGAAGCAGGAAGATTCTGATGCTAAACAAACATCAGCAGATGATGACGCTGAACAGGAAGGGAAGAGCGAAGGAGTGGAGAATAACGAAGATTTTCTAGCGGTTGAAGATGAATTTACAAAAGAGTTTTTGGTGGATACTGACGTGGAACCAGGTTTTCACCAAATGAGAGGGAAGCTTGATGGTTTTGAGATGGTGATTCCGGAAAATGGGATTATTTCTGATCTGCTTCATGCAACTGAAAACAATGATGCTGAAACAGTCATTTACACGTTTAATAATGATCGTGAAAAAAAACTATACGATGTTCAAGTTATGTATCAAAGCCACTATCCTGAAGGATTAGAACAAAGTTATTTGAATGTGTTTAAACGTGCTAATAATTTTGAAGGGGAATATGAGTATACGGAAGTTAATGATTTGGAAGTGTATTACGGGAGCTATGAAGATGAGGATGAGTACGGCCCTTATTTGAAATATTTTGGTTATCTTTTTGCTAATGATAGGAACCAGGCGATTTCATACACGTATATTGCGATGTGTCAAGGAGAAGAAGAATGTACTTTTAGTTTTGAAGAGGAAACGGAAATGGCGGAAAAGCTAATGTATTCTATTCGTTTACTTGATTCATAGGAAATGAGTTTTAAAATATATGAATAGACAAAAAATAGCATTCATACATAAACAATACTTTAATCGTTAGAAAGGGGAGATGACGGTGAAAGCGTGGCTTCGTTTAAGTACACTTTGCGCAGTGCTGATAATTGTAGGATGCAATACTGCCAATAACCAACAAAAGCCTGAAGAAGAAGTGAACGGAGAAGAGACACAGGAAGATTCTAGTACTGAACAAATGCTGGAGGACGATGAAGCTGAACAGGAAGGGAAGAGCGAAGGCGTTGAGAATAACGAAGATTTTCTAGCGGTTGAAGATGAATTTACAAAAGAGTTTTTGGTGGATACTGACGTGGAACCAGGTTTTCACCAAATGAGAGGAAAGCTTGATGGTTTTGAAATGGTGATTCCGGAGAATGGGATTATTTCCGATCTGCTTCATGATATTGAAAACGATGCAATTGAAACACTTATTTATACGTTTAATAATTTTAGTGAAAGAAAATTGCATGATGTTAAACTGATGTATTATAAAAAATACCCAGAAGAAGTAAAACAAAATTATTTAAATGTCTTTAAAACTGAAGTAGGTTTTGATGGGGAATATCAATATGCAGAAGCCAATGTTTTAGAAATGTATTACGGGAGCTTTGAGAATGAGGACAAGTATGGTCCGTATATGCGATACTTTGGTTACCTTTTTGCCGAGGATAGGAACCAAGCGATTTCATACACGCATACTGCGATGTGTCAGGGAGGAGAAGAATGTTCCCTCAGCCTAGAAGAGGAAGCAGAAGTGGCGGAAAAACTAATGTATTCTATTCGTTTGTTAGAACAGTAGGAAAGGTAAGAAATTCTTGCAATAAAAAAGAAGTTTGGATATCTTAAAATAGGAAATAGACAAATAAACAAATAATTAATAATACATAAAATGATACCCTGATCCGTTAGAAAGGGGAGATGACAGTGAAAACGTGGCTTCGTATAAGTACACTGTGCGCAGTGCTGCTAATTGTAGGATGCAATACTGCCAATAACCAACAAGAGCCTGAAGAAGAAGTGAACGGAGAAGAGAAGCAGGAAGATTCTGACGCTGAACAAACATCAGCAGACGATGACGCTGAGCAGGAAGTGGAGGGCGAAGGAGTGGACAATGAGGATGATCGTTTAGCAGTGGAACATGAATTTACAAAAAGCTTTTTAGTGGAGACCGACGTCGAACCAGGTTTTCACCAAATGAGAGGGAAGCTTGATGGCTTTGAGATGCTAATTCCGGAAAATGCGATTATACCCTCTATGCTTCATGTAATTGAAAACAATAAAATTGAAACTTTAATATATGCTATCAATAATAACCTTGAAAAAAAACAATACAACGTACAAGTCATATATCAAAGTAAATATCCTCAAGAATTAAAACAAAACTATCTAAATGTCTTCAAAGACGAAATGGGCTTTGAAGATGAATATGTACGTGTAGAAGCCAACGATCTGGAAATTTATTACGGTAAGGTTGAAGACAAGGACGAATACGGACCTGTTTTAAAGTATTTTGGTTATCTTTTTTCAAAGGAACAGAATCAGGCCATTAGCTATGAATTTATGGCTATGTGTCAAGGGAAAGAAGAATGCGATATCTCACTTGAAGAGGAAGCGGAAGTGGCGGAAAAGCTGATGTATTCTATTCGTTTGTTAGACCAATAGGAAAGGTGATTGGGTATGAGCAGTGTTTTTGATGATGAAATGGTGCAAATGCGACTTACAGACCTTGAGTATAAATTCCCGAAGATGACCGATGAGGAGATCATTGAAGCGATTGAACGAATATACCTTGAAGAAATGGGGAGGCCCATTGAAACGAAGATGAATATTGGCCGAATGGACGGCAATTTCGAGTCATCGGATGCCAAAGGGACGGCGCTTGTCTTAGCTAATAAAGAAGATCCTGATGAGGTGAAAGAAGTGGTGTTTATCTCAAGGGGGAGTGTTTCCACTGAAGATTGGGTCGACAATTTGTTTAGTATTGGTGTCGGTACGGGAGGCGCCCAATATGCGAGAGACACAAAAAATTTTCTTGATACTATAACTGAACAGCACGATATTGAGAGAGAAGTTCCTGTCTACGCTCTCGCTCATTCAAAAGGACACAATACGGTAGCGGCAATTCAACTCAAGGACGCCTATTTTACAGAAGTAAACACATTTAATGGCGCCCAGTCTAACGCGATTCAACAGATCCATTATGATAATGGTTTCAGATTAGCAATAGGTAGAGAATTTAATATACAAGATTTAGATGATGAGAGTGTCCAATCCATCCCCCCTGCAGAACTAGAAGCGTTCGCTAAGGAGTATTACAAAGACAAAGAGTCTAGTATCCATCAAACTCGCTCCAAGAGTGATTTTTTGTATGCGCTTGATTCCTTTCCGTGGATGTTTGCTGTGGGCAATGTTACAACGTATCGTACAGACCATGAGAACAAAGGGTTTGTGGGGGCAGTGGAAGCGATTCCTCAAGAAGAGCTGCAGGCGTTGCTTGATTTTTTAGCCCCATACGGCCATGTTTATGGGGATGAAGGGGTTGCTGGTGTCATGGACGAGGCGTTTAGCGATGCATTGACTTATTACAAGGATCATCCTAACGCTGATCCGCTTGATTTTGATACGATGAAATCAACAGTCTCTGTTCTCGTCGATGAGTTGGAGACCGCCGGGTATTTGTCTGAGGAAGATGCGAGCCAGTTGAGATGGGAATTGCAAATTTTTCTGACAGGAACAGAAGGGATTTATATGCGGATTCATGAAGGTGAAGGTACGTCAATTTCTCGATTAGTAGAAGATGCTATTTTTACTGGGGTTTCATATAAGTTAATGATGGAGAATCAAATTGCCTCGATCAATACGTTGTTTGAGGGAGTGGCCAAATCGGCGGAAGCGCACCATAAGCTTGAGGCGCTTATGAATGAAATCGCCGAGGGCAAGTCTTATCATGGTGGCGACTTGTATTTGGAAGGTTCAGCTGGTGGGGACGAAATTAAGCTTAATTTGAGCAAGACGTTAGACGCGTATGAAGCAGTGCAGAAGGTTCTCGATCAACAAGATACGCTGCTTGAACGCTACTTGGCTATGATGGAGCATGAGTATATAGACTTTTATCAACATAAGAAGAAACAATTAGCTTCAAAGATGAGTGTGATGGAGAGCAATTACCGCAGTTATCAGCATTTGTTGCCTAGCTCTTACGGTGGGCTTATCACCAATTTGCATTTTCGTGAATCCTTTTTGCCGCTGGAAGGCGCGCCACTTGAAGGGGTTGCTTCGTTAGTCAAGCAAAATCGGGAGTCCATCGGTGAGAAAGCGGAGGCGATGCGTCAAGCAGTGGAAGAAATGTTTGATGTCGACTACAATGTGGCGGGCATTTTTACTTATTTATCAGGTTGAGGGAAGTGTCATCGATGAATACATTTGGTTATAGTGGGACCTATACGCTTGAACAAGCACGAACACACGACGAGAAACGAAACCTTGTGGTGGAACTGTTGCAAACGAAGATGGACAAGCTTGGCGAGTTGAAGCAGGATGTCCAAGGCATTCTTGACTCGAGCAAAGGGGAAATTATTCTGGCGACTATTGAAGAGTTGGAATCTGAGGCGGTAAAAGGACAGGGACGAATCCAAACGGCGGTTGACGAATTGATTCGCTTTCATTGGAAGTTTGAAGACGTCATCGATCATGGGAAAACGCAGCCGTTTACGATTACCTATACAGAAGTGCCAAAGGATTAGCACTAGCTGTTGATCGGCTTCTAGTTGAAGGGCCATTACTTCTTGATTCCTATCAAGAAGACGAAATAAAGGGAAATCGTTTAGCAGTAAGTATAGGCTCATTGGTTTGTCTAAATAAAAATAAAATAATTATTTTTATAAAAGATGCTTCATAAGTTGCTTGTCAACACGGTTAAAGTATATGAAATAGAGATGTTTGATTAGAACAATTATTCTGGTTCGAAAGAACTATTAGAAGTGTGAGAAAATTAATAATATCAGTACTATATTACCATTTTACGAAAATATGTAAGATGATGGTTGACTAGTAAAATCTTCACTGGCTACCATGAGACTATAAAACGTAAAGGAGGAGTTAATATGTCTGGATTGATTCGCGTTACACCTGAAGAACTTTACCAAAAAGCTGATGACTATAATCGCTCAAGTGGAGAGGTGCATGACCTCATAAGCAGGTTAGATGGTTTCAGAGATCAGCTACAAGGTATGTGGGATGGTCAAGCTTCTGAAGCGTTTGTTCAACAGTATGACGAATTAAAGCCATCCTTTGTCCGTATGGGCGATTTGCTTGGCGAAGTATCTGAGCAGCTACGCAACAGTGGACGGACCCTTGAAGAAACAGATCAACAAATTGCAGGCAACATTCGCGGTTAATTGGTCAGGAATAGAAACAACTGTGGGCGCAATTTTTTTACAATTGCGTCCTTCCTTATGAAAGGGTGGCATTTGATGTATATCACTGTAACGGTTGACATGAAACGGTATTCAGGAAAACGGTTTGACTTGCGGCTATCTGATCAATATACGGCAAAAAAAGTCGTTGATCTTATTTGGAGCATCGAGGAGCTTAAAGTTCCTCAGCGTGATGGGAGTTGGATCCGTGTTCAAAACAAAGAAACTCATGTCTACGGTAGCCAAGTACTCGCTGAACGTGGTGTAACAAATGGAGACCGCATAGAGATTTTATAGCACTGGTTGAAGGGATCGGACATGGAATGGACAAAAAGCGATTTTATTTGGAAGAGCAGACAGGTGCAACCTTTATTAGGGACCCTGAAACAAATACATACACACTAACATTTCAAACTGCGGAAATTAAGCAATCTCATTCGTTAGAATCGGAGTTGTTAAAGCAACAAGATCCGCTCCTCAAACGTACAATTGCTGAAGATGAAGATGAGCTTGTTATTACTGTTCATCCACAAGAGACAATGTTGCCTTTTAGTAAATTTCGAAACAAAGGTGACTATGCAAAACAAGTTATTGGCTACTCACTTATTCGTGCAGTTGTGGAGCATTCTAGTTCCAGACTACATTTAATTGTTTGTCCGGAGAATGTATTAGTAACAGAAGGGCTTGATATACACTTTATTCATTATGGCATTAAAGAAAGCCTTCCGCCTTATGAAAAAAATGAAGATAAGCTGTTTGCGGAGCTAAAGACAACATTGCTTGTATTGCTTGATGGTGAGTATCGCTTTAGTGAGTACATGAGTTTTACAGACACGATGAAACTATCGGCACGAGCAAAAAAATTGCTAGAGACTGAAACAATTGATGCGCTTTTGAGTTGTGTCGAGACGTGGATCCATGAAGAAGAACAGCGCGCTAGACAAGTACATATGGTGCCGAAGAAAAAGTGGCGCTTGCAAAAAAGTTTGTTTTTTGCTGTGGCAGGGTTGCTTGTACCGACTATTATTTATACCATCTATGTGCTTTTTTTCCTTCATCCACGTTACGATGCTTTTATTGCCAGCAATGAAGCCTATATCAATAGTAACCCTAGTGAAGTCATTACTGCCTTGGAACCATATAATCCGAGCCAAATGCCTCGCGTCGTACAGTACCAGTTGGCTCAATCCTATGTCGCCAATGAAGACTTGAATATGGATCAAACAGCAAATGTACAAAATACATTGACCCTTCAAGCAGAACCGCTTTATTTTGACTATTGGATTACGATTGGTCGTGGTGATTATGAGGAAGCAAACGAAATCGCACGTCAATTGCAGGACGGAGAACTAGAGATGTATGCCAATTTAAAGTGGCGAGATGCCGTTCGTCAAGATACTAGCTTGTCCGGAGATGATCGTGAAGAATTACTGAACGATATTCAAGCGGATATTGACCGTTATCTACGAGAGCAAGAAGAACGGGAAGCGGAAGAAGCGGACGCAACTGCAGATGACACCGAGGCTGAAGAAGACAATGAGGCGAATTCTGAACCAAACGAGGACGAAGAAAATGAGCGTGACGATGACGCTGAACAAAACGAAGAAGAAGAGAACGAAGATGAATAGGGGCGCACGTAGGAGGTGGAACAATGGATCGATTATGGGTATTTTATGATAAGTATGTGCAGCAGCTTGAATTAAGCCAAACAGAGCGTTTGTTAGGCTCAAGCGAGGACGTCGACTTACTCGTTCCGCCTCTCCGAGCTAAGATTATCGCTAAAATCGCTCATGACCAGAAGCAATGTGTACTTGATAGTGAAGGTATAGGTGAGCATATTCTAGCTGCCGGTGAGACCTTTCAATATAAAGAAGATAACGTTCTTTTTACATTCGTGTATGAAAGCGAACCGATAAGCGAATGGGTGTATTACATAGGGAAAGAATCGTTCCTTTCGATCGGGCACGAGGGTTCAGCTGACATCGTGTTGCCGAAGGAAAGTCCTACTTCGTCATGTGCATTAATGAAGCAAGACGACTGTTGGTATGTGTATCCAGAAGAGCATGCCCGTGTGTTTATGAATGGAGAAATTCTAACAAAGAAGCAACCAGTAAAAAATGGAGATATCGTATTACTTGGCTATACAATGTTTGTTATTAAGGAAAGCGATTTATTGACGATTGAATCAACGGAGCCTATACAAACGAGACTCTCTCCCATAGCCGTTCCTACTTCCGAAAGTAAAAAGAAGTACCCTGAGTATCGTCGAACGCCGCGAATTATTTATGAAGAACCAAAAGAAAAAGTGAATTTCTCCATTCCGGGTCAGGAGTTGGACGATAACCATCGAGCCCTCTGGCTCATCGTATTGCCACCACTAGCGATGCTCATTGTAATGGGAATCGTTGCTTTGCTCATTCCCCGGGGGATTTTTATCATTATTTCGGTCACAATGTTCACCGTAACGCTCATTACTTCGACGGTCAATTATTTTCGAGAACGGAAAATCCGTAAACAAAAAGAAGAAAAGCGTCAACGTGTTTATACTCGCTACTTGAAAGAGAAACGGGTCGAACTTCAAGAAATAGCTGATAAGCAACGGCATGTACTCGACTATCATTTTCCATCTTTTGAGGAAAGTAAATACATGGCAGCTAACTTAAATCGTCGTATCTGGGAGAAAACGGTCGGTGACGATGATTATTTGTATGTCCGTGTTGGAAAATCGTCCATCCCAAGTAGTTTTCAAATTGGTGATCCAGGTGGCGATTTAGCGAATCGAGATCGTGACGAGCTGCTAGAAGAAGGCGAAACGTTAAAAGAGCATTATTCCTATATTCATGATGCGCCCCTTAGCCTCAGCTTAGCGAGCGGTTCTATTGGCTATGTCGGCCAACTGAAGACAATCCAACGGGAAGTCGCTCAAATGGTCGGGCAACTTACTTTTTTTCAAAGCTACCATGATCTTCGTTTCGTTGCTGTTTTCAACGAAGATCAGTATGCAAGTTGGGAATGGATGAAATGGCTCCCTCATTTTCAATTGCCGCATATGTATGCAAAGGGATTCATCTACAATGAACGGACACGGGACCAACTGTTGACATCCATTTATGAAATGGTACGAGAACGGGGGTTGGAGCAAAGCCAAGGCAAACCAAAGCGTTTCATGCCTCATTTCGTTTTTTTAGTCGCCAATCGCAGCTTGATTAGTGACCATGCAATCATGGAATATTTAGAGGGACCGGACAAGCTTCTAGGGATGTCGGTTATTTTTCTCACGGATGCACAAGAAAATTTAACTGAATATGTTCACACAATCATTAAGGCCGTCAATCAAAAGGAAGGCGAAATTGTCATTCGAGAACGGAAAGCGGAACATAAACGCTTTACCTTTGATTCGCACGATGCAATGACCAATGAGTGGTATGCCCGCTTGCTAGCATCATTGAATCACCAAAGAGGTATGAGTCGATCGATACCGGATATGGCTTCTTTTCTTGAAATGTTTGGCGTCGATCACACAGAAGAATTAGCAATAGAACGCCGGTGGGAAACGACAAACAGCGCCGAATCACTTGCAGTGCCTGTTGGATTTAAAGCGAAGGATGAACTTCTTGAGCTAAACATCCATGAGAAGGCTCATGGGCCCCATGGTTTGCTAGCAGGAACAACCGGTTCAGGGAAAAGTGAGTTTCTGCAAACGTATATTTTATCGTTAGCCGTTCACTACCATCCCCATGAAGTAGCTTTTCTTCTTATTGACTATAAAGGTGGGGGAATGGCACAGCCATTTAAAACGATTCCTCATTTGCTCGGAACGATTACGAATATCAATGATAGCAAGAATTTTAGTATGCGAGCGTTGGCATCAATCAAAAGTGAATTACGAAAACGGCAGAGATTATTCGACCAAAATGTAGTAAACCACATTGATGACTATATGGAATTGTATAAAAATAAACAAGTTATGGAACCAATGCCTCACCTATTCATCATATCCGATGAATTTGCGGAATTAAAAAACGAGGAACCTGAATTTATTCAAGAACTCGTAAGTGCAGCACGAATCGGACGGAGCCTAGGTGTCCACCTTATTCTTGCGACACAAAAGCCAGGTGGCATCATTGACAACCAAATTTGGAGCAACGCTCGTTTTCGCGTCGCGTTAAAAGTACAAGACGCTCAAGATTCGAAAGAAATTTTGAAAAACCCCGATGCGGCTAACTTAACTGTAACAGGGCGGGCTTATTTACAAGTTGGTAATAACGAGCTATATGAATTGTTTCAATCTGCATGGAGTGGTGCGCCGTATTTGCGAGAAACTCATGAAGGTGAAGAAGATGTTGCCTTAGTTACGGATGCAGGGCTAGTACCTATATCCAACGTCCAAACAGTTGCTAGTAAAAAAGTAAAGAGCATCACGGAAATGGAAGCGGTTGTGAAAGAGATCGAAGTAACAACGGAGCGTTTAAGCATACAAAAAGCGTCAAGCCCATGGCTTGAACCGCTTGAAGAATGGCTTCCCCCTGTACAAAAAGATACAGAGGCAGGTATGTTTCCTCTGGCGCTTGCTGATGAGCCAGAAACACAAAGGCAATTCGATGTTCAGTATCAATGGCTAAAAGACGGTAATATTGCTGTCTTTGGATCTGGTGGATATGGGAAATCGACAACGCTAATGGCATTAATGCTTTCTTTTGCCAAGTCGTTTAATCCAGAAGCGCTTCACTTTTACATTTTTGATTTTGGAAATGGAGCGTTGTTACCGTTTAGGCAGCTACCTCATACAGCCGATTACTTTAAAATTGATGAAAAACGTAAAATTGAGAAAGCGATTGCCTTGCTAAAAGCAGAGATGGACGATCGCCGCGAACGATTCCTCGTTCAAGAAGTCAATAGTTTGACGATGTATAACCAAACAGCAACAGAGCCTTTGCCTGTTCTATTTATCTTTATTGACAACTTTGATTTGATCAAAGAGGAATATGAGCAATTGGAATCCACATTTATTCAATTTGCTCGCGATGGGCAATCGTTAGGAATGTATGTAAGCTTAACAGCTACAAGAGCGAATGCCTTGCGTCAGCCACTCATGAATGCCATGAGGACGAAAATTGTCCATTTTATGAATGACCGAAACGATGTCATTACATTGCTTGGTCGCAGTAAGTACGAAATCGAACCAATACCTGGACGAGCCATCATAGCGAAAGACAGCCATTCCTTTACACAACTGTATTTGCCAGAAGCTGGTGAAAATGACATGGAAATGATGGAAGCAACAAGACAGACGATCGCCCAATTAGGACGGCGTTACCACGACGCTAGGCTGCCGGAAAAAATTGCAATGTTACCTACACAGCTTTCGTTGGAAGCTTTCAAAACACGTGTTGGCGATCCAGGCGACAGTATTCCTTTTGCTCTTGATGAAGATACCGTTAAGCCAGTATTCTTACAATCAAAATCGGAGCCGCATTTAGTAGTTGTTGGGCAGCCAAGGAAAGGGAAGACGAACGTTGTCAAAGTTCTATTAAACTACTATTTGCAACAAGAAGTAGAGGAGATTGGATTAGTTGATGGCGCAGACCGCAAGTTGTCTGCTTATGTAGGGCAGAAGCTTATTTCCTATATAGATCAAAAAGAACAGATAAAAGACTGGGTGTCAGCGACTGAAGAAAAAATGGCTGTTCGAGAACAAGCTTACATGGATGCGTTAAACAATGGAGGAACGGTTACCGCTTTTCCACCAGTGTTGTTAGTAATCGACAGCCTCATCCGTTTCCAACAAACGGTTGATGCGACCATACAAGATAAACTAGCGAAGCTAATCAAAAATTCGAGCCATCTAGGTTTTCGAATGATTGTATGTGGCAACTCTGCAGAATTCACAAAAGGCTTCGATCCTCTGACTGCAGAATTGAAATTGGTGCGTCACTATATAATCGTCATGAAAAAGTCAGACCAAACCCTTGTCAATCTTTCTTTCACGCGAAATGAAGAGGAGATCTCACCAGGTTTTGGTTACTATGTCGTCAATGGAATTGAGACAAAAATTAAAATACCAGAAGCTCCATAACCAACGGAAATTATGCGAGGTGGCTTACGTGCAGAAAAAACATATCGTCAAGCTGTTATTGCTTGTCGCAATCATCATTGCTATCCCTTTTGCCTTTTTTCACTACATAGGGCAAGAACCTATGAGAGAAGAATTAAAAGCTTCCGGCAAAATGGTAGTAGTTAATGAGGACAACGGATACCAATATGAGGAAAATGAACCACTTATTTTAGGTAATGATATTGTATCTACATTGCAAGGTAACTCGGAATATGAATGGGTAGTGGCTGGTAGAGCTTCTGCTCAAGCTGGATTAGCGAACCAAGAATATGACGCGATTGTCTATATTGATTCTTCTTTTTCCGAGAACATTATGTCGTTTCAAGATTCACTCCCAAATCAGGCGAGTGTAAATTATGAAATCTATAACAATTTAAATGCAGAGAACCAAGAACGGGTGCAAAAAGAATTAGAGAGTGCCCAATTAAAAATGAATCAGCAAATTAGCACACAATATTGGCGCTATGTATCGGAGGAAGTGGACCGAGTTAGAGGAAACTTTACTGACGTGTTGCAAAAAGAAGTTGACTTCTTAAATGAAATGTACTCATTTTACTCGCCAAGTTCACAAGAATTAGCTGAGGAAATTGAGGTGCAGCGAAGCCGTCTTGATCAGTATTTTTCAGCTACTTCGGATACAGCCAATTTATCTGAAAGCTCTCGTGCGAATCTAGAAGAAGCCCAAGAGGGATTTAACGAACTTACTGATGCAATGGATCTTTACATGAACTATCAGAATGAGCAAACAGAGATGATGTTACAAGCGAACACTCAAAATGGCGACCTTGTCAACCAAGCAGTGAATGAGTTTCAACAAGCTTTAAAAGTAGGAAGCGGAAATGTACAAGAAAATCAGAGTGTTTTTGCGCCCCAATTCGCCAATGATGGTGACAGAGTCGTTTCTTTGCTCGGTAACTGGGCAATCGGTTCGTATAAATTTACTGACGACATGAATCGGTTTAATCGCGACATTAACCAAGTATATGCTGCTCAAGACGAAGCAGTTGATCGCATACCAAATGCACAGGCTGAACTAATCGGACAATATGCAAATGCAACGCAAGAAGAACGGGCAGAAGCGCAGTTCCGCCAAACGTTATATGTACGCTACCATTTATCACGGGACGAGGATCCACAGGAAAGCCCTTCTCGACCTGAACAGCCGGAAGAAGTGCTAGAGCCGATTGATGAAGATCTTCTAAACGACATAGAAGAAACGATTGCTGAAATCGAAAAATTAGTCGGTAGATTAAATCCTGGAGAAATAGACATTCCAGAACCTGATCCAACAGAACCAGAATCACCGTCAGAACCTGATCCGGATAATGGAGACAGCGATGAAAATGAGCAACCAGCGCCAGGAGATCGTGATGATAATGGAAGCGGTGATGAAGATCCTCCTTCACAGCCAACAGAGCCTCCAAATGAGGAAGAGAATAACGAAGGCGGGAATGAAGATGAGGAAAGAGGCGAAGAGTCTGAACAAGAACCTCCATTAGAAGAAGAGGAGGACCAAGAAGATGTAAATACAGCTCTTTCCTTTACACCGTACCGTGCAGAATTTGTTACTTTTTCTCAGGATGAACTGCAACGGGTATGGACAAAGGCAATGGAACTACTTAACAACATGGAACCAACATTAAAAGTAGCACAGTGGAGAATAGAGGATCATAGAGAAGTGACCGAGGCATTTCTTGATTATGTAGAAAACCTTGAAGACTATGCATCACGTTTGGAACAATATGTTGAACAGCTTGAAGCGCAAGTGATTGACCCAGTTATTGAGGAAGTTCGCAAGCAAGAACAAGCCGTTTTCAACCGAATAGGTGCATCGCCTTCCTTAATTGACAGTCCAATCCTGTCAACAAATGTACAAGAACTACTTACCTATTATGGAGAATTAGCCAAATTAGATTGGGCATATAGTCAGCTAGGTAATTTAAATCAAGACCGAGTGAAGCAACTTGTCGATGAAGACAATCGTGTCCGTGAGGTTCAGGCTACCATTGATAGGGCACGACAATCCGTCAGTTCGTTTATGGGCAACCAAGCGCAGCTAGAGGAAGCCCAACAATCCGTGGAGGAAGCAGAAGTAGAGTTTACTCAATTTGTTGCGGATGCAAATAATGTGCTGAACGAGTTAGAGCAATCAATTGCTCAAGAACAACAAGCCATTCTCGAAGAAGTGGCGGCAATGGCGGAAGCGAGTAACGCTATTGGCGGGAATCTATCTGAAAGCTATGAAGCGATTACTATAGAACCAGCACCGGTGGATGGCTTAAATGGGCAAATGGTCGTTTCCAATCAACAAATGTCATTAGATGAAGTTCAACAATTAGGAGCATCCGTTGAATCTCTTAGCAACCGCCAAGATGATATTATTGCTCAAACAGAAGATCTTCATAGCAATGTGACTGAAGTTCAAGCCAAATCAGATGATTTGAACTCAAGATGGTCAGACAACGTTCAAACAACGGAACTGGTTTACGAAGACATTCACACGATTTTAGCCAATGCTTTGACTGATGGACATCACAATGACTATGTCTATAACCATCTTTCCAGTCCTGTTGGTGTAAGTGGAGAGCAAGGAACGGGACCAGCTGAAAGCCTAACACCACCAATCGTTGTGCTTGTCATTGTATTACTATCAAGTTTGCTGATTGGGTTTTTAACACACCACTATAGTTCGGTGCCAATCTTGGTTAATCTGTCGTTGTTTAGCATGTTATCAATCATTGTTGGTTTAGTCATAAGCATTTATGGCTTATCAATTTACACGATGAGTGGAAGTCAATCGATACAATGGACCATTATTACGGTTCTCTTGATCTTGGCAACAGCTGGCCTAATCCGTGTTGCCTTTATGGCTGGTCCGTGGGTTGGATGGCTACTTAGTGTTGCGTGCGTCCTATTCTTTACAAGCCCGCTCCTTGATATGGCCATGCCAAATTTCAGTACGAATAATCTAATTGCGGAACTCTATATTTCCATTCAAGCAAGCTCGCAAAATGCATTTCTTACAGGCATGCTTCCATTGGCGCTTATTGCAGCGCTAACGATTGCTGTTCCAATCGTTCGTCATGCGGTCGTAAACCGCAAAAAAGAAGAGGATGACGTTTATGAAATGTAAAGCCATGGTTACGGGGATAGGAGTATGTTCAGTGCTACTCTTGTCTTCGGCAATGCCAAGCTTTGCCCAAGAAGAACGAGTGGAACCTGGTGTTTATAAAGAGCGAGAAGTGTTGTTAGAGCTCCGTCAATACAAACCAGAAGCGGAACAGCGGGAAATTAGAGTGCCTGAAGAACAAAAAATACTCACATTTACTCAGCCACTAGAAGAAACATACACGGAACTTCAAGATACCTTGTTTGCAAGTAGTGCTGAAGCAGACCACCAGGAAAATGTAGCTGCTAGCGCCGGGTTGTTCACAGAGGAGAAAGTGTTGGCGCGTCATGTGGTCCCGGTAGAAGAAAATGGAAATGTGCTACCATGGATATTGGCAGCTGTAGCGACGGTGCTTGTTTCGATTTTATTGATTTATATTATCCCAAAAACAGCGCAATGGAACGAGTAGCTATATTTCTGTGGAAATAGAAATTAAGGCGAACCCTGAGGATTAAGGCACACATGCGAAGGTGATCATACTCATTGCAGTAGGTTGCGTGATTATAGTGGAAGGTATGAAGCGGAAAGTGAATAAAAGAAGCGCATAGGGCGATGTATTCTTGGGAGACGTCCATTACTCTTTTAGCTTCTTTTTTTCTTCCCATTTGATCATATAAGGCCGTATGAAAAAGCCATATAAAAAACCTCCTATAGCAAAGCCGAGGGTGGAAAGCCAATCTGGATTGCCTTCACGTAAAACAAGGCTCATAATGAGCATCATTGTTGCATAAACAAAACTGAACAAGAGACCGTCCTTTAACCGGGTATTCACGAGGGTGCCTTCATTTCCGACGCCATGAAGTGAAAGATTGTATAAGTCAATCCTGAAAGAACGGTTGCGCTAATAATGTTAACGGTTTGATAACCAGTAGCAAGAATGACAAGTAGCCAAACAACGACAGCGATTGCGATGCATAATGTATAGGTTCCTTTCATTAGTTGTTCCTCATTTCGATTTTATTTGTTTTCTGTATATACCCTGATAAAAGGGTTATAAACGAGTGTAAAAAAACAGCAAGGCGCTTAGCCTTGCTGTTTCTTTAGAGTTTCCGGCGGCCAGAGATAAGTTGAAAAATAAGAACGACGAGTGCAATAACTAATAAAATATGTACAAGGTTTCCACCGATTTCTCCGATAAATCCAAGTAACCATAATACAACTAAAACGACTAAAATTGTCCACAACATTGTAGCTTCCTCCTTTTTTTAACGTCTTACTCTTTTCCCTCTATTTAAAAGGTGAAACTGAGAAGAACTTCCTTATTAACTTCCTTTTAATTGTAAAAGAAACGGGTACTGTAACATATATAACAAGACTATTGTTAAGTAGTTTCTTACTAACAACCATAAATTAGTCTATGAATTGAGTCAGTAGTAGATAAATCGATTATAGAATTGATTGACAATTATAATTTATTGAATTAAGCTAATCTTATATTTTTTTGATAATCTTCATTTTATATCTTTGTCAGTTGTATTAATAGGAAGAATGATTACTAACCGTCATAATTCTAGAAAAATATTCTGAGTAGTTGGAAAAGTGAGTGATAGGTTCAGTGCTCACCATTATAGCAATCAAAACAAAAGATAGAATGATCCTTTTTAATTAGAAAGGAGGTGAACATATTGGCTAAAATTGAATCAAAAGAAACACCTGTTGTTAATTTGGATTTAGAACTGCTAGGTGGATCACGTCCTAGGCGATAACCGTCATCTTTTTTATACTTATGGATTTTATTTGGAAAGGTAGTGAGAAGAATGGCTAAAATCGAATCAAAAGAAACACCTGTTGTTAATTTGGATTTAGAATTACTAGGTGGATCGCGTCCAAGAGTTCACTAACATCCGTTTAATCATACTTAATCAACTAATAATAAAGGTGGTGTAATGAATGGCTAAAATTGAATCAAAAGAAACGCCTATCGTTAATCTAGACTTAGAATTATTAGGTGGATCACGTCCAAGATAACAAAGCAATTAAAGAAACCTTAATAGATGGCTATTAAGGTTTCTCTCTTGAAAAAGAACGAATGGGATGTGTAACAGTATGCTTTATGGAGGGTGATTACACTGTTGGATCATTTATATAAACAGCCTGATGGAAGGCTATTCGAGCTTGTCGATCAACTGAAGGAACCGACGATGATTTATGATTTAGACGGAATAAAACATACAGTGAGAGTATTGAAAGAGGATATTGAGTTAATTGACAATGCCTTTCTTCATCTAGCGGTAAAAGCAATACATAACAAGGAAATGTTGAATCATTTTGCTCATCTAGGTCTCGGATGCGATGTTGCGAGTGTTGGAGAATATCGTCTTGTTCAAGATAGTGGCTTTAGAAAGATAACGACGACAAGTCCATATTATAGCCGCGATAGCATGAGAACGTTTGTCGAGAACGATATCGTTATGGATCTAGATTCTATTGATCAACTAAATGATTTTGTTGAAATGGGTTATTCGAAAGAAGTAGGCTTGAGGATTGCAATCCCTATTCCAGAAGAAATGGATACAATTGCTACCTTTGGCTTGGATAGCAGATTTGGGATTGATTTTTATGAAAGCAAAGATGAACTAATACGGTTGAAAGAAACATACGATTTAGCAATTAGCAATCTTCATATTCATACAGGGCAATCTACCGGTGCTTCTTTTCAGTTTAAACTAAAGTATTTATTAGAGATTGCAAGTCAAATAGATACAATTAAAACGATTAATCTTGGCGGTGGTCTTTTTTATTTATTTCATAATCGTGAAGAAACGCGAAAACTGTTTAAAGAAATGAATCTGCTTATACGTAACTGGGAAAACGTTCATGGCAGAAAGTTAGAGTTTATTTTTGAACCTGGTGGTGCTTTGTTAGCTGGTAATGGTTATTTGATTTCAGAAATTGTCTCGAAGAAAGTACATAAGAAAAGAAATGTTACGATGTTGCAGTGCAATACATCATTTTGGAATTTATCCCCTTGGATACGCAGCAATCCGATCTTTCTAAATCGTTCTGATGAAGTGGAGCGCGTTGTTTTTGTTGGAAATACGTTATTTGAAGGAGATTCTTTATCGGATTTTAAAGAATATGAAGTACCCAAGGTAAAAAAAGGCGACAAGGTACTCTTTCCAGCATTTGGGGCTTACGCTCTAACGAATGCTAGAAGATT
Source organism: Shouchella oshimensis (assembly GCF_004375095.1). Lineage (NCBI taxonomy): Bacteria > Bacillati > Bacillota > Bacilli > Caryophanales > Bacillaceae > Shouchella > Shouchella oshimensis. The sequence continues at coordinate 301,724 of NZ_SNUX01000004.1, read as the reverse complement.
TAATAGGCTTAATCTACCAAACCAATATGTGTTAATTGATGGAGAAATCCATTCTTTAGAGGAGGAAATACGAGGTGAACCGTTCCACTCGATATAAAGTAAATCCAAATGTGTCTGTGATACGTACTAGTGCTCAAGACATCATCCTCACCAACATGGAGAAGGGGAGAGAATACCACATACCACTAGATATGTTTTCTCTTCTTTCTTCGTTCAATCTCCCTGTAAACGTAGAGCAGGCTATATCGATTTATAGGAACTCCAATCAACAAGCACTTGAAGAAGCGGAATTACTAGAATCCATAGAAGAGCTTGAAAAGAATGATCTCATTGTGCTAGCTAATGTAGATGTTCAATTGGCAAATAGTGTTGCCCAGTCAACAAATCGATTCTTTAATTTTAATGGAATGAGAATGGAAGAGGTCATTAATGTTGGTGCTCATATACCTGATGCTGTCGCTATTATTGGTATGCCGTTTGACCACAATGTAACTAATTTACCAGGCAGTCGATTGGGCCCAGAATATTTAAGACGCCATAGTCGATCGATTGTTCCCTATGGTTTCCCTCAAGTAGAAGTGAAAGATCAACATACAGAAGGGATCCATTTAGCGAGTAAAGTGTTTGATTGTGGAGATATTTCTGGACACGTATTTGATCGAAACGGTAGGCAGCAAAGACAGTTAGAGGAAATTGTGAGGAAACTAACATTAGCGAAGATTAAGCCAGTGATCGTCGGTGGAGATCACTCGATTACGTATTCGTCATTACAAGGGATTCTCTCGCATAAAAAAATTGGTTTGATCCATATTGATGCCCATTACGATGGTGGGGGAACCGAACAAGTATCATTCAAAGATATCCACCATGGAAACTTCATGGATGGTTTTTTAAATGAAAGGAATCTTGAACATATCCTTCAAATTGGTCAAAGGCAAAGAGTGGATCAAGAGCATGTACAAGCCGAGAAGATTGATGTCGTTCCTTCTGATGAACTGGATATCAGTCGCTATTTAAGAGAGGGATTGCCCTACTACATAACACTTGATGTCGATGTATTAGATCCTAGTTTTATGTCTTCTACAGGTACCCCAGTCCCACTCGGTATGCACCCTAAAGAATTGATGGCTATCTTAACTAGTATAAGAGAACATGACATTATAGGTGGCGACGTGGTTGAATTTCTTCCATCCGAGCATAAAGTTCATGAAGCCTTACTTGTAAATGAGCTGTTGCTAACGTTAATCAGTATGATGACGAAGGTGGATTTATCATGAGTCTATTTCCTGAACTCCCTCAAAACATGCTTCATAGGTCTAACGAGATTAAGAGCCCGGCAGTTGTGTATGATGCAGAATCATTAACACATGTTGTGAATCACCTAAGACGTCGTTTAGGTAGTGTGAAAAAAATGAAACTCTACGTTTCAATGAAAGCGAATCGAAATGTGGGTTTAAATGCATATATGTCGAAGGTTGTTGACGGGGTTGATGTCTCTTCGTACGAAGAATATCAAGTTGCTACAGTAGCTGGTTATTCGCGCATTAGTGCAACATCTCCAGGAATAAAAATCGAGCATATCCATGAAATGATCGAAAACCATGTGCAGTTTGATTTTGATAACGTGGAGCAACTATATGCCTATTCATGTCAGTACAATGAAAGCAGGCAACCCAAGGATATTGGCTTACGATTAAATATCCCGATTGAATCAAACGGTGCCACAACTTATCTATCAAAAAGTCGATTTGGCATTAACGTAAGTCAATCAGACAATCAACAGGCGCTTAAGGAGATTTTAAAAGAGTTCCACTATAAAGTGACTAGCATCCATATCCACATTGGCGAGTTAAACAATTTTAATACGGTTAAGGACACCCTTAACTATTTAGTTGATATTCTTTCTCTTTTTCCAGATGTCCAGACATTAAACCTTGGCGGTGGTCTCACGCGGTTATTCTCAAATGAAGAAGACCTAGATAAAACATTCGAACTCATACAATCCTATACGGAACAGTATTTACCGAAACTGAAAGAAGTCATATTCGAACCTGGTATGCTTGTTTATGTCATGGCTGGTTATTTAAAGACGAGTGTTTTATCTGTGAACAATGGGGTAGTCAACATGGATTCTTCTGCTTGGAATTTAATAGAATGGACAAAAGGGAATGTAAAGATTGTTTACACTAGTTCGAATGGAGAGGTGGAACAACAAACCATTGCTGGTAACACATGCTATGAAAAAGATATCTATTTCGAGAACACGGCTTCTAATAAACTGTCTTTAAACGATTATATCGTGTTGTTTCCGTTTGGAGCCTACACCGTTTCCATGAGTAAATCCCTTCACGGTCTTCCGAGCCCAAAAGAATACTTGTATATAAACGATGAATTTACAGAATTATCTGTTGGTGAAGGTCAGGTGCACGCATGAAAAACCATCTACTTAGTGAACTGGATCTTTTAAACTGTATGTCTGAAGATCTACAACTAGATCTATCGATAGAAGCGGATGCTATTGAGAACCAAATCAAAGCAAATGACAATGCATTCTTAATTGAACAGAAGCTAGAGGAACTGTCTCAAACAATTAGAATGAAATGGATTTGTAAGAATATCCAACATACGTCTACGTTTATGAGATCGCCACTTCAAACCCCAACTACTTATGGAGGAACGGTCCATGACTTTTCGTACGAACGAAATATAGAGACAACTTCCTTAGAAGATAAGATCCAAACGAGTAATGAACAAGTATGTTGGAATAATACGGCCTTAGCTTTTTCAAGCGGGATGGCTACATTGAGTACGCTTTTCAATAGCTTATTGTCATTCTATTCCCCAAGTCAAAACAATCCATTATCGATGGTTTGTTTTGCAGACTACTTTGAAAGCAAAGGGTTGTTAGAAGTAATCGCTAGAGAGCATTTATCGATTACGTATGCAGACACTGGAGAAATTGATTTTAATGGGTTCGATATTATCTACATTGAACCAACGAGATATGACTGGAAAATGAATTACTTTGATACGGATCAAAGTTTTGAAAACACAATTGAAGATAAGAAAAAGTTTACATTCATTATTATTGATAGTACTTTATCTCAAGACAATACTACAAGAGACGCTATTCTGGCTAAATGCAAACATCAGCCATTTACTGTTGTTATGGAATGTTCATCTGGTTTAAAGCTTCATCAATTTGGATTAGAACTTTGCAATTTTGGCTATGTAAATATTTATTGTCGAAAGGATGACGCGGACATTATCGATAGTATTAAGCTAAAACAATACATAAAAAAGGTTCGTACTCTGAACGGAAGCGCCTTATCCTTCGAATCTGCCAGTGTGCTTGATGCTCCTTTTATTTTCAATGAGATCAAGACAAACCATTATATTGATCGAGTGTTTGAAAACAACCTAAAGTTAAAAAAGAATACGCGCGTTGGTGGATTATTTAAAGAGATATCTACTGCTGAAAAAGGGTCTCCGTTCGTAGTATTTCAGATTGAGAACAATGATTTAGATGATTATGGCTACTTAATGGGTGTGTTAGATGATCAGTCTAAACAAGCAGGAGCACTGTTTTATAGAGGGTCAAGTTTTGGTTTTAGACATCATCGATATGAGACCATTATCCCTGACAACAAAGTACGTAAAGGCTTATTTAAAATTGCTATGGGATTTCGAAAAGGACCATCCTTTGAATTTATCCTACGTTTTATGAGGGAGCTTTCAGTACTAAATAACATGAGAGAGCTGAGAACGAGATTTCCTGCTATAACGCCTGTAAGCTTCGATCATTTAGATTAATTGAAGGTGGTTTGGAGATGAATGTCTATATAAGAACGATTGTGAATGAAAATGAATAACGATTTGTTGCAAATTGTTAGAAAGATCAAAATCCCTAAACGCATTCTTACTGTGGGGTTAATGTTATCCATCGCATTTGCTGTATCAGCAGTCATTACACCGTTAATTATTAAAAACTTCATTGATGATGTTACCTATAACAATGAGGTGAATAGTCAACTGCTTTATGCGCTGATTGGGCTCTTTTTAATTCAAGGTTTACTAAATGGGCTATCCACGTATATCTTAAGTTTGCTTTGTGAAACCATGATTTATCGACTGAGACTGCAGTTATGGAGTAAGATTTTAACGTTACCACTTCGGTTTTTTAACGATAATCGGCCCGGTGAACTAGTAAGTAGATTAATAGGTGATATAGAGGAAATTAATATGTTCCTAACTGAACAAGTTCCGAAATTATTGACGAATGTTGTGTTAATTATCGGTTCATTAATTGCTCTTTCGCTCATTTCCTTTCATATGGTACTCTTCATCGTTATTGCGTTAGCGCTATTCTTGTGCGTTATTGTTCCGTTTAGCAAGAAGATGCAAACCATTTCTTATGATTTTCGATTAAACGTTGCCAGATTGTCTGCTTATTTTTTAAGAATTATTGAAAACATTGAAGTGGTAAAAGTATACAAAACCGAAGAAAAAGAAGTAGACAATGGGAAAAAAACCTTACACTCTATTTTTAACTTGGGCATGAAAGAAGCAAAGGTCTATGCGTTTTTAGAACCTCTTGTGATGATTCTTTCCATCATCCTGCTAACAGCAGTAATGGGATATGGGAGCTATTTAATTTCTCAAGGAACCTTAACGTTCGGAGGATTTTTAGCAGCATTTTTAATTTTGTTCCAATTATTTAGTCCATTAAGAGCTTTTTCAAGTATATGGGTATCGTACAGGACAGCCGCAGGTGCCTCTGTTTTTATCCATTCTATTTTTTCGTTCAAATCGGAAGTAACAGAAGAATTAGCCCAAGGTCCTAAACAAGATGCTGTTGAGATAAGAAATCTTACGTTCTCCTATAAAGAAACTCCTGTTTTAAAAAAGGTGAATATAGAATTGAAGCATGGAGAAGTAGTGGCAGTTGTTGGTCCTTCTGGCAGCGGGAAAAGTACATTATTGAAGCTTCTTTTAGGTCTCTATTCGCCAGATAGTGGATCTATTCTGTACAATGGCGAACGTGTTTCTCACTCTGCATTCTATAAAAGTAAGATTGGCTATATTCCTCAAGATAGCTTATTGTTTGATGCAAGTGTTGAAACAAATGTGTTTTATGGTAATGAAACGAAGTCAAGCGATGCGTTTCTAACGTTACTTCATCAAAACTTTATGAATTTTGACTATGAGTCATTGAAAGATGAGTTTGCTCCTAATTTATCAGGGGGACAAAAACAGCGAGTCAATATTTTAAGAGCCCTTTCTAAAGAAAGAGAGATCATTTATTTAGATGAGCCTACTTCAAACTTAGATAGTGAAAGCGAAGCCATTCTTCAAAAGTATTTGCACCGTAATGTGGAGAACAAAATAGTCGTCATTATTGCTCATAGGTTATCAACAATTATTAACGCCGATCGAATTATCTTTTTAGACAATGGACAGGTGACAGGTGAAGGCACCCATCACACCCTTTACAATACACACCAAAAGTATCGAAGCTATGTTGATTTTCAGGTATTACAATAAGAATTTTTATAGTAAATAGAATAGGAGGGCTTTACATGATCCATATTTTAAAAAAGCCACAGTTAACGGAAGTAGCGGCTTTCATTTCTGACTTAAACTCGTTACCAGAGCATCATGTGGGGTTTTGTGGAAAGAAAGAGGAAGAAATTTTACATACATTAAAAGAAGATTTTGGAGATGTACCGGCAATGGATGCCTTTGTCTTAGCAATAGAGGACGAAAAAACGGTTGGTGTGTGTGGTTTTGATGCGGATATGGAAGGAGGAAGTGCAGAAGTATGGGGTCCATTTGTAAAAAGTAAACAAGGAGCTAAGGTTACAGCGTTACTGTGGACTTCCCTGCTCTCGGAATTGCCACAGTCCATAAAAACGGTAGAATTATTTCCTGAAAAAAAGAATACAGACGTTCTTACTTTTGCTAAAGAATTCGACTTTTCACATGGAAGCGATCAAACAATTCTGACCTGTTTAAAACATACGTTTAAAGACAAAAAAGTAGAAACCGAAACGATCACCAGCATCCAGTCTAACGAGTACAACCCATTTATACACCTCCATGATCGTTTATTTCCTAAAACCTATTTGTCTGGAAAAGAAATGATCGATCAACTTGGAGAAGCGTCCCAGGTTTTTATTGCTAACGATGAGGAAGGACGAGTCATAGGCTATGTGTATGTTGAAGCCAGCCCAGATTTTGGAGAAGGTAGTATTGAATTCTTAGGTGTAGACGCCCATTCACGTGAAAAAGGAATTGGGACAGCTCTTCTCTCAAAAGGGTTAGAATGGTTGTTTTCTTTTGAAACGATCGATGAAATTACATTATGTGTCAATTCAGCTAATGAAAAAGCGATTCATATTTATCAAAAGCTTGGATTTCATACAGAACATGAACTTATCTCTTATGAAAAGAATCTTAATTAACAATGATGGTGGACCTTCTACAAGTTGTGATGGGAAGGTCTCTTTTTTTCATTTGTACATATAAAAGATGAACAAGGGAATGTCATGATTGATAAGTCAGCGGAAGAATGAAGGGATTTAGTTAAAAGAAGAACGTATGAATAAGACGGAGGCTGGGACAAAAGTAGATAGACAGACCAAAATGACGAACATTCCTGAAAATAGGAACGTTCGTCGTTTGTTTTATATGAAAATGAGCGGAAGGAGAATCTGAAGACTCCTGGGGCATCAGCACGTGTCTGAAGACTCTGGAGTGGCGGTTTTCCAAGGAGGAGGCTGAGGCCGTGTCCCCGGAAAGCGAAGGATTCTCCTGTAGTGGTGCTACTCAGCATATTTTAGACTATTCGTCTTTTCAAATACTACTTTTCGTTATGTCCCAGCCTCTTTTTCGTTAATATCCCGCATTTTTGCTTCGCTTTCTTAAATGTAATCAAAATGTAATAAAAGAACTCTTTTAGCATAAGACTAAGCATTTTACGCGTTGATTCATAAAAGTATGGATCGATTTATCACATATGTGCTTTCTTTTTTGCTAAAGTATAGACTTGTGGTTTTGAGCAGTGAAAGGGGAAAAAGATGGCAAAAGGTCAACAGAAAGTGTTACAGACCGTAAATTGGCCAGTTTTTATCATGAGTGGAGGATTCTTACTTCTCTTTGTCGTGATGGCTTTTACAAATATGGAATTAACATCCTTTATAGTCGATAAAGGATTTCAACTCGCCATAACGTATTTTGGTGGGTATTGGCAAGTATTATTACTAGCGACGTTTTTAGTTGGAGCGGTTCTTGCGTTTTCAAAGCTTGGGTCCGTTCGCATTGGAAAATTAGATAAACCGGAAATGGGCTTTTTTAAATACCTGGCTATCGTTGTCACAACAGGGCTTGGAGCTGGAGGGGTCTTCTGGGCTGCGGCAGAACCGTTGTATTATTTTCTGGAAGCACCACCTACGTATAGTGGCGTAATCGAAACGACGAACGATGCCATTCAAGTGGCACTTGCACAAAGCTTTATTTCTTGGGGGTTTTCTGCTTGGGCAGTGTATGGTGCGATTTGTTCCATTGTAATGGTATACGCGCATAACCATAAAGGTATGCCGTTGAAACCACGTACAATTCTTTATCCTATTTTAGGGGATCGCATACAAGACAGTAAGTGGGGAACAGCAGTTGACGTGTTCTGTATTATTGGAGCCGCTGCTGGTACAATTGGTCCAATTGGTTTCTTAGGGCTGCAAGTGAGCTATGGGGTGAATGCATTATTTGGTTGGCCAGATACGTATGTAACCCAAGTCACCATTATTTTAATCCTTACGAGCATAGTGTTACTTTCAACATTGACAGGAATTGAAAAAGGAATTCAATGGCTAAGTAAAGTAAATGTGAATACGGCTTTGTTTATTGGTGTCTTTTTAGTTTTGTTCGGTCCTGGAATTTTTTTAATTGATTCTTATCTTTCAGCAACAGGCACCTACCTGTCTCATTTTATAGAAATGAGCACGTTTAGAGGCGATAATGAATGGTCTGGCGCATGGATGCTCTTCTTTTTTGGCTGGTTTATTGGTTTTGGTCCAATTGTAGCACTCATGGTTGCTCGAATTTCCCGTGGAAGAACGATTCGAGAATTATTTCTCGTTGTGGCAATTATTACGCCAATCCTAACGAATATTTGGTTTACGATATTAGGTGGCTCAGGTATTTTCTATGAGATTCAGAAACCTGGTTCGATTGCAACACCACTAGAAGAAAATGGATTACCGGCTGCCATTATAGCAATTGCGAGCCAAATGCCTCTCGGAAGTATGATGCCGTTCCTGTTCCTTTTACTAACGATCTTGTTCGTTGTAACAACAGTGGATACAATGTCGTATTCACTTGCCATGAGTGTCACAGGTAAAGGGAATCCAGCAAAAAGCATTCGATTTTTCTGGGCTTCCATTATGTCTATTATAGCCATGATTTTAATTAATGTAGGAAATGGTGGAGTCAATGCGCTTCAATCATTTGTCGTAATAGCAGCAGTGCCTGTATCACTTATTTTATTACCACTCTTGTGGGGGGCGCCAAAAATAGCACTCCTTCTGGCTAAAGAACAAGGGATTATTTCTAGCGAAGAAAAAAACAATAAATAAGCGAATGATAGAGGTTGGGACAAAAGTAGATAGACAGACCAAAATGACGAACATTCCTGAAAATAGGAACGTTCGTCGTTTGTTTTATATGAAAATAACGGAAGGAGAACCCGAAGATTCCTGGGGGATCAGCACGTGTCTGAAGACTCTGGAGTGGCGGTTTTCCACGGAGGAGGCTGAGGCCGTGTCCCGGGAAAGCGAAGGATTCTCCTGTAGCGGTGCTACTCAGCATAGTTTAGACTATTCGTCTTTTCAAATACTACTTTTCGTTATGTCCCAGCCTCTTTACCTTTGCCTTCTATGGTGACACGATTCATAACAACCAGTTACCTTTATGTTGAAAGCGGTTTACAGATGTAGAATAGCATTTCCAATGAAAATATACTTGCTACTATGGCTCAAGTTTCGGTAAAATCGAATGCAGGGCCTTTTTGTTTTAGGAACCACTTAAAAACGAGTAATGCAAGCATAAATAGAGAAAGTAACAGAAGAAAGGAACGAAACATCACTATGACAGCAAATTTTTGGCGTGAATTGCCACGGCCATTTTTTATACTTGCACCGATGGAAGATGTGACGGATGTCGTGTTTCGTCATGTGGTGAGCCATGCGGCGCGTCCTGATGTGTTTTTTACAGAGTTTACGAATTCTGAAAGCTATTGTCATCCGGATGGTAAGCAGAGTGTACGCGGTCGCTTAACGTTTACTGAAGATGAACAGCCGATGGTTGCCCATATATGGGGAGACAAGCCAGAATTGTTTCGGAAAATGAGTATCGGCATGGCAGAAGAGGGCTTTAAGGGAATTGATTTAAATATGGGATGCCCGGTGCAGAATGTTGCTGGAAACGGAAAAGGTAGTGGCTTGATCCGTCGTCCAGAGATTGCAGCAGAGCTGATTCAAGCGGCAAAGGCTGGCGGTTTACCTGTAAGTGTGAAAACGCGCTTAGGCTATACGTACGTGGAAGAGTGGTTTGAATGGCTGACGCATGTATTAAAACAAGATATCGCAAACCTGTCCATTCACTTGCGGACGAAAAAGGAAATGAGTAAAGTAGATGCCCATTGGGAGCTCATTCCTGAAATTAAAAAACTGCGTGATGAGATTGCACCACATACCCTGTTAACGATTAACGGCGATATTCCAAACCGTCAAGTTGGCTTAGAGCTTGTTGAAAAATATGGTGTTGATGGAGTCATGATTGGCCGCGGCATTTTCACAAACCCTTTTGCGTTTGAAAAAGAGCCGCGGGAGCATACGAGTGAAGAGCTTCTTGAACTTTTACGTCTCCAGCTGGACCTTCATGATAAGTATCACGAAATTGAATCCCGAGCGTTTAAGCCGCTTCATCGTTTCTTTAAAATCTATGTTCGGGATTTTCGCGGTGCTAGCGAATTGCGAAATCAATTAATGAATTCAAAATCAACGGATGAAGTTCGCCAATTGCTTGATGCGTTTCAAGCAGAACAAACAGAAACAGCTCCCCATTAAAGGGGGGCTGTTATTTTGCGTTCTCGCGCTCTGCTTTAAACTTCTTTGTATAATGGACAAGGGTTTCCACGTTCAAATCTAACCCTTGCTCGTAAATCTTCTTAATTCCTTTTCCAAGTGACCACGTCAGCGTTCCAGCGACTCCTGCACTAATCGCTGAGCCCCAGCCAGGAACGAACTTTGAAAGCTGACGAAAGGCTGTTCGACCAATGTTGCTAACAAGGTTGGTCACAATAAGTTCCTTTGCTCTGTCTTTCGTAATGGTTTTTTCATAAAGCTTTGCTAACTTAATCATTAACCCGACTTGTACAGCTGTAATAGGCACAATATCAGATCCTGGTACTGGAATGGCGCCTGCTGAAGCTGCTGCAAGGGAAGAGCGGTTAATCCATTTATTCGCAATGCGTGATTTATCTTTTAACGCTTTGGCGAACTGCAATTCTTTATTTTTTTTTTGAAGAATATCACCAATTTGGTCTTCTAGCTCGCCAAGATTAAAGCCTGTTTTTGAAGAAAGCGGAATGACTTTAAAGCGATAGCTCGTTTTTTCTTGAATATAATGAAGTAAGCTAGGCACATCGTCAGCAATGTCGACTTTGTTGAGGACAATTAGAATGTCTTTATTAATGGTTGCAAGCTTTTCGAGTTCTTTAGCTTCTGTTTTTGAGAGTACTGTACCCGCTGCATTTAAGAAGAAAAGGACAACATCAGCGTCCTTATAGAATGTAATAGTCTCTTGCGAATGTGTTTGCACCACATCGTTCAAGCCCGGTGTATCGACGAATTGAATATGCTCTTTATAAGCATATTTTTTTATTTCAACGGTTTTCCCTGGTAAGCCAGATGTTGGCGCAACGTCTGCGCCAAATAGAGCGTTAATTGTTGTTGATTTTCCAGTATTAATATCACCAATTAAGGCGAACAACACATCTTCTTCTAGTGATCGGTTGATGCTTTCCATTTGTTCGTTAAACGTTTGATTAAATGCTGCATCAAATTTCGAAGCCATTGGCATCATCCTCCGTCGTAATTCAATTGTGTGTCTGTTCTTATTATACTACGGGTGACTTTATTCGTCACAAAGGAGAGAAAGGTTTGTTATTGGGTGGGGGCTAGTACAAACGAAATAGCTAACCTTCCTAAATCTGAACTGAGAGCAATTCTCGTTCTGCTATTTTCCCAATTTTTTATAAGACCTTTCTTTTTATTTCGTGACACAAAACAATTACAATGAATGTAAACTATTTAAAGGAGAGAAATCAATGACACAATCACTTGCACCAACATTATTTGAAAAGACGCCTTTTGGTAAAGGAGAACTTCAGAGCAAAGTTGTCATGGCACCGATGACGAGGGTGTTTTCTCCTGATGGTGTACCGACGGAAGAAGTAGCGGCTTATTACAAAAGAAGGGCAGAACATGGTGTCGGTTTAATTGTAACGGAAGGCACGGCAATTGATCACCCGGCAGCTGTTATGCATAAGGATATACCTCGTTTCTACGGAGAGAATGCGTTAGCTGGATGGAAGCATGTGGTTGATGAAGTACATAGCGTAGGTGGGAAAATTATTCCTCAGCTATGGCATATCGGCTCAGCCAGAAAGCAAGGAAATACACCAAATGAAGATGCTCCTCCAGTAAGCCCATCTGGTTTAGCTGTTGATGGTAGTGAAAATGGTATAGCATTAACGAAAGACGAACTGAAATCGATCATTCATTCGTTTGCTCAAGCGGCTGCTGATGCAGAACGCATTGGTTTTGATGGAATAGAACTTCATGGCGCACATGGTTATTTAATTGATCAATTTCTTTGGGAACGAACCAATCAACGCACAGACGAATATGGTGGTGATCTCGAAGGACGAACTCGATTTGCCGTAGAAGTTGTGAAAGCATGCAGAGAAGTGGTAAGTCGAGATTTTCCTATTGTGTTTCGTTTTTCTCAATGGAAAGGCGGTGTCTATGACGCGAAGCTAGCACGAACACCTGAAGAGTTAAAACAGCTGTTAATGCCGCTTGCGGAAGCCGGGGTTGATATTTTCCATTGCTCAACTCGCCGAATTTGGGAAGCGGAGTTTGAAGGAGTCGAACCATTAAATCTTGCTGCATGGACGAAGCAGGTAACAGGAAAACCTGTCATCTCTGTTGGTTCACTAGGGGTGGATTATGCATTTTTAAGTAAAAAAGGGAACGACGAGCACTCCATTGATGAAAATCTGCGCCTAGTTGATGAAAAATTACAGGCGAAAGAGTTTGATTTTGTTGCGGTAGGGCGCGCATTACTAGCGGATCCTGAATGGGCAGAAAAAATTCGAGACGGAAAACAAGAAGACGCCATTTTATATACAAAAGAAGCAGAAAAAACCCTATACTAATAATCGTTTGAATCCCTGTTCTGTAATAAGAATGAACAGGGGTTCTTTTTTATTTTATATTGAAAGATGGAATGGATGAAGTTGTTGCAATTGGCCTCCTTTATCATAGGATGATAACAGTCCATTAGTTGTGGATATATTCGTTATTTATGTTTTATAGATAAGAGGGGATAATGCGTGTCCGATCAATATATTTTCGTGAATGGTGTGCAAATTTTTAAACGAACTTGTACCAATGGCGGGGGAAATAAATGGTGTTATGACCAATTATTAGGAGGGTGGACAGGGGCTACAGGTTTGCCAGGCCCTACTGGACCCACTGGTTCTACTGGCGTCGGATTTGAAGGAGTAGAAGCGTTTAACCCTGATAATACTCCAGGTTACATGGTAGGTCAGATTGTCACGCTCGATGGAAACACCTATTTAGTAAATACAAATTCTCCAACAGGTGTTCCAGGTCGTTCTCCAGACTATACACTGCTCGCTGAAAAGGGGGCGACCGGTACCCAAGGAGAAAGAGGAGAAACAGGGGCCACCGGTATCCAAGGAGTTCAAGGAGAAATAGGAGCGACAGGTATCCAAGGGGAAAGAGGAGAAACAGGAGTCACCGGTATTCAGGGAGTTCAAGGAGAAACAGGAGTCACCGGTATCCAAGGAGTTCAAGGAGAAACAGGAGCGACTGGTATCCAAGGAGTTCAAGGAGAAACAGGAGCGACAGGTATTCAAGGGGAAAGAGGAGAAACAGGGGCGACTGGTACCCGAGGAGTTCAAGGAGAAATAGGAGCGACCGGTACCCAAGGAGAAACAGGGGCCACCGGTATTCAAGGAGAAAGCGGAGAAACAGGGGCCACCGGTATCCAAGGAGAAAGAGGAGAAACAGGAGTCACCGGTATCCAAGGAGTTCAAGGAGAAACAGGAGCCACCGGTATCCAAGGAGTTCAAGGAGAAACAGGGGCTACCGGTATTCAGGGAGTTCAAGGAGAAACAGGGGCGACTGGTATTCAGGGAGTTCAAGGAGAAACAGGAGCGACTGGTATTCAAGGAGAAAGAGGAGAAACAGGAGTCACCGGTATCCAAGGAGTTCAAGGAGAAACAGGAGCCACCGGTATCCAAGGAGAAAGAGGAGAAACAGGGGCGACTGGTATTCAAGGAGAAAGAGGAGAAACAGGAGCGACTGGTATCCAAGGAGTTCAAGGAGAAACAGGAGCCACCGGTATCCAAGGAGTTCAAGGAGAAACAGGAGCGACTGGTATCCAAGGAGTTCAAGGAGAAACAGGAGCGACTGGTATCCAAGGAGAAAGAGGAGAAACAGGAGTCACCGGTATCCAAGGAGTTCAAGGAGAAACAGGAGAAACAGGGGCGACTGGTATTCAGGGAGTTCAAGGAGAAACAGGAGCGACCGGTATCCAAGGAGTTCAAGGAGAAATAGGAGCGACCGGTATCCAAGGGGAAAGAGGAGAAACAGGAGTCACCGGTATTCAGGGAGTTCAAGGAGAAACAGGGGCGACTGGAAGTACGGGAATAACCGGAGTGACAGGTCCACCGGGCCCTCCAACAGGAGCTACTGGCCCAACTGGACCAGAAGGACCAGGTCCAGCAGGCCCAACCGGAGCGACAGGAGCTACAGGATTACAAGGAATCCAAGGAGTAACCGGAGTAACTGGAGCTACAGGATTACAAGGAATCCAAGGAATAACCGGAGTAACTGGTGCTACAGGATTACAAGGAATCCAAGGAGTAACTGGAGTAACTGGAGCTACGGGATTACAAGGAATCCAAGGAATAACCGGAGTAACTGGTGCTACGGGATTACAAGGAATCCAAGGAGTAACCGGAGTAACTGGTGCTACGGGATTACAAGGAATCCAAGGAGTAACTGGTGCTACAGGGTTACAAGGAATTCAAGGATCAACAGGAGTAACTGGTGCTACGGGATTACAAGGAATCCAAGGAATAACCGGAGTAACTGGCGCTACAGGAATTCAAGGAATTCAAGGGTTAACTGGAGTAACTGGTGCTACGGGATTACAAGGAATCCAAGGAATAACCGGTGCTACGGGATTACAAGGAATCCAAGGAATAACCGGAGTAACTGGTGCTACCGGATTACAAGGAATCCAAGGGGCAACCGGAGCCACAGGTACCACAGGGTTACAAGGAATCCAAGGAGTAACCGGAGTAACTGGTGCTACAGGGTTACAAGGAATCCAAGGAGTAACCGGAGCCACAGGTACCACAGGGTTACAAGGAATAACAGGAGTCACTGGCCCTACAGGAATCCAAGGTCCAACGGGAATTACTGGATTAACAGGACCTGCGTCGTTATCAAACTTTGCCGTGGTTTTCTCATCTGCAGGGGGAGCTGGTAGGGGAACCGTTCATCCATTAGCAAATGCAAGTGGGGCTCCGAGTCGAGTAAATCTAATTTCTTTTGGGAGAACAAGCAATGATATAACGGTTCCTGATGGAACTAGTATCCCCATTCCATTTGGTAATGACAATTATCAATTTTTCTTCTCTTTCCCTCAACAGGTTACATTAACAGGGATCTCTGCAACTTTTAATAATTGGAGTGCTTTTACCGCGGCGGCAGGTACTGATTTTAGACCGTTTGTTGCATTAGCTACATCACCACAAGGAACGTATAATTTTGCAATAGACCCTGCAATGCAACAAATTCCTATTATTGGATACACGGCTGGTGCGTCTAATCCAAATACAACCATTCTTACTGGAAGCTCGACAGGTTTAAATGTAACAATTCCAGCTAATACGTTGTTAGCCATAGTAGGGGGAATTATAAATTTAAACACAGGAGCAAATGCGGAAATCTATATTTATATGAATGGATCGTTTTTCTTTAGAAGTAACTAAAATAAATAATCTACCTTCGATTGCTTACGCAATCGAAGGTTTTATAAAAGATACGGATAATGTATATTACTGAAAAAAGGTAATGTGATATTTAAATACACTGTAAAAAGTTCAAATATCGTGTAAAGTTATGGAGAGATATTTTTAAACCTGTTTTCTTAAGTATAATCATAAGTAGTGAAACCATGATTTAACTTTATTCTAATCAGTTTTATGGTTGTAGGTCTTTGTGCTTGCATTAATTGAAATAATTTCAATTAGCGAGGTGCATTTTTATAGTATATGGGCTATACTAATACCATCCTTACTTCAACTTTGAGGTTTATTTTTAATTTATTAGGGTATTATACGAATCATTATTCGATATTATTTACATTCTTACTATTTGATAAGGGGTTTTTTCATGTCTAAAGTAAAAAAAGCGATCATCCCAGCAGCTGGACTTGGAACACGTTTTCTACCAGCTACGAAAGCAATGCCAAAAGAAATGCTACCAATTGTAGATAAGCCTACCATTCAATATATTGTTGAAGAGGCTGTGGAAGCTGGTATTGAAGATATTATTATTGTTACAGGTAAAGGAAAGCGTGCTATAGAAGATCATTTTGATCATTCGTTTGAATTAGAACAGAACTTATTTAACAAAGGGAAACTGGATATGCTTGAAAAAGTACAAGCCTCTGCAAAAGTAGAGATTCACTATATTCGTCAAAAAGAACCTAAAGGACTTGGTCATGCTGTCCATTGTGCACGCAAGTTTATTGGGAATGAACCATTCGCAGTGCTTTTAGGCGATGACATTGTACAAGCTGATACGCCTTGTTTAAAACAATTAATGAATCAGTTCGACGAGACAGAGCGTTCGGTTATTGGTGTTCAAACGGTCCCATCCGAAGAGACACATCGTTATGGAATCATTGATCCGGAATCTAATCATGATCGTCTCTATCGCGTATCTCAATTTGTAGAAAAGCCGGAACAAGGCACAGCACCTTCTAACTTAGCGATTATGGGACGCTATATTTTAACACCTGAAATTTTTGATTTCCTTGAGAAGCAAGATACTGGTGCTGGAGGAGAAATCCAGTTAACAGATGCGATTCAAGCGCTTAATGAGTTCCAAAGTGTTTATGCGTATGATTTTGAAGGAAAGCGGTACGATGTAGGAGAAAAACTTGGGTTTGTTTTGACTCAAATTGAGTTCGCCCTTCAAAACGATGAAATTCGTGACAGTCTTCTTAAGAAAATGCAAGGCTATGTAGCTGAACTTGAAATTGGTCATGGTACTAGACAGTAATGGAAAGTAAGGTTCTTCCAATGGTTTCACTGTAAAAGTGAAGCTATTGGAAGTTTTTTAGGTTATGAACAAAACGTGTTATACATGTATGCCATTACTAGAATGATAGAGAAAAATGTAAAAAACTATGTGCTAAAGAAAGCTTGTTTTTAATAGGGTTTCAAGAACGAATCGCTTATTTTTTGGGAACATTTTGTAACAATGTCAATAGACTGTAATCTGATTGAAATGGAATTTCTTCCAGACCGATGTTACAGTAGTGATCGACTATTAATTGGGAGGTCATTATGAAAACTTTAAAATCAACAGGTAGTAAAATTGTTTTATCAACTTCGTTTGTCGTAGGTCTTCTTTTTGTAACAGATATGAATAATGAGGCGTCCGCATATGCAGACCCTACTGAATATAGCCCTCAACCATCTTCTTCAGAAACTGCTATTCAAGCAGACGTTCTTCGGGCTGGTGATCGTGGACAAGATGTTGAGAATTTACAGCAAGATTTAATTTATGCAGGTTACCCAGTTGCAGATGATGGCATTTTTGGTACGGAAACAGAGAACGCTGTTACTTCATTCCAACAAAGCCAAGGTCTTCAAGCAGATGGGATAGCTGGTCCAGCAACACAAGGAGCACTTGATAATGTGGACGCTTCTACTTCAAGACAAGATTCAGCTATTGAAGTAACGGAAGTAAGTACCGATAATAGTGAGCCAGTTGTTACAACGGCAAGTAATGAGACATCTTCAGGACTAAGTCAGTCTATTGCAGATACTGCAAGAAGTGTGTTAGGTACACCGTATGCTTGGGGTGGATCTTCAACAGCAGGTATGGATAGCAGTGGCTTTGTAAACTATGTGTTTCAAAATAACGGAATTCAAGTAGAGCGAACACATGCAGGAATGTGGGCTAGCACTGGTGTTCATGTCAGCTTAAGTGACCTACAAATTGGTGATGTTCTATTCTATGAAGGAACCTATAATACACAAGGTGCTTCTCACAGTGGTATTTATGTAGGGAATGGCCAAATGATTCACTCTGGTGGCGGAAGCGAAGGCGTTTCTTATGCTGATATTAACAACTCTTACTGGCAACAACATTTTATTGGTGTAAAGAGATTCTATTAATCTATTGTTATGATTATAATGAACACATGTAGATAATGCATATATGAAAGAGGCTTCTTCTAACGAGATACGTTGAAGAAGCTTTTTTTCTGTGTACTAATGGGCTAATTCACAACACGACTGGAGACATGTTGATACGAGCAGATATGCATAAAGGATGGCAAGCTGGAGATAAAACAGGCCGCGCCTATTGTTCTTGCCATCCTTTCTCATAAAGACGAGAAAGATGATGCTGTGGACGATCAGTTGATAGCCGAAGCGACTAAAGAAGTGCTGAATTTACTAGGGGTAGAGTAAGAAAAAGGTATCCAAATTTATATGATTTTTGAATTTTTTTCAAAAAAGCGGTTTCATTTGTGTGTGTTAGGGAAACCAAGACAACAGATAGGGAGATGGTACGAGCATCAAGAATAGGATCAACATAGAGGAGCCTCTACCTAAACAATTGTATAGGGGTTGTACATATGAAAAAAATGACATCAATTACGGTAGCTAGTTTTTTTGTTCTTTCGATTACTGGTAACGCTTTGGCGAATGAGGAAAGTGCGGCTGACATTATTCAAATGTCCAATGAAGCCATGCTTGAGCTTGATAGCTTCTCAAGTGAAACGACAATGGAATTAACGATGCCTGATCCAATGTCTGGTGAAGAAGTAACTATTACAGTTCATACGATGGAAGACGTTATTCTTGATCCATTTGCCATGCATCAAGTGTCGACAATTCATACACCTGATGGTGATCTCGAAACGACCGTCTATTGGACTGAAGAAGGGATGTATGAGCAAGGACCAGATGGTGACTGGTACGTTTATGAAGGAATGAGTAGCGACGAAATGATGGCGCTTCTGCAAGCAACGTCAACCCGTGAACAAGCAGAAATGCTTGGGGAAGATATGGATGTAACGGATGAAGGAGATTCTTATTTACTCACTTACACTGGTAATGGAGAACAACTGAACGAAATGATCGACGATCTTCTTGGTGAACTCATGATGGAAGAGGACATGCAAGGGGAGGAAGCATTGTTTGAGGCATTTGAAATTAGTGATTTAAGCTACGAGATGTTGGTTGAAAAAGATACGTACTACATGACAGAAATGACGATGGACATGACCATGGTGATTGATGATGGAGAAGAAAGCGTGGACATGCATATCTCACTAGATCAAACAGTCAGCAACTTTAATGGTGTCGATTCGATTACAGTTCCAGATGAAGTCATTGAACATGCACAACCTGTTGAGGGAGGAGCGTTGCCAGATACAGCGAGTCATCATTTGCTTTATGCAATGGGTGGATTAACGATAGCTGCTGGTGGACTTGGTTTTTCTGTACTTCATCGACGAAGAGTGCGTACCTCATCTTAACGAACGAAACAGTCAAAAGACTAGCCCCTACCAAGGGAGCTAGTCTTTTGTTTGTCTATTTTGCTATACCCATTGGTGAGAAGAACCAGTACATGCCGACGACAAGTATTAGGATGATAGCACTCACCCATTTCCTATGTTTCCATGGAGTAAGGTCGACTTTTGCTTCGATTTTTGGAAATTCAAATGGTGTCGCATTGGGTCCAAATCGACTGATGACCCAGATTAGAAAGACGTCTACAAATAGGATGACACTGAACACATACAAGTAATGAATATCTGTAAACAGCTGGGAGGAGCCGTAGACAAAAATATGGAAAATAAATGTTACCTTCGCAGCAAATGGCGTTGCATACTTTGAATAGAAGCCGAGAAGAATGAGTGCAAGTAGCGGCATACTATAAAGCCCGTTAAATTGCTGAACTACGTGAAATAATCCAGCAGGTGCAAACGAGATAAGTGGTGCAATGAGTGCAGATGTTAGACCTATTGCGATGGTAAATACTTTCCCCATACGACTTACTTGCTTGTCTGTCACATTTTTCTTTAACGGTTTATAAAAGTCTAATGTGAGAAGAGTCGTCGTTGCGTTAAGAGCCCCAACAAATGAACTTAGGATCGCACCGAAGATAACCGCCGCGAAGATACCGAAAGCCCATTCAGGAAGTACTGCTGTGACGAGCATTGGATACGCATTGTCGGCAGGCGCAACAGAATCTCCAAACATGTTATAGGCGATAATTCCTGGGAAGACAAGGAACAGTGCACCAAAAATTTTAAAAATCCCTACGTATAAGGCACCCTTCTGCCCCTCTTTTAAATCTCGACCAGCAAGTGCCTTTTGGACAATCATTTGATTTGTACACCAGAAAAATAGGTTATTAAAGAACAAACCTAAAAATAATGTCGGCCACGGTACCATTTCCGAATTCACAGCACCAAAGGAACTTAACTTTTCAGGTGTGTTTGCTCGAATCGTTTCAAAACCTGCCAAAATACCTCCATCTCCCAATGCAAGTAAAGCTAAAAATGGAATAGCGAGACCAGCGATTAATAAGCCAATCCCATAAACGGTGTCGCTAAAAGCACTGAGTCGTAACCCACCTATTAATAAGTACAACAATCCGATGATGCCAGTGATGACCGATATGAGAGCAATCGCAACTAGTGAATGAACCCCTAACAGTTCGTCGATCGAAAAGATTTGATTAAAGACGATTGAACCGGAATATAGAACCACAGGTAAAAAGGAAACGACATATGTAAAGATGAAAAGCAAAGAGGCAATGCGTTTCGTCGTTGTATCAAACCGAATTTCAATAAAATCGGTAACGGTATCAACGCCATACTTCAAATACTTTGGTAAGAAAATTAATGCAAGGGCGACAATGGCGACCGCCGCTGTTACTTCCCAACCCATCACTTCCATACCGGTTTCATAACTCTGTCCATTTTGTCCTACAATTTGTTCTGTTGAAAGATTTGTCATAACGATAGAGCCTGCGATCGTAATGCCTGTTAAGCTTCGTCCACCAAGAAAAAGGCCTTCAGAACTGGACAAGTTAACTTTTCGACTACGAGTGTAGGCATAGAGCCAAATACCCGCAACGATTACGGTAAAAATAATGAATGATAATAATCCCATCTATCTTCTCTTCTTTCGTAGTAGGTTGTAACATTTAGTGCAACACACAAAATGAAGTATTTTTGTAGATTACCCTCTTTAATGACGGTAAAACCCTTTTAAGTAAAAAAAATGCCCTATACACGAATGATACCGCTATCAATATCGTTGATCGTTTGGATTGGAAGACGTAAAAACAACTATTTCCATCGAGGTCATGAGTAGGACCGAGTAGAAATAGCTGTTTTCTCTTCATTATGAACGAAATGCTCGTAAGACAAGACTAACAATAAGGACTAAAATAATCGCTCCGATAAGAGCAGGAAAGATAGCGAATCCGCCAATAGATGGTCCCCAGCTTCCTAGTAGCCATGTACCAATATTTGCTCCAATAAATCCTGCAATAATATTACCGATAATACCAAAGGGAACGCCTTTTCCGGTTATTGCACCAGCAGCCCAACCAATTAAACCACCGATAATTAAACTCCATATAAAACTCATCATGATGTGTACCTCCTTGTTCGTTATGCGTTTCTACTGATGTATAGAGGCTTTTAAAAAGTAAATAGAAAGAACACGCCTGTGGCAAATAATAGCAACATTAGTGCATTATAAACGATGCCAATGATACCTGTTATTTTCCCACCTGTAGCCATTCCGGTGTTTACTCCTGAAGCCATTACGACAGCTACAATACCTAATATCAGGCCAATATATGGGATAAGTAAAGATAAAATACCAAATACAAGTGCGCCAGTTCCATCAGATCCTTTTGATTGATGTGATGTTTCCATTGTTATCGCCTCCTGTGCTGATTCTTTACCTTTTTTATACTAGGTGTAAACCTTTTAATGAATAGGGAAAGGAATGTCTGCTCTTTACTGCTTCGTTTTTAAGCATGTTTGTAGTCGCTTTGTTTACTGACAAACGATAGTTGAGCGGTTTGAAAAAGCTATTCAGATTGAGTCAAACGTATATAAAAAACGATCGATTTCGTTCATTCCTTTTCTAATTCATTTTGGTTCTTGAGTAGTTTCTCCAAAAGAAACAAAAACATTTATTGTTTGTTGAAGGAATCCGTGAGCATTGATAGAAAAGATTCGCTTGCATGGGATAATGGCGCATGTTTAGTTGTGACAATACCAATGTGACGTTGTTTTAAGTGGGTTGTTAATGGAATTTCGTATAGTTCTTGCTGATTTAATGATTCTTGGACGAATTCTTTTGTAACGAAAGCGATACCCATGCCAATTTTTGTGCATGCTAACAAAACATCCATTGCGCTAACTTCGACTTCTGGTGTAACCGTTAACTGGTGCGAGGCGAATAATTCATCTAAGTAAATACGTGATTGGCTTTGTTGGGAAAACGTAACAATTGGATATTGGACTAATTGGCTAAGCGTTTTTGCTTTTTCTGTTAGCTGCTTGTACCGTGCACCAACAACAAAAGCGCTGTGAACGCTGTATGTTCCTCTAATGGAATAGAGATGGTCGTCTATTGGAAGATGAACGAGAGCCATTTCTATCATGCCTTGTTGTAATTTTGCCAGTAGTTCTGGTGTTGAACCATTTTGAAGCTTTAAGTGTACATTTGGGTACTTTTTTTGGAACGATTGCACTTTTGGAAGTAAAAGGTATTTACAGGCTGAATCACTGGCACCAATCGCAACAGATCCTTGTTTTAATGTGGCTCGTTCTGACATCGTTTTTTCCGCTAATTGGATGGTTTCAAATGCAGGCTTAACTTGTTCAAATAGTCGCTTTCCTTCTGTAGTAAGAATGACGCCTTTTGATAGGCGTTGGAAAAGTTGAGTTTGAAGGTGTGCTTCAAGCTGAGCAATACTTTGGCTGACACTTGGCTGTGTAATGAATAATCGTTTTGCTGCTCGACTAAAGTTCAGTTCCAATGCACTTAGATAAAAAATATGATAAAGATCCATCTTCATGATATAAACCTCACTTATATCTGATGTTCAAAATATTTATTTTACTTATAACATAACCGTGAGTAGAATAAAAGGAAGGAGATGGTGAAAATGAAGGATGGCAATGTGGATGAGCGAGCAAGAAGTCCATGGACACCTTTAAAGGGTGTACAACAAGTAGCGATAGCTCCAAGCTCAAAGAAAATCGATGGAGAAGTAACGATACCTGGAAGTAAAAGTTTAACCAATCGGGCATTCATTATGAGTGCACTTGCAAAAGGCACCTCAACCTTAAAGGGATTTTTACGTAGTGATGATGCGTATTGGTGCATTGATGCGCTAAAGAAATTAGGTGTGTCTATCGATGTGGATGGAGATGTAGCAAAGGTTACCGGAACAGGCCAAAAATGGTCAAGTGACGATTTATACATTGGAGCGGCAGGAACGGTAGCCCGATTTTTGCCTGGTAGCTTAGTAACGGCTAATGATGGTGAATGGAAGATCGAAGCGAGCGAAAGTATGACAAAGCGACCAGTGGCACCCTTGATTGAAGCGCTACGTTCTTTAGGTGGTCACATTACTTATGAGAAGAAAGAGGGTTTCTATCCCCTTTTAATAAAAGGAAAACCATTAGATGGTGGGGAAGTAACGTTATCTGGAAAAATTTCGAGTCAATACATTAGTGGCTTGTTAATTGCTGGTCCTTATTTTAAGAGCCCTTTAAAAGTGAGTATAACGGATCACATTGTACAGCATGCTTACGTGCGTTTAACATTGGATTTAATGGAAGCGTTTGGTGCTACTGTATCGTACAATGAAGAATTAACTGAAATGACTGTATCGCCTTCGGTTTATACACCACAGGATGTGACTCTTGAGGCAGATGCGTCAACGGCATGTTACTTCTTTGCGCTAGCGGCGCTAAACAATGGGCGAGTGCGTGTGACGAATGTAACTGTTGAGACAAAACAACCTGATATCGAATTTCTTACGATTCTAGAAAAGATGGGCTGTACAGTAACAAAGGGTAAAACGTATGTAGAAGTACAAGGGCCTGCTAAACTTAAAGGCGGCTTTCGTATATCAATGCGAGAAATGTCCGATCAGACGTTAACCCTGGCAGCGATGGCACCATTTGCAGACGGCCCCATCACCATTACGGAAGTTGAACATATTCGGTATCATGAATCAAATCGAATCAAAGTCATGGCGGATTCGTTGAAAGCCCTTGGCATTAAAGTAGAAGAATATCAAGATGGTTTGAAAGTATACCCAGGTACTCCGCAAGGAACAACCCTCGATACGTATGATGATCATCGTGTTGCCATGTCATTGGCGCTTATCGGTACGCAAGTGTCTGGAGTGGAGCTTGTCGATCCAGGATGTGTTTCAAAAACGTGTCCATCGTTCTTTGATCTTCTTGCAACATTTGGTGTGAATGTGATAGAAAAAGCATAGATGGAAGGAAAGGATGGTTGTTTAAAAAGCGACCTTCCTTTTTTATGACTTTATTGGCCGATTGGAGCTCGGCAAGGGCCCATTGATAGCCGTTTTTTGATCTGTACTAAGAGCGATTCAGCATACAGTTCATCGACGATGTTCGTTAGTTTCTCAAAGTCAGCACTAGGGGTGGGTTTAAGTGTAGTGAGCTGTAAAAAGAGAGCTTTTATTTCTTTTGGGTACACATTTGCCGATATAGAAGAAAGACGATTAAACCCTAGCTCTATTTTAGAATATAAGTTTTGTTCTCCACCAGCGTAAAAAAAGAAAGGCTTTGTTAGCTGTTGCATCAGCTCAGGAATTTTTTCTGGGTTCCCTGCTTCTTTAATTCCAATAATCTGTTCATGTTCGCTTAATGAAAGAATCGTTTCTACTGAGAGGTCAAACCCTGTACGTGCAGGATTGTTGTAAAGGATAACCGGTTTGCTTGTAGCAGAAAGTATCGCTTCTGTGTAAGCAATGGCTTCTCTTTGTGTAGGGCGAATATAAGGTGGGTAGCCAAGCAAAATACCAGCTATTGATGACTGTTCAAGGGACTTGGCAAGTTGTACCGCTTCGGTTTGCCGTATCGATGAGAGGCCAAATAAGATTTCCATATGGTCGATTAAGTGGCTTTCTTGTTGAATAGCATTCAGCAAGAGTTGTTTCTCATGAAGGGTTAAGCTGTGTTGTTCGCCGGTTGAACCACATAGTAGGACGGATTGAATATCGTTTTTAGCTAAGTGATTTATATGAGTCATTGTTGCCTCAATATAAAGGGTTTCATCTTCATAAAAAGCGGTTGGTACAGCCACGTGGACATCTTCTCGTAACAAGGGATACGCCTCATTTCACTGATACATTTTTCTTTATTATAGTCTGATTGTTCTGTTTTATAAAGGGGTATACTAATTATTTTCTTTAAACGTTCATTGGATCATGATACGGTATTTGTGTAGGGGGAATTGTATGATTGAAGTAGCGAGAGATCGTCTATTTCAGTATTTTATGAAGGTTTTTCACACAGCTTTTATTGCAAATGTTCTAGGGCAACTATTAGTTGACGCAACCGTCCTTATGGAGTGGTTGACGCACCTCTTTTTGGTGGCACTTTTAGTAGCGCTGGCATATACCTTTGGAGTCGTGAAGGTAAAGGATACGTAATGGCGTTCGTTATATGTAATAGAAACTATTTTAAAGGAGGAAAGATACATGCCGTACGTCAATATAAAAGTAACAAAAGAAAATGGAGGTCTAACAAAGGAAGAGAAACACAAATTAATTAAGGGCGTAACAGACTTATTGGAAGAAACGCTACATAAAAACCCGGCATCAACTGTAGTCGTGATTGATGAGATTGATATGGATAACTATGGACTAGGCGCTGAACAAATCTCTGATCGACGAAAACGAGGGCAGTAAGATATTGGCCATCTTTAGATCGTCTAAAGATGGTTTTGCTTCATTTATCTCTAGCTGCTACAACAAGCGATTAGCAAGTGCATTAAAGGTTATTATGGTGAAATTCACTGCTAATAATTTGGCTCATACAGCTGAACAATTACGAAGTCGGCGAGAGATGATTGCCCAATTAAGTGCACCTATTATTAAGTTAAGTAAAGGTATTGCTCTCTTACCTTTAGTAGGGGAATTGGAAATGGATCGGGCACAGATCATTTTCACGCAAACGTTGGAAACGTGTTCGACTATGAATATTATTACTAATCGATTTATCGGGTGTCTCAGATGTAGATAGACATGTTGCCGATCAGCTCTTTTTATTAATAAGCGGCTTGAAATTGATTGGGATTAAAGCGTCGCTGTCTGGGTTAAGGCCAGAAATGGCACGAACTTCTATTCACATAGGTGTGGACTTTAAAGGAGTTAATGTGTATTCCTCTATTGAACGGGCACTTAAATTCTTGCTTTAAGACTTCTAAGAGAGAAGTCTTTTTTTGATTTGAAAATTGGATCATCCTTGATTCAGTCTTCCTATTATCAAGAAGAGTGGGACCTCTTTATACTAAAAGAGAGAAAAAAGGAGGAATAACAATGTCGATTAATTTTCATAGTGAAAAGAATAAATCAAGCTATGTCAACAGAGGGGCCCATAGTACGTGGAAGCAGGAGCTACTTCCTCTTCTTTCAGCACATCAACCAAACCATGTTGTCGATTTGGGCTGTGGTGGTGGGATATATACACGAGCGCTAGCGGCAATGGGTGTTCCAAAAGTGACAGGGGTTGACTTCTCCAACGTCATGCTTGAAGCAGCGACGCGACATAGTGATTCTTATCCGACGGTTGGTTATCAACTCGGTACAGCAACCAGCACGGGTTTAAAAGATCAAAGTGCAAATATGGTGCTGGCGAGAGCACTGCTTCATCATATAGATACCCTTAAACCTGTTTTTCAGGAAGTTGAGCGCATCCTTGACCAAGATGGTTTATTTCTTATCCAAACGAGAACAACGGATGATTGCTTTTTGAAAGGTACAGACAATCATGTTCGAGGCCACTTCTTTGATTGTTTTCCTGCTTTAATGGGAGTTGAGAAGAAAAGAAGGCATTCAGTAGAGGAAATCTGCACAGCATTAAATGAATCTGGATGGATGCTCGAAAAAAATTGGACGTTTTGGGAAACAAGAGCACGTCATTCATCTAAGGAAGTATTACTTAATGACATTCGGTTACGGAAGGGCAGAAGTATTTTGCATGAACTGTCAGATAGCCAAATACAGAAGCTAATGACACATATGCAGAGGAACATTACAACAGAAGGCGCAATAGAGGAAAAGGATCGTTGGACGTTACTGGTAGCAAAGAAAAAAGGTACCCCCTTGCACTGACAAGGGGGTACTCTTTAACCTACGATTTCTGTTTTGCCGAGAGTATGGAAATCGGGTTCGCTATCGGCTTGAGTAAAAAAGCTAGTAGACGATACGGCTAATACAATAATAAACGCTGCGAATAATTTTTTCATACTTGATCAGCTCCTAATTTGTTTTGATTGATTTTTGCTTTATAAGCAATTCGATAATACTTTAAGGACGTAGAATCGTCGTTACGTTGATCAGCAAGTTCTACCATCTCTTCTGCTAATTCACACACTTCGTACAGCAAGCTTGATTCGTATAAATCCTTTATCGCTTGATCGACTAACGCGTGATCTTTAGCAATATAAAGACCGTCTAAATAAAGGCAGCGTGCCTTGTATTCTTTATTGTTGTAGTGATCAGCTTCTGATTTCGCTTGTTGAAACAGTTCTAATGCTTCGTTGCCTTGGTCAAGCTTAAAAAGAGTGTTCGAAAGATCATAACGTGTTTTCATACCGATCTGATGGCTTCGGTGTTCTTCATAGTCCAACGCTTGATAAAAATAGGTTTTCGCAGCTTCATACTCTTTTTGACGTAATTTGCTCAAGCCAAGTGTGCGCAAGATAAGCGCTGATGTGCGGGGAAATGTTGATTCGCGAAAAGCCTCTTTAAGGATGGCATCGCCTGTTTCGAATTCGTGTAATTCAGAGCGTATGGCTCCAAGCACTTGCTTACAGTTAAGTGCTCTTTCGTAATAGCTCAAACGGTTGAAAATCGTTTCGGCTTGCTCCAAATAAGAGCTGGCTAATAAATACTGATTTAACCGATAGTACACTAATCCAATATACAAATAAAATTCCGATTCCTCTGCATCATCATTTACGTGTTCCAGAAGGCGTTCGGCTTTACGGAACATCTTAATCGCTGAACGGTAACGCTCTTGTGTGTATTCGTATTGACCACTAATGAAATAGTAAAGGTACTTTAAATAACGATCCACCTCCGTTTCAACAAATTCAAATGTGTCACCTAATTCATGCTTCTTATTAAATTCATCAATAAAAATATTGTGTCTAAACTCGACGAGTGAATAATAGGCTAAGATCTTGTCATTTGTTTGCATGTGGATAACGGCATGTCGCGCTTCTTCTTTTAACAGAATGGCTTGCTCATAAGAAGCTGAAATGATGCAGCTGTACCATTCAACGATCTTGGCACCTACTTCTTCAGGTGTTAATGTGTGTTGCACGCTTTTCACCTACTTGTTAGAGTATATGCTTATTCGTCATTGTAGCAGAAATTTCAATTAATTGTACAAAAAATAAATTTTCCCAACATCGAAAAGGATAATATGGCTAGTCTACCTGCTTATGATCAGCACTAGCGAAGAGTAAATGATTTAGCTATGATAAAGATAGCTATAGGAGAGAGGATAAGTGAATCGAATGTATAGGAAGGTTTTAGAAACGTCTTTAGGGGCATTTACATTGGCAAGTGATGGTGAACAGTTAACAGGATTGTGGCTTAGAGGGCAGAAATATGAAAAGCAAACCATCCATCCTACAGCAGTTGAAGACAATGATTTGCCTCTCTTTTTAAAAGTAGAGGAGTGGCTAGAGCGTTACGCGCAAGGTGAAGCACCTTCCATAGACTTCTTATTAAAGCCTGAAGGAAGTACTTTTAGACAAGAAGTATGGAAGCATTTGCTCGCCATTCCATATGGAGAAGTGGAGACGTATGGCAACATTGCGAAAAAAATGGAACGAAGCCATGGAAGAGCGATGTCTGCACAAGCGGTGGGAGGAGCGGTGGGGCATAATCCCATTTCTATTCTCATTCCTTGTCACCGTGTAGTGGGTTCTAACGGTAGTTTAACAGGGTATGCTGGGGGCATCGATATGAAAAAGCACCTTTTAACGATTGAAGGTGTTCAAATGAACGGTCTCTATGAACCGAGACCAGTTCGTTAACAGACATCAATGAAGTTAAGTAATATTGGGAAATAAAGGTTTTTCCATTAAAACAATGGGGATGCCGCGTGACATTTGTTCTTCTTTGATGCTGTAACCGAGAGATTGGTAGAGGGCAATATTTTTTGGGACGCTTACTCTTACTTTGCATTGGAGAAAGGGAACCGCGGCTTTTATTGCAATGGTTTCTAGCTCGTTTAAAAGCAAGGTTGCAATACCTTGTCCTCTTTTTTCAGGAAGAACGGAGAGACGAAAAAAGGATAGTACGTTTGATTGTAAAGTATAACGTACAACACCAATCGGTTGTGAATTCTCAAGTAAAAGTAAAGCTTGTTCCCCATTCAATAGTTGATTGTGAATAGAAAGAACTGTTTCATCTAACGCACTTGAAGGAGGAAGCGCTTTTTCATACTCACGGAAAGCTGCTATCATAACAAGGTGGATGGCAGCAGCATCTTGTTCGGTGGCTTCAATAATGTTCATGAACCTATTCCTTTCATTTGTTTTGTATTATTATACATTTTATTGATTGATTATTCAATTGTGGTTTAGTCAAAATTAAGAACGAAAAGCGTCCTCTGCTTTTTCGTATATCCAATGTGTAAGTAAGAATGAAAAAACGACTAATAAAGGAAAAAGGAGTAGATGAATGGAATAGGTAACGCCGCGGTTAAACTTGGCAAAGATAAAGTCGATAAGTGGCATAAGAATCCAAAAAAGAAAACAAAAGCTGAACCCAAAGATCACTATTTTCAAAATCGCTTTCATGGCTACAAACCTCCTTTGTATTTCTATACCCACATTCGCGCGTTCTGTAATCTGAATATTCTGTTTAATAGTTTTGGATAAGTTTGTGGAAATTCGCTGAAAGCGGTAAGTGTTACACGGTTACTCATAAGTTTACACTGGTTCTCCTTTTGACATACTAAGTACATAGGTGCAATGATAGACGTATACTTATTTACACAAAGAAAGGATTCCACATCTATGAGCAAACAAGGTAAAGCCGTTACGATGAATCAACTAAAAGAGGCAAAGAAAGAACTAACCCGTTTTATGATGAAGTATAAGTTTGCCTTAGACGAAATGACAACTAAGATCGAGATACTAGAAGAAGAATTTAGGTACATTCATGAATACAATCCGATTGAAAACATTTCATCCCGTTTAAAAACACCTGAAAGCTTATTGTTGAAAGTACAGCGGAAGCAGCTGCCTATTAACATAAATGAAATTAAGAAACATATTATGGATATTGCTGGTGTGCGGATTAACTGCTCGTTTCAAAAGGACATTTTTCTTCTGAAGGAAATGATTGAATCTCAAGACGATCTAAAAGTTATAGAAGTGAAGGATTACATTACAAAACCAAAACCGAATGGCTATCGGAGTATGCACATCATTGTAGAGGTTCCGGTCTATTTATCAAACTGCCGCGAGTGTATTCCAGTGGAGATTCAAATTCGAACAGTTGCGATGGACTTTTGGGCCAGTTTAGAGCATAAAATCTTTTATAAGTTTGAAAAAGAAGTCCCGTCTGAAATGACAACAGAACTTAAGAAGGTTGCTGACACGGCTGCTGAGCTTGATCAGCAAATGGAAGCCCTTCATAATGAGTCGTTAAAATATATAACCGAAGCAGATGAAAGTCAGTTGTTTGGCAGTTTGCGTTTTGACCAAGAACGTCTTCAGCTTCCGAACGAATTGTTAAACTCACTATCTGCATTACAAGAGAAGAAAGATTCGTAACCATTGTGCGGGATGTGTTCTTATTATCGAATATCAGCAAAAAAGAGGCTGGGATAAAAGTAGATAGACAGACCAAAATGACGAACATTCCTGAAAATAGGAACGTTCGTCGTTTGTTTTATATGAACATTAGCGGAAGGAGAATCCGAAGACTCCTGGGGGATCAGCACGTGTCTGAAGACTCGGAGTGGCGGTTTTCCACGGAGGAGGCTGAGGCCGTGTCCCCGGAAAGCGAAGGATTCTCCTGTAGCGGTGCTACTCAGCATATTTTAGACTATTCGTCTTTTCAAATACTACTTTTCGTTATGTCCCAGCCTCGTTTTTTTTTATTTAATGCCTGACATGGTGAATCCATCAACAATATATTTCTGGAAGATCGCAAAGATAATGAGAATCGGAACAACCATTACAGCTGATCCAGCCATTTGCAATGCGTAGTTTTCACCCGCTTGTCCTTGAAGGAGGGCGAGTCCAACGGATAAGGTATAAAGGTCTTGAGAATTTGCAACGATTAATGGCCATAAGAAGCTATTCCAAGCGCCGATGAAAGCAAGAATCCCTTGCACAGCTAGAATCGATTTAGCCATTGGCAGAACAAGTTTAAAAAAGATATAAAATTCTCCTGCTCCGTCTAATCGAGCTGCTTCTAATAGGGCATCTGGGATAGTCGTCATAAATTGCTTGAACAAGAATATGCTAAATGCGGCGACGAGTCCTGGCAAGACAATACCCGGCATCGTATTGGTTAAACCCATTTCGTTAAGAATGAGATAAACCGGAATCATCGTCACTTGCCCAGGGATCATCATTGTGGCAAGTACGAGAAAGAACAGGAGACGATTCCCTTTAAAATTAAATTTTGCAAAGCTGTAGCCTGCCATTGCATTGAAAATTAATCCAATCAGAGCGCACCCAACTAAAATTAATGTATTTCGTAGATACGTTCCGAAGTTCATTTCGGTAAACAGACGAGTGAAGTTTTCGACTGTCCACGTTTCTGGAAAAATTCGAACAGGTATTTGAATAAGCTCTGGATTAGGCTTAAATGCCGATAAAAGCATCCACAAAAAAGGGATTGAAAGAATAAACCCAATTACAATGAGAAGAATGGATACAAATCCAA
This sequence comes from Shouchella oshimensis, assembly GCF_004375095.1. Classification (NCBI taxonomy): domain Bacteria; kingdom Bacillati; phylum Bacillota; class Bacilli; order Caryophanales; family Bacillaceae; genus Shouchella; species Shouchella oshimensis. The sequence continues at coordinate 269,871 of NZ_SNUX01000004.1, read as the reverse complement.
TCTCGATCTTCGAGCGTTGTTGTTTTTCAGCCATATAAGCCTCCTACATGTCGCCTTGTTTTCGACGTAGTGTAAACTGAATTAACGTAGCGATAATGATAATGACAAAGAGCACAAATGATGCTGCAGCTGCATAGCCAAAATTACTATAACTAAACCCAGCTTGATAAATAAATAGAGCAATTGAAATCGTTCCGTCGAGTGGACCGCCTTCAGTCATTACGAATGGCTCTTCAAAGAATTGTAACCAGCCAATAAGCGTTGTCACTGTAATGAAAAACGTCGCAAACCCTAATAAAGGAAAGGTGATCTTAAAAAACTGCTGGGTTCGGCTCGCGCCATCAATGGTGGCTGCCTCATAGTAATCTTTCGGAATCGACTGTAATGCAGCTAAGTAAATAAGCATGTTTATGCCTATGCCTTTCCATACAGCTAAGAGGATCAAGGACAATTTAGCCATTGTTGGATCTTCTAACCACGGTACGGGTCCTGTATTAAAGAAAAGCAACACTTGATTGAAAAGTCCATAGGAGACGTTATATAGAAATCCCCATATAACAGCAATGGCAACAATATTCGTAATCGCAGGCATGTAGTAAATAACTCGAAAGAAACGGAATAACTTGTTTGAACTATAATTTAACAGTAAAGCTGCCCCTAATGAACTGATAATGACAAGAGGAACACCAATAACAACATAGAAAAAGGTGTTGTACATGGATGTCCAGAAAATAGGGTCAGACAAAAGCACACGGTAGTTCTCAATGCCCACGAAGGAAATATTCGACCAATTCGAAATGCCACGTAAATCCATATCTGTGAAACTAATGGTAAGAGCAATAATGATCGGTAGTACGGCGAACAATAGGAGCAACAGAACGGCCGGAGCAATAAAGACGTAAGGGGCACTTTGGCGCTTTCCTTCTCTAGATGGTTTTTTTCGTACCAACTCCATTTAGTTTTCCTCCTCTTCCTCATCAGTCACAATCATTGGTTCTATCCGCGATCGAAAGTCCTTTATTTCTTCTTCAATCGTATAGTTAGCTCGTGTAATCCGTTGTTCAGATCGTTTCCATTCATCATTGATTCGATTCCAATTTAAGACTTGCGGTTGAGCACGTGAATGTTGCAGTTGCTCATAATAGGTATAGAGGCGTTCATCCTCTTGTAGGGCAGGGTCTTCCCAAGCATCAACTCGAGGTGGTAACACTCGGACGTCCTTGAAGTAATCGATTTGTGTTTGACGATCTGAGAGGTAGGAAAGAAACGCCACTGCTTCATCTGGATGTTCTGTCCATTCGAAGATCGCCATGTTTGAACCACCAATGACGGACGTATTGTTTTCTTTACTCGGCATTAATTTTGTATCCCACTCTTCAAATTCTGGATAATTATCAATCAATTGTTGATATCGGAATGGAGGCTCAAAAAACATTGGCTGAATCCCGTCAACAAACGACTGCATCGGATCTAATCCTAGTCCAAGAGGAGCAAGATCCTCTTTAAAGAAACGTGTGTAATAAGTAACTGCTTCAACAAAAGCAGGATCAGAGAAATCAACGCCTTTATCCGCCGTTTCAAACTCGACGCCGTTCTGCCAGGCAAAGATGTACGGAAGAGTGTCGTCGTTTTCAGGTAATGTCATAGCATATAAGCCGTCTCCTCGATCATATAACGCTTTTGAAGCTTCATACAATTCCTCCCATGTGTCTGGACCTTCTGGAAAGCCGACATCAGCTAACAAGTCTGTCCGATAAAAGAGGACGCGTGTTTCTACATACCAAGGAACGGCAACTAATTCACCGTTGTAGATAGTAGAATCAACGGCACCTTCAAAAAAATGATCAGAATCTAAATTTGGATAGTCCTCAACGTACTCATCTAAAGGTAAAAACGAACCAGTACTTGCAAAGTCAGCCATATAGGATGTACCCATTTGAACCACGTCAGGACCGCTACCGGAGGCAACGGCAGTGAGTAGGTTATCGTAAATATTTCCCCACGGAATGGCTTGAAGATTGACTTTTACGCCTGGGTGTTGCTGTTCAAACTGCTGAATATACCCTTCATTAACAAGTTGCTCGGCTTCCCAACCGATTGCCCAAACATCTAATGTAACGCCGTCTTCTTCACCATCTGAACATCCTACTAGTCCCATAGAAAGAAGCAACGGTAGTGCACCTAAACCTTTCCGCATATGTGATTCTCCTTTTTTAAGACTTAACAAGTGAGAAGGTTAACGTATTTTCCTGCTCACAAACACTGCTCCCATTTACATAAACACGAAATTGACCAGAATCACTCGCATACGTTAAATCGCTATGGTAGTACTTCAACATATCATGAGTAATTTCGAATGTGATAGTTCTTGTTTCCCCTGGAGAAAGTGTAATTTTTTGAAATCTTTTTAGTTCTTTAACCGGTCTAACTACTTCTCCAACCAGATCCTGAATATAGAGCTGGACTGTTTCAACCCCATCGATTTTACCAGTGTTAGTCACATCTACAGAGACGGTTAAACTGACTGAACCATCCCATTCTACTGCTGATAGCGATCGGTTGCTATAACGGAATGTTGTATAACTTAAGCCATAACCAAATGGATACAGAGGTTCATTTGGAATATCGATGTAACGTGAAAAGAAACGCTCATTGCTTCCATGAGGTAACGGCCGTCCAGTTTGATAAGCGTTGTAATAAACAGGAATTTGACCAGTTGCTCTTGGAAATGACATGGTTAGTTTTCCGCTAGGGTTCACCTGTCCAGATAGAAGCGCCACAGCAGCTTCCGCACCTTCTGAACCAGGGTGCCAGCATTCTAATATGGCGTCAGCGAATGGTTCTAATTCAGTTAAATCCAGTGGACGAGCATTAAATAATGCGACGATGACAGGTTTTCCTGTGTCTTTTGCTAACCGCGCTAACTCGATTTGACATGGTGCTAGGGTGATAGAGGATCGGCTTCTTCCTTCTCCACTACGGTCTTTGCCTTCACCTAAAGCAAGAAGTAAATAGTCTGATTGCTCCATGGCTGCAATCGCTTCTGTTAAAAGTGCATCATTTCGTTCATAAAGGTGAGAGCCTTTTGCGTAAATTGCATGTGTATAGTATCTCTCAACAGCTTGTTTCAGTGTAGCCGTCTGGTCTGTTTTACCGAAAATTGACCATTCTCCAAGTAGGTCTTGATTATCTGCATAAGGACCAATTAATGCGACGGTCGCCTGCTTAGTTAAAGGAAGGACGTTATTGTTCTTTAGTAAGACCATGCTTTTTTCAGCGACTGTTTGTGCAAAGGCATGATGTGAAGGGTGTCCAACAATCGTTTGTTCCTTCTGAAGACTCACGCCACGATAGGGATCTTCAAATAAGCCTAGCTCATTCTTCAATTGTAAGACTCGTAAAACCGCTTCATCGATTAAAGTTGAATCTATGGCATGTTTATCTAGTAATGCTGCTAACGAATGGGCATAAGACAAACTCATCATGTCAATATCCACACCAGCTTCTAGCGCTTTTTTAGCCGCTTCGGCTTCGTTTTCTGCAACGCCATGTGGGATCAGTTCTTGAACGGCGCCAAAGTCTGAGATGATCACACCGTCAAACTGTAACTCTTCTCTTAATAAATCCCGGAGTAATGCTGAGTTAGCAGTAGCTGGAATTGAATGGACAGTATTAAATGCCGTCATCACTAACTTGACGCCAGCTTCTAAGGCAGCTTCATAAGCTGGAAGATGTTTGTCTCGAAGCTCTCTTTCCGATAAGTCAACGGTATTATAATCACGTCCACCTTCAGCTAAGCCATAAGCAGCAAAATGTTTCACGCAAGCACCTACACGATCTTTAGCGATGAGAGAGCCCTCGCCTTGAAGACCGCGAACAGTGGCAGCTGCGAATAAACTGTTTAAAAATGGATCTTCACCGGTTGATTCCATAACTCGACCCCATCGTGGATCACGTACTAAATCAGCCATAGGAGCAAAGCTAATGTGGAGGCCAGCACTGGCTGCTTCTTTAGCTGAAATCGTTTGCAATTTTTCGATTAAGTCCGGCTCCCACGTTGCGCCAAGTCCAAGAGGAATAGGGAAGATGGTTTCGTACCCGTTAATCACATCTGCCATAAACAATAATGGAATTCCTAAACGGCTTTTCTTTAAATGTTCACGTTGAATGGCCGCTAACTTTGTTGCTCCAGCTACACCAAGCACAGATCCGCTTTGTTTAATCATCTCCTCATCAACAGGAAATTCAATTCGACCTGTTACTGGGGTACTGTCCTCTTGCTCAGAGTAAAATGCCCCAGCAAATTGAGTAAGCTGTCCAACTTTTTCAGCTGTTGTCATCTCTTGTAATAGCGCTTGTAATTGTTCTTCTGTCATCTGTACACCTCATAAGCGAGTAATAAAGTGAAACGTTTCACCTAATGGCAAAAAAATATAAAATTAGTGTGTATGTGAAAATTGTAACGTTTCACTAACTGTGAATGACATTAGTATACGACTTAAGTAAAATAGAATGCAAGAGAAAATTTTTAGAGCCTCTAATCATTGTTTGTAGAGGCTCTTTTCATTAATGTTGTTGGAATGAGAGAATGGTGTGCTTCCTTTTGGGTCATTAAAGCCATTAAGACGGTTGCGGCTTCGTTGCCCCATGATCTAGTGGAATAATCAACTGTTGTTAGAGGTGGTGTAACATATTGACTTAATAAATTATTGTCAAATCCTGCTAGCCTAATTTGATCTCCTATCACAAAGCCATGTTCCTGGAACAACCGCTGCATACCTACTGCAGTACTGTCTGAAAGGGCAAATACGTTAACAGGTTCTCCTGTCCATTCTTTCATAATCAGTTCCGCTGCTTCTAGTCCACCATCTAGCTCAAATTCTCCTGTGAGGATCTGAACAGAGTGAGGAGGTGGTGAATGCTGAATCACTTTTTGAATGGCTTTCAGCCGTTCCTGACTGTCGAAGTTGTCTTGATTTCCGGTAACAATATACGTTTTTGCCGAAGGGAAGGTGAGCAAATGCTCAATCATTTGTGTCGCACCTCTTTGATTATCAAGCAGTACTTGGCGTACATTTTTGTGGTAAAACAAACGATCCAATACGACCATCTTTTTGCCTGCATCGGCTAGTTGCATCATTTCATCATAGGTAATTAAATCATCCATAATAATGCCGCCATCAACCGACCCATCAGCTAAAGAATCTGTGGCGTTTTCACCTGTACAAACAACGGTATCAAATCCAGCTTCGGCGCTTGTTTCAATAATGCCAGCAAGAATATCCCCAAAGAAAATCCCTTTGTTTTCTTTTATGAACACGCCTACTTTTTTCGTTTTTCTCGCTTTAAGGGTTCGGGCTGCAGCGTTTGGGCGGTAATTTAGCTCTGCTGCCACCTGTTTAATATGCTCCGTTGTCTTTTTAGAAATTTTCGGGTTGTTGTTTAACGCATAAGAGACGGAAGTCATAGAGACGCCCGCCTTTTTAGCAATGTCTCGAATACTTACCATGAGCTGTTCCTCCACCTGAATTGTATTGCTTTCTATGTTACAGGAGTTTGAAAGGTTGTCAATGGAGGTTCAAAGGTTGAAAAAGCTTTAAGTGTTTAGTAAGTTGAAGGCGTATGAAAAGGGATCAAAAGCGAGACAGCCACGGTTTTGTATAAGAAAGAAGAGGCTGGGACAAAAGTAGAAAGACAGACCAAAATGACGAACATTCCTGAAAATAGGAACGTTCGTCGTTTGTTTTAAATGAAAATGAGCGGAAGGAGAATCCGAAGACTCCTGGGGGATCAGCACGTGTCTAAAGACTCTGGAGTGGCGGTTTTCCACGGAGGAGGCTGAGGCCGTGTCCCCGGAAAGCGAAGGGATTCTCCTGTAGCGGTGCTACTCAGCATATTTTAGACTATTCGTCTTTTCAAATACTACTTTTAGTTATAAATATGTCCCAGCCTCGTTTAATTTATTGTTTTCATGTTTATCTTTTTCGAAAAACAGAATAAAAGCTGGTAACAACATGACCGGTGATTATTCAGAAGGAATGTTAGGGGAGGTTAGGGCGTGACATTTGCCTTAAAAACAAGCTTGTTGATGTGTTTTCGAACACCAACAAGCTTGTTTGTTTAGATGGAGTAAAGCTCTAAGACTTCTTTCCAGTTAGCAAATGATTCTTTCTCAGGGTGATTCTTGACGATTCCAGCTAACTCTACAAGTCTTTCTTTTGAGGCATGGCTTAAATCTGAGTTTATGCCAGCTTCTTGTAACATGGCAATCGAACTGTTTAATTCAAATGCTCTTCTCTCTGCATGAACAGCACTCCCTGTTACAAGACGATTCAATGTATCAACAAACGGTTGGCGATTCATAGTTTCCTCTAAGGAACTTATCACTTCATCCGATATATGATACGCTTCAGCGGCTTCCAATGTTTCAAGGTATAAGCCGACAAGCCCTTTCATGAAAATACTGCGAACAAGTTTAATAGCGGAAGCATCACCAGCCTTGCTTCCAACTGCTTTGATAGACATGTGAAGAGGGGACATTTTGGCAATGAACTCATTCGTCCCTGTTCCACTTGCAGCTATCGGTACTTTATGTTGATACACGGGTAAAGGACCTAGCATAGCGGCATCGACAAATTTAATGTGCTTCTGCTCAAGATTTTGTTGCACTTGTTGCTTAATAGCAGGGCTTGAAGCTGAAACATCAACGTAAAGAAAGGATTCATTTTGAATTTCAGCGCATACAGCTTCGTTTACTTCCACTGCTTTACTGGCAGGTACTGCTACGAATAGTACGTTCACCTCTTTAATCAGTTCTTTTATCGATTTTACTAAACTAACGCCTGTTTGTTCTGCACGTTCTTTGATGGTCTGGCCAAACGTTTCATGGTCAATCATAACGTCGTACGCACGAATGGACGTTACTCCTTCTTCTTTTAGTCCTTTTGCTAATTCGTAAGCTGCTTCACCAAAGCCTAAAAAATGTACGTTCATTAAAATCATCCTTCGTTAAATAAAAATTAGTTATTCTTTTTTTCAATATGATAGTTCATAGATGTAAGCACATTGTTTACTTCACTTAAGCGCTGCTTCACACGTTCGGAGTCTGATAGAGCTAATGCGCTAATTAAATAGTCAACAAGAAAGAAAGAGGATACGACCGAATTGTGAGAAGATATGCTCTCTGCTGGACAGATTAAGTGCGCATCTGCATAAGCAAGTAATGGTGATGAAAATTTGTCTGTAATGACAACGACTGATGCTCCATTTTTTCGAGCTTGATCAGCGTAATGCATCAACCTAGCCCCATACCGCGCAAAACTAACGACGATGAGGACATCCTCTTTAGAAAAAGAAATCACGTCGTCCACCCAATCGCTTGAATCTGCAAGAGTAAGCTTGGTATTCCCGAACATTCGATTTAAGTTGTGCGCTAAATATTGTGCTACTGGTAACCCACTACGAACACTCGTGCAGAAAACATTGGTTGCTTTTTTTATGATTGATTCAACTTGTGAAAGATTTGTTTCCATATTAATCTGATTGGCTTGTTGTATTTGTGCTAGCTGCAAGTCATAGTGATTTAACCACCTTTCATTTTGAGAAAAAGTGGTTAGATTTTTTTCTAATCTCGTGTGCGGAGTACTCTCTTCTTTTAAAAGAAGTTGTAAATTCTTTTGGAACTCGGAGTATCCTGAAAACCCTACACTCGACATTAACCGCATGACAGTAGTGGTACTCGTTCCAACTTTCTTTGATAGTTCTTCAACGGTCATAAAGCCAACATCGTTGTAGTGGCTAAGAATAAAATCGACAACTAATTTCTGTGAACGTGGTAAAGATGAAATGTTTTCTTTTAATCTATCTAAAGGATTTTTCATAACAGTACACTCCTAAGGGAAATAGTCTTTATTTAAAATCATATCGAACATTAAATAGAGTGTCTATGTTCCCTTTAGAAGAGACCGTTTTAAATTGATTTTAACCAAGCAGGCTTAATTTGACCTTTAGCGATTTTCTTTAATCGTTCTGCTTCATATTGAGCCTTTTCTTCAGCGCGCTGAAGTGCTCCTTCGACTTCTTCTCGTGGTAATACGATCACACCATCTGCATCGCCCATAATAAAATCTCCAGGTTGGATCGCTAGTCCTCCACATCGAGTAGGCGCATTAACATGACCTGGTCCGTTTTTTTCTGGTCCGCCAGGTACTGCCCCTCGACTAAATACTGGAAGTGTAGATTTTGCTAGTGTAGAGAAGTCACGAACAAAGCCGTCAATGACAAAGCCATTTAAGTGCAACGCTTCAGCTGCTGCTGCCATTAATTCGCCAATAACGGCACGTTTATCGTAGCCATTAGCATTTACAACAAGTACATGACCAGGCTGGGAATGATAGATTGCGTGATGAACAGCTAAATTATCTCCGCTTTTTACATCAATCGTTACAGCCGCACCTACTAATACACTGTCAATATGACATGGTTTAATAGAGTGCTCCATTTCGATTGGTCTATCCATTACATCACTTAATAAAGTGGTACTTACTTTTTTTGCTCGTTCCACCCACTCTTCTGGTAACAACTCTGGTGCTTGGTCTAAAACGATGTTCGTAGTACTCATGTTAGTCATCCTTCCGTGTTCTTCTTTTTAGTATAAGAAAGTAAATAACCAGAAAAAGCAGCAATCGATGTTACAAAAAAGACGGTGCTAGCCAGATTTTGATCAAGGTCAATAACCCAACTCCCTTTTGCAACGACTAAGCCAAGTAATTGGCCAAGAACGAGTACAGATCCTAATAGAATAAATAAAGTTACAGAACATATGAAAATGATCATCAATACTTTTCTCATTTTAAACGCCTCCTATAAAGGAATTGGGAGTATGCCCATTCCAATCAACCAACTAATAATTAATAATGGAATTGTGTAATAAATTAGTAAAGGAATGTATGTTTTCTCAGCTCCGATTTTTGCCATTCCGGTGGCTACATAGATAGGTCCTGAGGTTGGCGTACTTCCTTCAGTTGCACCAAACATCATAATGGTAACGACTGCAAGTAATGGATCAACGCCAACAGCGGTAAGAGCGCCAAATGATGCAAGACCAATTGTTGCTATTGTTGCCGATGTTGCTAATGGTGTTGCCACTAATGTAATAACGATCCCTACAATCGCAATCATAAGCCATTTTGGAACAGCAAAAGATGTCATGAGTGCTTGTAATTGCTCTGTTAGCCCAATTTCATTTAAAACGGCGCTAGTGGCGAAGGTGAAAATTAAAACAGGCCCAATGACAAAGTATGAGGGAGCTGTTTTCTCGAAAAATCGACTCCACTCTTTTTTTCCTTTAGGTAGATGGTTACGTCCAACGACGAGGGTGAAAAGAATCATAAAGACTGGCACCCAAACAATAAAGGAAATCGCGTCCATTGCTGACTGTCCGACACCCTCTAATGAAATAAACCAATTGGCAAGAGGACCAAAATTAATAAGAAGTGGAACAATAATACCTAAAAATATAAGTAATGACGTCCAACCAGCTCGAAATGAAGTTCCAATTGGTTGAATTAAATCTGGATGCACTGGTTGAATGTTATAGCGCTTCGTCATGATAAAGACAACGAGTACTCGATGAACCAATGCATAAAGGCCAGCAACGTAAAGAGCAATAAATAAACTACTTTGACCAACACTAGCAGCCACTGGTGCAAACCCTAACATAATAAACATCGTGGAGTTAGGAGGGATAATACTACCGAACCCAGAATTTCCAGCGACGATTGATGCTGCATGTTCTTTTCTCCAGCCAGAACGTTCCATCCAAGGTATGGTGATAGAGCCTGTCGTTGCAGCAATTCCTGAACCTGAACCTGCTACAAGTGCGAATAAACCAGAGCCAAAGGTGTTCACATAAGCGGCTCCCCCAGGTAACCGTCCAATTAATGAATTGAGGATCTGAATAATTCGTCCGATAAGCCCAGTATGATTAATAAGTTGTGCCATGAAAATAAATGCTAATGACGCAAAAACGACTTCATGTGTAAGCCCTCTCATTAAACTGGGAAGAAATAATTCAAATGCTCGGTCGCCTGCAAATAATAATGTTGTTATAAAACCTAATATCATGGCTTCGCCAATATTTCGTTTTGTGAAAATCGCCCAAATCAAAATAATAACGATGAATGATATAAGTGCCCACACTGCCATTCCCATTTCGTTATCCTCCTCGAAGAAGTTAAAGTAATATTCGTTACCTATAAAATAAAAAGGTAATAAATATTACATTTTGATCATTCTAACATTGATTTGTTTTCGTGTAAACGCATACATATAATTTTTTTAATTTTACAGAACAAGAGGGGATAATCACAAGGTGGAATTGCACTTCACAAGTATAGTAACCAAGTTAAAGAGAATGGTTTTTATTGAACGTGAGTTGATTGTTCTCTAATGACAGTAGAAATAGATGCCCCAACACTCGTTGATATACGTAACGAGTGGGGGAGGGGTCAACACGAATTTGCTAGGAGGAGAACGGAGTAGTTATGCAAGTATGACTACTAAAAGACAACAAGAAATGGTTGCTTTGTTGGATCAAGACAGTATTCAATCCGTTCCTTGAAATTGCGATACGTAACCATGTTTAAGGCATCTTCAATCGGAAAAAAACCAACTTCAAGGGCTTCTGGGGTTGTGGTCAATTTCCCACCTATGACGTTAGCTAAATATAATGTGTTGCAGATCGAATCAGTCGTATTCTGGAAAATGCCGCAAAATTTGGAGATTTCGACGTCCAATCCAGTTTCTTCTTTGGTTTCTCGAACCGCTGCGTCTACCAACGATTCACCTTCTTCTACCTGTCCACCAGGAAATTCCCACCCTCGCTTCGGTCCTTTAATGAGTAATAGTTCTTGCTTTTTGTTTAAGACAATTGTTGCAGAAGAAAGGATATGTTTCGGCGTTTTAGAATTCATAATCGGCTCCTTTGTACGAATATCAGGTGGAGGCAGAGTGCTTGCCTATCGTTACCTCTATACATGGTTTCGTTTTTTAATTTGAAAATCCTCTAGGTTAATCGAACCTAGAGGCGTTTTTTGGTAGAGTAGCCATAGAGGTTTCGTTAATGTGAAGAAGGTGAAACATCAAAGAGAGACATACGTAGAAAGGAATAGGGGGACAGCAATGAAATCATACGTATTATTTATCATCACATTTAGTATACTTATGTATCTTTTTCACGTGTTATCAGGCTATTTACTGACCGTTGCTTATATGGCAGAATGGGTAAATCCAGCATTAGGAACGGCTTATTATCCATTCATTCAATTGGTAACAGGCGTTTTAGCGGCGACTATCGCTTATGGGTTGATTCAAGTAAGGAATGGTAAAAAAGAAGTGACTAGCTGAAGGAATGAAATAGGAATGCGATAATTGTCGTATTCCTATTTACGTTGCGTGGGGCTCTTGAACTTTCTTTAATAATTCGTGTAATTGCTTTAGTTCGTCACTTGTTAAGTGGTTGAAATAAGCGGCTTGCTGCTGCTCTTGCTGAGGCACGATGTCGTCGTATAACTGTTTACCCTTTTCTGTTAAAGACAAGTATTTTGAGCGTTTCTCTTTTTCCCGTTTAATCCAACCGTGCTCTTCCATTTTCGCTAAAAGCTTTGTAATATTTCCTTTTGTTACAAGGAGAGAATGAGCTAGATCTAACTGAGATAGACGCTTATTCGCTCCGATATGAACGAGCACATCAAATTGGGCAACGGTTAAGCCCCATTCCTTAAGAAACGTGTTTGATTGCTTTAGGCTATGATGGTAAGTCCGGGATAATCTGAACCAGACGAGAAGCGCAAGAACATCTTCTCTTGATTTATTCTTTTGTTTCATAAAGCACCACCATAATTAGATTCCCACCATTTTGTGGCTTCTTCGATATCTGCATTCGTTAACGCATGTCCGTAGTCGGTTAACGAGAGTTTTGTTTCTGCGCCGAATTGGTTCAGTTGTGTTTGTAACGCAAAGGCTTCTCCAGGCGGAACGAGCGTATCAGTAGCTCCTGCTGAAATAAAAATCTTTGTATGTGATAATGGAACCTCTTTCGGGTTTTGGAACAGGTTGCTTGGATGAAACAAGATGGCGCTCGTATAGTCCTGGGGGTACATTAGTAGCAGACTAGTGGCAACGTTCGCACCGTTTGAGTAGCCAATGAGATGGCACTTACCATGAGGAGCTTCATTCTCAGCTAAAATCGCGTCAATGGTTTGATGAATCCGTTCTGTGCGGTAGCTAATGTCTTTGTAATTAAACGCTCCTTCAACGGGACGAGAGAAATAACGAAAGCCTTTTCCATCACGTATTTCCCCACGTAGACCGATAACAGAAAACGAAACATCTAAGTCGCCAGCAATGTCAAGTAAATCTGACTCTCTTCCTGCACTACCATGAAGTAAAATAAACGTATCGGTGGATGTTTGACTACGATGGAAAAAATAATGCATGGTAACCCTCCTAACTAAATTGACTCTTTAACAGTTTACCTGTAAACTGTTAATAAATCAAGAGAACAAAGGGAGTGACATGCATGAAGCTTCATGGTCATCATCACGTATCGTCTTTAACGGCAAATGCGGAACGAAACTTAGCATTTTACAGAAACATTCTAGGGATGAAATTAGTAAAAAAAACGGTTAACCAAGACAACACGTCGAATTATCATTTGTTTTATGCAGATGCAAAAGGATCTCCAGGTACAGAAGTAACCTTCTTTGAGATTCCATTATTGGCACAGAGAAGGGAAGGCACAAACCGGATTTACGAAATTGGACTACTTGTTTCCTCGAGGGAATCGCTACAGTTCTGGTTAGAACGTTTTAAAGCGTATCAAGTAGAGCATGAAGACATACGTGATCGGAACGGTGTACTTGTTTTGCCTTTCCAAGATCCAGATGGTCATCGTATGAGTCTCATTGTTGATGAAAGTGCCGCGCCTGTTCTTGAAAATGGAACCGATGATGTGCCTGGTGAGCATGCGATTATCGGTCTTGGACCAGCAACGTTACAAGTTCGCTATGCAGAACCGACGGCTCAAGTGCTGACCGATGTACTTGGTTACACAAAAAGCGGTCATTATAAGAATGGTGAATATGCGGTTCATGTTTTTCAAGTTGGGGAAAGTGGCCTTGCTGGTGAGATTCATGTTGAAGAGAATAAAGACTTACCGAAAGCGCGTGAGGGAAGAGGAAGTGTTCATCACATCGCTTTTCGTGTAAAAACAGAAGAAGAGCTTCACCAATGGGTGGAACATATTGAGAAGGAAGGGTTTACGACATCCGGTTTTGTTGATCGTTATTATTTCAAGTCACTGTACTTCAGAGAGCCGAACGGTATTCTTTATGAATTAGCAACAGATGGACCTGGTTTTGACATTGATGAATCGGTAGAAGACTTTGGAAAGGCACTTTCACTGCCACCGTTTCTTGAGCCGAAGCGTAAAGACATTGAAGCAAAATTAAAGCCTTTACGAACGTAATAGAAGGGTCGAGGCTGTGACATAACGAAAAGTCGTATTTGAAAAGACGAATAGTCTAAACTATTCTGAGTAGCACCGCTACAGGAGAATCCTTCGCTTTCCGGGGACACGGCTTCAGCCTCCTATCTGGAAAACCGCCACTTCAGAGTCTTCAGACACGTGCTGATCCCCCAGGAGTCTTCGGATTCTCCTTCTGCTCATTTTCATATAAAACAAACGACGAACGTTCCTATTTTCAGGAATGTTCGTCATTTTGGTCTGTTGATCTACTTTTGTCCCAGCCTCGTTTTTTTCGTTATAGCTCGTTAAGATCAATCGCTTCTAACGGTTGTTCAGATAGCTTGCCATCAATTAAACGCACATCGTATGCATGGACATTTGGTCGAGAGCGTACGATTGTGTGTAACGTCCCATCACGATAATGCAAACCAACTCCATCATCTGCGGCAATTCCCCCTTCGATTTTTTTCGTGCGGATAAACTGGTGAAACAGAGGCCTTCGCTCGTGTTCTCCGTCGTAGTGAGGGGCGTGACTTCCAGGTAAGAAGCCTAACCCTTTTACCGGTTCTAACCCTTCACCGTATGAATCCGTAATCCCATATTCAAACCAACAGATTGAGCCTGCGCTTAATCCTGCCAAAATGGTTCCATTCTCATAGGCTTCTTTTAAATAGATATCGATTCCCCAATGCTTCCACAATAGTAGTAAATTAACCGTATTTCCTCCACCTACATAGACAATATCTTTTTCTAGGATAAAGGAACGTAGATCACGTGTCGGTGGTTTAAACAAGGATAAATGTGAAGGGGTGCACGATTTTTTACGAAACGCATGATAAAAACGTTCAATATACGTAGCGGAATCTCCGCTTGCTGTTGGAAGAAAGCAGACTTTAGGTGAAGAGGCATCAGCTTGCTTCAATAAATAATCATCAAGTAGAGGGTTTTCAGGTTCCATTGAAAAGCCTCCACCCCCAAGTGCAATCAGTTGCTTCATACGATAGACCTCCATTCGATTGTTGGGAAAGTAGCACTTCTGGCGTATTTCTTTAAAGGTGTGAGATTAATGATGATTGTCCCCTCTTTAACGAGTACAAATCATGCTTCAATAGCAAGTTGAAAAAAAGGAGGTGTGGCTTTGTCTTCTTATGAAGCATTAAATCTTATGATTACGATTGGTGCGACTGTATCTTCATTTGTGATCTCGCTTCTCATGCTCGTTCTCTCTCTTGTGCTTCTGAAAAAAGGGAAATGATTGAGTTTTTTCGATTCATTTTCTTCCGCTATTGAAAAATGATTTGGCCCCTTATTAAATACGGGAAAAATAAGGGGTTTTTATGTAGCGTATAGTGAGTAGGCTAATCGGTCAAGGTTGTAAAATAATGCTCGCTTTCCCTGACTGCTCCCATATAATAAGAGAAAGGAGTTGAGCAAATTGTTAGAAGCAAAAGGAGCGTATAATAGCGCAAAGATTTTCACACATTCCATTGATCCTACAGCTATGGATCAAATTGTTGAATTGTGTAATCAATCGTTTGTAGAAGGGTCCACGATACGCATTATGCCAGATACCCATGCAGGTGTAGGCTGTACAATTGGAACAACGATGACCATTAAAGATAAGGTTGTCCCTAATCTAGTAGGTGTTGATATTGGCTGTGGGCTCGAAGTAGCTATAATGGATAAGCATAAAGACGAGGTCAACTTTGATCAGCTTGACGATGTGATTCGCACAAAGGTTCCACACGGGTTTAACGTCCGTTCCGAGCAAAATAGACATTCCTTTATTGAACAAATTGATTTTTCAGCTATTCGAGCTCCGTTCAATGAGAACCGAGCTTTAAATAGTGTTGGTACATTAGGTGGAGGCAATCATTTTATCGAGCTAAATGAGTATGAGGATAAGATTGCCCTGGTTATTCATTCTGGATCTAGAAATTTAGGTAAACAAGTAGCTGAACATTATCAAAATCGCGCTTATGATGAGTTAATGACGCAAAAGCAAGAGCGGGATTCACTCATTGAACAGTTAAAGCAAGAGAACCGCAATCATGACATTCAAGCGGCTCTTTCAGCGTATAAGCGTCCTACGATTAAAAAGGATTTAGCTTATCTCGAAGGAGAAGGGTTTAACGATTATATGCATGATATGGGTATGGCGCAACGGTATGCACTGATGAATCGAAAAGCAATGGTAGATGAGATTATAAAAGGAATGGGTTGGACGCTGTCACACTCCTTTACGACCATTCATAATTATATTGATTTGGAGCAAAAGATTTTGCGGAAAGGGGCAATTTCGGCCCAAAAAGGTGAGCAAGTTATTATTCCATTAAATATGCGCGATGGCAGCATACTTGCGACTGGTAAAGGCAACAAAGATTGGAATTATTCAGGTCCACACGGAGCAGGTCGTTTAATGAGTAGAAGGAAAGCGAAAGATACTTTACATTTAGATGAGTTTAAAGAGACTATGACAGGTATATGGACAACTTCTCTATCAGAAGAAACAATTGACGAAGCACCAATGGTGTATAAACCGATGAAAGACATTTTGGAACAGATTCAAGATTCTGTTGAAGTTCAACATATTATCAAGCCTCTGTACAATTTTAAAGCAAAATAAAAGCTCACTTGGAATCGTCCAAATGAGCTTTTTTTATACGAATAACTGAATACCATGTATGGCAAAGTAAACCCCAAAAGCAACGAGGGAAAGACCTGATAATAAGGCAATCGCTTTTAGTGTCGCCGGTCTGAGGAATCTTCTTCCACCGCTAGTCATTGAAGCAACAAACAAGTCCCACATGGTTAAGCCGATAAAAATCATGCATGTATAGAGAAGGAGCTGTTGATTTGTCGCTGTCTCTGCTGTTTTCACCATGATCGAACCGTAAATGCCGAGCCAGAACATAATCGACATTGGATTAGAAATAGAAATAAGAAAGCCGTTAAAGAAGCAGTGAATGAGGGTATCTCTATGACGGTTCTCAATAATAGAAAAACGATTTGACCGCATCATTCCTTCAATACCTGAATAAAAAAGAACAAAGGCGCCAAATAACCAGAGGAACGATTGAATAAAAGGGGCGTCAATAAATCGTTGTAAGCCAAAGTAGACACATGCCATAAACGTTGCATCTGCAAATAGACTGCCAATTCCCACCATCCAAGAATGCATAAAGCCATTTTGAATACCTTTTTCAATTCTTGCGGCATTAACAGGACCTATTGGTGCACCTAAGCTTATACCTAGAAGAAGATAACTGAATACGATACTCAACACCATGTTTACTCACCTCCTTGTCCACTATATGAACAAGACGATAGGAACATGATTAATTCTCATCTTTTGCGTTCCTTTTTTCCATCAGCTAGAATGAAACAAATGAAGAAATGGGAGTGAAGGTAGATGCAATCGATTAAAGGAAAAGTAGCCCTTATTACAGGTGCAGGAAGAGGAATTGGGCGATCTACTGCTATTGCTTTTGCAAAAGAAGGTATCCACGTAGGGCTAGTGGGGCGTACAGTTGAAAACTTGCAAAACGTTGCAGATGAATTAAAAGAATACGATGTGAACGTCGCTATTGCCGCTGCGTCAATTGAAGAATTGGACTCCATCACGAAGGCTGTAGAGCAGGTTCGTGCTGAATTAGGGCCAATTGATATTCTTGTCAACAACGCGGGAATCTCTAAGTTTGGTGGCTTTATGGACTTAACCCCTGAGGATTGGACAAACATTATTGATGTCAATGTGAAAGGGGTCTATTACACCACCCGTGCTGTCTTACCAGAAATGGTAGAACGTCAAACAGGTGACATCATTATGATCGCATCTACTGCGGGACAAAAAGGTGCGCCAGCAACGAGTGCCTATACTGCATCAAAAGCAGCTGTTATTGGTTTAAGTGAATCGTTAATGATGGAAGTTCGTAAACAGAATATCCGGGTAACGACTTTAACGCCAAGTACAGTCGCCACAGATATGGCAAAAGAGCTTCAATTAACAGACGGGAATCCTGAGAGCGTGATGCAACCAGAAGACATGGCTGATTTAATGATGGCACAGCTCAAACTTCATCCCCGTGTCGTGCTTAAGCACGCAGGCTTATGGTCAAATAATCCATAAAAATAACGGAACACGGCTTAACGGTCGTGTTTTTTTAGTGGGATTTGGATAACCTTTCCAGTTATAATGAAGCAAAAAGAGGATTTGTTTAAAGAGGAGAGATTTGATGCAAGCCATTTGGGCAGAGGACAATATGGGAATTTCTTTGGAATCAGCTACAGACACAACCGTGCGAGAAGCGGAAGAACGACTTGGAGTCGTATTACCTCTTACATATGTAGCGTTAGTTAAGGTACAAAACGGAGGATCTCTCACAGCAAATGCAGTTCCATCCCCTTCACAAGATATACAAGAACCGTATATAGAGGTAGAAGAACTCTTTGGCATTGGTAATGGTGGCATTTATGACTCACCTTATTTAATTAAAGAATGGGATTTGCCAGCAGGCATTGTCCTTTTTTCTAGGACGGGTCATTCGTGGCTAGCATTTGATTATCGTCAAACGAAAGAGAACCCACCAATCGTTTATTTTGAAGTGGATGCAGAGACTATGGAGTATCCTCTAGCAGATCATTTCGATGCCTTCTTAGAAATGTTGTATGTGGAAGAAGGAGAGGAATGGGAGGATGCAGATGATGAAGATGAGATACTAACTCATCAAGCTTTTGAAAGCATTAATGAAAGAAAAGAATAGGGAGAAACTCAGAAATGCAATTGAACGTACATTGCAATCTGAAATGGATTATGAGTGGTTAGGAAACATTTACTTAAAGCTAAGTACATATCCAACCCATAGCATTCGCGCAAAAATAGCGAATCAAATATGGAGTATGAAATCGGCTTTTTTAGATGAGAATGTTTTGGCAACACTTCAAGTTTTTAAAGAAGACGCTAACCAAGAAGTACAGGCATATGCTGAATTGCTTGAAGAAAAAATAAACTGGTCTTATCATCAATGGCTGTCAAACCTTGATGGAATTGGTACGAGTCCCTTAGTATATGATCAAAAACGTATCATTCATGTTTATAAAGACGAGGGTGCTTGGATAGTAGAAATAGAAGGAAAAGACCTTGAGCAACGATACTCTTCAAAAGAGAAATTGCTTGATGAGTTTAAATTAAATGGTTTAACAATTGAACAAGTTTGGGAACGAAGGGCATTGTTATAGAAAGGGAGGGAGTATGTGATGAAGCATGAGCAATTAGTTTACGGCTATGTTTTATTCGGTGCGGGTGTTGTGTTATTCGGAATGATGCATCTTGCCATTGCTTTAACAATGCCGGCTAACATTAATTCTGACTGGAAACTTTCAAATAGTTTATCGAACATTAGTGGCTGGATACCGTACAGTTTGAGCATCATCTTAATGGTAATAGGGCTTATCATTATTCTGACGTATGCGTACATGAATTGGCTCTATAGCGAGGAAAAAGAAGAAGAGAAGAATGGGGAATGAAAAAAGCGGCAGGGTCTTTAAACCTGCCGCACAATTTTTAAGAGGAGAACCGTGTTCTTGCTTCTTCTAAACTATCTTGTCCTGTTTTGTTTTTCACTGGCAAAAATTCGTTTTCTCGATCAACTTGGAAAATGGACATGCTTGAAGCGAGTGGAAAAACATCGAAATAAAACAATTCTAGCTTATACCCGTTCGGTTCCACTGGATCTATCTGAGTCCCGTCCGTTGCAATCGATGGGATTTTTTTGTGTGCTAAATGATAGGGGAGTGAAGCGTCAGCCGTACGATCAAGAAAGTCGCGCTTGAACAGATGGATGCCAATATTCGCATCTTGAAGAAGAGGATGATGGCGCTCTTCTTCTGTTAACTCAGAGTATTCAATAACCGCAGGCTTCTCATCTCGTTGACCCAGCACCCCAACCTTCTCACTTGGCGCAACCTTTTTAACGGACTTAGTAGAAATGTCCGCCCCCTCTCGATCCGCATATCCAATAAAAAGAGGGTCCGCTACTTGCACCAGTGCATTATCAATGTTGTTGAAGAAAATCCATTCAATTCCGTTCGTTTTCATTTCCTTCAGAATACCGGCTTTTTTCATAGAAGCAAAAACGCCACCGTTTCCGTTAGGGGCCTGAAAGATCTGTCCCTTATCAGCAAGAATGATTTTTCCTTCTGGAGAGATTGCTGGGCTTACATCCTGTATGAAAAACGTAACTTGTTCCTTTTTTAGTCCAAAATAATGGTTGTCGGCAAAATAAGTTCGCGTATCTGCATCATTTATTGGACTCGTCATAATGTACCAAGGAATCTGCACGTGCGCCTCTTGCTGCTGTGCTTGAATCTGTTGCGCTTGAAGAGCAAACAAAGATGTTTCCGGATTGTCATCCATCGTCACGGTTCCTTTAGGACCGTCGTGACCTAATCGTGTTCCCTGACCTCCAGCAAGTAAAACGACTGCTACTTTTCCTTGTGAAAGCAATGAAACACCTCTATTGTAAAGCTGTGTTTTTTCTTTTTCTGTTAAATCAAATGTCGGTTGACTTGGGAGAGCAGTTATCGACGCACTCGTCTGTTTACTCTTAGCAGCCATCTTTGGCATATGGCTTAGATCCAAATGATCAATTTGTTCCAATAGCGTTTGCTGTTCACGTTCGTTCAATTCATGATAAAAGTCCAACAGATGTTTTTGATGATATGTTGAGACTTTCTTATGTATGGCTTCATAGGTCACCATTCTCAGGACCTCCTTCTGTCACTTATCCGTTCTTATCCTAGCATATTCTCTGTTCATTACCCACTCTTAACACCCAAAAAACCTCTGACAATCTGTCAGAGGTAGACGTTAACTTGCTTGACCTTGCTGTAGTTTATACATTTGCGCATAAACCCCTTTACGATTCAATAATTCTTCATGTGTGCCTTGCTCTCGAATTTCTCCTTTATCAAGTACGATAATTTGATCGGCATCCTGAATAGTTGATAAGCGGTGTGCGATAACAAATGTTGTGCGATTCTGCTTTAATGTCTGCATTCCTTTTTGAATAAGCAGTTCTGTCTCGGTATCAATGCTTGAAGTCGCCTCATCCAAAACAAGAATGGCGGGATTTGCTAGAAGTGCACGGGCAAACGATATGAGCTGACGCTGACCGCTGGACAAGGTACTTCCTTTTTCAGTGACGTGTTCATCTAACCCATTCTTGTTAAATAGATCGGTACCACCAACGAGGTGAACGGCTGCTTCTATCTCTTTTCTTGTAGCATCTGGTTTGCCATAGGCAATATTTGATGCTATGGTTCCAGAAAACAAATAGGGCTCTTGCAAGACGATGCCCATATGAGAGCGCCATGCTTGTGGAGAATGATGCTTTGTATCAACGCCATCAATTTTAATGGTTCCGTTAGTAGGGTCATAGAAACGGAACAATAAATTCATGATCGAACTTTTTCCTGAGCCTGTATGACCTACGAGAGCAATCGTTTCTCCTGGTTTAGCATGAAAAGATAGTTGTTTTAAGACAGGCTCGCCTTCTATATAGGCAAACTGGACGTTTTGAAACGAAACATCTCCATTTGGTCTAGGAATGGTCGCTTCATCAACATCCTCTCCATCTTCATCCAAGAGTTCAAATACCCTTGCACCAGCCGCTCTTGCTTGTTCTAAATTAGCTAGTTGATTCATTACTTGATTGACTGGTTCGAATAGACGGTTTATATAGTCAACGAACGCATATAAGACACCAAGGGTAATAAGCCCGGCAGTCCCACCACTAATCCACCAGATTAAGGCGACAAAGACAATGTTTTTTACAACGAACGTTAGGTTATGAGAAGTTAAAGAATTTAGGTTCAGTAGCTTTGCCTGATAGCGATAATGTGCCTGATTTAACTCCTCAAAGGATTCGAACTGTTGCTTCTCTTGGTTAAATGCTTGGATCATTTTCATGCCATGTACATTTTCATTCATCGAAGCATTAATCTCTGCGTTTTTTGCACGGATCGATCGATTCAATCCAGCTGCAAATTTCCGATAAAGTTTAAACCAAATAAATAAAATTGGAAGGAGCGCAAGGGTCATAAAGGCAAGACGGCTATCTAATAAAAATAGCGCCACATAAATGCCAATAATGTAAATGAAGCTCGAAAAGAATGTTGCCAATACGGTCATATAGAGCTCTCGAACGGCTTCTGTATCATTTGTAATCCGAGCAACAATTTTTCCGGCTGGCTGGTGATCAAAATAACGCACCGGTACTTTCGAAAGCTGGTTGAATACATCAACGCGCATCCGTTGAATAATTTTATGAGCGGCTTTTTTTAAATAAAAGTTTTGACCGTAATGAAAAAAGGACGCAACGAACACAATTCCTAAATAAAGTAAAAGCCAGCGAATGATGAAGTGTATCTCAGGCTCGTAAAATGCTAAAACCTCTTGTGGATCGAGAGAGGCTGCTTCTGTTGTATATGTTCCGTCGTGTCGATCTACTGTCAGTGTACCGTCTTGATACAGTCGTTCCCCATCAGTTGGAACAGGTGAAGTCGTAAAGTAAAACTGGGTTCCGATTTGGAGAATTTGAACTTCTTCCCCTCGCCATGCATCATTTTCTAAATAAGCATCGCGGGTATAATAGGTGCCGTTATAAGAAACAGCCTGATCGTGTTGTTCACTTTCATACCAAGGTTGTTCAATTCCGGAGATATGCCGATCAATAATCGTTTTAGCAATAAACGGACCTGTTAGCTCAACTGCTACAGCAATGGAAAGCATCAAGAGGGCAATGAGTATCGTCCCTTTACTCGTTAGTGCGTAACGAGCTAGTCGTTTTTCTGTACTCATGACATCGCCTCTTTCTCTTGACTCGTTTGGTTCTGAACTTGTTCAGCGTACCAGCCACCTTGCTTTAGTAGTGTTTCATGGGTTCCTCGCTCTTTAATGGTTCCGTTTTCTAACACAATGATTTCATCTGCATGTTCAACGGCAGACATTCGGTGGCTCGTAATAATGGTTGTTTGATTTGAGCGGTCCCGTTGAATGTTTTCAACAATGCGAGCTTCTGTTTTTGCATCGACAGCCGACAAGGAATCATCCAAAATGAGAAGTTCCGGATTTTTTGCCAACGCTCTGGCAATGGAGATACGCTGCTTTTGACCGCCTGATAAGGAAACACCATTTTCACCAACAAGAGTATCTAATCCATTCGGTAAAAAGGCAAGATCTTGGTCAAACGCAGCTGTGTGAATCACTTGATGTAAGTGCGTGTTACTTGTATCGTTTGCTGCTATCAATATATTTTCCTTGACGGTCTTTGAAAGCAGCACATGGTCTTGAGGCACATAACCAACCAACTGACGAATCGCCTCTTGGCTAAGGTCATTAGCGGAATGGTTACCAAACAACAGTCCCTCATTTCCAGGTGGATAATACTTTAAAAATTGCTTGACTAAAGTAGATTTTCCACTTCCAGTTTTTCCGACGATGCCGATTGTTGTCCCTTTGTGAACGGTGAGATCAATCTGTTGAAGTTGATTCACCGTTGAATTTGGATAAGAGAACGAATAATCTTTTAAGCGAACGGGAAGGGAAGCAACGAGCTCATTAGAAGGTAATGAGACAGACTTCGAAACAGATAAGGTCTCGTTGACTCGTTCGTAAGAGGCACTACCACGCTGCATAATGTTAACAAGCTCTCCAATGGCAAACATCGGCCAAATTAACATACCAAGATAAATATTAAACGTGACAATTTGCCCCAGTGTTAATTGCTGATTAAACACTAAAAATGCACCGTAGCCTAAACCAATGACATAGCTTAAACCGACAACAACAGTAATAATTGGATCAAAAAATGATTCAATTCGAGCGACTTGAATGTAGCGGTTGTAAACATCAAGGCTTTTGTTCTCGAATTGTGCTTCGTCTTTACGCTCACTTCGAAAGGCGCGAATGACTCGCATGCCTGCAACGGATTCAAGAACGCGGTCATTTAAATCTCCAAATGCTTCTTGGGCTTTTGTAAATCGAGTATGAATCATGTTCCCAAGTATGGTTACAGTAATGGCGATAATAGGCAATGGGGCTACCGCTGCAAGGGTTAACCGCCAATCAATAAGCCACGTCATAGCAATAAGAATAATAGCCATAAACATAATCGAATCAATTAAAGTAAGTATGCCGAAACCAGCCGTCATCGAAATGGCTTTCATATCGTTTGTGCCACGTGCTAGCAAATCGCCTGTTTTCCGTTTCTCATAGAAGGATGGGTCCATTTGAAACAAGTGCTTCATAAAACGGCTGCGGAGCTGGCGTTCAAGAATAAATGCCCCACCAAACAACTGTCGCATCCAAATATAGCTTAATCCGTAGCTAATGAGAATAACAGCAAGCAAGATAACGATTAGGGTGCTGGCGTAGCTTAGTGATAAGGCTCCTCTTTGAAACGCGTCAACGGCTCTACCAATTAAAAGAGCCGGCGTCAGCTCAAAGATACTGACTACCAATAGTAAACTAATAGCGATAACGTAGCGTTTTTTCTGTTCTTTAAAAAACCAGCTTAATTGTTTTAATACGCGAAACATGTCTATCCACTTCTTTCCTCACTTAGTCCAACAATGGAGCTACCCGCCTTCTAGCTCTCCAGTATCCAATAGCAGCGGGATGTACACATGTAATAATAAGGTATTCACATTTTGTCCTCCTGAAAAAATAGTCTTTATCTTTTTTAGCATAAAAAAAGACGCACGGTTACGCCGCACGTCTTTCCTCCATATGCAATCGGCACTCGTATCGAGTCCCGAGAAAAAGCAAGGTTATAAATTCTCTATACCTTGTAGACGAGACTCGC
This sequence comes from Shouchella oshimensis, assembly GCF_004375095.1. Lineage (NCBI taxonomy): Bacteria > Bacillati > Bacillota > Bacilli > Caryophanales > Bacillaceae > Shouchella > Shouchella oshimensis. The sequence continues at coordinate 245,478 of NZ_SNUX01000004.1, read as the reverse complement.
AGGCTATTCGGTTTACGTAAACGGATCCTCTATTTAGTAAAAGCACAGGTCTCATCTCCTTTTTCAAAAGTATAAAGCTGTATTTATCTTACTCGAAAAGTTGATTGATATGCAAGAAAATTTTAAAAGTAATTAAATAGAGTTATTGGTTGAACGTATAGGAAGATGCTCATGATCGCGTCCTTTATTTATGCTATATTTAGATTGCTAGAATAGATTGAAAAAGGAGAATGGTCAGAATGAATGAACCTAGGTATACATGGCGTTCCTATTCACTAGTAGTAGTTAGTATTCTTGTAACTCTTGCTATGTTTCTGTTAGATCCGATTGCTTCAGCGACAAACGAAGGAGCAAGTCTTCCGATGATGGTATTTATTTTTATTGGTACACTTGTAAGCGTTATCGGCATCATCTTTGTTATCCTATCAAAAAGGGAGCAATCGAAGGTAGCCCTTATTGCTTTAGCCATCACCTTATTTAATTGTGGAGTCATTGCTTTCTTTTTGTTTGTTGGTTTGATGTATACGTAATGGAAAGAAAGGAGAAGAGTTTGATGGAAAAAGTGTTAGTACTTGAAACAAACAATCAATTATCACAATTAAAACTCCCTCTTTATCACCCTACCGAAAGTGAACTATTAGGGTTGTATCAATATGTTGTAAATCAAGTTCATTTGGAAAGTTTGAGTGAACTTGAGCAATTTCTAGCAATTATGAATTGGGTACATAAGCGATTTGAACACAATGGATTTAACAATGGAGATCACTTAACATCATTGGAACTGTTGAAGCGAGCTGAGAAAGGGGAGAACTATCGTTGTGCTGAATATGCAAGAATAACGAGGGATCTACTACTTGCGTTTGGTTATGTTGCTAGAGTTATTCGAGTATTGAGTGAGAATGCTGATTATGGTGGTGTAGGTCAATCGCATGTTTGTTCAGAAGTTTGGTCTACTGAACAAGAAAAGTGGATTTTCTTAGATACGCAATGTAATGTATATGCCTCAATGAATGAAACGCCTCTCAGCTACTATGAACTGATTCAAACACTTGAACATGCCTCAATTCATTGTTTATTAGAAAAAGGCGTTTCTGAAACTGTCTATAAGAGGTTTATAAGTGTCTATCAAGGCTATGTAACCACAGATGCGCAATTAGATGGAAAAATCATAGACTTCGTTCTTCACCTGAAAGGTAAAAGACAACTTTTGGCATTCCAAGCAATGCAACTGTCAAATGCAGTTTACACGCAGTTAGTTGAAGACATATATGGCGATCCAACAAAAACATCGATTATCTTCGAATATAAAGAGCAAGTCAATCCTGAAAAGGTTATAAAAGAACATGGTTTGAACGGTTCTACTACAATAGCTGATCAGTTGCATTTGTTTAGGGCTGAACCTAATTTCAAGCTTGTCTTCCATACGGTTAATCCAATGCACAATTATTTTAAAGTATGGTTCAATCAAGATTCCGAGAGGGAACTACAGCATAATCAACTGGACTGGCATTTAGAAAAAGGTACGCATAGCATACGGGTGCAATCTGTTCATTCTAGCGGAGTAGCAGGGACGGTGACGAAAATGGTGATACGATTTGGTGAGGATATGTAGAGCCAAGTGTATTCGTTAAAAAAGCTACAGAAGATTGATCAAACAAACTTGTGAGGAGAAGTATATGAAGAAGATTGTATTAATTGGCTGCGGGGGTGCTGGCAAATCAACATTAGCAAGACAGATGGGTGAGAGATTAAAGATTCGTGTCCATCACTTAGATACGCTTCATTGGAAACCTAATTGGGAAATGACAGCTCGAGAAGAGCAAGAAGCAATACAACGAACGCTTACGGAAGAAGAAGAATGGATTATGGATGGTCATTATGGATCAACGTTACCCATTCGATTAAAAGCTTGTGACACGATCGTTTTTTTAGATATGCCAAGAACCCTTTGCATATACCGCGCTATAAAGCGATTTCTTACATATAGAAACAAGACACGACCAGATATGAGGGAGGGGTGTGAAGAAAAACTAGATCTCCCCTTTTTGAAGTGGATATGGGATTTTCCGAAACATAAAAAGCCACAAGTTTTAGAAGAGGTTCGTCGTTATTCAGAAGGGAAGCGTGTCCTTATTTTACGGTCACGGAAAGAAGTACAGCAATTTGTAAGCCAATTATAGGAGGAAGCGATGATACGACTTGCCACAAGAGCGGACATCCCCCAGCTTATAAAGATGCGTTGGGATTTTACAATTGAACATGATGATTCTAAGAGTAACGAATCTTTTCAACTGTTTCAACAAGAATGCGATGCATTTTTAATGGAGGCATTGGAAGAGGATCGTTGGTTTATTTGGGTTTTTGAAGAAAATGGTGAGTTGGTTTCTCATATTTATACAGAACTTGTTCATAAAGTGCCAAGGCCAGGGCGTGTCACCTATCCATTTGTTTTTATGACAAACGTGTACACCATTCCAAAAGCGAGAGGAAACGGAGTAGGGACTCGACTGTTAAAAAAGGTAAATGAATGGGTGGGGATAAATAAGTATGAGTTTGCGATTGTGTGGCCGAGTGACGAATCAATTCCCTATTACAAAAGGAACGGCTATCATACTTGTACAGAACCGCTTGCGTTCAATCCTTAATAGATTAGGAGAATAGGATGAAAAAGGTTGTTTGGCAAAACACGGAACAAATGGGGCTTGAATACTTATTTATGAAGAAAGGGAGTGTAGAGATAAACATAGAAAGTACAGTGATTCAAACCGGTCAAGATACTTCTTTTTGTTTAGAATATGCTGTTACTCTTTCGCATGGTTGGGAAGTGAGAAAGATTGACTTAAAGGAGAAAGGAACAGTGAGCTTCCTTACACTTTCGACGAATGGACAAGGTAGATGGTTTGACAAGAACGGACAAACGATTCAGTCATTGGAAGGGGCAAGAGACATAGATTTGTCCTGTACACCTTTTACAAATACCCTACCAATTAATCGTAACGAATGGACAATAAATGAACCCGTCGATTTAGAGGTTGTCTATATTGATAGAAAATTGAATTTCAGGAAACGAAATCAACGCTATACATTAGTTGAAGAAGGAGAACAAAGAACGTTCCAATACCAAAGTGGTTCTTTTACGACTATTTTTACTGTTGATTCTTTTGGATTTATCACGAATTATCCAGGCTTTTTCAAACAGCTAAACCATTAGGAGGGAGAGACGAATGATTACAATAAAAGTGGGTGAAATGATTACGCCACAGCAATTGGCTACTGTCTTTCAACGGTCAACCATTAACCGCCCTCTAAACGACTTGAATCGCCTAGAAGAAATGCTCAAGCATGGAAACTTGCTTGTCACTGCTTGGGACGGAGAAAAGCTTATAGGTGTCGCACGAAGTTTAACAGATTATGTATACTGCTGCTATTTATCGGACCTTGCTGTGGATACAGCTTATCAATTTCAAGGGATCGGTCGTCAGCTAGTGGATAAAACAAAGGATGAAATAGGAGAAAATGTCACACTATTGCTAAGGGCATCAGTGGAAGCGATGGATTATTATCCGAAGCTAGGTTTTGAGCAGATCGAGAATGGTTTTGCAATTCCAAGGAAAGCTTAGCTGCAATCCACGTTAGCAAACAAACAGGGGAGAAATGGAGCGCTTACTCTGCTTGTTTACTATAGTACGCAATTCGTTTAGTAGAAAGAAAGGAAAGAATCGCAACCGCCGCAATGAGACTAACAATGCCTAACCACCCAGTTGAGTAAAAAAGCGTACCTGAAATGGTTCCAACTACAGATCCACCAAAATAGTAGGCGAATAGGTAAATGGATGTCGCTTGTGTATTGTGATCATTTCTAAAGTTGCTAACCCAACTACTGCAAATGGAATGGGCACCAAAGAAACCAAATGTGAAAACGACAATGCCTCCTATGATGACCCACAAACTTGGATGAAGGGTCATGACTCCACCAACAAATAAAAGGCAAATGGCTAACGTAAGGATACGGTCGTTACCATACTTATCCGACAGCATTCCCATCCACATTGAACTAAAGCTTCCTACTAAATAAACAACAAAAATAAAACCAACGAGTGTTTGACTTAAAGAGTATGGAGGTTCCACCAGCACAAAGCCGATGTAATTGTATAAAGAAACAAAGCCTGCACTAAGTAAAAAGCCATTTAAAAACAAATAGCGTAAACCCGGAACACGAAATGGAGAGAAAAATGAGTGCGCAATACGATGGTTTTGCTGTATGTGGTGTGATGTAGTCTCTACTGACGGAAGGAGGTACCAAAAAAGTGCTGTCGCAGCTAAGCTAATGAAACCGACTCCCATGACGGCGCTATTCCAATTAAATTGATCTGCCAAAAAGCCACTTAGAATTCGACCTGTCATTCCACCTATAGAACTACCACTAATATAAAGGCCCATAGCAAAGCCAAGACTTTTTCCTTCAATAGCATTCGCTAAATAAGCCATCGCAACAGCAGGAATTCCAGCCAATGTTATGCCTTGTAAGACTCGAAACAGAATTAAGACACCGAAGTTCGATAGAAAGCCAGATAAGATGACGAGCAAAGAGGAAACGATAAGAGAAAGAGTCATTAAGTTTTTCTGATTAAATTTATGAGCATATACACCAATGATTAATAAGGTGAAGGCTAAAGAAAGTGTGGTAGAAGACTGAACGAGACTCGATAAAGCAGGACTAACATTGAATTCATTAGCCATTTCAGGTAGTAACGATTGCATCCCCCAAAGGATTGCAAATGTGCAAAAGCCACCGATAAATAAAGCGGTATTAAGTTTTTTAAAAGCTGTAGTGCCACGATGAATTGGTGCCATAGTTACCGCTCCTAATAAAAAATTCCACCTCTAAGTAGGTTCTTTCTTTATCATACGCCTATTGAATAAAAGACTCCAATGAATTTTTTGCTTAAGACACACGTGAAAACAGCATGGAGCTAACCTGTTATAGAGGTCTTTCTCATTAATAAGATATCTTATAAGAAATTAACTAATACTGAAGGGATTATTGTGCTTAAAACGTAAAAACAAACACGCTATCTGTGTAGAGAAACAGTTGGGTGTTGTGCCTTGCTGTGTAAACTAGAATAAAATAAGGAGCGAGAAAATGATACTACATCACAGATTAGATTTGGGAGCAGTAAAAAAACTAGAAGAAATTGTGGACCCAGAGCAAGATTATTTGTTTTATACATATGTATCCATGCGGCGACATGAAGCCTCTTTCTTTGGCCAGTTTGTAAACGAAAGACTAACCGGCGTTCTTGCTTATACTGACAAGTTATCGTTTCCGGCGTTTGCTTTTTATGGTCTTGATGATAAAGAACTTCAACTTGACTTACTCGTATCGTATGTGAGAAAAGAGCTGAATTTTCACGAAGGAATTGTTGGTGGTACGATCTTGTCTGATGTAGATTTGGCTTTATTCCAAGCAGCAAAGCTTACTGTGAATGAGCCAGTAGCTTTTATTACCATGAAGCATGAAGACGATCAAAAATTATTAAAAGGAGGCTTGATTGAGCAGATAACAGAAAGTGAATGGGAAGCGTGTGCTAGGTTTTTAGCTGAAAACGGAATGAACTATTTCGCGGAAAGAGAATTACAGCGCTATCCGTTTTATGCTATTCGTGAGGGAGAACATTACGCAGCGGTTGGGGGATTTCATTTTTATAACGAGGTGTTGGTAGAGTTAGGAAACATTGTAACCGAGCCTTCTTTTCGAGGGAAAGGTTATGCTAAAGCAATAACGAGTACGTTAACACGTGTTGGAAAAGCCTGTTCACCAAACGTGTACTTGTCTGTTTTCGCCCAGAATACGATCGCTATTCATGTTTATAAACAGCTCGGATTTAAAGTCGTTTCTAAAAAGTGGATAACCGATTTTTCTTTAGATGCGTATTCAATTGTTAAATAAGGCACTTAATATTTATGTTATAATCGTCATAATCTTTCAAATGAGGTGAATATATGTTGTTTTATTACGGTCGAGGTATCTGTCATTCGGGCTAGAAAAAAACGCGTACTAGCCGCAAAGGGATACGTCTGCCTTTTTGAACAATGAAAACCACATAATTTGAAAGGTGTTATGAATATGAACAATCAAGATTTAAAACGTTTATACAATCATGTTGGAAAAGAAATTGGTTGGGATTTCACACGCGTTCATGCTGTCTCTTCAGGAGTGAAATGGGATTTTTATAAATTGGTTCGAGACTTTTGTTCGCCTGGTGATATGCTGCTTGATTTAGGTACAGGTGGAGCCGAACAAGTATTAACATTGGCCGATGCTGTTGCCAGGATCGATGCTGTTGATAACGCACCGGAAATGGTGAGAACAGCAGAGAGAAATATCCGGCACTCTAAGAATAGAAACGTCTTTTCACATTGCTTGGACAACAAGGATATTGGAGAATTAAATCGATACTACGATCTCGTTACGTGCTGTCATGCACCATTTCATGTCCAAGAGCTTAAGATGGTTATGAAAGAGGGGGCTGTCTTTATGACTCAGCAAGTGAGCGAAGGCGACAAACAAAATCTAAAAGAATGGTTTAATCGCGGACAAGCGTTTACGATTGTAGACGGCACGTTGCAAGATCGTTATGTGAAGGAGCTTCAAACTGCTGGCTATAAACATGTTCAGGCGTATAATTATGATGCCATTGAATATTATCAAACAGAAAATGACTTAGCGTTTTTACTAGAACACACTCCAATACTAGGGGCGTTCGGAAAAGATAAGAGAGATTACGAGCAGCTACATGCTTTTTGTGAACAGTACCAAACCGATCAAGGAATAAAAACGAATTCAAAACGGTTTATGATTGTAGCAATACGCTAAAAGCCTGGATGCGCCTTTATAGGCGCATTTTTTCAAATGGAAAAGAGGAAAACGATGTATTACCAAACAACGTTAGATGGAATAACAGCTGAAATGTTAATCGGTTTTTTTGACGATTGGGGAACAAACTACTTTACTCCTGAAAAACATCTAGAATGACTGCAAAAAAGCACGTATATCGTTCTTGGGATAGAAGATCAGCGTGTTGTAGGTTTTATTACTGCTGTAAGTGATGGTGTTCTTGCTGCATACATACCTTTTTTAGAAGTGTTACCTGAATATAAACATCAAGGAATTGGGAAAACGCTTGTCACACGAATGTTAGAGGGATTAAGGGATTATTATATGGTAGATTTGTGCTGTGACGACGATTTAGTGGGCTTTTATCAATCCTTTCAAATGGCAAAGGGAAATGGCATGATGATTAGGCACTATCGTAATCAAGCAGGTAAGTAGCAACAGGTCACCTTTCGTAATTAAACGTTTGATTAAATAGAGTCATCATACATATGACAGGATTGGAAGATGTTTGAAGCAATAGACAGCCACACTTGATAGGAGGAAAGACATGCACAATGATGTTATTATTATTGGCGCTGGCTCAATGGGGATGGCTGCGGGCTATTTTCTAGCGAAAAGTGGAAAGAGAACGCTTTTATTAGACGCAGAGAATCCTCCTCATCAGCGTGGAAGTCACCATGGTGAAACAAGAATGATTCGACATGCTTATGCAGAAGGAGAACAGTACGTCCCTTTTGTAAGGAGAGCGCAATCGTTATGGTACGAGCTCGAACGAGAGAGTGGAAAAGAAATTTTTCTTAAAACAGGTGTACTTAGTGTTGGAAAGGAAACAGGCTCATTTATTCAAGAAACGATGAAAAGCGCAGAACACTATGAGTTACCGTTACAAATGTTAAATCCTAGAGATCTACATAATCGTTTTCCAGGTATATATGTTCCAAATGAATCAATTGGCTGTTTTGAGTCAGAATCTGGAGTTCTGAAGTGTGAAGATAGCATCACTGCCTATAAAGCATTAGCCGAACACTATGGTGCAACGCTTTTAACAGGGTGCAAGGTAAACGGTATCACGTTAAACGATCAGGAGGCTCAAGTTCATACAGTTGATGAAACCTACACTGCCCATTCAGTCATTCTTTCAGCTGGAGCATGGTCAGGCTCGTTGCTCGATAGAATCGGTTTGAAACTGCCACTTACCCCTTTAAGAAAAACGTTCGCTTGGTTTCATGCAGATGAACGGATTTACGGTAAGGACACTTTTCCTGCATTTGCTTATGAAACACCGAATGGTTTGTACTATGGGTTTCCGAGTATTGAAGGTGCTGGCTTGAAAGTCGGACGTCATGACGGGGGCATACCCATTCATCCAGACGAACAAATGACTCCATTTGGAACGTTTGCCGAAGACGAGGCAGACTTGCGTACCTTTGTACATCGACATATACCGAATGTTGGAAATATGGCTTATGGGAAAACCTGCATGTATACGATGACACCGGACGATCGATTTATTATTGACCGGCACCCTCACTATAAGAATCTTTATGTTGCCGCAGGTTTTTCAGGCCATGGCTTTAAATTTAGTAGTGCAGTTGGACAAGCCTTAAGTCAACTTGTATGTTCAGGCGAGACAGAGATCGATATTTCGGCGTTTTCCTTAAATCGTTTTGAAAGAGAATAAGGCTTGCGCTGGGGGGCATGGAGTTCTTTCTATTAAATCGGTGGCATTTCGTGTTTACACAAAATAAGATTTGGTGTTCATCACTGGATTGTAAATGAAGAGAAGCGTTGACCTTTATTACTAGTAAGTTATGGAAATGGTATAGCTCGGAAAGTGCGCCATTGCACCGAAGTCTGATCGCATCGGTTTCGTTAACCAGCTGTCAGATCTTTTTTTTGCTTGTATAGAGAACGTACATTCGCATATACTGAATGAACGAATGAAAGGTGGTGCGAATGGGTGAGTAGAAACGTGAGCGATGAACTTGATTTTAATCATTTACTTACTGTGAAAACAGAACCCGTTTTACTTTTACGTACGTATATATTTACTACCCTCGCAAAGAAGATTTTAGTGAAAGAACAGACTAAGTTCCTGAAACGGGAGATAAACGTGATGTTTCCAGAAGCATATGTAAGAGTCATTCAACAAGCGCTTCTTCTTTTAAATAAAGATTTGTTAAAGACGAAAGCTCTAATGAAAGAACGGCACATGACTGTTGATCTGAAGCCGAAGATGAAAGCGGATCGTACGTTTACTTATGCTTGTTATGTTGAAGGGAAAACGATTTATACTGGAGGACCTTCCTATCGATTAAAAAGTGAAGTCATGCGTTATGTTATCTTTTATTTGAATGAAGCAAAAGAAGAACAGCTATAGAGGTAGTTAATAATGTTCGAGTGGTCTTTTCTGCAATAATGTTTCTTCTAATGTATAGTTCTGGCAATCTCGTTTAATATCTTCTAAGTATGTATGGATAAACTCCCACTCATAACCAAAGTCATAAAGTATCTCTTCTAAATTAACGCCTTCGTACAATACCGTTCTCAATTTCACCTTAATTCCATAAAGCTTTGTTTCGCCTGAATTCATTTTCAATTCGTACACGTTCCGCACGTTACCACTCCTTGTTTAACGGTTTATCTCTACTCTCTTATACCCAAAGGGATGGAGAGTAAATCTGTTTTTTTTGAAAAAACTAGGTGTTGCGCCTCATAAAATTGCTGAAATCAACAAAAACTATGGGACGAAAGGTCGGTCTAAGAATGTTTAGATTTAAAAATAGGGGGTAAATTTAAACCGTATCTATTCTTGCAAGATGGATGTTAGGTATGTATATAGGAGGTGAGACAATGAATGGCGTTCTTAGGTTTTTTGTCGCTCTATTTGCGTTAATCACTTTAGTAGTGTCCATAGGTATTATTCTTCAAATAACGGACGTCTACAATGTCTTTGATGAGATTCTTGCATTAGGCGAACCCTATTTTTGGGTATTAATTGGAATCTTTTCCTTCCTAGTTTTGATATCGTTAATTTTATTCATCGCTAGCTTTAGAAGAAGTGAAAGTGAAATTGACTCTTATCATGTCTCTACGGAAATAGGAGAGATTGGCATTTCGAAGCAATCAATTGAATCCACAGCATTAAAAAGCGCTCGAACCCTTGATGGTATGCGTTCATTAGAGATACGCTCTCGCATCTCTAGGGATTCAAATCGTGTATCATTAGACATCACATATACGCCATTTGGTCCAAATCCTGTTCAACAAAATGCGAAAGAGTTACAGGATCGCGTAAAAAAAGATTTAGAATCTTGGTTAGAAGTAGCTGTATCTGAAGTAAGGGTGTTTGTGAAACAGAGTCAGCCAAATCAAAATAAGCGGCAACGTGTTATTTAAGGAGGGTGCGCATGAATCCAGAAACGTTAAAACGGTATCGTGGACGTATAGTCGGTCTTGTGATTGCAGCGGTGTTCAGTGTTCTCTTTTTTACCATTGGCTTTTGGTACACTGTTGCCGTTGGCATATTTATCACCATTGGTTTTTTAGTAGGGAAATGGGCAGACGGAGACCTGAATGCTTCAGCCTATCTTGATGCCCTTTTTAGTAAACGACAGTAAATCCAAATAAGGAGATGATTTGAATGAGCACAACAAATGTTAAATCAACAACAAAAACAGATGAAACGTATATGCAGGAAAAAAGAGAACAGGAAGAAAAGAATAAAAACCGTGATCGCTTAACCTATGATACAGAAGTCATTAAGAAAATTACTGCAATCGCAACAATGAAAGCCGACGGTATTTTAGGTATGAGCGGTTCATTCTTTTCGAGCATCAAAGAAACATTTGGTGGTGACGAAGACATTACAAAAGGAATCAGTGCTGATGTAGGTGAGAAACAAGCAGCGATTGATTTAGAAGTTTATGTGGAGTATGGGAAGGAAATCCCTAAAATTTATCAATCCATAAAAAGAGAAGTGGCAGAGAATATTAAAACAATGACAGGTTTAGAACTTGTTGAATTTAATATGAATGTTGCGGATGTTTTTACAAGAGAAGAATTTAAAGATGGAAATGGAACGAAAAATCGCACCAATAGTGACCGAGTAGAATAGTTGTGAAAGGGACTGTCGACAATAGTTGACAGTCTTTTTTATTTACAGCTATTCAAGGTTCGTGTATACTTCTTTTAATGATTGATTGGTTAATCAATCGTCAAAGGAGTGTGACAGATGCCTCTATCAGATGGTCAACGAGAAAGCATGAAGAAAAAGCGAGCAGCTATCCTCACTGCTGCCACCAATTTATTTGCTACTTTGGGGTTTGAAGGGACAACAATAAAAAAAGTATCAGAAGCGGCAAATGTTAGTTTTGGAAGTGTATTTACTTATTTTAAAGATAAAGAAACTTTATTTTATGCTGTAGTTGTGGAACCAATTGACATATTTAAAGAAGAAGTTTTATCTTTTAACCCCTATGCAGAAGAGCCTGTAGTTGAGTTAAAAAAGATGATTCACACGCATATTGACTTATACGCCCGGCTTCAAGATTATTTAACTATTGTTGTTCAAATTATCGGTCAGTATCAAAAATACCCAGATATGTTTGCTAAACTAGATGAGTTTAACGATGAATTTTGTGAACGAGTCAAAATACTAGTAGAGAATGGACAGAAAAAAAATGTACTAGTCAAGCAAGATTCGATGACTGTGGCAACCATGTATACGAGCTTGTTAACTGGACTTCGCATCAATACGACTGACTCAAGATACAGTAGTTTTTGGGAACCATTTAAGCACTCGGCTATACAGTTATTTGGACCTATAAAGTAATAGGTTCGTTTTTCTATATTAAAAACGATTGATTAATCAATCGTAAATAAAGGAGATGTACGTTTGTCCTCATTTCGTTCCTTTTCTCAAACCATTCAAATTCGGTTATTATTAATGTTTATGGCAAAATTAACAACGATGATGGTTATTCCCTATTTAATTATTTATTTTTCTGCAAAGTTGGGTGTTATTACAAGTGGATTTATGTTAATAGCTGTTATTATGGCAAGTGTTGCGGGCGCAATGATAGGAGGACCTGCAGCAGACCGATTTGGTAGAAAAAAACTCATTCTTTTGTTCGAAAGTATAATTATTATTAGCTATTTAGGTGCAGCATTGTCTAATGGATCGTGGGGGACGTCGGCGTTAGCAACATTTTTATTTTTTCTTATGGCCCAATTTAGTACGGGAGCTGTTAATCCTATTTATCAAGCATTAATTCTTGATTGCAGTCAGCCTAATGAAAGACAAGAAATTTATACCTATTCATACTGGCTAGGCAATATCAGTGTCGCCATCGGCAGTTTATTAGGAGCTATGCTGTTTAATAAATTTTTATTTTTCTTATTACTTTCCGTTGCATGTACAAGTTTAGTTGCTGTGATTGTAACCATCTTTTTTATACAAGAAACGATGCCAAGAAAAACTGAATTGCGTCATACCTCCAAAAAGTTAGCTTGTCGAAAAAACCTTGCTAAGCGCTTAGGAGAGAGGGGGTTTTTGACCTTCTGCTTTGCTAGTTTGCTTGTTGTTGCAATGGAAGAGCAGCTCACGAACTATTTAGGAATTCGATTTGTACAAGAGATTCAAAAAGGGGAGGGGGTATTGATACTTCTTTCTACTGAAGCAAGTGGAATAGAAATGCTTGGGTTGTTAAAGGTTGAGAATACGGTACTTGTCATTCTGTTCACACTCGGTATTGCAAAGTGGACAAAAAAGTGGTCTCCTTATGTGACGTTGCTTGGTGGGGTGCTCTTATTTTTTATAGGATACATTACTCTAAGTATAAGTACGACACCATTCATACTAATAATCGGAATGTTTATTGCGTCAATTGGTGAAGTTCTTTATATGCCCATAAAGCAGACGATGTTAGCAACCATCGTTCCAGATCATGCACGTAGTACCTATATGAGTTGGTATCAAATTGCTTTATTACTTGGTGTTTGTAGCGCAGGAGCTTTTCTGGTGATAAGTCATTGGTTATCCTTTACTACCATGACGTTCTTATTCTGTTTAATAGGTTTGGGAAGTGTCATTCTTTTCTATCGATTTATTCAAAACATGGATGAGGAAAGGAAAGACAATCGTTTTCGACAAGAAGTTTAGGGTCATGCTGAAGTGGGAATGATACTAAAAAATCGGAAGGGTTGAATAAGTATGAAAGGGATGATTAAAGGAGTAGGGGCTCTTTTCTTATGTGTGGTACTGGCTTATCTTTTTTCTTACGCGACAACCTTTACAGGCATGCTTCCTATGCTCGTCATTTTAAGTGTTTGTGGAGGCATAATGGGGATGTTCGCTTTGCTTGAATTGTTAAAAGACCATGTAGATACAGAGAGCTAAAGAAGCCTCCGAAAAGGGAAGCTTCCTTTTTTATGTCTTTTTTATAGTTGTTTAGGCGTCTCACACATTGTTCTATTATTTTCCTTTTGCTTGTATGTTAAGGATTCTCCTATAATGAAGACGTAAAGGTTTGAAGTAGACTAAGGTTGGTTACCTTTACTAGTAGAGAATAAGTATGATTGAAAAATAAGGGCGTGACCGTATGAGACGATTACTGGTATGTGTTGTTATAGTGATCATTGCCTATAGTACACGAGAATTTTGGTTTGAACCGACAAAGAAAGCTTTAGCTTCATCTGTTGATTCGATTCAAGAGTGGAGTGGAGATACAACCTTTGATTTTTCCTTTGAATTTGTAGACGATTTTCTCCGTGCTGTTTTGCCTGTTGAAGAACAACCTGAAGAAGAAGCAGTTGCAGTTGAAGCCCCAGCACCAGACCTTGTAACTCCTGAAGATACGTTCTTTTCCGTTCATAATATAGAGCTAGGTGATACGAAACAAGAAGTAGAAGAAGAGGTTGGAGAGCCAAAACGGGTGACTGTAAATGAGTACGGGTTAGAGTGGTATGCGTATCATTCAGATTATCAGAATTTCTTTATGGTTTCTTATGATGAGAATGACCTCGTAAAAGGTCTTTATACGAATCAAGACTTACTTGCATCAGAGAGCGGTATCATATATGGTACTCCCCAACAGGTTGTGCGAGAGCAATTAGGGGAGCCGATTGATGTTCTACGCAAGGGACTGTTTTCTTATAAATTGAACGAAGAAGAAGCGTATGATTTGTTCGAGCTTGAAGACAGTTATGTGACGATGTTTTATGATGAACATCAAGATCTGACTGTGACAGGGATTCAGATTATGGATCATGATGTTGAACAAGATAAACGTTCGCTGTACGCAGATCAAGATGAGGCATTACGTGATGGATTCGAATATCAACTTTTTGATGTGATGAATGCAGAAAGAGTAGCGCATGATTTGCCGATTCTGGTGTGGGCTGAAGATGTGCGCTATACAGCAAGGAAACATAGTGCTGACATGGCAGAAAAACGTTACTTCGATCACACTAATTTAGAGGGGAAGTCTCCTTATGATCGCATGCAGGAAGATGGCATTCGCTTTAGGACCGCTGGTGAAAACCTTGCAATGGGGCAGTTCAGTAGTATCTATGCCCATGAAGGATTAATGAATTCACTTGGACACCGTGAAGCGATTTTAAACGCCCAATTTGAAAATGTAGGAATTGGAGTTGCTTTTGGGGAAGAAGGCCAACCGTTCTTCACTGAAAAATTTTATACAAGATAAGAAGCTATGGATTTCCCTATCCATAGCTTTTTTGTGTGGGAATCTTTTAAACAATAAGGCTAGATAAAAATGGAACTCCTTATCTTACTGTTGACAGTAACTTCCTTAAGTTATATGGTTAGTTACATAAGTAATGAACCCCGGAGGTTAAAACGACATGGCATTTTCTTTTTCCGGTGATCAACCGATTTTTAGGCAACTAACTGTTCGGATTGCAAATGAGATTGTTAGTGGGGCGTTAAAAGAAGGAGATCAAATTCCTTCCACAAATGAATTTGCGAAGCAATTACAGATTAATCCGGCAACTGCAGCGAAAGGTATTAACTTATTGGTTGACCAAAAGATTTTATATAAAAAGCGAGGTATTGGTATGTTTGTAGCGGAAGGTGCAAGAGCTAAGCTTATACAGGAAAGACAAGAATCGTTTAAGCAGAACTACATTATACCATTGTTAGACGAGGCTACACAGATCGATTTAAGCGATGAGCACATTAAAAAACTTATTGATAATGAGAGGAGCAGACGTAAATGAATATTTCATTAAATCAGGTAAGAAAACAGATAAAAGGGCAAGAGATACTAAGAAACATGAACATAACGATTGACAAAGTAGGCATATACGCAATCCTCGGACCCAATGGAGCAGGGAAAACGACGTGTATGCATGTCATGGCAGGGTTATCAAATTGGGATAGCGGTACTGTAGAAGTAAACGGTGCCAGCCCTTTTGATAATGCTTCTATTTTACATCACATCTGTTTTATTCAAGAAAGCGATAATTTCAAACCAACGCTTAAAGTAAAAGATGTTTTAAAACAGATAGAGGCTTTTTATCCAAATTTAAATCAAGAACTACTGCATCGTCTTGTGAAAGAGTATGATTTACCGTTAAACAAACGTTTAATTGAATTATCAAAAGGGATGAATTCAGCCTTAAATATGAGTATTGGCTTAGCAAGCCGAGCGCCATTAACAATCTTTGACGAACCCTATATAGGTATGGACGCGACGGCGAGAAAAAAGCTATACAAAGAGATTATTGAAGACTACGTCGACTATCCTCGGATCATTTTATTTTCAACACACTTTATTGAAGAAACGGAAAGCATTTTTGAGCACGCTATCATTGTGAATCATGGTCAAGTGTTATTACAAGAGCCAGTTGAAGAACTTGCTGAGAGAGCCTTACGTATTACAGGTCCTACAGAAGCGATGAAAACAATTGATCGTTCAGTCTATAAAATCATATCTGAAGATTCGTTTTTGTCTGAATCGACAGTAGCGATATTGTTGGATAAGGGTCAGGAGCTGGCGTTACCAATCAATTGTAGCGTCCAGCCATTGTAGCTTCAAGAATTCTTTATTGACTACACAGCAAAGGAGAAATCGTTCGTATGAATCAACTAATGGTGCTCAATAAACTCATTCTCTCAGATATGTTAAAAGGCTTCCTTTATTTTTGGTTCATGCTTTTAGGCTTTTTACTTCTAGGCTACACAATTGCTTGGTTTATAAATGGTACAACGATTATATTATTTGTATGGCCCATATTCCTTGTATGGCTATGTGCCAACAGCTTTCAACTGACGAAAAATAATCTTGAATATGCATTAAAACTAGGAGCAACACGCTCTCAATTCTTTTTCTCTAGTTTGATTATTCTTCTAGCGGCCATTCTAATAGGTCAATGTCTCCATCGGCTTTATCTTATTATATTACCGGCAATCAGTAGCGTATTTTCACTTGAAAATGTGACACTTGTCGGTTTCCAAGAACTATTACCTGAGCTTACATTCATACATGGAATTGGATACGATATCACGTTTGCTGTTCTTTTAGCTGGCCTTTTCTATTTATTCGGGACGGTGCGTTTTCGTTATGGAATGATGCCTCTTTACGTTGCGCTTGCTGTTATGGGCCTTTTGCTATTAATCCCTTTGGTGAGAGAAGCGAGTATGAAGTGGTTTACTCAGCTATATGACGGGAAGTTTCTTGAATCCTTTTTCTTACTCGCTCTCATTGGTGTGGTGACATTTAGTGCTAGTCACCCGTTGTTAAAACGCATGACACTTCGCTAAAAAGTAAAGTGATATCAACACTTTTTGTGCTCGTTTTTTTGATTATCGCATGTTAGTAGCTAAACGAATAAAAAAAGAGAATAGACAGGAGGAAGTCGGGTGCTTCCTTTCAAGAGGAGGTCTTTTTCTATTTACAGTACAATTGATTAAGGAGAATAATCGTGTGAAAATGGAGTAGAGAGATTGGAGGGGCTGGTATGTTTTTACGAAATATTACAATTCAGCATGATCGTATTGCATCGTACAACGTGTACCCGTTTTCTATTCCGTTTGTAAAGCGGACGGATGAACTGAAAATTGAAGCACCGATTACGTTTTTTGTTGGGGAAAATGGTTCAGGCAAATCAACGTTATTAGAAGGGATTGCTGATAAATGTGAGTTTAACACGGCTGGTGGAAGTCGAAACAACGTGTATGACCTTCATGCTTCTGAATCTTCACTTGGCGACTATTTACGGTTATCGTGGCTACCTAAAGCAACAAAAGGATTCTTTTTCAGAGCTGAGTCTTTTTTTCACTTTGCCTCTTATTTAGACAGTCATCCTGAAGCCCTTAACGCGTATGGAGGCAAATCGCTTCATCATCAATCACACGGAGAATCGTTTTTCTCCCTCTTTGCAAATCGGTTTGGACAGAAAGGAATTTATTTATTAGATGAGCCTGAAGCAGCTCTTTCTCCACAGCGGCAGCTTTCGTTTTTGCGTATACTGCATGATTTAACAAAGAAGGGACAGTGCCAATTTATCATTGCAACACATTCTCCTATCTTACTTGGATTTCCGAATGCTGCTATTTTTCATTTCGGTGAAGAGTCAATAAAAAAAGTTGAGTATGAAGAGACAAATGCCTATGCGGTGACTCGTTCCTTTTTGCAACATCGGAAGACAATGCTTGAGGAACTATTACGTGATGATGAAGAAGAGAGTCAGGAATGACCCTCTTATAAGTGAAAGGTGAATTCAATAAATGCTGCTAGAACTGGAATAGAAAAGAAACCTAGCGTAAGGATCAAAACGGACAAGACTAGTAAACCGCTGCTTGGGCGCCGTAGTTGCATAAAGGTAGACGCAATGATGATCATGAGATAGAGGACAAGCAACGTAATCCAAACGCTTGGTACCGGTGCTACATAAATGTTACTAGGATAATAGAGTGCTGTTAGGCCAATCACAAGGGCAAGTACAGCAAGTAAACCGTGAAGTATAATAGATGTTAAACGTAAAGCCATTTCATTCCCTCCAAGAAGACGACTGATCTTCATTGTAAGGGGAACTTACATTTTTTTCAATTGCTAGTAAGAGGGTGATAAGATGCACATAAGGACAATTGAGCTAAAAGACGCTGAGAACTATTTAGCACT
This sequence comes from Shouchella oshimensis, assembly GCF_004375095.1. NCBI lineage: Bacteria > Bacillati > Bacillota > Bacilli > Caryophanales > Bacillaceae > Shouchella > Shouchella oshimensis. Next base: position 227,433 of record NZ_SNUX01000004.1, on the reverse strand, counting down.
AAGTAAACGTATCGATTCCTCGGGCTATATGTTGTTTGAACCTGAAGAAAAAAACATTTCAATCGCGAAACAACAGGAAATGATTGAACAAATCATCCAAACCAAAACCACCGAATTATTTGTGGCTGAAGTAGACGAAAGCTTAATTGGCTTTATCATGGCGATTGGTGGGACAGTAAAGCGTAAACGTCACTCTGCCTACATTGTAATCGGTGTCGATGAACCATTTCGTGGCAAAGGAGTAGCGACGAAATTATTTAAACGGTTATTCGAATGGGCGAAAGAGATGAAGCTAACTCGATTGGAGTTAACGGTTATGAAAACCAACACAGAAGCCTATCGACTGTACCGCAATTTAGGATTTACGGTTGAAGGGGAAAAGATCCATTCCTTACTAGTGGATGGAAAGCCTGTGAATGAATATTACTTATATAAACTACTATAAATAGGGGGACTTTCATGATTCCTTTAGTCTATGATCAACTGAATCACTTTGGTAAAGATGACGAATTTATTCTTGCTTTATTAGAAAAAGTCAATGTTCAGGTAGTAGCTGATTTAGGATGCGGTACAGGGCGGTTAACGGTTCATTATATAGAAAGAGGTTATGATGTAACAGGAATTGATCCGAATGAAGAAGCGCTTGCTTATGCCAAAAAGAAATGGCGAGGAAAAGAGGTACAGTGGGTTCTTGGTGATAGCTCGATGTTAAAAAAAGAAACATATGATGCAGTTGTATTAACAGCAAATGTGTCCCAAGTTTTTCTTACTGAGGAAAGCTGGGAGAAAATGCTCCAAGATGCCTATCGTGGGCTGAAAAAGGGAGGTCATCTTATTTTTGATACACGTAATCCCGAAGCAAAGGTATGGGAACAGTGGGAACAAGATGATACGCCGGATTTCGCTGTTCATGAACAGACAGGGGAGCCATTAGAAATTTGGACGACTTATGATGGATTTATTGATGATGTTTATACCTTTTATGAAACGGTAAAAGGGGCTCAATCTGGAGAGGTGTATGTAACCGAACAAATGAAGCTGACGTTCAGAAGTCATGAAACGTTGCGGCAGTCATTGCATCAGGCGGGTTTTTCTTCGGTATACAGCTATGGTGACTGGGAATTTAAAAAAGCAACCCCGTCAAGCTCATCCTTTATCTTTCATGGAATAAAATAATGTCTTTACTTTATTCAGAAAAATACCTATAATAAAAAAACGAAACAAGCGACGATGAGAAGAGTACTTGTGCACAAGCATAACAGAGAACTCCTGGTGGTGGGAATGGAGAATGTAATGGCGCAAGGAAACAAGTCTCTGAGCTGTACAAAGGATCTTTCTACGGAAAGTGATGGTGTACCGGGTTCTCCCGTTATTGAGATAGAGTATAACCATTCATGTGAATGGCGTACTTGAAAAGGTTGTTGTAGCGATACAGCGACAAACTGGGGTGGCACCGCGAAACTTCTAACAATCCGAAGTCTCGCCCCCAAGGTTAAGAACCTTGGGAGGTGAGACTTTTTTTCGTTGTTCAAAAAAACGATTAGGAGTGGTGCTACATGAACTGGAAAGCCCCTATACTTTTGTTAGTTGGTGTTGGAATTTCAAATATTGGTGCATGGGTTTACCTACTTGCTTTAAATTTAACGGTATTAACCATGACAGGGAATTCACCTTTAGCAGTCGGAATTCTGTATTTACTAATCCCAATCGCTACCCTTTTAACTGATGTGTGGGCAGGTTCGTATATTGATCGGTTAAACAAACGAACGCTCATGATCATGTTAGATATTGTGCGGGCATGCTTGATCTTCTGTCTACCATTTTTGGATTCATTGGTATTCATCTATCTACTTGTTTTGTTGATTAATATGGGGAGTTCAATGTTTGAATCAACATCAATTGTCTATATGACAAAATTAATCCCGAAAGAGAATAGGCAGCGTTTCAACTCATTGCGAAATTTCATTCAGTCCAGTGGCTTTTTACTTGGACCGTCAATCGCAGGGATGCTTTTTATCGTTAGTTCAGCCAATATAGCTATTTTCGTGAATGCGATTGCCTTACTCGTATCAGCGTTTACCATTATGTTACTTCCGAATCTTGATTCCAAAGATGAAGAAGTGGTCTATGAAAGAGTAACGTTTGCCGTCATAAAGGAAGATTGGAAAATGGTTGTGGCTTTTGGGCGTAAACATACACATGTGACGTGGGTGTATCTCTTATTTGGCGGGTTTGTTGTTTTTTTAGCAGGGATTGATTCCATAGAAGCGGCATTTGCAAGGACGGTGCTACTATTATCTGAAAGTGCGTATGGCTTCTTAGTCGCCATTGCTGGTCTAGGAATGGTCGTAAGTTCACTCATAAATGCTTGGTTTGCGAAGAAGCTCAAGATAAATATATTAATGGGCATTGGTGCAGTAGTTGCGCCAATTGGCTATTGTGTTTTTGCATTTTCCCACACATTTCTTATAGCTTCACTGGGTGTTTTCATCGTGACATTTGCTATTACATTCGCCAATATAGGGTTTCTCACTTTTTACCAGCGTCATATTCCGCTATCAATTATGGGACGGTTTACGAATCTTGTTGGTATGGTCGAGGCGGTGTTAACGATTGTGGCAGTTGCATTAATCGGTACTTTTGCAGAATGGAGTGCTATTCGTCCTGTCTATATTTTTAGTTCGGCTATGTTTCTCGTCTTTGGCTGCTACATGTATATGGTTGTGATGAATAAAGGGAAAAAATCGTACTATGAGAATGAATAGCCTAAGGAATAGTTATAATGAAACAAAGCTTGTTTAACGATAAAGTACCATAGGCTGCTTAACTAGCAGCCTATGGTACTTTTTTAAGTGAACAGTCCGTGTAAATTAAAAAAACAAGACGGCGAAAAGGGTTGAAACGATCAATCCGATGATAACCGGAAGAAAGCAAACTCGAACGATTTCCTGTGCTGGTACCCGTGATACACCAGCAACTGCTACTAGGGAAGACCAGGCAATCAGCGTACCACCACCAACCCAAACTGCCCCCATTTGTCCAATGGCCGCTAAAGTGACTGGGTCCATCCCAGATACTGGACCGAGAGCACCAGCAAGTGCGCCTGTAAGGGGTAGGCCAGAAAAGCCAGATCCATCGAGACCTGTGATCATCCCAATTAGTAAAATACCAAACGCCGTCCAACCACCGGATTCTGGAATGAACGGTTGACCAGCTGAGACCAGTTCAAAAAGAAAAGCTGGTGAAGCATCTGTTTGCAAAATAGCCGACGAAAAGTCACTACTTCCTAAAAAGAAAAATCCTGCAATGGGAATAACTGGTCCCATTGCCCTAAAGGCAAATAAGAATCCGTCTACAAGATGATCACTTACAGAATCAAACACTTGCTTTGGTTTATGAACGAGACTCGTTAAAATGAGTAAGAGTAATGCTAATCCTCCTATTAAAGCAGCCCCTGCACCGCCTTCTAAAGACAAGTTAGTGAAAAAGGCTGTATAGAGCATATAGCCAACAACTAAAAGAAAGCATAGTGGCACAACAATGGCAAAAAGCTTTGATTTCCACGTGACCGGTACGTCAGTTTTTATTTGAGTAACGCCCTGCATCCATTTCGTTAAATGACGGTCGTCTTTTCGCTTAATGTGCCGTCTAAGAAATAAATAAGCAAGGAGGATGGCGGTGATTCCTGTAAGGAGAGAAAGAATCAGTGCTTGATCCGCAACCGCCTGCACCTCAACACCAGCCGCTGTAGCACTAAGCATTGGTGCAATTTGAATCATATAGTCAGAAGAGAGTGCCATCCCTTGCCCCGCCAAAACAATTGCCGCAGCACCAGCAATAGGTGGGAGACCAGCACGTATAGCAACAGGTAGTAGCAGCGCCCCGACTAATGGAACAGCTGGGGTTGGCCAAAAGAATAATGAAATGATATACGTAACGAGTATAATAATAAGATACGAGATATGACCGTTAATCATGATTTTCCCAATCGGTTGAATCATTTGTTTGTTCGCACCGATGGCTTCAAGTCCTTGTAAAAGAGCAGACATGACGGCAATGATGAGGAAAATACTGAATAGCTCACCTGCCGCAATAAGGCTAGCTGAGAAGACCGTTTGGACACCAGTAGTGATAGCACCTGTATAGGCGACCCCTAGTAGAAACGTCATAATAATGGCAGGGACAACGACATTTTTTCGAACAAGCATGGTGCTGATAATGAGTAACATGCCAAAGAGATAAAGCCAATGTGGAAGCGTCAACACCCTTCATCAGAGTCCTTTCTACAATAAAGTTGTTGCTGTAGCATATGCATGTGCCTAGAGTGGGGTGCAGTATGTACGGAAATAGCAAATAAGATACTTGTGCTATAATATAGTAGAAAAGGGTAAAAAGGTAAAAAGTGGGTGGTAGTATGAAAGAATGGTCTACTGTTTCGATTATTCTAAGTGGTCTCGTTTTCTCTATTAGTATCGTTCTTCTTTTGATTTGTTCCTCTTATCTTTTTAATACGGAACGAATAATCTTATTCGAAGTCCTTTTAGGAGTACTAGCGTTTGTTTTTTTTACTAGCGCAAGCTTCATTAAGAAAAAGCTGAATTAAAAAAGTGAAGTGCTTCTGCGGCACTTTTTTTTGATGCCATTGTTTAGTTTGAACCGATTGTGTGCCGAATAACGTATGATACGTAATGATAGAGGGGGGATGGACATGTATGATAGTTTTGAAACCGGAGGGGACTGGTTTTTCTCATTATTTCCGGTGGTGTTTTTCTGTATTTTTGCGATTGTCCTAGTCGTTTTTATTAGTGTAGGTGTAAGAGGGTTAAAAGAATGGAACACAAACAATCAATCTCCTAAGTTACGAGTAGACGCAATTGTCACATCAAAGCGATCTGACGTTCGTCAGGGAACGTCTCATCATCATGAGCATTCCTCGTACCGTGCTTCCACTTTTTATTATGCCACCTTCCAATTTGAGAGTGGGGACCGGTTAGAGTTTTCTTTAACGAGTAGTCAGTATGGATTACTTGCCGAAAGAGACGTTGGGACACTAACATTTCAAGGCACACGTTTTCTAAGTTTCGAAAGACGTTGACAATAATAAGCCTTTGCTGCAAAAGCTCATGAAAGAGGCCGATGGATTCATCGGCCTCTTTGTTATACGCATAATTTTGCCATGACGTTTTGAATAAGCTGCAAGCCAACTTCTCCAGATTTGCTTAGTATGGATTCAGGATGAAATTGAACCCCTGCAATTGGTAGATGTTTATGCTGAATGGCCATTGGGATATGGTCAGTAGTGGTTGCCTCTAAGCGTAGGCAATCTGGCAGCGTTTTGGCGTAAATGGAATGATAGCGACCAACACTAATTTGTTTTGGGACATTGCTAAACAGTCCATCTCTCTGTTGAACAAATACGTCTGATTGTTCGCCATGGGACGGCGTTTCAAGCAGGCCGAGCTCACCTTTAAAGTGTTCAACAATGCCTTGGAAGCCTAAGCAAACGCCGAAGATCGGTATGTCTTTTTCTACACAAAGAGCAATGGTGTCTGAGAGTCCGAAGCGTTTAGGTGTTCCGGGACCAGGAGAGAGCACGACTAAATCATATGAATTCCGTTCTAAAAAATCTTGTGCATAAATGGACCGTGTTGTTGAAACGGTTGCACCTGTTTGCTTGAAATAACTACCTAGGGTATGAACAAACGAATCTTCATGATCAACAATAAGGACGCGTTTGCCTTTACCAGATTGCTGGAAAACATGTGGTGTTCTTGGTTCATGGTTTTGTGGCGATACGGCTTCCGCCAGCGCGGAAACTTTCACGAGTGTTTCTTCTTCCTCTTCTTCCGGGTCAGAAGTGTGCAAAAGCGTTGCGCCAACGCGTAACGTTGCAGTATTGTTTTTAATTGCTGTAGTCCGTAAGGTTAAGCCTGTATTAAGGTCACCGTTAAAAGCGAACCAGCCAACTGCACCTCCATACCATCCCCGGGGCGTCTCTTCATTTTTTTCAATCCAGCGTAATGCCTCAATTTTTGGAGCCCCTGTAACGGTTACGGCCCACATATGCGTCATAAACGCATCTAAGGCGTCGTATTCTTCACGCATTTCACCGACTATGTGATCGACTGTATGAAAAAGTCGCGCATAGGTTTCGACTTGCCTGCGTCCAATTACTTCTATAGAGCCTGGTAAGCAAATACGTGCTTTATCATTCCGATCAACGTCTGTGCACATCGTTAGTTCGGTTTCATCTTTTTTCGAGTTTAGCAGTTTTTTAATATTTTGTGCGTCTTCAAGTGGGTCTTTTCCACGGCGAATGGTTCCAGATATGGGGCAGGTTTCTACCTGTTGCCCTTGCACGCGGACAAACATTTCTGGTGAGGCTCCAACAAGGTACTCTTCACCTAAATTAATAATAAAGCCATACGGGCTTGGGTTAATGTCGCGTAGTTGTTGAAAAACTTCTGAAGGTGTTAAGACAAGTGATTTTTCAAGCACTTGGGTTGGCACTACTTCAAACAAGTCGCCTGCGTGAAAAGAAGGAATGGCCTTCTTAACAAGATCAGCGTAATAACCCTTTTTATAAGGTGTTTCCCGTGTGAGGGTTCCTCGTTCATATGGTTTAAACTGACCTGTTCTTTCTAAGTGATTCGTCGATTTCTTATTAAATTGGACGTCATAAGAAAGGGTATAGGCGATTGATAAATGATGGTCTACAATGGTTAATTCATCAGGTAAATAGAGAACGAGATCCTTTTGGTCGTCTGGGCGTTTTTTTTCTTTCGCAAGCTGTTCAAATTGATAGATAAGGTCAAACCCGAATGCACCATATAAACCGAAAAATTGATCTTCATCGGAAGCAAATAGTTGTTTCAGTTCTCGAATAATGTGAAAGATGGAAGGTTGTTTGGTGCGGTCTTCCTCATTTTGTATGGCTGCTGTAGCCGGGATCGTTCCGTGTAGGCTCGTTTGTTGGTCATTAAAGCCCCGAATAAAATCAAAACGACTGTTTGAAAAATGAGTACGAACCAGTTCTAATAGAAATTCGCCTCGTTCGTTAAGTGCATTAATGGAATAACGGTTATTTGAAAAGCTTATTTCGAGTGGGGGACGTAAAAAGGCAACATCCCATCTTGAATAACGCCCTGTAAATTCAAAGCTACTTGAAAAAACAGCGCCTTTTACAGCATCTATTTCTGGCAAAATGTCTGTGTCAATTTTGGTTGGGGAGACGGTCTCAATTCTTCTTGTAACGAGAATGTCTCCGTCTGTAATGTAGTGTTTTGTTTTTTCATTTGTTTTCAATGTGGAAAGAATACTCACACTAAAAAACCTCCTTTGTATACGTTTGTATACAGAGAAAGCATCAGCAAATAAACAGGGGTATGCCCTTTTTATAATCGTTTGCTCTACTCATCTCTGCTCTTCTCACTAAACTCTACTCAACTAGTTCTCTACATAAAACACATTTATGCTTGTTACACATTCTATTACAGGTATGACGGAATTACAAGAAATGTTTTATGAAAAAGGGTTGTCAACGTTAGGTAACTGCTGTATTATAAATCGTAATCATTACGATTTGATAAAAGGAGATGCTAATAAATGAAAAAAATACCAGTGACAGTGTTAAGTGGTTACCTTGGTTCAGGTAAAACCACATTATTAAATTATATTCTACATAATCGAGATGGCTTAAAAGTAGCTGTTATTGTAAATGATATGAGTGAGGTAAATATTGATTCTGAACTCGTGGAAAAACAAGGAGGATTCTCAAGAACGGATGAGAAGCTCGTAGAACTATCCAATGGGTGCATCTGTTGTACATTACGTGAGGATCTTTTAGTAGAAGTAGAGCGTCTTTCTAAGCAAGGAGACATCGACTACATCGTAATTGAATCCTCAGGGATTAGTGAGCCGATACCTGTTGCACACACATTTAGTTACGTAGATGAAGAATTAGGGATAGACCTTAGCCGTTTTTGTACATTAGATACAATGGTGACCGTTGTCGATGCAAATCGTTTCTGGCATGACTTTGAATCTGGTGAATCGTTGTTAGAGCGGAAGCAAGAAGTAGGCGAAGAGGATTACCGAGAGGTTGCCGACTTACTTATTGATCAAATTGAATTTTGTGATGTGCTCGTTCTTAACAAATGTGACCTTGTTTCAGAAGAGCAGCTCTTGCAACTAGAACAGTTTCTTAAAAAGCTACAACCAGAAGCAAAGCTACTGCGTTCGACTCGAGCCGAGGTTCCGATTAAGGAGATTTTAAATACAGGTTTGTTTGACTTTGACAAGGCGAGCGAGTCTGCTGGTTGGTTAAAGGAATTAGAGCTTGGACCAGAAAATCATACGCCGGAAACAGAGGAGTATGGAATCTCTTCCTTTGTGTTTGAAAGCAAACGACCGTTTCATGCAGAACGATTGGATAAATGGTGTGAGTCTATGCCCCAATCAATTGTTCGTGCAAAGGGTATTGTTTGGTGTGCGACAAGAAATGACTATGCTTTATTATTTTCTCAAGCTGGTTCGTCTGTATCCATTGAACCTGTAACGTACTGGGTAGCGGCTTTACCTAAAGAGCAGCAACAACAAATTCTAGCAGTAAATAAAGAAGTAGCAAAAGACTGGGACACAACCTTTGGCGATCGCCATACGAAGGTGGTTCTTATTGGAATGGGAATGAATAAAGAAGACATTCTTAAAGAGTTAGAGGAGTGTCTTTTAACGGAAGAGGAATATCAACAAGATTGGAACACTCTCCCTGACCCATTTGATTGGGTTATTCAACAGTAGCCAAACGCTATGAAAGAAGAAGGTCGAGGATCGAAACAAAGAGGGAAAAAGCGGGTGACAAGGGATCATCCGCTTTTCCTATTTATTCGTGATTGGTTTTTCCTTCTGGTTCAACGTGCACATGAACATCAATGGTTCGGTGCTTTTCTGTAATTTGATCTTCTACAATGGTCGATACATCGTGGGCCTCTGTAAAGGTGAGCGAATGATCAAGCTGAATAACTAAATCGACAATTAAATTACTTCCATAATAGCGTGCTTTTACGTCTGTCACGTAATTTACTTTTTCAACAGCAAGAGCTGTCTCTTTTATATCATCTAATGTTTGATCGTCAACGCCATCAGTAAGGGATAGAGAAGATTTTGAGAAGATCCCCCAGGCTGTGTGACAAATAATGACACCAACAACAAAAGCAAGCAACGGATCTAGCCACGGTAGCCCAAATTGGGAACCAATAATCCCTAGTGTTGCGCCTGCGCTAACGAGGGCATCTGATAAATTATCTTTAGAAACAGACTCGACGGCGTGACTATTAATGCGTTTTGCTAATTTTCGTGTATAGAGATAGACGGCAAACATGACAACAAAACCAAAGGCGCCGACCCAGGCTGCAATGACGTTAGGAGGTTCAGTTGTACCTGTGAAAGCAGAAGTAACGGCGTCAATCATTACTTGAATACCGACGACCATAATGATGAAGGATGCGACGAGAGAAGCAACTGTTTCTGCTTTCCAGTGACCATAGGGATGATCCTTATCTGGCGGTTTTTGTGACACTCTGAGTCCAATTAAAACGGCAATGGCAACAACAACGTCTGTTACGTTATTAAGACCGTCTGCACGTAAAGCAACTGAACCAGCGTAAATCCCCATTGTTAGTTTTAAAATAGCGAGAATGATATAAGCCACTAAGCTGACTTGAGCACCTCGTTCTCCCTGTTTTAATTCCTTGTATCTTTCCTCCATTACGTGCCCTCCTATAAAGCAATAGTATGACTATAGCAAGGAGGTTCCATGTGGGTCTACAGAAATCTTTTTTGGTCATACTAAAGTTCTTGCCTATTAGGAATAAAGTTGCACATGGGAAAATGCTTTTATATCAACGCTTTTGAACGATCATAAAGGCACTTAGGCATCAGTAAGGGAAAGTTTTTTGTGAGAAAATTATTTTTATACACATGACTGTAGGACCTATAGTAACGTTTGAGAACTACGCTTTTTGAATGAGATCTTCTTTTTTTATAAGGACAACAAACAAACATGCAAATAAGCACGTTATACTTGCAAATAGAAAGGCCGAAGTATAAGAATATGTGATGCTATAAACTAGGCCACCAGAGTAAGCAGCAGTTGCGGCACCAGCTTGGTGGAAAGCGAAAATCCAGCCAAATACAATTCCCGTACTTTTTATACCGAACCTTTTTCTTGTTAGATTAATTGTAGGCGGAACTGTAGCAATCCAGTCTAACCCATAGACTATGGTAAAGATAACAAGTAGCGTAAAGTTGCCGCTATAGAGTGCATATGGAAGGATAATGAGAGACAGTCCTCTAAGAAAATAATAGATAAATAACAGCCAGCGATTATCAAATTTGTCTGATAGTGCGCCAGAAAGCGTAGTTCCGACTAAATTAAAAACACCCATAAAAGATAATAAAGACGTTGCTGTTAGGAGTGGAATACCGAAGGAAAGGCAATAGGATATGAAATGAGTACCTATCAGACCGTTCGTTGTAAACCCACAAATAAAGAAACTGCTACCTAATAGCCAGAAAATCTTTGATTTCATAGCTAGCCTAAGCGTCATAAAAGCATTAGCTATAGGATTGATCGTTGAGACCTCAAGCTCCGTTTTAATCGGATCCGCAACAGCACCAAACGGACGCAAACCTAAATCAACGGGTTTATCTTTCATAAACAAACAAATGATGATAAGCATGAAAATGCCAAAAACAATTAAAGTAAGTAATGCTAACCTCCACGATGAATTAGTTATAATGACAGCTAGTAATGGAAGGAATAAGAGTTGACCTGTGGCGGTGCTAGCCGTTAAGATTCCCACAACGAGACCTCTTCTTTTTTCAAACCAATGACTAGATACAAATGGGCTAAGAGTCGTTAAAAATAAACTACACCCAAAACCAACGATAACTCCCCATACAAGGATAAATTGCCAAGCATCAGTAACGAATAAGGTTAATGTTGCACCGATGATAAGGGATGACATGAAAATAATCATCATTTTTCTTAAGCCAATTTTCTCTAATAGCGCAGCAACAAATGGTCCAGATAATCCATAAAATAATAGACTAATGCCGAACCCGAGAGATATTGTTGATCGTTCCCAACCAAACTCTTCTTGTAATGGAGCCATTAAAACTCCTGAAGAAGCTATCAATGCACCTGCGACTATTATTGAAAAGAATGAAATGATTAAAATGAACCAACTATAATGAACCTTTTTCAAATGATCACCCCAGTAGGTAAAACACCTTTTTTATATTATTATTGGTAACGAAGTAGCAAAAAAAAGAGAGCACGTTTTTAGTTAATAGGACACAATCTGTTATACGTTTGACGGTAGTTACAGATTTATGATACTTTTACAAGCAATTGAGAGGTGAAACCATTGAAGCAAGAAGAATCTTTTTTAACAATGTGCCTGTATTTTACTTCTAATCGATTTGCGCGTAAGATGACTCGTATCGCAGAAGAGGCTTTTAAGGAATTGGATATAGCTCCCTCTTATGCATACGTAATCTTATTAATAAAAAATAATTCTGGTATTACTCAACAAGAACTTTGTTCGAAGTTATCCATAGCCCCCTCTACTAGTACAAGGTTTATCAAGAAGTTAGAAGGTGAGGGCTTAATCAAAAGGAAGACTCGTTGGAAGACCACACACTTTAACTTATCAGATAAAGGTGAATTATTTTCTAAAGACGTTGAACATGCGCTTTCAGATTTAAGAAAACAAGTGGTTACCATTTTCGGAGAAAAGAATGCAGATAATTTAGCGATGTATTTAACCGACTTATCCGAAATTATAAAAGAAAAAGGGTAAAGCACCTTTTTTTAGTATATCATTTGTATATGCAAATGATAACGGTTAATTTTTCTTTCCTTTACATTCGAGATCTGTTTTCCTTTTCCACATTGAACTTGTCGGAACGTAACCAGGGTATTTGCCATGTGAAGGAGTTCAAGATTCTTTACTTGAAACTTCAAAAATAAAGGAACACTCGATGATCTGGTTATTAAGGGATAGCACGACAACGTAATCTTTAGGGAAGAATCTAGTGAAACTTCATGCAGATTACACACTTTTCTTGTAAACTAAGTGTAAGAGGTCTGATTAGAAAGGAAGGTCAGAGTGAAAGTGAAACCGCTATTAATAGGGGGATTAATTGTTTTATTAGTACTTAGCGGCTGTATGCAAGGTAAGCAGGAAGAGTGGAGTGTACCAGATCTTGTTGATGTAGATATCCAAGTGGAGGAGCATATTCCTGCAGACTCTAAAACTGTGCTACGTGCATATGTTACCCAAGGTGAAGAAGATGTAGATGATGCAGAGGAAGTTGTGTTCGAAGTATGGAAAGACCAAGAACGAGATGCTGGAGAGCTTATTGAAGGCACACTAGATGCTGACGGAGTCTATGCCATTCCTTATGAGTTTGGTGAAGATGGGATCTACATTGTACAGACCCATGTTACAGCAAGGGATCTGCATGTGATGCCTACTCAGATGATCATTGTTGGCGATGTTTCAGAAGATGAAATTGAAGCCTTTCACAACGCAGGCAACACGCAAATAAATGAAGAACAAAGTCCGTTTCATGATTCGGAAGAAGAAGAAACCCCTCCTTAACTAGTTCTAGCTAAAAGAAGGAGGGGTCTTCCTTGTTAGGAGAGGCTCCAATGGGTTCCGTTTACATGTACGGTTCCTTTTTCAGCAAAGGCCTGAAAACCTGTTGATACGTCTTGAGGGAAAATACGGCTTGTTAAAACAACCTCACCATCATTCACAAAAAGTTCGACAGATGATGTGTCAACAAATACATGAAGCGATAAAAGGTCACTGCTTTCTAATAAAACAGATCGAGTGGTTCCATATGTTTGTGCGGGCACTTGACCTGATTGGCCTCTATCCAAAGTTAAAAGCCGGCTTTCTCGGTTGAAAGTTAGGGTTGTTTTTTCGACATCACTTGTACGAAAGGAAATGCCGTAGGACTCTGCTTGTATGGCGTCGAATGTTAAGATCATTTCATAGGCCGTACCGGCTTCCGTATAAAAATTGCCAATTACATCACAAAAGCTAAATTGCTCCCCTCTAAGCTTCGTTAGTTCACGGATGGGTTTTTGAATGAGCTTGTCTTCTTTTACGGATATTTCTCTCGGTAGTGTTAAACAATGAGCCCAGTCATAGGGATCAGTCGGGTACTCAATGTCAGGGAGTCCCATCCAACCAACTAGTATTCTACGACCGTCAGGTGTCATGGTAGATTGCGGTGCGTAAAAATCAAAGCCTGCATCTAACTCATAAAAAAGGTTGTGGCTAAAATGACCTGTTGTGACATCAAGCGGTTGGCCAATTAGGTAGCCTGATTGGTAAATGTTTTGGTAATGAAAACCTACGGGCTCCAATCCTTGTGGTGAAAAGATAAAGATTCCTTTTCCGTCAAGCTCAAAGTAATCAGGACATTCCCACATATAGCCAAAATCAGTTAGTTCTGTTTGAATTTCCCCTACTAACGACCAATTCTCTAGATCACTTGAATGATAAAGTAGTGCGGCCCCGGTTTTGGTCTCTCGCTGTGCCCCTATGACGAAGTAGAAATCATCCCCCACTTGCCAAACTTTAGGGTCTCGAAAATGTTCTGTATACCCTTTTGGCGAACCAATTAAAAGAGGGGTAGGGTGCTTGCTAATGGAACCATGTTCATCCATGATGGCTAATGCTTGATTTGGAATACGCTCCCAATCTGCTGTGCGTTGATTCCCAGTATAGAATAAATAAAGCTTATTTTTGTGAACAATTCCACTACCTGAATAGGCTCCATGACTCTCATATGAGCGATCCGGTTCAATGGCAAGACCTCTCTCTTCCCAGTGAACAAGGTCTGGTGAAACAACGTGGTACCAGTGCTTTAGCCCATGAACAGCCCCATAAGGGAACCATTGATAAAACAAATGATACATCCCGTTATAATAGCTAAACCCATTCGGATCATTTAGCAAACCTGTAGGGGGCTGAATGTGATAGTGCTGCCTCCAGGGTGAATGGCTGACCGTCTCATGCAATTTGGTTTCTTCCTTTTTGCTCATTTGACTATATGCACGATAGCGGTTTTCATTTGTCCATTTCATAAACACTCATACTCCTTCATGCTTGTTCAATCTCTTCTTTTTTCTTATCACTATAACCAAAGAGCCAAGTTAATCCAAAGGCTACTCCAGCCGCAATGATGTTCGCTAAGATATAGAATAAAATTTGTCCGTTAAGGTAGAGTAACGTTCCAGGTAGAACAGTGATGGCCATACCCGTACCAGCTAATCCTACAAGTGAAGCGAAGAAGCCACCTGCACCACCTCCGATAAGGCCCATTACAAAAGGTTTTCCATAACGTAGATTAACACCAAAGATAGCAGGTTCAGTTATACCAAGAAAAGCGGAAAAAGAGGATGGGAGCGCAAGTGCTTTTAACTTTTTACTGCGTGTTTTTAAACCAACCGCAAGTGCAGCCCCTGCTTGAGCAGCAATTGCCGCAGTAATGATGGCATTAAAAGGGTTTGCTCCTAATTGATCAAGAAGCTGTACTTCTAGAAAGTTAAAAATATGATGTACACCAGTAATAACAATTAATTGGTGAAAGAAGCCTATAATTAATCCGCTAATGCCGAATGGAACGTCAAGTAAAAAGAGTACACCAGTCATGACAATTTGTTCTACTGCACCAAAGACAGGACCAATTACAAATAAAGCTAAGGTAATCATAATGAATAATGTTAAGAAGGGTGTTAAAATAAGATCAAGTGCCTCAGGAACTCGTTTACGAATAGCAATTTCCAATTTTGCACCTAAGAATCCAGCAATAAACGCTGGTAAAACAGATGATTGATAGCCACTAACTTCAATAAGTCCAAAGAACGTAATTGGATCAGCAGAGCCATCTCCAACTGCCCATGCATTAGGTAATGCAGGATTCACAAGCATAAGTCCCAATACGATACCAATAACCGGGCTACCGCCAAATACACGAAATGCAGACCAAGCAATCAGTGCAGGTAAGAAGGCAAAAGCTGTATCTGTTAGGATCTCTGTGAACAGAAGAAAATTCTCAGGGATGGTTTCTGCCGTTAATCCAAACCATCCTAAGACTTGATCCTGCATAAATAACCCTCGCACGCCCATGAAAAGACCTGTAGCGACAAGAACAGGGATGATCGGTACAAACACATCTCCAAACGTGCGTATCATCCGTTGAAACCAGTTACCTTGATTGCTCTTTTCTTTCTTTTGATCTTCTTTCGTGGAGCCACTAACACCTAATTTTTCGATTTTCTCATAGATTTGATTGACTGTTCCGGTACCGAGAATAATTTGATATTGCCCGGAATGAAAATAGGCTCCTTTTACTTTATCAATACCCTCAACAGTCTCTTTCTCGATCTTTTCTTCGTCATATACCATAATTCGGAGTCGAGTTGCACAATGAGCAATCGACTTTATATTTGTTTCACCACCAACAGCGGCGATAATGGCTTCTGCAATTTCACGATTATTTTTCAAGACAAAAACGCTCCTTATAAAAAACTTAAAAAAGTTAGTTCTTATTTATGATTGTGATGGGAAGAACGAAGGATTAACTCCGTTTCAAACCGGTATGGTTTGTTTCTTGGCTGTCCCAATTCAATTTGTTCTAAGAGTTCTGTTGCCGCTGCTGCACCAATTTGTTCGACTGGTTGTTTGATAACGGTTAACGGTGGTGAGGTGATTTCTGCCCACCTATAATCGTCGAAACCAATAATAGCGACGTCATCTGGCACAGCTATGTCGTTCTCTGTTAAATAGGTCATCGCACCAACACTCATTAAATTATTTGCGACAAATAGTGCTGATGCGTTGGTTGTGCCTAGTAAATGTTCACAGCCTTTGTAACCACTTTCAAATTTAGAATTTCCATTGTAGATTAGGTTAGTCGAAAACGGAAGACCATGCTTGGCTAGAGCCAATTTGTAGCCTTTTATACGGTCTTTTGTTGTGCTTAAAGAATGGATACCTGTAATAAGCCCTATGTTCTGATGACCACTTTGAATAAATTGTTCAATTGCCATTTGAACTCCTTTTTCGTTATCAACAACGATGGAACTTTGATTCGTTTCCTCTGGCAGGCGGTCGATAAAAACAATTGGCAAATCATCAGGAATATCCCAGGCAATCTCGCTATAATGCTTTGCGCTTGATGCAATAATAAGCCCTGAAACTTGCTGAGAAATAAACGCTTGGATTTTTTTGCGTTCTGTTTCGATGTCTTCATTTGTATTGCCGACTAATAATTGATACTGTTGTTCGCCTAGAACGGATTCAATTTCTTTAACAACGGAAGTGAAAAAGTGGTTTCCGATATCTGGAAGAACAATACCGATGGTAGACGTTTTTTGACTTCGTAAAGTTTTTGCTGCGAAATTTGGTGTATAGCCAAGGTTTTTCATTGCTTGTTTAACACGAATGGTTGTGGATTCAGCAACAAAACGAGTACCATTTACAACATGGGACACAGTTGCAGTGGACACAGACGCTTCCTTAGCCACATCTTTAATACTTACACGGCTCATGTGATTAAATTCCTTTCTTAACGAATACGTAATCGTTTGCGTAAGCGTTTACGTATACTACTATACCTAATTTTATTAAAATGTCAAAGGATGAATAAAGCGCTAACCAACTAATTGAGGGAAGTGAAAAAAGGTAGACTCTCTTTGGAATCTACCTCATCGATCGTGAACTAATGTAATCCTATGGATTCGGTTTTAGTGTGTTGTTATTGCGTTCAACAATAAGCGCAATAAAGACAGCACTTCCTCCGCCAATAAGTTTTCCGATGATCATCGGGACGACCATACTTTGATCAACACTGGCGGTAAAACCGAGATGCCCGCCTAAAACAAACGCGCCGGACACCATAAAGGACGTTGCAACTACTTTACTCTTCACAGACATGTCTTTTAATAAGCTAAAAGCAGGTATAGCATGGGCTAACGAAGTGATCATTGCCGTAATGGCAGCACCTTCGAGTGAGAATCGTTGTCCTACACGGGCAAATAGGGGCTGACATACTTGCTTTAAAAAAGCGACAAAAGGAAATGCGCCTGCAAGAACTACCGCAATCGCTCCGACAATGAACAAACCTTCTTCGAACGAAGCAAGTTTAGGATGAATGTTGTATCCAGTAAGATGAGTGATGGCAGCAAGAGCTAAACCAAGCACCCCTACCGTTTGAATGGCTTTGCCAAATAATAAAAATAACGTAATAGAGGTTTTTGAATAAAAGCGTAATGCATACATGACAATGCACGAAAAAATCGTAGGAATTAGTAAGTTTTGCAGCATCATCCATGGAGCCATTCCTGCAGTTAGTCCACCAATAAAACAACCGAGAGGAACAGTACTTAATCCAATTAGCATGCCTTTTGCAAGTGCAGGTTGATCACCTGTTTCGACCATGCGTAATGCAATGGGAATTGTAAAGACAATCGTTGGACCGAGCATCGTCCCTAAAAAGACCCAAGAAAAACGCGCTGCGTCTGTATCAATACCCATCTCCTGTGCGAGGGCATAGCCACCCATATCAAGTGCGAGAATGGTATTGGCAAATGATGAGGGGTCTGCACCGACTGCTAGATAGAGTGGTGAGATAACGGGGGTTAGCCACTGGGCAGCAAGTGGCGCAATGGTTATAATGCCAATCATGGCTAGCGCAACCTGCCCCATGCTCATGATGCCGTGTTGGAATTCATTCCCCAGACCAAACCGATTACCTAAACACCAGTCAATTGCGCCGAGTGCAATAAAAAAGGCGAGAATTATCATAATCCACTCATGTATCGTCATTCTACAAAATCCAATCTCTTTTTCTTTAAACATATCAAGATTCTTTCAAGGAGACAACCTGTCCTTTACTGATGTTCATATGCACACTTAAAAAAAGGGAAAATCTTCTCATGCAAGTAAACTCTTTTACCATGATCCCTTTACACATTTTTACATAAAAAAGGGTGAAATTTTTATGGAAAACAGGTTTAGAGAGTAAAGAAAGCGGCTATTAAATGGACAACGAATCATAGGCATGCCTAAGATTTGTTTCTCCCCCTTCCTTTATGAATATATATACACACTGAACCGCACTTCCCCCTTGAGTGCGGTTCGCTCGTTGTGCCCTATAGCTTTATATGACGTGCGTATGATCGGACGTCTTTTTGGGCGGTCTTTCGTTGCATTTTCAAAAGGAGACAAGTACACTTATCAAGTAGAAACTAGAAGAAAAGACGTGATGGGGTTGCCATATTTACGCTTTACAGGTTTTTCGTCCGAGCGACTACAAGCACTTGCACCAGTTGTTATTGATGTATTCTCGGAAATCGTCCATATCTCAAAAGAAAAAGTGAAAATTGAGAGGAGTACCTTAGAACCAATTTTGAATGTTCCTCTTACAATAGAAATTCGAATGTTTTCCAGAGCGCAATCGGTCCATGACCAGATAGCGAACAATTTAGCTGCACTTTTTCGTGAGGAAGGATTTGAAACAGTTCATATTTATTTTCTAATCCTTTCACCAGAATTGTATTATAAAGATGGTGTTCCGATAAAACCAATAACAGAAAGCCAGAATAAATCGTTTTAAGAAAAGATGCGCTAACACGCATCTTTTTTTGTTGTCAATAAAGTGACTACTTTTTGTTAAAACGGGTAATGGAGCTATAACAAGTTAAATGAAGCATCGTACTACGTGGTTCGCAGCGCACACTCACTAGATAGAGATAGGAAGTGGCGTATGAAAGAATATGGTTTTATGATTCTTGGAACGTTTTTCTTTGCTTTTTCAGTCGCTATTTTTGCGATGCCAAATGGATTAGCAGAAGGTGGTATTCCAGGTCTCGCGCTTTTACTGTACTACAGTATTGGTTGGTCTCCTTCATTTGTCACTCTACTTGCAAATGGCTTAATCTTACTGATTGGCTACCGGTATTTACCGCGTACAATGATTGTAAAATCAATAGTGACAATTCCACTGTTTTCATTGTTTTTATACGTGCTTGAAGATAAGAGTGGACCCGTTCATGACCCTCTTCTTGCTGCACTTTACACTGGCGTGTTTACTGGAATTGGATTCGGGTTTGTTTTTCGTTCAGGTAGTACCACAGGTGGTTCTTCTACGATTGCTCGAATGGTAAACCATAAATTGGGCTGGGAATTAACAGGTACTAATTTTGTACTCGATGCCGCGATTGTGGTAGGGGGAATTTTTGTCATTGGCCCAGTTCAAACGTTGTATACGGTGGTGGCGTTGTTTATTGGTAAAAAGGTAACCGATTATGTATTAGAAGGTTTCGAATCTAAAAAAGTCGTGCATATCTTCTCTAGTTCGTATGAAGCAGTGGCAAAAAGCGTTCGTACCAATTTAGGGGCGCATACAACTATTTTGCAGGGGAAGAATGATGAAAATGGAATGGATGAGCATTTAATTTATGTATCTGTGTCCAAACAACAGCTTTTTTATTTGAAAAAATTGATCCGAGATGTTGATGAGAACGCCTTTACCGTTGTTCATACGGTTAAAGATGTGAGTGGTGGTTCGTTTTCAAAAGCGCATTATCCAACGCAAAAAACGTTTAGTAGTGCAAAGAAAGAAAAGCAATACTACAAAAACCAAGCAGAGGAGTAATCGATTATGGAACGAAAAACAAAACGAGAGCGTTGCAGAGATCATCGGCATTTAATGAATCGTGTAAAGCGATTGTGTGATTGGCGTGAAGAAGACGAAAATCGGTTAAGACGGTAGAGGCTGGGACATAACGAAAAGTAGTATTTGAAAAGACGAATAGTCCAAAATATGCTGAGTAGCATCGCTACAGGAGAATCCTTCGCTTTCCGGGGACACGGCCTCAGCCTCCTCCATGGAAAACCGCCACTCCAGAGTCTTCAGACACGTGCTGATCCCCCAGGAGTCTTCGGATTCTCCTTCCGCTCATTTTCATATAAAACAAACGACGAACGTTCCTACTTTCAGGAATGTTCGTCATTTTCGTCTGTCTATCTACTTTTGTCCCAGCCTCTATTTTTTTAATCATAGCCACCCACTGCTTCGGGTAAGGACTGGTAGGCTTCGCTCGGATAAATGATGTCATCATGAACCTTATGCATAAACCCTTCCCATTCTTCTAACGCCTTATTTGAGCAGCTACTATCCCAAGATAGGGTGTATTCTTCTTCATCTGCAATCAAGTATAGTTCATAAGAGTGAAACGGTTGGCTACAAGGAGAGGATGCTTTGTTACTTTGTCTTGGAAGATCCAATATGTTGAGCTGCTTAAATTGCTGATAAAAAAAAGCAAGCTCTTCTTCTGCCCACAAGAAAGAGGTTGTTTCTGTTCCTGCCGTAACTAAATCTTTTGTAAAAGTTCCATCAATGGTATTGATCTCATTAAACGTTTGAGGACTCACTCCATAGGCTAGGCGAAAATTGAAATCCTCGGGCTGTTCTTCTGGTAATGTGCCTCCAGACAAACTGTTATCTGAACAACCAGCTAGCCCTACTAATAATAGCAAAAACCAGGTTCCCTTCACATTGAATTCCCCCCTCTATTTAGACTTTATTCTACCATTACTAAACCGAATGGTGTGTTATTTATCCTATTTGTTGGAAAGGAACGAATCTTCTATGATGGCAGGGTGCAGATGAAACGGTGATCGTAGTATACTAGCCGTACACTCCAAAGGAATTGGTAGTACAGGGGGGATTTCATGACAACTGTTATATTAGCAGAAAAACCTGACCAAGCGAGAAGCTACGCAGCGGTTTTTAAGCAAACGACAAAGCAGAAAGGCTACATTACGATTCAAGATCCACGTTTTTTTAAAGGGGAAGCCATTATGACATGGGGAATCGGTCATTTAGTCGAGCTTTGTTTACCAGGTCACTATAAAAAAGAATGGAAACGTTGGAACTTAGCAAATCTGCCTATTTTACCTGAACAAGTAGAATTTCAAGTTCCTCGTAGCAAGCAAGAACAGTTCAACATAGTCAAGAATTGGCTAAAGAAAGCAACAACGATTATTATCGCTACAGATCCAGACCGTGAAGGTGAAAATATTGCTCGGTCGATTATAAAACAAGCAGGAGTACGTAACCATGTTCCTATTAAGCGACTATGGATTAATTCGCAGGAAAATGACGTCGTACGCGAAGGGTTTCTTCAGCTACAGCCCGGCGAAAAATTCTTACCAATGTACGAGGAGGCAAAAGCGAGGCAGGTGGCGGATTGGTTAGTGGGAATGAACGCGAGTCCGTTGTATTCATTGTTACTTCAAACGAAAGGAGTGCAAGATACCTTTTCCGTTGGTAGGGTACAAACGCCGACCCTTTACTTAATCTATTTGCGACAAAAGGAGATTGAGGCATTTGTGTCGGAGCCGTTCTTTGAATTAAAGGCGAACGTGGATGCCAGTGGAGGTACCTTTCAAGCATCTCTTAAACAGCGTCTGAAAACAAAAGAAGATGTCACAACGTTATTAGAGAAGCATGGGATAAAAGGGAAGACGCCAGGTGTTATTTCTGAGTTAACGAAGAAAAATAAGGAAATTCCTTCTCCTTTGCTTCATAGTCTCTCAACGTTGCAAGCAACTGCGAACCGTAAATGGAAATATAGTCCGTCCACAGTACTAAAGATTATGCAAAAGCTGTATGAGAAAAAATGGCTAACCTATCCAAGAACCGAATCGAATCATATTACACAAGCAGAGTTTAGTTATCTACGAAAAAACGTAACTGGCTATCAGCAACTTTTAGAAAGTCCATTTGAACCAGCATATCTCTATCCACGAAAGCGCTATGTAAACGATGCTAAAGTACAGGAACATTATGCTATTATACCAACAAAAAAAATACCAACTGCCAGCCAAGTAGAAAAACTTCGTCAAGATGAGCGAAACCTTTACTTGGAAGTAGTGAAGACAACCTTAGCCATGTTTGCACCTCCTTATAAAGTGGAGGAGACAAAAGTAACGGTTGATGTACAAGGCTTGGCGTTTCATACAACGGGTAAGATCGAGCAAGCTTTAGGGTGGAAAGAATTGTTTCAAAGTAGCAAATCTAAGAAGAAAGAAGACGAACAAGTTTTGCCTCCTCTAGAAAAAGGAGAACCAATTCAGGCGATGGTTAAAGCGAAAGAAGGAAAAACTCAACCTCCAGCATATTATACAGAAGGACAGCTTATTCCACTTATGAAAACAGCTGGTAAATTTGTAGAAGACGAAGAAGAACAAGCGATTCTCAACGAAGTAACTGGAATTGGTACAGGGGCTACACGAGCAAATATTATTGAAACACTAAAAAGTCGAGAGTACATTACGATCAATAAAAATAGCGTTTATGTTACCCCTAAAGGCAAAATCCTTTGTGAAGCTGTAGAAGGCAATTTATTAAGCAAGGCGGAAATGACAGCTCAATGGGAACTATTTTTGCGGAAAATTGGACAAGGAGAAAAGGATAGCGCAACATTTATTTCCAACATTCATACGTATATTCATCGACTGTTAACGGATGCACCGAGTCATGTGAAGACGATGAAATTAGACACCTCTACCATCGACACGAGTGAAAGTGCAGGTATAGGCCCATGTCCACTTTGTGGGGCGGCGGTTGTACAAAGAGGACCTGTGTTCGCTTGCTCTAAGTCAAAGGAGAACAATTGCAAGTTTGTGATCGTCAAAAGACTAGCAAAAAAGACCTTAACAGAAGGGATGGTAAAACGTCTACTGACAAAAGGTGAAACAGCTGTATTAAAAGGCTTCAAAAGTAAGGCAGGTAAATCGTTTTCTGCAGCACTTGTGCTAAAAGAAGGGAAAGTTGAATTTGATTTTACCAAAAAACCAACGTATCGAAAGAAGAATCGTACAAACATCAAGTCTTCGCAAGCAAAAGGTTAAAATAACAGAGCAAATGAGAGATTTATGTTGTCGTTGTCAGTGACTCTGAACAGTGCGATCAACCTGTCGTCATATAATAATGGATAGTTGACGATGAATGTGCAAGTCAGTGGAAGGGGAAGGGTGTAAGGTAGCTCTGACCCTTCGCCAACAAGTATGAGTGAGCTTAACGATCACCCCTCAATAGGAGAGTAAGGGGGTGGAGACTGCCTTCGTTGAAAAAAAGAGGGTGCTAGACTCGTTCTTTTAAGGCAATGGAAAATTGTTGGGCAAAGTGGCGACACGCCTCTATTTCTTCCTCATTTTTTGGTTCAAATTCATTTTTTAATCCGCTACAAACAAGGACAGCCCCCGCTTTTTTTAGTGTTTCTTCAAATATGTGCACAGCCTCACAATAGGACGGGTAATTCCGATCACCTGAACCAAAGACAGCAGCAGGTATACGAGATAAGTCAACATGGACAAGTTCTTCCTCAAATTCTTCCACTTCGTAAGGCAAATCTCCATCTCCCCACGTATAACTTCCGAGAATGATTCCGGTGAAATCGGTGAGCTTCTCCAATTCATAGCCATCCATTTCCTCCATAACAACCTCAATTCCTTCTTTTTCAAGTTCCTTTTTTATGATGATGGCCATGTCTTCGGTATTTCCAGACATAGAAGCATATAGTAAGCAAATGCGCATGATCTTCACTCCTTTAGTGTATATCTTAGATGATAAATGATAGTGATAATCATTTTCAATTAGTTTTTTGAATTTTTTAGAGTCAAACGAAAAAAAGTGATTATAGATTCTTTCAGTATTTTATTTGTTGCGGCACTTTTTGATTGAAAACGAGAAGATCAGGAGGGGGGAGCTAGTACATAAAGATAAAAAATAATGTAAAACGTTCAAACTAGTAATTGACAATGAGATTCATTATCAATATCATAAGACTTAAATGAAATTGATTCTCATTATCGTTAGGGGTTTTGAAAATGAAACTGCGCTCGTTTGTCTTTTTCCTATTCGGGTTGCTTCTAGTCGGATGTCAAGCAACAAATGCTGACAGTGAACAAGCAAGTCACGGGGTGACGGATTTCGCCCATCGTTCCATCCAATTTGCTCAAGTTCCTGAACGAATTGCAGTGTTAGGAAATGGGGAGCTTGATATGGTGTACGCACTGGAACAAGAAGTTGTAGCACGACCAACAAGTCAGGGTCAACCCGTTGTAGCAGAGGCTGACCAAGCAGAGCAAATTGGCTCCTATCATGAAGTGGACATCGAACGACTAACGCTTACTCAGCCAGATGTTGTATTCGCAAATGATCCAATGAATCAAAAAGACGTAACTGCTATTGAGGGGACTGGAGCTGAGGTAGTGCTAACAAGAGCCAATTCAATTAACGATATTAAAGCCCAAATTACGTTGATTGGAGAGGTTGTACAACAAGAAGAAAAGGCTCGTCATATCGTTCGCGGGATAGAGAAAACGGAAAAAGAGATGGTGGATGAGCCATTACATACAGAAACAAAAGCATTATTAGTTTATGGCGCACCAGGGTCCAATTTAGTAGCATTACCAAATTCATTAGCAGGAAATCTATTAGAAGCTGCAGGTGGGATAAACATCGCTGCGGAATTTGAACAACTGCAAGATTATCCACAATATGCGGCGCTCTCACCGGAAAGGGTCATACAAGCCAATCCAGCTATTGTCTTTTTTATGGCACATGGAGATCCATCAAGTGTAGAAGAAAGTTTTATTCAGGAAATGGAGCAACACGCTGGATGGTCACAATTGCCGGCAGTGCAAGAGGGACGTATGAACATACTGCCAGCAGATCTGTTTGGTACAAATCCGGGAACCCGTGTAACAGAAGCGATTGACTATATGCGCGAGCAGTTAACTGAGGCGCAGGGTGAGTGAATTAACCGTTCAAACACGTAATAAGCGTCGAAAATGGTTGGCAATTGGACTACCTATCTTTTTAGCCGTTTCCTTTTTAACAGGTATATTTCTTGGGGCTGTGACGTTTACTCTTACCGATTTGACTGAAGCTTTACAAAACCAAACCGAAGCAAATGCACTGATATTAATCAATGTTCGTCTCCCAAGGCTCATTGTGGCAGCTTTTGCAGGCGCATGTTTAGCCGCAGCAGGAACGATTTTACAAGGGGTAATGAAAAACCCCCTTGCTGATCCAAGCATTATTGGTGTAACAGCAGGAGCAGGTTTGGCTGCAAGTATAGCGATGGTTGCCCTTCCGCAGTATGGATTTTTAACGCCAGCATTTGCATTTGTTGGTGCTATTATTGCCATGCTCTGTATTTACACCCTTTCATGGGAAAAAGGAGCATCGCCACTAAAGATTATTTTGGCAGGCGTAGCCATTAATGCGCTATGTGGAGCACTACAAAGTGGCATTATGATTCTTTATAGTGACCGTGTTCAGGGAATCTTGCCTTGGCTAGCTGGTGGATTTCAAGGTAGAGGATGGTTTCATGTTGAATTTGTATGGCCCTATGCAGTGGTCGGCTTAATTCTTGCCCTCTTAGCCATTCGTCCATTAAACCTGATGTTATTAGGGGACCATACTGCGAAATTGCTGGGCGCACCTGTAGAACGGATGCGGTTTTACCTCATCTTACTTGCGGCTTTACTAGCGGGAGCAGCAGTTAGTGTTGCGGGTCTTTTAGGTTTTGTTGGGCTAGTCGTACCCCATATGATTCGACTTCTAATTGGCAGTGATTCTCGTTACCTCTTACCATTTTCAATGATTGGTGGGGCAGCACTTGTTGTCTTTACAGATTCGCTAGCAAGAACCGTTTTTGATCCCATTGAATTACCAGTTGGAATTTTATTAGCTTGCTTAGGGGCACCATTCTTTCTTTATTTGTTAAAGAGAAACACGATACGATTGTAGCATCTTATCTTTAAAGGAGGTGAACGGAGAAAGCGGGCAAGACACATGTACTAAACTTTAGGAGGAAAAGTAAATGATTATAGTGGCAAATAAAACACTTATTCGTAAAGGGGAAGGCTACAAGCTTGTAGAACGCTTTGACAAAATTGGGAAAATTGAATATGCAAAGGGCTTTCTTGGATTAGAAGTATTGGTCAATTCAAAGGAAAAAGAGCACGATGAAATAACAATTAGTACGCGCTGGGAGGAAAAGGCAGACTTTCACGCTTGGACGAAGAGTGAAGCATTTCGTGAAGCGCACTCTGGGAAGAATGCTCGACCTGACTACATTTTAGGAAATGAAATTGAATTTTACGAAGTTAAAATTGTTCGGATGCCTTTACCGAAAACCCAAGAGGCCTAAATAAACAATATAGAAAAGGAAGAGATGCAATGAGTATCCAATGGAATAAAGTATGTCTTCTACTAGGGGCAACCTTTTTATTTCTGTCTGTAGTCTTCCCATCAGTTAGTAAGGCAGAACTAGCAGACGGTACGTATACAATTGATTACACGGTCATGCATGGGAGTGATTCTTCCGCGTCTATTGCTAATGATTACTGGGAAAAACCGGCTACACTCACAGTTAAGAATGGTCAAATCGATGCAAAACTAACGTTAAATAATAGTTCTTGGATTGTGGAGTATCAATCTAAGGCAAACGGAAGTTTTTCAAACGTAACAGTGTTATCTGAAGATACAGCAGCAGATAAGCGGATTGTACAGTTCCCGCTAGATGATATAAATGGAATGACAGAATCAAAAATACATGTCATTGTGCCAGATATTGATTACGACCATCAGTATACCGTTCGGCTTGACTTCCATGAAAATACACTAACGCCGACTGGTGAGACCGTAACGAAAGAAGAAACAAAAGAAGACGAAGAGCCGCTTGGGGCAGCTCAATCGTCAA
The DNA here is from genome assembly GCF_004375095.1 of Shouchella oshimensis. Lineage (NCBI taxonomy): Bacteria > Bacillati > Bacillota > Bacilli > Caryophanales > Bacillaceae > Shouchella > Shouchella oshimensis. Next base: position 200,564 of record NZ_SNUX01000004.1, on the reverse strand, counting down.
ATAACAATGATCAAAAACACATTCATGGCAATAAAACAGAGAGGGAGAACAACCCACAAACAAGTGACGGGGCACCCATTGCTTTACTTATGAGTTTAGTCATTGTCAGTGCTATTGTACTCCTTCGTAGACAAGTAAAACAAGCTTAAAAGTAGGAGGAGAGACAAAGTGAAAATTCATAATCGTATGGTGAATGTGCTCCTGACATTTCTGTTAGTCTTTAGTCTCATTGCACCATCCACTAGCTTTGCGGCAGAAAGTAAGAATGAAATAGAAAATGGTGTGTATGATGTTCCGTTTACTGTATTAAAGAAAGGGTCAACTGAGGCTTCTGTCATGGATGGTTATACAGAAAAACCAGCTAGAGTTGTAGTGAAAGATGGAACCTTTCAAGTTGATTTAACCCTTACAAACAGTAGTTGGTATAAGGATTTTACTGTTGAAGGACAACGACCTGAAGTCATTTCAGAGAATACAGAGCAGGGAAAACAAATCGTACGTTTTACAACGAATGCAGAAACAGTAGATGCATGGGTACACATTGTGGTAACAGGCATCCCAGGCTTTCATTACGATAACCAATATGATGTCGATATTGCGTTTCATTATGCTGACGCAACAATGATTGAATTAGAACAGCCAGAAGAAGAACAACCAGAAGAAGAGCCGAGTGAACAACCAAAAGAAGAACAGCCAGAAGAAGAGCCAGGTGAGCAACCAGAGGAAGAACAGCCGGAAGAAGAGCCAGTTGAACAACCAAAAGAAGAACAGCCGGAAGAAGGGCCAACGTGGAGCTCGTTACAACATGGAAAATATGATGTGCCGTTTGCAGCAAAGCATGCAACCGAAGATCGTGATTCGGCGATGAGTCGCTACTTGGTTAATCCAGCACAAGTGACGATCGGTAAAGGGAAACAAGAATTAACAGTGACGGTAAAAGAAAGTCATCAAATTACGGACTTAGTGTTGAACAATGGTGAGCTAGTAACAGGTACAATTGTAAATGAAAATATAGACGAGAATACGCGTACATATGCGTTTAACGTCGATGAGCTAAAAAATCCACAAGCAGCCAAAGTGTCTATGCGTGTTGCTTTACCAAATGGGAATGTCTACGAAAATACACAAGATTTTCGTCTGTTTTTCGACTTAGAAAACGCTAAGAAAGTAGAAGATGGTCCAGAACAACCAGAACAACCAGAACAACCAGAACAACCAGAGCAACCAGAACAACCAGAGCAACCAGAACAACCGGAACAACCGGAACAACCATCACCGAATCAACCTAATGAGGGTGAACTTGAAGACGGTCGATATCAGATTGAGTTTAACGTGCTAAAGTCAGGCTCAAGTGATGTTTCCGTTATGGATGGTTATACAGAAAAACCGGCAACCATTTATGTGAAAAACGGAGAATTTACAGTTGATTTAACGTTACTTAATGAAAGCTGGTATCGTGATTTAACAATCAACGGACAACGTCCAGAAGTAGTGACAGTTGATGAAACAGAAGACAAGCGAGTTGTTCGTTTTGCTGTTTCAAATTTAAATGAGTTGGTTGATCTATGGGTACACATTCGTGTAGAAGGGATACCTGGTTTTGAGTACGATAATCAGTACGATGCTCAGCTTCAATTTGACGAGGAATCTTTAACATTAGTCGAAAAAGAAAAAGAGCCGACTCCAGTTGATGAAGAAAAACCAAAAGAAGAAAAACCAAAAAGTGATCACAAAGAGCGCTCACTTGATGAAGAACTTGTGAATGGTGAGTATACTGTTAGTTTTTCTGTTTTAAAGAAAGGTACGACAGAGACATCGGTAATGGACGAGTACACGAAAAAACCTGCTACTGTCTTTTTTAAGGATGGTACGTATACAATCGATCTTACATTAACAAATCGTACATGGTACGAAGATCTGAAAATTAATGGAGTCCGTCCAGTCGTCGTAAATGAAGATCTTGATAAGAACGAGCAAACAGTGCGTTTTGAAACAAAGTCTATCCACGAAGCGATTGATGCCTGGGTCCATATTATTGTAAAAGGAATTCCTGGTTTTGACTATGACAATCAATATGAAGTAGATATTCAATTTGATCGAGAAAGTTTAACCCTCGTTAAAGCGGATCAAGCGCCAAATCCTGTGACTCATTTAGGAACCAACAATGACAATGGGAATGGCACTAATAACGGTAATGACAATGACCTTACGTATGATCGTTCTGATAATGGGGCAGGGAGTGGAGTAGGGAATGCAGCGAACGTTAATCAGCAAAACCCACAAACGTCAGACCCTGCCTTAGTAAGCTTCTACATCGCATTGCTTTTACTGTCTACTTCATTTTTTGTATGGAAATGGAGACAAAACAGGAGAAAAGCGTTGTAATAATAATGAAAAGAGGGATGGCTATGCAGAAGTCACTTTATGGCGTCGTGCTAACGAGTTTGTTTCTGTTTGCGGCATGTCAGCCAACAAGTGATCCAAAAGAAGGAGATCACTCTCCTTCTTCTGCTGCTTCCGTTCAAGAAGAGCGAATTGTTGCTACGACAGTATCTGCAACAGAATTAGCGGCTGCTCTTGATTTAGAGTTAGTCGGTATTCCAACCAGTTATAAAGAACTGCCTACGCGTTATGACGATGTGACAGAACTAGGTAATCCAATGAGCCCAGATGTAGAACAAATTCGACAGTTACAGGCGGATGTTGTTTGGAGTGTATCAACGTTGCAAGTTGATTTAGAAGAACCTTTTACATCAGCTGGGATTGAGGCAGAGTTTTTAGATTTTCAAAGTGTTGAAGGCATGATTCAAGAAATTTTGAGTATCGGTGAGCGGTACAATCGTGAGGATGAAGCGACTGCTTTAGCCAACGGATTCAATAGTCGAATAGCTGCGCTTGAAGAGACCTATCGCCATAGCGAGAAGCCGTCGGTTCTCATTTTGATGGGGGTTCCGGGAAGCTATCTTGTTGCTACTAAACATTCATATATAGGTAATCTTGTTGAGATTGCTGGAGGAGAAATAGCAATTGATGTCGACAATGATATGGAGTATTTAGCTTCAAACACAGAATATTTGCAGCAATCGAATCCAGATATTATTTTACGTGCAGCCCATGGTATGCCAGAAGAGGTGATCGAGATGTTTGATGAAGAATTTAAAAGCAATGATATTTGGAAACATTTTCATGCAGTGGAAAAAGGGCGTGTTTACGATTTGGAGGAAAAATTGTTTGGAACGACTGGAAACATGGCTGTTCTTGAAGCATTGGATGCCTTAGAGGAAATGTTGCATCCAGAGGACAACGAAAGGTGAAGAAAACCATTGTTTTTGCAAGTGTAATCATTACATTTCTCTTCCTCCTCTATCTAGCTGTTATGAGTGGTAGTATTCGTATATCATTTACTCAACTACTAGATGGCTTAGGTTCAAAAACAGATGAAGAGGTCAACGTTATTTATGATCTACGGTTTCCACGTATCATCATCGCTTGTTTTGCAGGTGGAGCTTTAGCCATCTCAGGTGCATTAATGCAATCTGTAATGAGGAATCCGATTGCAGATCCAAGTATTATTGGGATTTCGTCAGGTGCGAGCTTTACCTCGTTATTGTTTGTGACCCTTTATCCGCAGTTGTATTTCTTTATGCCACTCTTTGCTTTTATTGGAGGTATTATTGCTTTTCTCCTTGTGTATAGCTTTGCTTATCGAGGCGGTTTAAACCCACTAAAGTTGATTTTGATCGGTGTAGCAGTTCACGCTACATTTACAGGATTAGCGGACGTATTTAACTATCGAGGAAGTTATTCGGTTACGAGTATTTCGGCAGCAACGACTTCCACGTTAGCGATGAAAACGTGGTCTGATGCAACAATGATAATGCTTTATGGTGGTGTCGCAATCTTGCTTTCTTTGTTCCTAGCGGGAGCTTGCAACCGATTATTACTTAGTGATAAAACAGCCCTTGGAATTGGAATGAAAGTAACATCGACTCGTTTGCTCGTGTCAATAATAGCGGTTGTACTTGCATCCATTGCAACAGCAGTCGCGGGAGTCATTGCATTTTTAGGATTACTAGTTCCTCATATTGGTAGACAACTAATTGGTTCTGATTATAAGTGGTTGCTACCATTCTGTGCCATTGCTGGAGCTTGGATCTTATTACTAGCAGATACACTTGGCAGGCTCGTATTAGCACCGAATGAGATTCCAGCATCCATTTTTATGTCGATTATAGGTGGACCGTTCTTAATCTTTTTGCTAGTCAGGGGGCGTATCAATGATGGAACTACATAATGTGTCTTTCTCCTATAGTAAGCAGCAACCACTCATAGATAAATTAAGTGGTTCAATTCGGCTTGGCCACATCACGTCTATAGTAGGACCGAACGGTAGTGGGAAGTCCACTATGTTATCGCTTTTAGCAAGACAACTTCACGTGCAACAAGGGTATACCACTCTCTATAAGAAAAATATCGATACGTATTCTTTGAAAAATTGGGCAAAACAACTAGCGATTGTATACCAGCAAAACGATGTTGCACATGAATTTACCATTAAAAGCCTTGTAAAGTACGGGCGGTTTCCATATCAGAACAGATTCCGTTCATGGAAAAAAGAAGATGAGCAAGCGGTTGAGGAAGCGTTAGCGATGACAGGTCTAGACACCATGGCTAACAAATCTCTCCTCCAGTTGTCAGGTGGAGAGCGCCAAAGAGTATGGTTGGCACTCTCTCTGGCTCAGCAGACCCCTATATTACTTTTAGATGAACCAACGACGTATTTAGATCTTTATCATCAGTTTGAATTACTTGATTTAATTGAAGGGTTGAAAAGGGAGCAAGGCAAAACCATCGTAATGGTCTTACATGATTTAAACCAAGCGTTGCAATATAGTGATGATTTGTGGGTAATGAAAGAAGGGTCGCTGGTAGCAGCAGGAAACGTACAGGATGTGTTGACAACTTCGTTGGTAGAAGACGTATTTTGTGTACGGGCGCGTATTGATAAAGGGAGTGAAGGAACAAGGCCGTTGCTTATTCCGACAGGGAAAGTGTCAAGGGAAGGGGTGTGAAAAAATGAAACAGATGTGGAGTAAAGGCGTAACTGGTCTTTTTGCACTTGTGTTTCTTTATGCGAGTGGTCATCTTCTTTATATCTGGTATGATTCGTACGAAAATAAGCAAACGTTGTTAGAAGCAAAAGCAATCTATTCTGACCCTCACTTGTTCCAGAAAGAAAGAAGCAGTAAGGGTGAAAATGCCTTTGACGAGCTACAATCCGTGAATCAAGATATTGTCGGATGGATTTCTATTAATGACACAGTCATTCATTACCCTATTTTACAAAGTAGTGATAATGATTACTATTTAAATCGGAATTACAAAGGGGAACGTACAAGAGCAGGTAGCATTTTCATGGATTATCGAAACCATCCTGAAGAAGCGAAACACACCATTTTATATGGTCATCATATGAGGGACGGAACAATGTTTAATAAGCTAGAGCGGTTTACGGACGAAGCATTCTTTTACAATAGCCACGGTCATTTTTTTGACACACCAGTTGGACAATATACGATTGACGTTTTTTCGGTGTATTATACGACAACAGATGTATATTACATTGAAACGGACTTTGAAGATGATGAGGCATACAGTGAATTTTTAAAAGAAGTACAGGCGCGATCGATGTATTCATCAACTACCGAGGTATCAAGCAGTGATCGAATCATTACGCTTTCGACGTGCGATGACACTGCTGGTTCGGATGGTCGCTTTGTTGTTCATGCCAAGCTTGTACCACATAACGCTTAATCGTTAGGGACTTGAAACAATATTGTTATCTCTTTGTTACATCCCTTTGATCTCCTTCTGCTTAAATATAGGATGGGGAAATTGTAGAATGAAGTCGAAGGGGAATTCATATGGGAACCAAATTACGTACCGTTTGTTGTGCAATGATGGTTATCGTTATACTAGCTGTGTCATCGAACTCAGTAGTTGCAAACACAGAAGATGCACCGAATGTACATAGTGAAGCAGCGGTGTTGATGAGTGCAAAATCAGGAGAAATACTATTTGATAAAGAAGCCGATCAACAAATGTACCCAGCAAGCATAACCAAAATCGTAACAGGTATTCTTGCGATTGAATACGGGGACTTGAATGACATGGTGACAATTAGTGAGAATGCTGTTGATGTCATTGGAACTTCTGTCTATCTTTTAGAAGAGGAAGAGATGAAGCTAGAGCAGCTTGTACAAGGTTTACTAATCAATTCAGGTAATGATGCTGGTACAGCTATAGCTGAGCATATGGCAGGTAGTGAAGAAGAGTTTGCAGAGCTGATGAATACGTTTGTAGAAGAACAAGTCGGTGTTTCGGATACGCATTTTACAAATCCACATGGTTTATACGATGACGATCATTATACAACAGCTGCAGACATGGCAAAAATAACGAAGTATGCTATGAAGAATAGCACATTTCGAGAAATTGTCGCAACAGAAGAATTAGAATGGGTAGGTGAAGGATGGGAAACAACCCTGTATAACCATCATCAACTTGTGCGTGATCATGAGAATGTAACAGGTGTGAAAAATGGGTTTGTCTCTCAATCAGGTTTTACACTAGTGACGACCTATGAGGCTGATAACGATGAATATATTGTTGTTACACTAAATGCACCAACAACAACCGATAGTTACAATGATACAAAGCGACTCCTTGAATATGGTGTTGATACGTACGACACAAAAACGGTAGAAAAAGGGAAGCAGTTCGAAGACGTTTATGGGAACGAATATATTCTTGAACATACAACATCGGTTACGTTTGAAAAAGATGCCGATCTGCAGTTTGATATTCGAAACGGATCATTGGTCATAGAAGATGACAATCAGATTATTCGCTCTGAACCATTGAAGCAGATTGAAGAAGAGGATGAAGAAGAAGCGCTTCCTGTTGACGTGCAAGAAGAGGAAGAAGAGCAAACGTTTATTGACCGTATCCTTCAATTTTTAAATTTAAAATGAGGAACAAGCAAGGCACAGGGGATGCCTTGCTTGTTGTTAATTTTCGGAGAAACTCTTCTTTTAATTTAAGTAGATAGGAGAGGGCTTTAAAAGTTCTGAAGCCGTAACAAATTGATACCCTTGATGTTTTAAAACAGGAATAATCAATTTCACTGCTCGCAATGTTTTTTGGCGATCTCCGCCACCATCGTGAAGTAAAATGACGTCGCCTCCTTGTGCATGATCGACAACGTGTTTCACAATTTCAGTTGTCGGCGTTCCAGCCCAATCCCGAGGGTCTTGATGCCAAGACCAGAGGAGTACATCTTGTTTTAAGTCAATGGCGGCATCAATAATATCATCTGTGTAATATCCTCCTACGGGACGGAAATAGGTTGGGCGAATATGAACCGTTTCCTCTAAAACTTGATTGGCGTGATCAATTTCCTCCATTAAATCCTCTTTTGTTATGGCCTCATCATAAATATGAGAATATGTATGGTTCGCCACCTCATGTCCTTCATCAAGCATGCGTTGGACGATGTCAGGATAGGCTTTGACCCATTTTCCGACAACAAAAAAAGTCGCTTTTACGTTATATGCTTTTAGAATATCCAGTAGTTCAGGTGTGTTAGCAGGGTGAGGTCCATCATCAAAGGTTAAAGCCAGTTTGGTTTCGTCTGTATCAGCTTCCCAAAAAACTTTACCTGTTTGTTCATATTCATATCGTTCTTTAATCGCTGCAAAGCTATCAGATGGATCGGTGACGCTCAAGAGTACGATCGTAAGTAGAACGAGTAGCTGGTATCGTTTCATTTTCTTGTCCTCCTCCTAGGTAGCTTTAGTATGTGAGGATAAAGAAACCTTATACACCCTAGTGGTGGAAGCTTCTACTTAGATGTAGGAATGGTTAACGTCGTGTGAGTGACGTCTTTTTAAAGCAAAAGGCGAATGATCCTGTAACGATCATTCGCCTTTATTGCTATGCACTTTTTTTCTGTGGGGGTACAGATTCATCATCCAATTTTTTTCTTGCCCAATAGGTTGCGACAATGGTTCCGGTAAAGTTATGCCAAGCTGCTCCAAATACACTCGGAATCGCAGCAAATGGCGTTAAGTGAGCAGTAGCAAGGGTCGCCCCGAGTCCTGTGTTTTGCATGCCAATTTCAATTGAGACCGCTCTACATTGACTAGGTGATAAACGGAACGCAGCAGCGGCAAGGTAACCAAGAATTAATCCAGCTGCATTATGAAGCATGACAGCGAAAAAGACAATGAATCCGGTAGAAGCGAGAGCCTCATTGTTTGCAGCAACTACAGCAGATAGAATAGCTAATACTGCTAATACGGAAACGAGAGGCATTGCTTTTTCTGTTTGCTGAGCAAAAGTAGGCAAAAATCGTTTTATCGTAACGCCAAGAGCCACTGGAATGATAATAACTTGTACGATCATGGTAAACATGTCCCAAAATTGAACAGGCATCCATTGGTTAGCAAGAATATATAGAATTGCTGGAGTAGCAATTGGTGCTACAAGAGTGGAAAATGACGTCATGGTAATTGATAAAGGTAAATCTCCTTTTGCAAGGTACACCATAACGTTTGACGATGTTCCTCCTGGTACAGAACCAAGCAAAACGAGACCAGCTGCCAATTCTGGTGGAAGACTTAATAAGTAGGCAATGCCGAATGCTGTTAATGGCATAATGGTAAATTGAGCAACAAGCCCAAGAAATACAGGTAATGGGTGTTTTGCTACCATTTTAAAATCAACAGGCTTTAACGTCATGCCCATCCCAAACATAATGACGCCCAGTAAAATAGGAACATAGCTAGCGATAGGTAAAAATGGTTCCGGTTGTAAGAAAGCAAACACGCTTGCACCTATGACGAAAAAAACAAAATACTTTCCTGCGAACGAACTAATGGTTTCAATTTGTTTCATACTCTCACCCCGTGTAGTGCTAATTAAAAATACTTTTGTTCTCTCTGTGTGTACATCATTATACATAGTTATCAGGAAGTCGTCATTATTTTTTTAATATAGTAATTTCTGCTAGCATTTTCTCTCGATTGATAAGCACCATAAACGTTATACTGTTTTAGCTGAAAATGGTATGTCCAAAGATTCTAGGGCATACATTGTACTATCGACTGACAAAAAGGAGGGGGAAAGAAAGCAGAGGAAGTAACGGAAAAAAGGGGGAAATGGGAATGAAGAAGCTGTTAATGCTTTCCACCGTAACAGGCGCTATGCTTGTTGCGTTAACGGCGTGTGGTGGAGGGGATGAAGAAAAAAGAGACGTCGTAAAAGTATGGACGTATCCTGTTCATGGTGAATATGAAGGGGAATTAAAAGAATCTATTGCTGCTTTTGAAAAAGAGAATCCGACAATTAAAGTAGAGTATGAAGTGCTATCTTGGGCAGAAGGATTACAGAAGTTCGATATTGCCTTGAATTCAGGCAGTCCACCTGATTTATATTTTGGTCGTCCACTTGGAAAATATAAAGAGACAGAGCTTTTAGTACCTATAGATGACAAATTATCCATTGATTTAAGCGATTATGATGAGATAGCACTTGATCATATGACGTTAGAAGGGTCCATGTATGGCTTACCGTTATATCAATATCTGCATGTATGGGGTGGCAATAAAGCATTGCTTGAAGAATACGATGTCGATTATGAGAAAATTCAGGCAGAAGGCTGGACATGGGATGAATTTTATGAGCTAGCTTCTATCGGCGAACAGAAAAATGATCACGGTGATCAGCAATATGGATTTGTATTTCAAGGTGTTGATGAAGAGTTATTAGACCATTTAGCTCGAAATAATGGAATCCCTTATCGAATGACAGAAGAGGGTATTCAATGGGATGACGACAGAATAGTAGAAGCAATGGCGTTTATTGTGAAGTTAAGAGATGAAGGAATCATGCCCGCTGAGACTGCAGCCATTGATGCGGCAAAACGACAAGAAATGTATTACAACTACCAAGCCCTTTTCTACGGACGGGCAATTCCTTACGCAGATGCAATCGTTCAAAATCGTAACCAAGAGATTCAAGATGGTGTTACAGAAGGAAAAGAATTAGATTTTGTCTTGCTTCCAATTCCTCATCACGAGGGAGAAGTAGAGGTTTCACAAGGTGGGGCTGAAGGTTACTTATTATTCACACAAAATAATGCTGATGATGCGCATATCGATAATAGCGTTAAAGTACTTGAACACTTAGCTGGTGCAGATGCAATTGGAAAGACATCCTCCGCCCTCGCTTTACCGATTATTCATAAAGAAGCAGCTGATAAATATGAGCTACCACTTTCAGATGAGAATAGGCTTGCCGCTGAACGACTTGCGAGTAACGTATTACCGCCAAATCCAATTACGAGTGAGCTTGCTGCTAAAGACGACATGTTTAAAACACAGGTCGTTGTTCCGACATTTCAAGGTCTAATTAGTGGAGAATTAACGCCTGAGGAAGCGTTTGAAAAATTTAAGACGGAAGCAGCAGCAGCAAAGTACCAACCTTAGTTAACCGGAAAGTAGGGGGCTCGTTTCTCTCCTCTACTTTCTTGATAAAGGAGTGCTTCTTATGGCAGAAACCGTACAGGCATCACCGTCTAAACTGACCCTCTTTTTAAGAGACTACGGATGGTGTTATGTGTTCATTCTTGTTCCTATTCTTGTCTTTTTGCTATTCACGTTTATTCCAGTTATTTATGCGTTTATTATGAGCTTTCAACAATACCATGTTATGGGATCTACATTTATTGGGCTAGAGAATTATCAAACCATGGTTCAAGATGAGATATTTTGGCGCTCTATGCGCAATACGTTTGTTTTTACGGTAGCGACTGTACCGGTGAGCGTTGGAATTACGCTTGTGCTGGCGGTGCTTATCTTTCCAAGAGGAAAAAAAGTACAAACCTTCTTTAAGGCGTCTTTATATCTCCCTACTGTTGCTTCTGGTGTAACGATGGCGCTTGTCTGGTTCTGGATTTATGATCCGACAAATATGGGGCTTTTAAATATGATTCTAAGTTTTATCGGTATGGAGAATACGATGTGGCTCGGAAGCAGAAGTACAGCATTATTTTCGCTTATTTTAATGAGCTGGTTAACGGGTCATGGTGCAGGGATTATTTTGTATTTAGCTGCCCTAGGTGGGATTCCGAAGTCTTTGTATGAGGCTGCAGATATCGATCATGCCAGCGGGTGGTCTCAATTTAAAAACATTACGATGCCGCTTTTAAAACCAACGACTCTGTACTTGCTTGTAATGGGGATTATTGGCTCCTTCCAAGTGTTTATGAGTATTTATTTAATGACTCAAGGTGGACCGAATTTTGCCACAACCACCATTGCGTATTTAATTTATGTACATGCTTTTGAATATTATCAATTTGGGCTAGCGGCTGCTGAATCCTTTGCCCTTGGAATTGTCATTATTCTAGCCTCTGTTTTTCAATTTAAACTAATGTCAAGTGATGTCGAATTTTAAAAAAGGGGGCATTGAGCGTGAATCAGCCTGCTTTTCACCATCAAAAAGACTCAAGCATAAAGCGCGCAAATGGAAAACGAATAGCAGCAAGAATAGTCAGTTACGCCATCTTATTGTTTTGGATCGTCATTACATTAATCCCGTTATATTGGATGCTTGTCATGTCTTTTAAAGACACATCCATGAGTGCATCTTTTTCTCCAGAGTGGTTTCCGAAAAACCCATCAGTTGCTACGTATATCCGCTTTTTTACTGAAACCGATGCCATGAGATGGCTTGGAAACAGTTTGTTTATTTCATCGGTTCTAACGTTCACAAATGTATTGTTTTGTTCGCTAGCAGGCTATGCTTTTGCAAAGCTTCGTTTTCCTGGTAGGAATACAATTTTTTGGATGTTACTTGGAACGATGATGATTCCAGCACAAGTGACGCTTATTCCAGTTTATATTATTGTGGTGAACACGTTTCAACTAGGAAATACGTATACAGCGATTATGCTACCAATGTTTGCGACTGTAGGAAACATCTTTTTAATGAAGCAATACATGTCAACATTGCCATCAACGCTTATTCAAGCAGCTCGAATTGACGGCTGTAGTGAATGGCGAATCTTTTATAAAATTATTCTACCCATCTCAAAGCCTGGTTTGGCTGTGTTAGCAATCTTTACATTTGTGGCTACGTGGAATGAATTTTTCTGGCCGTTCCTCGTTACACAAACAAGTTCAATGAGAACGATTCAGATTGGACTAGCGAGCTTTAAATTTGCCGAAGCCACCGACTTTGGTGCGATGATGGCTGGTTCAGTTATTGCAGCATTGCCAATGTTTATCTTGTTTTTTTCCTTGCAAAAGTATTTCTTACAAGGCATTACGATTGGTGCGGTGAAAGGGTAGGTGAAAAAATGGCAACGATAGTATTTGAAGGGATTACAAAAACGTTTGCTGATACAAAAAAAGGTGGTATCTTTACAGCCGTTGACGAAGCAAACTTCGAGATTAAAGACAAAGAGTTTCTTGTTTTCGTAGGCCCATCAGGCTGTGGAAAAACAACATCCCTCCGAATGATTGCAGGGCTTGAGAAGCAAACAGATGGAAATATTTATATTGATGGCCAACTTGTTAATCATGTTCATCCAAAGGATCGGGATATTGCCATGGTTTTTCAAGATTATGCGCTATACCCTCATATGTCGATTGAACAAAACTTAAGTTTTGGTTTAAAAAATATGAAAATGGACAAAGCGATAATAGAAGAAAAAGTCTCATATGCGTCGAGAATATTAGGATTGGATCAATTATTGGATCGAAAGCCACGGGAGTTGTCAGGAGGGCAACGTCAACGGGTTGCGTTAGGTCGAGCTATTGTACGAGACCCTAAAGTCTTTCTTTTTGATGAGCCACTTTCGAACTTAGACGCAAAACTACGAGTGCAAATGCGAATTGAACTAGCAGAGCTTCATCAACGATTAGGGGCAACTATTGTGTATGTCACCCATGATCAAGTAGAAGCAATGACACTTGGCGAACGAATTGTTGTAATGAACGAAGGGAAAGTTCAGCAAATCGCTTCACCGAAAGAGTTGTATGCACGACCACAAAATATGTTTGTGGCAGGGTTTATCGGTTCTCCCGCAATGAATTTCATTCCTGCTTACGTCCTGTCAGAGAAGCAGTTACAGATGGGGGAGTATCTCTTAGATATTCCTTTAGATTTACAAGACTATGTTCGTGCCTACGTCAATCGAAATGTCATGTTTGGCATTCGGCCAGAACATATTTTACTAGACCCAAAGGGGAATGTAGAAGTGAAGGTGAAGGTATTTGAACATTTAGGGGCAGAGAATCTTCTGTACTTTTCTTTTAATAAACAGTCGGTTATATCAAAAACGGCTGGAGAACATTTTAGTAAAGCAGGTGAAACGATAGCGATGACGTTTCAAACGGAAAAAATGCATTTATTTGATCTAGAAACGAAACAAAGGATCGGGTGAGGCTATGTTTTCAGTTACATCGATAGTGCGTATAACGGCAAAAGATTTGTATCAGCATATTGTTTCAATTATCTCAATAAGTGTATTGGTCTCTCTTCTATGCGTCCCATTTCTATTATTTTTGCCGTGGCAGTTAGCGATTGCCTTTGTGCTTTTTTTGGGTGGACCAGTTTGGTTAGCGGCTGCTGCTAGTATGGAAACGGTATTAACAAATAAAAACGTCCCGTTAATGCGAACGTTTTTCATTTCTTTAAAATGCCAGTATTTTAAAGCGTTAGGTCTTTCATTCTTTTTTGGGGGGTTTGCTGTTATACTCGTTGCTTCATGGTGGCATTGGTCGGTAGAGCAAAGCTATGTAGCGTTTGCTATCGCTTGTTTTCAAAGCTATTTTGCAGGAATGGTTCTTTTAAGTCAGCTTTACACCGTCCCACTTATAAATAAATACAACGTGAGCTTAGTAAGAGCTATGGGGATTAGTTTGAAATTATTGTTAAAGTATCCATTGTATACGATCGGCTGCTTTCTACAACTTATTATATTTGCTGGATTGCTTGCGTTTACAGTTGTTGGGAATGCGCTTCTATTACCAGGTGTTCTTGCCGTGTTTTTAAGTCGAATGGCGAGTGGTGCCGTTAGTCGGTCAGATGTTTTAGGAGATAGCACGTTACGTAAGATGGATACAGTGGAGCTATCATAGAAATGTTATCATCCTAGACTTAATGATCATGAGTACCATCGGTCATTAAGTCTTTTTTACCGTCGCTAGTCTTGTGTTTACATCTGCTTTCCAATAAGGTAGTAACAAGGAGGCTAACTATGAAAATTCGTTCATTTGAAGAAAAAGATCGAAGTAATGTAATGGCGTTAACAAAACGATTTTTGCAATTTGGCTTAATGAAACATCGTGATCGAGTAGCGATGGAACAAAAACAGGAAGCATTATTACTAGAATCCCTTCAGCGTGACGACTTGTCCCTCTTCATTGCTGAAAAGGATCACCATTTTTTAGGTTTTTTGGAAATGCGCTTACAAAGTGATTTTTTTACTAATGAGCGACAAGCGTACATATCGGCTGTTGCCACCACGTCTGAAGCCGAGGGGAAGGGTGTTGGGAAGCGGCTCATGCAAAAAGCAGAAGAATGGGCACAGGAACAAGAAGTGAATACAATTGTTTTAGATGTTTTTAAAGCCAATGAGCATGCAGTCGCGTTTTACGAAACATTCGGATATCAACAAGAAATTGTTAAGATGACAAAAACGTTAGACAACTAAAAAGTACGCAAGGTTATTCCCTTGCGTACTCGTATCTGACTTTTTTTCTTTCAACGTTGCCATAGAAAATACCCGCGAAAATAATGGCGACACCTGCCCATTGCATGGGTAAAATCGTTTCACCAAGTAAGGCAATGGATAAAATTAGCGCAACAGGTAGTTCTGCTGTAGAAAGAATGGCCCCTAGACCAGAGCCTATCTTTGGCATACCAATTGAGAACATGAGTGGAGGCAAGACAATGCCAAATAAGCCAAGTAAAAAGGCAATACCGATAAATCCTGTCTCAATTCCAGTGAATGAAAGGGTTTCTGCTGTCGGTACAAGAATGATCGCTGATAAGAGGAACCCACCGATGGAAATGATAAATCCTTTTTGGACAACAGGAACTTCAGTACCGACCACGCCAGTTACATACATAAATAAAGCAGAGCAAAATGCACTAAGCAACGCCCAAAAGGCACCAACCCAATCAAATTGTACAGCTGTCTGTAAAACACCAGCTGCTAAAATGGACCCAGCTATCAACACGCCAATAGAAAGAAGGCGTCGTTTTGATGGTATTTTTTTTGCGAAAATAAATTCGTAAAAGGAACCAATCCATACAAATTGAAACAAAAAAATAACGGCAAGTGATGCATCTAATGTTTGCAACGAATGATAATAAAAAATGCCTGTAAGACCTGTAGGGATACCACAAGCGAGTAGAGCCACTACCATCTTTAAGGGTATTTTTTTACGAGCTGAGAAAAACAGTAAGATTGCTAAAATGAGAAAACCAAAAAAGAACTGTGTTATGACCACATGAACGAGGTCAGCTCCTTGTCCGTAACCAATTTTGACAAAAGTGGATAAAATGCCAAAGCAAGCACCCCCGATTAATACAGCTAATGAATAGAGCCATGTTGATTTCATTTTTTTACCTCCCTTAATTACATAAAAAAGCCACACTAGGCACGAAGCCCAGTGTGGCGGAAAAAGAGCAGTTATCGCTCTGAAAAGGTCCACAAGTTAAAAACTTTTGTTCGAAGTATACAGTTTAACCGCTCTTGATTGTACACGATATCATGAAAAAAGACAACAGGAAAGGTAGTGGACGAGGAGTGTGCTCTAAAAAAGCTCATCAACTGAGTTGATGAGCAGGGACACGTTCCTCTAGTTTATGAAGGATTTGTGCAATGAGATTGATTGGTTAACTGAGGTGACCAGCACGCCATGATCGTTGCTTCTTTATAGTCGCTATCAATGGCATGAATAGCTTGAGGGTTTTTCGTAAGTAAGCCCACTATGTCAGCTGCCATTTGTTGATCTTCGTCAGCTGGTCGTGCCGCCAATTCTTTTAAGGCATGTAAAAATTGTTGATTAAGAAGATCATAAACAATGGCTTGTTCCATCCTTATCACCCTTTCGCCTTTTCACTCTAGTGTGTACCTGTTTTCACATAATCGCAAACCTTTTGCTTATGACGAAGATGTACTCTATCTTCATCTTAGGCAATCCCAAAAGAATTCATGCCTCTTCTTTAAAAAAAGATTCGTTTTCTTTTGTATTCGCTGCTTTAACTGCATTTCCTTTAGCGAAACAGAAGGATTTTTGCGGATTTTTTGTCGTTACTATTATAAATTAATTATTTAGAAAATTTACTTCATCGAGATTTGTGACTTTACTATAGCAAAAGCCTATTTAAAAGTAAATTCTTATTTTTTATGTTGACCTTCACGTTACGTTATCCACTATCGTAAGCATAGGAGGGGATACGATGATCATAAAGGTAAATGATCCATTACAACAATATGAGGAGTTACTACGGTGCGAGACCTTGGAGCAAAAACAACAATTTTTTCGCTATACGATGATGGAACCATTAAAGACGATGTGGACGTACTTGCAAGTGCCAATGAAGGCAAAACAATCAAATGGTTATGACGTTCTCTATGCTGCGGACATGTTAGGTTTCGCTAAATTAGAAGACCGAGAGGTTCTGAAAAAGGGAGTAGAACGGTTACGAACTATGAACATAGTTGATCGCGGGGAACGGGCATTAAAACATTTACTGGAAGTAGCGAACGATCAAGGTTTAGAAGTGAGAGCGAATGCCATTCAATTAGGGATTTATTTAGCAGATGAAGAGAAGTTAAGCTTGCACGAAGGGTATACAGGATTCGGTGGGATTCCAGGCTATTTGATGGTGCTTCTGTTTCCGAATGAGCGAAATACTAGCCGTTTTGAAGGGTTGCTTGCCCATGAATTTCATCATAATCTGCGTTTTTCTTATTTTAATTGGAGCCATGGCGATGTAACTGTAGGGGAATACATTGTTATTGAAGGGTTAGCAGATGTTTTCGCAGAAACCATTTATGGAAAAGAGCAGCTCGGTCCTTGGGTAACTGGCTTAGATGAAGATGATTTAAATGATTCCATATCTGTTATAAAAGATGCCTTACACATTAAAGGTTTTGCAGAAGTAAGTAGCTATATGTTCGGTGATTCTTATGCAACAGAGAGAGGCTATCAACCAGTAGGTCTTTCATTTGCGGCCGGTTATGCAGTCGGATATGTTGTTGTTAAAGCGTTCTTAGAAGAGACGGGGTTAACCATATTTGAAGCCACACAATGTACAAGTGACGATATTATTACTCGATCAGCCATTTTTTAAGAGGAATAAGTGATGATTCCTCTTTTCATTTTCATCTATTTCGATTATTATCTAATTAGATGGAGGGATATCATGCAATTAAGTCGAATGGTTCATTTTCATAAAACGCTTGGGGATAAGACAAGAATTCAAATAATTAGCATGTTAAAAGCAGGGCCACTTCACAATGGTGCCATTGCAGGGAAGCTTGGACTTACCCCACCAACTATTTCTCATCACTTAACTAAGCTAAAAGAAATTGATGTGATTTACCAACGAAGAGACAAGAACACCATCTATTTTCATTTGAATGAGTCGAAGCTCAAGCAAATGGCAGAGGCTATCATTCGTATTGGTGGAGATGACCGGTTTGAGTATTTTGATGTAACGATTGAAGAAAAGGCATCCGTTGTAAAAAGCTTTTTTAATCGAGAGGGAATGTTAAGCCATCTACCTGCGCAACGGAAGAAAAGACTTATTATACTCGAAGTGATCGCACGACAATTTGATGAAGGGCGCCAGTACGCTGAAACAGATGTTAATCAAGTAATTAAACGCTATAACAGTGATTTTGCAACAATTAGAAGGGAATTAATCATGTCTCATTTTATGTACCGAAATGAACAGCAATATGAATTGAATCCGAAAGAGATGTGGCCTGTTTAAGCAGGTTCTCTTTTTTGGAATCTATTTTGATAATTATCTAATTAGATGGAGGGAATATGGCAAGTATACTTAAGAAAGAGAAAGAATATTCGTATTTGTTTTGGAGTTCACTTTTTGTCGAAATTGGTCATCGATTTGCTCAAGTTGCTTCATTTGCACTTGTCTTTCAATTGACAGGCTCAGGGTTCGCATTAGGAATCTTGCTCTCGTTGCAAGTATTACCAACAATTCTACTTGCTCCTATAAGTGGTATGCTAGCGGATCGATTTCATAAAATTAAACTGATGACTTGGTCAGCGTGGGCTCGTGCCCCATTTGCCTTGTTACCACTTTTAGCAATTAGTGCAGGAGATGTACGGTGGCTTTTTGTCAGTACTTTTCTCATTGCTATTGGCAATGCATTCTATCGACCTGTTCGATTTGCTGCGATACCAGATCTTGTACAAAGAAAGAGCCTGTTGCACGTTAACGGAATGGAGCAACATTTGATTGGCTATACGCTTGTGCTTGGTTCCTTGATCGGTGGCATACTTGCATTTTGGATAGGAACGAACGTGTTATTTGTTTTGAATGCCGTTTGTTTAATTATCGCGGCAGCTGTCTTAAAACCGATTTTATCTATTAAAACAAGAGAACAACAGCCAATACCAACGGTCCGTTTACCTTTGTTACAATCAATAAAATGGTTTGTTGGCATACGGGTGTTACAAGTCTTTTTCATCATGATGCTTCTTATGCCATTAGCGAATGGGATTGATAATATTGTAATGAATATGATTGCTCTTGATGAATTTGAGCGTGGAGAGCTTGGCGTTGGCTTCATGTACGCCGCTCTTGGTCTAGGTTTTGTACTTAGTTCGAAGGTAACCATTTACCTTAAAAAAAACTATTTAACAATAGGGGTTATCATGATTGCGCTTGAAGGAGTCGGTCACCTCTTGTTAAGTCAATCAGTCTTCTTTTTACAGGCGCTGATTGTAGCGGCGAGCATTACGTTTGTAGGGGGGATTAGCACGATCTGCTTTGATACGGTCTTAATGAAAATCCTTCCTCCGTCAAAAAGGGGAGTGATTTCGGGCACTTTGTCCATGGTACAGACGAGTGCTATGGGACTGGCGATGGTGGCTGGTGGGTTTTTGAGTGAATGGTTCACTGCTTTTCAAATGGCATTCGTTATTGGATTCGTGTATATCGGGTTTGCACTTTTCTTTTTCCAATTGGTGCGGCGGCTACAGATAAAAGCATCTATGCGTCAGTTAAGAGAAGTTGAAAAACAAGAGAGATATATAAAGGAAAACTAGCCGTTCGCTGGTAAAATGATGGTATGATAAAAGGAGTTGAATAACTCATAGTTGTGGGGATTGGTAGCACTCTCGAGAGGGGGTGGTGCCGTGTCGGTTTTTGAAGCACTTAGTTTAGCTTTAGGGTTTGGAATGTTTATTCTTGCCTTAGTGACGTTGGTGCTTTTGCTGATTAAAAAAAATTAAGTCCCCACGATGAGTTGACGGCTCAGGAGGACTTAACTCTCTTCTTGCGCCAGTTCCCACTCTATGTGGGGTTCAGCACCCGTCTAGTGGTCGCACACTAGGCGGTTTTTTAGTTTACGTTAATTGTAAGGTTAGTATACCCTATTCAATCGGATTTAACCAGTTCCGTTATCACTTCATTTTTGTGATAAAAAAAGGAAATCAATTCATGGTGTAGAATATAATCGTTTCGGATTTTTTATAAGGATGTGATTCAATTGACTGCGGAGCTTTTATTTACATCTAAAACAATTGGTCTTCCGACAAAAGCACAAATGAATGAGCTACTCGCTGTTCACGGGCTAGGAACGTTACTTAGCTTTAATGAAACAAAGGAAGGCGCCATGAAGCAAACATTGTCTATAGTGTCTACTAAGGGAGAATGGATTGTAAAAGGAAATCCCATCTATGAAGGGCAATTAGAGGAAGAAAAGTATGTTATTGATTGTTTAGCGGGAAAAACGTCTCTCCAAGTGCCAACTCCTTATATTGTTCATCACGATCCAGCTATTCTTGGATTTGCTTATAGCATCATGCCAAAAATGAAAGGAAAACATCTTCATGATGTAGCTGAAAAATTGATAGTGGCGGATCATTCTGCTATTGCTAGATCGTTAGCAGGTGTATTAAAAGAAATGCATGAATGGAAAAGCTTATCGTATGGTCAGCTCCATCCTCTTAATCATACGATCGAACCTTTTCATTCTAGTTATAAAGACTGGCTCTTTAACCGAATCGTTCATTGGTTCCATGACGCAAAGAAGTATTCAACCTTAACAGAAGGAGATGAACGTTGGTTATACGGAGAGCTGAGAAGAGCTAACGATGTTTTTTCTAAGATGAATGACCCGTGTTTTATTATGGGTGACGTTAAACCTGGAAACTTCCTAATAGATCAACTAGAAGGGCAATGGGCAATAAGTGGACTATTTGATTTTACGAATAGTTATTTTGCAGATCCGTTAGTAGATTTAACAAAAATGACCCTTTTTTATCAGAGACAGGATCTAGTAGACATTGCAAACCAATTTATAGCTGAATACACTACCGGACAACCAGTAATAGAGGTCCAGCTTCGTTTGCGCATTCATTTATTGCACCAACTTGTACTTGATTGGGGTTATTTCCATGCGATGGGTCAGCCCATTCATACATCGTTCGAAAAATGGGTGAGGACGATTTTTATTCATTTACAACTGGAGTGATTAGGTGAAACAAAACGTTTATGCGTATATTACTAGGATTTAAGACGGTAGCTTGAGGTTCTGGTCTTACGGGACTCGAAGTATTCGAGGTCACGATCTATACTGTAAAGGAAGGTGTGAAATGAACGTTCAGTTAATAAGAGCAGAAGTGGAACAGCGTCAGATACTTTCAAATTTAGTGCAGTTTTATTTGCACGATTTTTCATCGTATATTGATTTAGATGTAGAATCGAACGGCCGCTATACGGATTACCCTCTACTCGATTATTGGACAAAGCCTAAGCATGATCCGTACTTTGTGATTGTGGATAATTGTTACGCAGGTTTTGTTCTTGTTAAACAGATTGAGATTAGGCAACGACCTTATCATTCGATCGCAGAATTCTTTATTATGAGGAAGTATCGGCGACAGGGTTTAGGTAGACTGGTTGCTAGACAGATCTTCCAAGATTATGAAGGGCGTTGGCATGTTTCGCAATTAAAAGAGAATCAACCTGCACAAACGTTTTGGAGAAAAGTCATTGAGGAATGGACAGACGGTGAATTTACTGAACACATTGGAGTGAGAAAAATTACGCACTTTTTCAATCAATACATCTGTGAGGTGGAGAGTGAATGTTTTCCGAGTATGGAAAGTTAAGTACGCAATTTTATGAAGCAACAAAACCAATTGGTTTTTCGATGTCTGGAGATATTGAGTTTTATCAGCAGCGATTAGCAGGTATTACAGGCAGAATATTAGAAGCAGGTGTTGGAACTGGTAGAATGCTGATTCCGCTTCTAGAGAACAAGTTTTGTGTGGATGGTGTAGATGCATCAAACGATATGCTCGCTTTATGTAGGGAACACTGTGAGAAACGGAATCTCGATCCATTTCTCGTCGAACAAAGGCTTGAAACCCTGGAGCTGCCGCATATGTATGAGGCGATTATTATGCCTACAGGCTCTTTTGCCCTGTTAAATGGCCGTGAAATCGCAATGGAGACCTTAGCGCGCTTTTACCGACATCTCTCACCTGGTGGTCGACTTTTTATTGATCTAGGTTTTCCTAAGGTGTTTTCAGAAGACAGCCAATCGTTAAGAACAGTTGAACTCAGTGATAAAGAAGGAATTACCCTCTCTGTTTATGACGTGGAACTGAACTGGATAGACCAATATTCACTTACCTATTTAACCTACCGGAAGTGGCGATCTGGTAAAGAGGTTGATACAGAGTTGCAACAGTTTAAGGTACATTGGTACGGAGTGGAAGAATTTACATACATGCTTAGAGAAGCTGGGTTTTCCTCTATAAAAAAGACGGCTGATTATCTTCATGATAAAGCTCCATCGAAGGAAACATCGCTTATTACGTTTGAAGCGATACGTCGTTAATTGTAGTTTTCATCATTTTTATCTAAAAGATAGTGAACATATTCGTCTAAAACAAAAAAGCACATATAGGGATTTGCTCCTTATAATGTGCTTTTTATAATAGGGGGATAAGTAAAAGCGTTAGCGGATAAGCTCCCAAACATCGGCACGACCAGGAGTTTCACCACGAGTCCACCATTTTGCACGGTATACTTGACCGTTGTGTGTCACATAGTCACCGCCAACGTATGTGGCAGTTGATGTCCAAGCAGGATACGCAGGTGGCTGTTCTGGTGAACCTGGATCTGGATTTGGAGTAGGATTACTTCCACCACTGAATTGGGCATCAATAACTTGGTAAAACGCATTTGCAGTATCAGCCACGTCCCAAACACCAAGAATGACGTGATAACCTGAACGCTCAGGTACAGTTAACTGATGACTTACTTTCTGTCCTGGACGAGCACCGCCATCAAATTTTTCATAGAATGGAACAAGTTCAAATTGGTTACGTGTTAATGGCTGGTTAGGGTTCCAGTTTGGTTTCGTAATATAATAATGCCATTTTGCTGTTGAATGCATTGCTGTTAGATGCCATCCAAACGTTTGATACCCACTATTCATGTTTACTTTAGACCAACGATTAGAAGATTGGGCATCTAGTTGTGGAAAAACGCCCCCAGCAGATGCAATCTGTCCATCTGGAATACTTGCACCAGGGAATCCTTTCGGCGCTTCTAAACTTTGCGGTTCATAAATGACGCCACCGCAATCTGTGTTTACACGTTCGGCACACAATAACGCTCTAGACTTGGGAGATTCAATGTAGCCATGTGCACTTGCCGATTCTGCGTTTGCGAAAACAAACAAAGCAGATGCAAGAACAGTGAAACCAATTGACTGAAGAAACGAGTGACCTTTCTTTTTACCAATCAAACGAACTCCTCCTTTTTGTTCGCAAGTTCTGCTTGCGTACCTTCATTGTAACGATGTGTATTTAAAAAGAAATTGGGAAATGAGCTAGTCACTTTTTAGGGAAAAGAGCAAAAAATGAAGTAAATCGCAAATAATTAATAGAATAATCCGATAATAAAGTGCGAATGACCGGTGAGAAAGTGCTTTTTTCATTCGTAAATAGGGAAGCGAAAAACCGATTTTTCTTAATTAATCTGACTAGAAGACATAGTAATGTTCGTTTATGGTCAAAAGAACAGCCTATCTTATTTGCTTTTAAAAGAAATTTTCATGTTGGGAAATGACTTCAAAAAAATTGACAGTTTTAAAGAAAGGGACAAATAATTTATTTTTTCAGTGGAAAAATAAATTAAAAACCCTCACTAACTAGAAATAAAGACGTGTGTCAGAAAAAATAGAGCGCTTACATGTGAGTATCAATGATTGTTTTTAAATGAACCACCATTTTCCCAACAAAGATCATGCGAAATGAGCGCTTATTCGACATTTATCACCTAAATTTCGACAAAAACAATTTTAAAATGAGGGTTGGTCAGTTGAGTACAGTAACGTACTAAAGAAAAAAGGATAGATGCAAGGAGTGTACTGCTAAATATATCCCAATACGATCTTATCGAAGCCTATGCTAGAATAAATATAACGAAAAGCTAATGCAGAATGTTTTTCGAACAAACGAATCATTTGTCATCCCCCTTATTGGAATGCTCTGGAGATACCAGAGTATTTTTTATGGAAAAATCCCTCCAACAAATGAAGGGATTATGGCTGATCCAAGACCTCTTTTGCGCGCGTCTTCTTTCTGTGTATCCCTCTCATTGTCAAGCCAACCCCAATAACGACTGAACTATAGGCAGTGATTATACGCCAAAATAACATACTTAAAATCAATTTTTCTTCATCCATAAACGAACGAAAGACGGCTGAGAACGTCATTTCAGCTGCGCCGCTTCCTCCGGGTGTTGGAATAATAGACGCAAACATCATCACAAACGAATGAAAAGTAGAGCTAGTAAAAAGAGAGAGATGGATAGAAAATGCTTGAAACAAAAAATAGGGAATGATGAAAAAAAAGCCTAGTTGCATGAATGTATAGAGCATTCCTATCATAAGGGCTTGTTTATGATGGATGAAATAGAGACTTTGTAGATGAAACTGCTCTAAAAATTGATCTAATTTTTGCTGCCATACATGTGCCGTTTCTTTTTTCAACCATCCAACAGGCTTAAGAAGCAACTCGCCTAACACTCTTGCTGTTCGTTGGTGAAATAGCACAAGGGTTAACCCAATTATGATACTTGCATGAACAATATAGCCAATAACAATAAAATACCCCATGCTTGGTAAAGTAGAAAACAGGCTTTTATAGCCAAAAATTAAAAACAGAGTAAAGCTCAAGACGAGCCCAATTTGAAATAATAAAAACTTCATTAATAATAGAGAGGTAGCGCTCCCGCTGTGATGACCTCGCTTTACTAATACATACAGTTGTGCAGGTTGCCCCCCAGTTGCAAGAGGCGTTATTTGGTTAAAGAACTGACCGATTAACGTTGTATGCATAGCTGTTTTGAAGGATAGTGCTTGCTTATTAGATGCTGACAGCCAAATAAGGCTCAATGCTTCAAATAGCCAGCTTAGACCCATACATAAAAACGCAAGTAGAAGCCAAATGCTATTCATATTTTGAAGTCCTACTAACAAAACCGACCGATCAATATTTTTTGCAAGTAACCAGACCGACAGAATACTAATAAACAAAACAATGCTGAGCTGAATAGCTTGTTTTTTAGGCATGAGAGGAGGAGGCAACTACTCCGTGTACATCTCTGTAAAACTGGTTCCAAACAGTTGTTAATCGTTCTTCGGAATAGACATAAGCTCCTTTTTTAGATAAGTTCCGCGCGTGTTGGTAATAGTGGTTATCTTCTCGAAGTCGGTCTATTTGTTCAATAAAGCTCTTGTTAGAGTCGCCGGTAACATAGTAGTCAAATAAGATGTCTTCATATAATGCTAAATCTCTTAATAAAAGAGGCTTTTCGCAGCTCATTGCCTCTAAAATCGTCATCGGAAAAAGTTCATTGTAAGATGGCGAGAAAAATAAATTACAAGCATTGTAATACGCTTGCATGCTTTCTCTAGGTACAATTCCTGGAAAATGGACGTTGGTAGGTGGCTGATCGACATAGGCTTTTAATTCGTGGTATCCAGCTGTTAACTTACCGAATGAAAAGCCGCCTGCCCAAATAAAGTGAATGTCTGGTCGTTGGCTTGCTACATCTAGAAAATCTTTTACTCCTTTTCGATGTTGGATTTGACCTGCCCCTAAAACGACGAATGCATCTTCGGGTATCCCAAGTTCAGTTCGAACGGTGCTTTTTTTACTCGCAGAAAAAGAGCTTCTAGAAACGAAATTAGGAATGTAGTGAATTTTATTTTGATCCAATCCTAAAGCTACTAATTTTGGTATAAAACTTGGATTCACCACAATCAAATCATCCATTCTTTTGTAGAATGACACCATGTAATGATAAAAAAGAGCGCGTATCGGTTTAGGCAATGAAAGGCTTTCGTCTACTGTTTCAGGTAGAAAATGAACATAGCCAACTTTAACCCCGGTTCTCTTGAAGAACGTGGTTAAGAAAAAGCGAAAATCAATCGTATGATAATGCGTAATATCAGAACGTCGAAATCGATTAATTGCTAGATCGTAACTTTGCTCCGTTTGGGATTGGAGGAGGTTAATCAACTCTCGATACGCCGAGGCAACTCCTTGCCCTTTCACTTTCTCTGCCGATGATAGCATAGTCACTTTCATTATGATGACCTCCTCATTCGATATAACGCTGATATCGCTTTCTTATCAGTAGATTGCTGCAATGTGTTGGCGAATAAATGGGTGCGGTAAATCGCTTCAATTTTTTTACCAAATGCTTTGGCAGAAATCGATTCAACAAATTGACCACTCTTCAGTTGAACAGCTACCCGCTCACCTTTTTGTTGAAAGATTTTGTTTAGCAATGGAGCTAGGTCATCGTCATTTTCAAAGATGTAGCCTGTTTCGTTGTGCACAATCGCCTGTTGAATACTTGGATCTGCTTTGGCGACAACAACACATCCTGCTGCCATTGCTTCAAAATAGGTTAAACCTTGAGCCTCAGTAGTGGATGCACTAACGAAAAGGTCACAGAGTTGATAATAAATATGAACCTCTTCCCAACAAACTGTACCAATGAATTGAACATCATCTTCAATAGCGAGAGTCTTTGTCAGCTTCTTTAGGGATGTCTTATGCGGGCCATCACCAACCAAAATGAGTTTAATGGGTGAATGGCACTTTTTTGAATGATGAACAGCATGGAGTAAAGCGTCTATATTCTTCTCTTCTGCCAAACGACCAACGGAGACGATGACCCGATCTTCGGGCAGGATATTCAGTTTTTTACGAAGAATAGCAGCTTGAAACATGGATTCCTCCGTTCGTTTAAACCTGTCGACATTAATCCCCGTAGGAATAACCCCAATAGGAGATTGGACGTTGTATCCATGTAACGTTCGCTTTACTTTACTCGTTGGTGCAATGACACGATCCGCTTTGTGACAAAACCATTTTGTCATCCAACCGACCATTTTAGGCGTTAACAGCTTTCCTCTAGCAACGTAATGTAAGTAATCCTCATACATCGTGTGATAAGTGTGTAAGAAAGGAAGCTTATGTTTGTGAGCAATGTATTTTCCTAAATAGCCCATTGTAAATTCGGTTTGGGTATGAATAAGGTCAATGTCATAGCGTTTAATAAGCTTTGATGCTTTTCTTATTCCACGGTAAGCAAGATGCCGCTCTGGAATAATGGTAGATGATACACTTGGAAAACGGAAGACTTTCCCAGATTCTGTTTCTACGTTTGCTTGTTTATCTTCAGAAGTAAAGATGAAGACGTTATGGCCTCGAGCCGTTAATTCAAGATCAAGTGTTGCAATAGAAGTAGCAACGCCACTAATTTGTGGAAAATAAGTGTCAGTAAAAATTCCAATATTCACAGTAACCCCTCCTGTCTTTAATGATGATTATGAATAAAAGCAAGGCGACTTTATGCTTACTAAACGAGAGTAGAAGAATGTATTTAATTATACGAGGTTTCTTACAAGTAAATGGGTATTGGCTTATTTCTTTAGAAAAACTTAAGAAATAGAGTCAATTTGTTCGTTCGTTACTAACGTTATCACGATGATCATGCAGCTGAACCGAGCGGAAGAATGAATGTGCATACGACTCTAGCCGTATTTTTCTAAAGTATAGGAAGGAATCTAGGACTATAAAAGATGTTTTCTCCCATTTTTTCACTTCATTCACAACAGAATTATAGATCTTTTTTACCTTATTACATGTTTTACAAAAATATTAGTGATTTCGACAATATTGGTCGTCATTTTTTGCTACTCTTAAAGAGTCTACGGACAAGTGTTAAGTATCGATTTCATTGAGGAGGAACATCAAGGATGGAGAAATGGAAAAAGTGGGTAGGTGCTAGTCTCATCGCATTGACTCTCCCGTTTAGTGTAAATGGAGAGGCGAAAGCAGAAGAAAAAGCACTGAATATTTTTCATACGAATGATATTCATGCATCGTTTGAAGAATACGGAAAAGTGTCTGCTTATGTAAAAGAGAAGCGAGATCAGCTTGAACATGTGTTATTTGTTGATGCAGGTGACTTTGCCAGTGGTAACCCTGTTGTTGATTTAAATTTTGGAAAACCGATGGTAGATGTGTTTAACCTAGCAGGTCTTGATGCATTTACGATTGGCAATCATGAATTTGACTACGGACAAACTTATTTACAAGAAAATATGGAAGATTCCTTATTTCCATGGCTTGGTGCAAATATGAGTACAGGGGACACAGGTGTAGAAAATCCTGAACCTTATACAATCATTGATGTGGATGGCATAGCAGTCGGTATTCTTGGTATTACACAAGCGCCACCTGCCACGGCTCCAGCGAATGTAATCGGCATGACGTTTGATCAAGACTATGTGGGAACAGCTCTTTCCTATCAGGATGAGCTAGAGGAACAGGCAGATGTGATTGTCGCATTAACACATATTGGTCATGATCAAGATCGTCGCTTAGCAGAAGCGGTAGACTATTTTGATGTTATTATCGGTGGACATTCCCATACAACGTTACGTCAACCTGTTGTTGTGAACGGCACACCGATCGTACAAACTGGATCAAATTTAGCGAACCTTGGTGAGCTTACGCTTACTTACAATGATGAGACCGAAGACGTGACGAATGTAACGGGTAGCTTAACGGCAGTATCTTCTATGACAAGCATTGATGAAGAGGTTCAAGCTGTAATTGATGGCTACGTTGAAGAAATGGAAGATGTGTTAGGCAAGGTCGTTGGCTATAGCGATACAGGGTTAACGAGAGATGGACGTTTTAATGGCGATGCTCCTTTAGGAAATTTCTGGACTGATGCCATGCGTGACTTTGCTGATGCAGATGTAGCGTTAACGAATAACGGTGGATTACGAGACAGTATTTCTCCGGGAGAAGTTACATTGAATGATCTATATTCCATTGAACCATTCGCTAACGAGATAATGGTTATAGAGATGACAGGTGCAGCGATTGAAGAGGTCATTGCGTTTTCTTATTCTAGAGACAATCGAAATCAAATAGATCTTCAAACATCTGGCTTGCACTATGAGATTATTACAGGAACAACAGGAAATTACTTAGACGCAAACTTAACAATAGGCGGACAAGCCGTTGATGAGAACGAGACTTACATGGTTGCTGTTGCTGATTATATTGGAACAGGTGGTTCTGGGTATCAGTTTGAAGGTGAAGTGATTCACGAGACAGTTGGCTTAATGACAGCAGCGATGGAGCAGTACGCTCTTCGTTTAACCGATGCTGGTGAAAAATTGAATTACTATAGAGAAGGACGTATAGCCATTAAAGTAGATCCTTCTGGACCAAACCCAGGTGACATTATTGGTTCTACTGAAACGGGTCTCTATTCTGCTAATAAAAGTACACAAGATGTTGGTATCGGAAATCTATACACAGATGCCATTCGAGCAAAAACAGGAAGCGACATTGGGCTTTTAAATCGAAGTTCAATTACAGGAGAAATTCCTCCTGGAAGTATAACGGATCGCCAAATTGAAGCATTAGATTCGTTTGGCAATGCCATTGTTGTTGTGGAAACAACAGGTGAACGGATAATGGAAGTGTTAGTAGAACAATCCCGTTATCACAATGGTGTGGATCTACAAGCTTCAGGTTTAACATATACACTTATACCGGATGGAAATCGTTATGAACTAGCAAATGTGAACGTGCACGGAGAGCCGATAGAGTCTCAAGAGACGTATACGGTTGCATATAATGACTACATGCATGGGACGAACTTTTATCAATTAGGAACTGTGCTGGACGATTCTTATGGGCCAGTATGGCAAGCTGTTGTTGATTATGTAATGGATCAAACAGAGCCGATTAATTATGAAGAAGGAAGCAGAATTACGATTGAAGGTTCAGAGCCAGGTGATCCGACTGGTACGAGAACGGTAGCTGAAGCAATTGGAAACAATAGCGGAGTCTACCCTGTAAAAGGATACATTGTCGGTTCAATTGTAAACCAGCGTCCTGTGATTGGTGAAGGAACTCATGCTGCGTCGAATCTGTTACTGGCGGATTCACCGAATGAAACCGATCGTAGTAAGATGCTGCCTGTACAGCTTGTGAATGGTACAGCAGTGAGAAACGGGTTAAATTTAGAAAGCAATCCAACAAATCTAGGTAAAGCAGTACGTATCACTGGTTCTTTGGAAGCTTATTTTTCTACTCCTGGTATGAGAGCGCCTAGTACGTATGAATGGATAGAAGAGGAAGGCCCTGTAGAACCTGAACCGCCAGTTTGTTCGTTTGACGAATGGAGTGGCAGCCAAGTGTATACGGCAGGGGATCGTGTTGAGTACAATGGTGACTTTTATGAAGCAAAATGGTGGACGCAAGGAGAAAATCCAAGCCAATCTGGTCAGTGGGATGTATGGAAAAAAGTAGCTGATTGCTATGAGGTTCCAGAAGGTCCTCAAGAATGGATCAAAGACCAAATTTATGTTGCCGGTGATCAAGTTCTTGTAGAAGGACAGCTTTATGAAGCGAAGTGGTGGACACAAGGAGAAGACCCAAGACGTTCCGGGCAATGGGATGTATGGAAAAAAGTAACCGAATAATAAAAAACAGAGATATGGATTTCCATATCTCTGTTTTTTTGTACTAAAATGCATGATTAAAAAAAAGCAACGGTGGAATATCAAAAGAAAGAAGAGAGGATCAAGAGGAGGAGACGACAGTGGCCCACAAAGAAATTGAAGAAAAAATCATAGCAGAATTAGAAAAAGTAGATACTGTATCAAGCGTTAAATTTGAGAAAAGTCTCGATGGATTTAATGGGTACCCAGCTCACGTTATTGGCGATGTCATGATGGACCTGAAGCAGAAAGGTGTTATTGATAAAGTTGGAACCCTTGGTATTGCAGATGATGAGATTAAACTGAATAAGCAGTACAAATCAAATTAGAGCTAGGCTACAGTAAGGACCAAACCTTACTGTAGCTTTTTTATTGGATAAACGAGCCAGTCTTATCGCACACTAGCTATAAAAAAGGAGCGTTTATGGCTAAACAAAAGAAGTTAAAAGCAAAAGGGGGTCTTGCTTGGTGGCAACTCTCTCTTCTTGGAATTGGGTGTACAATTGGAACAGGCTATTTTCTAGGTTCGAGTATTGGAATCTCTTTAGCAGGTCCTGCTATCGTCGCTTCGTTTTTACTTGCTGCTGTTGGCACATACTTTGTTTTTATTGCACTGGCTCAAATGACCGCTAACGATCCTCAGGAAGGTTCATTTAGTGTTTATGCAGAAAAAGCGTTTGGTGAAAAACTTGGATTTGCCTCTGGTTGGAATTATTGGGTGTCAAATATATTAATCATAGGAAGTCAACTTACAGCTTTATCAATCTTATCGCAATTTTGGTTTGAAAGTACGCCGCTTTGGGTGTTTGCATCGCTCTATTCTAGTTTAGGGATCTTTGTTGTCATTTTAGGGACAAAAGGGTTTGACTCTGTTGAAAACGTACTATCAGTTATTAAAGTAGCAGCAATCTTCATGTTCGTGGTGTTAGGGATACTGGCAGTTTTCCACCTAATTAATCATACTGGTCAAGAGCCAATGTTACCATCGAATGTACAGGAATGGTTTCCCCGTGGTTTTCCCGGCTTCTGGGGATCGCTCATATATGCCTTTTATGCATTTGGGGGAATTGAAGTCATTGGTCTAATGGCGATGCAATTAAAGAAAAAGGAAGAGGCACCCAAAGCAGGTAAAGTGTTGCTCATTGGCGTTACCGTCTTGTATACACTCTCTTTAGGGTTCGCAATAAGTCTCGTCCCCTATACTGCATTTAATGACTCCGAGAGCCCCTTCGTAACAGCTATGTCAGCGTACGGATTAGCCTTCTTTCCACATGTATTTAATGGTGCAATCATTATCGCTGGTTTTTCCGCAATGACAGCGTCGTTGTTTGGAGTAACGACATTATTAGCTCAGTTGGCCAAGCAGAAACACGCACCGTCTTTCTTTCAAAAGCGTGTCTCGTTTCATGATTTACCGTTCTATTCGCTGCTACTTGCCACTTGTGGATTAATCTTCGCTGTAGTTGCCGCATTGCTGTTGCCAGGGCGTTTATTTGAATACATTACAACGGCAGCTGGCATTTTAATTTTAGTTAATTGGATGATTATTTTACTGTCTAATTGGCGTTTACTTCAGCCTACGCTTTGGCGAATCTGTGGGCATATTATTGGATTCCTGCTCATGCTTTTCGCGATTACAGGAATCGCTTTAGAAGAAACAGGTAGACCCGGTTTGTATGTGAGTCTAGCATTTCTTTTTGCCATCATCGTGGTGACGTTTATTGTAAAGAAAAAACGTTATAAGCCAAAAGTGTGGAATGGTTATCCCCGTAAATAACAGTTGGCAATAGACGTTCAAGAGATAAGCTCGAATCCTGTCTGAAAGGCAAACGATGAAGAATAAGAATGATTTAAAGGCTTTTAGCATCTATGGCTAGAAGTCTTTTTGAAGTCCATTTTGATAGAGGTGAAATAATGAACGACATGATTCTAAAAGAAGCGAACGCCACCATTTATTTTGATCGCTCCAATTATTTACGAGAGCAAACAACTGACCCAAAAAAGTTGGAAGCGGCAATCAGTTATTTAAAAGACTGTGTTGAGGATCAAGACCATGGTTTGCTCGGGTATTTTTACCGCATACTCGGAAAGACAGAACAAGCATCATACCACTATCAGCTCTGTCTAAAAAAAGCTGAACAAAAAGGAAATAATCAAGCTTTACTAATCAATTCAATACGATATGGAGAAGTTCTTAAGTACGCAAACTTACATGATGAAGCGCTCGTATGGTTTGAAAAAGCATCTGAATTGGCTCGTCGATTAAGTATGAATGAATATGATGATTTTATTCTACAACACAAGGGGAAATGTTTGTGGGAAATGAAAAAAATAAGAAAGGCCCAATGGTGCTTTGAGGAGGCTTATGCATTAAGAGTACGAAAAAAGGATGAAGCGCTCATTCAATCAACGAAACAGGCTTTAAATCTATTGACCAAACTTTAGTGTCACAAAGTATAAACCATCGTGTAAAACACCAAGTTATAGCTTTGTCTCGACAAAATCTAAAGACATTCGTACATTTCGTTTGATTTTCAGCATATGCCTTTCTCTTTTCTCTAATAAGTGAATAAAGTATTTAATAATAGCGAAAGGAGATTGGTATGAATATCATTCAAGACTTTATTCCTGCTTCTAATGGAAATCGACCTGGTTATGCGTTAACTCCAACCTATATTACGATTCATGAAACAGCTAATACTAGTGCCGGAGCCGATGCTGCAATGCACGCTAGATATGTGAAAAACCCTACTACGGCAGTAAGTTGGCATTTTACAGTTGATGATGGGCAAACGATTTACCAACACTTACCGTTAAATGAAAACGGTTGGCACGCAGGTGATGGTGGTAGTGGAACTGGAAACCGTCAGTCAATTGGCATTGAAATTTGTGTAAACCGGGATGGTGACTTCCAACAAGCCATGAGAAATGCTGCACAATTAACTCGCCAATTAATGGATCAGTTTCAGGTTCCTCTTGATCGTGTTGTGGCACACCAACATTGGAGTGGAAAACGTTGCCCGGCGAATATTATCAATGCAGGTGGAATTGAAACGTTTCGTACACTCATTCCTTCTTCAAGCACGATCCCAGTAGAAGAAGAAAACAATGCACCTGCGCCAACACCACCTCCATCAAACGGAAGTGGAAATCAAACAACAGGAAGTATCGTTACCTATTTAAATAGTATTGGAGTGGATTCGAGTTTCGATAACCGAGCTCGTTTAGCACGTCAGAATGGTATCGAAAACTATACAGGAACAGCGGCACAAAATACTCGACTACTTGCGCTACTTAGAGATGGACAAGAGTCTAGCGGAAGTACGCCAACTCCGTCACCGGCTCCACCACCATCGAGTGGGAGCGGAAATCAAACAACAGGAAGTATCGTCACCTATTTAAATAGTATTGGAGAAGATTCAAGTTTTCAAAACCGAGCTCGTTTGGCCGTGCAGTATGGAATCACGAATTACCGTGGGACGTCTGAACAGAACACGCAACTGCTATCACTACTTCGTGATCGTGATCATGCATCAAACCGACCACCTGCAGGCGGTGGAAATCAGACTACTGGAAGTATTGTCACGTATTTGAATAGTATTGGTGTTGACTCTAGTTACGATAATCGAGGGCGTTTAGCAAGAGAGAATGGCATTTCTAATTACACAGGAACAGCTGCTCAGAATACACAATTACTGCAACTTCTCAGAAGTGGTGGTCCGACAAAACCGAACACGAGACCAAAACCACGTCAAGGTGAAGGGATTGTGAATTATTTAAACAGAATTGGTGTGGATTCATCTTACTCAAATCGCTCCCGCTTAGCAGCACAATACGGAATTCGCAACTACCGAGGCACTGCAGCGCAGAATTCGGAATTGTTAGATCGTGTTTCAAGGTAAATGGTGCTTTGGCTTAAGAAGTCATTTGACTCTACTTAAGCCTTTTTTTGTTGTATAGGATCATTGTTTTTAACGGTTAAGAAGAGAGCAATGCTATAATAAGGAAATTAGCAGTTCTTCGTCTAAAGGGAGGGTGTGCATAATGGAAAGAGTGTTGTCATCAGATTGTAGTCGATGCTTTGGTTTATGTTGTGTCGCATTGCCTTACGGCGAATCTGCTGATTTTCCAAAAGATAAACCAAGCGGTGTTCCTTGTGAAAATTTATTAATAAACAATGACTGTCAAATTCATGATCAACTAAAAAATTGCGGTTTTAAAGGCTGCGTGACTTACGAGTGTTTTGGTGCAGGTCAATATGTTTCAGAAGTCATTTACAGTGGTGATAGCTGGCGTGTAAATAAGGATTTAGCCGATGATATGTTTACCGTTTTTCCAATTGTTCAGCAAATCCATGAAATGCTTTTTTATTTAGCCCAAGCATTGGAAGTGGCAGAGGATAAGCATAAACATCCGCTTTCAACCTTACAGGATGAGTTGCTTGAACAAACAAGTCATTCACTATTCATTCGAAGCTTTAACATATCTGATTATCGTGGTCGCGTGGGAATTCTTTTAGAAGAAGTGAGCCTTACTTATCGAAAAGCATATAGACAAAAACAGTTAAAATCGAATTATATTGGCATACGCATTAGTGGCTCGTTAGCAGGACAATCGCTTCGTGGAAAGTTGCTTATCGGTGCTAACGGAAACGATGCAAATTTTCATTGTGTTGATTTTCTTGGCGCAGATATGCGAGATACACAAGTAAAAAGAGCTGATTTATCGGATGCGCTTTTTTTAACACAGTCTCAATTAAATGCTGCGATAGGCGATAACGAAACGATCGTACCAAGCTATTTGGTAAGACCAAAGCATTGGGTAGAGTAAAGCAAGCAGGAGGGATGAAATGGATAGGCAAGAAACGGCTGTAAATACGATTACGGAAAGTCTTAAAGCAGATAAGCGAGTAGAAGCGGTCTTTTTAAAGGGTTCGATGGGAAGGGGCGAACATGATGCGCATTCTGATGTTGATTTATATGTTCTTGTTCGAGAAGAAGATCAAAAGGCATTTATGGAAGATCGGTTAAACCATTTATCGGCCTATAGAGAGCTGCTTTTTCATGAGGATCTCTTTATTATCGCGCCACAGATTATAGCGGTTTATGATGATCTCTTGCACGTGGATCTTTACACTGTAACAGAAGAATCATTTGTGACTAAAGACTTTTTTACGGTTGTCTATGATCCTAACGATCTTATGGATAAGTTTAAAGTTAGCCAAACATTAGTGTTAACGGAACAAGAATTTTATGATGAAGCGTATGATGTTGCTTGGTTCTTGTTTCAATATTATAAAGCGAACCAAAGAGGGAGTCATGCTTGGGCAGCCCATCTGCTCAGTTATGTCCACGCACGATTGGCAAAAGTGTTGCTTCATCATTATGCGCCAGAACGAGGTCAGCTTGGTATAAAAGCTTTAGAACGGGATGCGCCAGTCACGATTGTAAAACCTTTTATTGAAGCGATGGACTGTTCCACACCAGAAGACCATCAAAAAGCAGTGGAGATTATGTTGTCCATCATGGAACAAGAGTTGCCTTGGCTACATAACGAATTTGGATACAACAGTCAAGTCATCCGTTTTTGGGAGCGTATGATAAATGAATTAACATAAAAAAAACAGACTCGGATGTCCGAGTCTGTTTTTATAGAAAGAAGATTAACCTTCTTTAACTACGTTAGCAGCTTGAGGGCCACGTGCGCCATCTTCGATTTCGAAAGAAACTCTTTGACCTTCTTCTAACGTCTTGAAGCCTTCGCCAGTGATCGCTGAGAAGTGAACGAATACATCGTCGTTACCTTCGCGCTCGATGAAGCCGAATCCTTTTTCTGCGTTGAACCACTTAACTGTACCTGTTTCCATTGTTGTTGCCTCCTAGTGCGTTATTCGCACAATTGTATTCCTATCCTTGCTCAAAGCGAAACTCAAGACGAAAGACTTAAGCTATTACACGAACAAAAATAAGCAATCTTAATCTTACCAGATGATTTCTGTTTTTGCAAGCCTTTTCGGTATTTTTATGAAAAAGCCACCTTTCTATAATAAACCATTTACGATTAAATAACATTTACGTGTCTGGCATTACAAGCTTCTTTTTAGTGTGTTAGGATCATGTACAAACGTTTTTTTATGGAGGTTTCTCAAATGAATAAGTGGTTATTTAGTGGTATCACTGCTGCACTTCTTATGGCATCTGCTTGTAATAGTGAGGGTAGCCTCGAAGAAGAAACAGAACAAGACACAAGTAATGAAAACGAAACGGAGTATGAAACGGTGTTAGAGGAGGAAGAGCGAGAAGAGGGAACATTTTCGATTTATGAACGTTTTACCGATGTTACAGCCAACGCAGATGGACCAGTGGAAATGACAATAAATCAAATTGATGTTGGTATGGCTGATTTAGAAGGTTTTGTTGCAGCAACAACAGGAGATGAAACGATTGACTATGTAGAAATGATGATAACAATAGAGAATTCTTCTGATGAGTCGATGTATGTCCCATATGGAGAAGCGAGTTTAAAAGCGAATACTGGGGAAGCGGTTGAAACAGCAAGCCTTGTATTGAGTGATGATATTGAGCCTCATTTTGAAGAGGGTGATACAAAGGAAGTTCGTTTGTTATTCCCACTCGAATCTATTCAAGGCGTAAATAAACTAACGTTAACTATGAATGGACCAAGTACCGATTTAGGTGGCGACCAACTATCGGAGGAGATCGAACTCTCTTTCAAGTTAGCAAGCTAAAAAAGCCTATTGCTGATGCCGTTATTTCTTTAAAAAGCCAAACGTTGAAGTACTCCCACCATGAGAGTACTTCAACGTTTTTTAATTGTCCCATTTATAGTCTAAATGCGTTAAAATCGTTCTCGCTATCGCCATATGTCCCACAGAGGAAGGATGGATACGATCTTGAGCAATTTCAATGTCGTCTAGTCCCTGCATTAACGGATCAAATGTTTGTTTTTGCAGGTCAATAAATGAGATGTTGCATGATTGGGCAACTGACTTTGTCAGCGTTCCGTAATAATCCATCATTTTTCGCATCGGGTCACCTTTTTCACTTTGAATATAAAAGGGTGACAATAGAAAAATCTTCTTAGCTGATGACTGCTGGACGAGATGGCGATAGGTTTCGATAAATTCGTCTGGGTATACATGTTTAGAAACAGTAGAAGGTTGGTCGAATTGACGCCAAACATCATTTATACCAATCATGATAAAGAGTAAATCCGGTTTAACGGATAAAACGTCCCTCTGCCAGCGCTCTTGTAAGTCGCGAATGGTGTTGCCACCAATGCCTTTATTGGATACTTTATAATGCTTACTAGGGTATGTTGCTTGTAAAAGGGCATAAATAAAAGAAACGTAGCCGTAACCTAATTGGTTAGAGTGATGTTCTTTTTCGCTTCGATAACCCTCTGTAATCGAGTCACCAATAAAAAGAATGCGTTCGCTTTGGATAGCCGACATAAGTTCCCCTCACTTCTATTTTTTAGAATAATTTTAATAGAACGAAAGGTAAAACTCAATCATAGATCGTGAAAATAAGACTACTTACGGTGAGATCGTGACAGGTGTTCCTATTGGAATTGTTGCGGCTAGTTGTGTTACGTCCTGGTTGTACATTCGAATGCAGCCGTGAGAAACCGATCGCCCAATGGAAGACGGATCGTTTGTTCCATGAATTCCGTAATGTTGTTTTGATAAAGACATCCACATCACACCGAATGGACCTCCTGGATTAGGTGCTTTATTTATAATGACATAAGTGCCCGTGGGGGTTTGCGTGAGCATTTTACCTACTGCAATTGGATACTGTTGAACGAGTTGCCCATTGTGGTAAAGTGATAGCGTGTGCTGGTTTAAGGACACGTGTATGCTGTAAGAAATGGATTGTGGGTCTGGCAATGTAGGAATGTCGATTGTTTGCCCAATAAGAAGCTGAATAGAAGGGTGTAGTTGATTAGCTGTTAGTAACGTAGTAAGATCAATTCGAAAATCGTTCGCTATCGTGTATAAAGTTTCTCCAGGTTGAACGATATGTGTGTACAAAAAAGATCACCTCATTGAAACGTTTTAGTCAATGTATGTTGCTTATATGGAAAAGACGACAAATTAAATGAGGTGTAGATCTTTTTATTTAGACTTATGAAGAAGAAGCTTCTGTTAATATAGATGTAATAATATGCTTTGAGTCCCACTGACCGTAGGAAAAAAACGTGATGGGGTATGTTCGTGAAAATAAACGTCTTTGGATGTCTTTAGCAGTAAGGCCTTGTTTATGTAATGTTAGTACGCTTTCTTGAATTTCTTGCAAATACTGTAGTTTATTAAGGAGTTGAGTTCTTCCTCTTGGCAAATAGCCAGCATGACTACAAAAAACGTCGTCAAAATCAAATTGAAGTACCTTTTTTAAAGAATCAATAATTGTTGGAATGGATTCGCTTTTCATAACGACTTTTGTTTTTGTTTGCACGTATAAATCACCTGAAAAAAGTTGGCCCGTTGATTCATTTAAAAGTGACATATGATCATAAGAATGACCTGGAGTATGGATGCTTCGCCATTTAGACGTCCTACTTTCAAAGCTTTCTGGCATAGAAATGGGATTAAAAGATAGGCGGGTACCCCAATACAAGCGTCGGTATAGCGGGTAGGAGCCTTTTCGTCTTGCCTCTGATCCCGAGCGATCATTTAAAAAGATTGGAACACCTTTTTCTTTTTCAAACCAAGATGCGCATCCAGTATGATCCTCATGTATATGGGTACAATACAGCCCATCGACTTTGTGTTTTTCCCAGAATGGCGTAAAGAGGGATTTAACAGAAGCG
This sequence comes from Shouchella oshimensis, assembly GCF_004375095.1. NCBI lineage: Bacteria > Bacillati > Bacillota > Bacilli > Caryophanales > Bacillaceae > Shouchella > Shouchella oshimensis. The sequence continues at coordinate 161,320 of NZ_SNUX01000004.1, read as the reverse complement.
GCAGCGGCGTCAATGATAATGCCGTCTGTAGCGAAACTGATTGTGTTTAACTCTATCTGATGGAACGTTACGTTTCCTTCTGCCATATGGACATTGTTCCTAAATTGTTCGTTTATCCTTTTTTTAAACATGAAAAAAGACAACCTCACTTTTATAAAATCAAAAATGAACAATGATTCATTTTATAGTGGAATTATAGCCGAAATTCCTCGATTTTACAAATACATAAAGACGAACGGAAAGAAAAAGCTACCGTAAAAAATGAAATGAGTGAAGAGGAGAGTTTTGAGCAACGATGCAATTTACTTACGAAACAATTAAAAGAGATTTTAGTGATTTTTCAAGTGGCCGTGTTCTCTATAATGCGCCAGGGTCAACAGGATTTCCGATACGCTTAACAAGCGAGATTTTCCAAATAAGCCGTTCCTATCTTCAAAGGCCTTCCCAGTTAAACGTGTATGATCCTTGTTGTGGTGGCGCGCATCTTCTTACTGGTATTGGATTCTTACATGGTGGTTCTATTCAAACGTTATATGGATCAGACAGTAATGAAACGATTATTGAAACTGGACAATCAAACCTCCGTTTACTTACGTATGAAGGGTTAGCACAACGGAAAAGAAAGCTCGAAAAGGATTACTTGCTATTTAACAAGAGTGCTCATGCAGAGGCACTTAAGAGTGTTGACCGTTTAAAAAGCTATTTGGACAAAACAGGAGAAGTAAAAGGAGAGATCTTTCAATTTAATATTGCCTCCAAAGATGTACCGAAGCTTGAAGAGATTCATATCGTTATGACCGACCTCCCTTATGGTGAGCTCGTTAGCTGGGATACAAATGTCCTCTCACCTGTAAAGCAGATGCTTCAAAATGTTTATAGTGTCTTAGCTCATGATGGCGTTGTGGCAGTTGTAAGCGACAAATTCACCTTGATTGAACACCCTTTATTTCGTCGTCTTAAAGTCCTAAAACATGGTAAGCGAAAGGTCACCCTTCTTCAAGCGATTGACCATGAAGGAGTTCAAAATTAAAAGGAAGCGAAGGCGGTTCGCTTCCTTTTTGAGGAGGTCCTTTAACATGAGTTTGCAAGATGGGTAGCATAGTCAAAAGCTCCAACATAACATAAAAGCGAGAAGGAATCTTTTTCAATAAAAAGAGGGGAATGATTTCAGGCTTTTCTATCATGTTAGACTTTCATCACGCTGGCAGTTTTGTTCATCCACGTGAGCAATAAGTCAAGCTCACAATAGCACTATATGTAAGGAGAAGACGCTTTGAGCAACCAAACACCTACTATTTCGAAAAATAAGACAAGCGCCTAAAACACTGATCATTTTAAGATAGAGTAGGTTTAAACTGGATAAGAGCAAAAAGTTCTTCAACATCTCGACTAAGTGTAAAGAATATAGATTGATTCTCTTCATTTATCAACATAACAGAGCTGGGATTACCCTTGTCATACACAAAGATTGCTTGCGTAACCGCTGCATGAAACCAGTAATTCTTCACGTAATAAGGTTGGTCAAACGTGACTTTCACTAAATAACCTGACGCGGGAAGGGGGTTAATGGCCGTTACTAGGCCGTCAATGGATTGAATCAATTGTTGAGCTGTATGCTGGGCTTGAGGGGTTCCCTCTGTTTGATAAACGACTTTTTCTTCGTCTATGGAAAAAACGTCTATCGGTGTTGCTGCCATAGCAACTGGCTGCCAAACCATATATATACATACGATTATTAAAAGTACACTTTTTATTTGAGAATGCATCTTTACCACCTCATTGTTTACTCTTTCCTATTCTATTAAGACTATGCGTCAATGTAGCTAAATAAAAAAAGCGATGTGGTTGACCACAATCGCTTTTGTTTATCGACTAATGAACATTTGCGTCCAGTAGTGACGATAAGAACCTCCTTCTGCGTACCCCACACCAATTTCAGTATAGGTTGGAGATAGAATATTTTGTCGATGTCCCGAGCTGTTCATCCAAGATTGAAACACAGCTTGCGCGGATGTTTGGCCAGCAGCGATGTTTTCCCCAGAAGCACGGTATTGAATGCCGAAATCTCGAATCATTTGATGCGGACTTCCGTATGTAGGAGATGTGTGACTGAAATAGTTCTTATCTCGCATATCAGCTGATTTAAAACGAGCAACACGCGAAAGCTCCCAGTTTTCTTTTAAAGGTTGCAAACCATGCTTAGCGCGTTCTTCATTAACGAGACGAACGACTTCTTTTTCAATGGATTGTCCTTGTGATTGCTGAATAGGTAATTGAATCGTTTGACCTGGATGAATCACATTTGGATTGGAAAGCTGTGGATTCGCATCAATAATCTCTTGAACCCCCACTTGGTAGCGAACCGCAATTTTCCACATTGTATCACCAGATTGAACAGTGTGAGTAGACGCTGCTTTTGCTTCTGATGAAAAACCATAGACTAAAGTGACAGACAATAAAAGGGTTGTGAAAAAAGTAAGTAATGTTTTCATAAGCTTTACTATAAGGGGGGATGATAAGAAAAAAAAGAGGTGAGAGCTGGGTGATTATGAAAGAATGTGTATAAATGGAGAAGAAAGGATGTTTCGTTTCAGTTTCTTTACAATAGTGTAACATACGAATTAAAAAAAGACGTCTAACGTCTGTTTTTACAAGATACTACCAGATTAAAGCTTATAGTCATAATAGTTAAATAATTATTTTTACGCGCATCAATTAAGTTTTACCTTTAGTGAAAAAAGCTCAGGAAATACCCAAGCTTCTTGAGAAAAAACTATTCGTGTTTTTGTTGTTCAAACCATTTACGTGTACCATCTGAAGATATGCGAAGACCAAAGAGTTTCCCGCCAAACACAAGACCACCATCCATTCCGATTTTCGTAGCGCAAGGTGAGATCCAAGGTTGACTAATAGGTTCAGGATGAAGCATTTGGACTGGAGTATGTCCAAAAATAATAACTTTATTAGTAGGATTTGTTTGAAAATGAAAGTCATCTCTTATCCAAAGAAAGTCATGTTCAGTATTTTGTTTCCAATTGGATAGGGTTGGATTAATTCCTGCATGAACAAATAAATAGTTACCCCACTCATAATAAAGGGGGAGATTTTTTAAAAAGTGAAGTGTTTGAGGGTACGCCTCTGCAACAGCACGACGTTCATCAATTTCTGTATCAGTACCTAGAAGTGAGTAGATGGTTTCTTTTCCTCCGTTACGTACGAAACGGTCTGATTGCCATTCGTTAAGCCAATCAATAAACATTAGCTCGTGATTTCCCTTTAACGCAATGGCACCATCTTTTTGAACAAGGTTTTGAATGAACTCAAGTACTTTTCGCGAGTCTTTTCCGCGATCAATATAATCACCTAAGAAAATGAGCTGCTCTTCAGTCTTGTCCCAATGCTGTAGCAATTCAATGAGTTCGTCAAAGCAACCGTGAATATCCCCCACCACAAATACATTCTTCAAATAGAACCCGTCCTTTTTCTTTTCATTATAGCAAAAATCAATTCGAACCATGTAGTTCTAAATGGGTTGTTAGCTAAAACGCTTTTCTTCTGCGGACCTTTGAAATAGCTAAGTAAAGCGCAATTCCTATTGCTGCACCTAAGCTATCAATAAGTACGTCAGTAGCTTGTCCGCTTCGACCAGGTATAAACAATTGATGAACTTCATCAGATATAGCATATAGAAAGCAACAAAGAAAGGCTACAATGGCTCGTTTGCCCAGTCTACCTTGATCACTATGATGAAGAGCAATCATAAAAAGCGCACCAAGAATAAGATAAGCGCTAAGATGTGCGCCTTTTCTTACCAATGTATGAATCCATTCATTTGTAGACAAATCAACTAGAGGGATGAATGCTTGGATGAATTCAAGAACTCCACCGCTCAAATGGGAAGATTCGCTTCCAGGTTGATGAGAGAGGTAGAAAATGACAGCCATCCAAACAACGACAGCACACCAGCTACTAACTTTTTTCATAAAAAACACCTTTCAAGTAATTAAACGACAGGATGATAACAAACTTTGTCGGAGAAGATCGCTTTGTTAATCTGTTCGACGGTATTCCCCAGGAAATAAATGAGCAATTTCTCGCAATAAACAATCATTTCGCCAAAACCTGAGAAATAGCTTTTTTCTTGTTAGAGAAGCTATTGTTTGTTGGGCGAGCTTAGCGTTATGCGTCTAACTAGCGTTTCTTCCGATAGGTTGAGCCGTCATGATTTTTGCTCATAAACCTATAGTAAAGTAAATAACGTCTTCATGTAACATAAACATTACAGGTTTGTTGTAAGAACAACGTTACCTTCTTTTTCTGTATAAGGTCTGTCTAGTTCAAATTAGTTTCTTTTTTCTTTCCGTAGGAATTTAATTATTTTTCCATATTAGATGGAAGTGGTGTTTTATTTGTTATACAAACAAAAAAACAAATGCTTATGCATTTGTCTTTTTTGTTTGAGCGGTTCTTTTAACGAGTAGTGCCAATATGACGGTCAGAATCGCTAAATAAAACCCGGTAGAAAAACTTTGTTGTGATCCATATGTTAAGGCTTCTATAACCTGACCCTCTGTCGCTTCAGCTGGTGTTGTCCCTTGATCGTTTAAATAACTTTGCTGACCTGTCTCCATGACAGAAATAAAAAGCGCCGCACCAATAGCACCAGATACTTGCATGAGGGTGTTCATTATAGCTGTTCCATGAGGATACAGCTTCTCTGGGATTTGATTTAAGCCATTGGTTTGCGCAGGCATCATAATCATCGCTACAGCAACCATAAGAATCGCTTGCTGGACGATAACGATCCACACCGGTACACCAGGAACCGTAAACCGATACGTAAAGACAATTGTTGCTAAAATAATTGTTCCTGGTATTAATAATGGACGCGGTCCGAATTTGTCAAACAAGCGTCCCATGATAGGTGACATTGCCCCATTTAATAATCCACCTGGAAGCATAACAAGCCCTGCAATAATTGGCGTAAATGCTAAAGCTCCTTGCATATAAATGGGCATAACGAGCATCATCGCAAACATCGTCATCATGACCATCATCACCATAAGAAGACCAATGGTGAACATAGGGTACCGGAATACCCGTACATCTAATAACGGTGATTCAAGTTTAAGCTGTCGCAAGACAAAAATTCCTAAAGAAACAAACCCGACGATTAAAAAGGTAAATACAGCTGGGTCTGCAAAGCTCGCATCTCCTTTTCCTGCGGCACTAAAGCCGTAAACAACTCCTCCAAAACCGAGTGTCGATAGTAAAAATGAAAGAATATCTAGTTTGGGTTTTGATACTTCGGCTATGTTGGTTAACACCTTCATCCCAAATAAGAGAGAGCCTAATGCAATAGGAAGAATAATGAAAAATAACCAGCGCCAAGAGAGATTTTCTACGATGACACCTGATACTGTCGGGCCGATTGCCGGTGCAAACATGATCACCAAGCCAACCATACCCATTGAGGCACCACGTTTTTCGATTGGAATAACAGCTAAAATAATGTTAATAAGAAGTGGGATCATAATAGCTGTACCCACAGCTTGGGTTAAGCGCCCAATAAGTAAGAGAGGGAAGAAGGGGCTTAAACCAGCAATCAATGTTCCTGCAGAAAACAATGTCATTGCTGTAATAAATAATTGCCTTGTTGTAAACCGCTGCATAAAATAGGCGGATATAGGAATCAGCGTCCCAATGACAAGCATATATCCTGTCACAAGCCACTGGGCTGTACTAGATTGAATGCCAAAGTCAGCCATAATAGCATTTAATGCGACGTTAAGTATCGTCTCACTTAAAATGGCAACGAATGCACCTGAAAGAAGAACAGCAATAATAGGTATTGGGTTGATAGCTTGCTTGTTTGATTCATTTGCTGTACCAGTACCCTCAGTAACGATTGCCATAATGATACCCCCTTAATGAAATAAATAGTTGAACCCTTTTGTTCAGCTAAATTAGCTTATCATCAACATTTACGAAACGCAACAGTTTCATAAATAATTGTCATGGGAATTTTTGAATGCTACACTAAGAAACAGAAGATGCTAGAAAGGGAGGGGAGCGAGAACTTGACGATGCCAGAGGATGTAAACGAAGAAATAAAAAGAGGCAGACCACTGGATTTATCACGAAACCAAGTGATATTGGAGGCAACTCTTACCATGCTGGCGGAAGTCGGTTATGACGGTTTAACAATAGAAGCAGTTGCAACAAAAGCGAAAGTAGGAAAAGCAACGATTTATAGACGTTGGTCCTCTAAGGAAGCTTTAGTGATTGATGCCTCTGCTTCAATTAGTCCTTTTAAGACATTATGCCAAAAACTAGATTTCACTAAACCGTTACGTGATCAATTAATTGATTTACTATGTTTTGTATTTCGAGGTGATCACGAGCATCATCAAAAAGCATTAACTGCTATTGGGTCGGCTATTCCCCACAACAAAGAACTAGAAAAAGGGCTTCACAATGATTTCTACCAGCGCCATCGACGTACGATTGAATCCATTGTAAATCCCTTTTTTAAAGAAGGCTGCGAATTAAAACAAACGGACTTAGATTTATTAGCTGATATTGGGCCCGCTTTAATTACGTATCGAATTTTCTTAATCGGAAAACCATTTGATCGGGCATATATTGAACGTATTGTTGATACGCTAATGATGCCTATTCTTACACCATTAATGAAGCAAGAGTAAAAGCTCACCAGCAGTTATGTTGGTGAGCTTTTTGAATAGTGGTGTACGTGACCATTCAATGAATGATACGGTTTATAACCATCTGTCTTTGAGCGTTTTTTAAACGAAAGAAACACACTATTTCACGTTCGAGTGTTTCGAATGAATGGATGAAATCGTTTGTTTTTTTAACATCCCTTTGTACATACCTGGACTAGAGTCTTTGATAAGCATAGCACCAACGGTTTTTTCGTAAAATTCTGCTGGTCCAACGCCTCCGATAATGGCATACCCATAGCCGGCGTCCTTCATAGTATGGAGTGTACGCACAAGTAAAGCTTTACCAGCTCCAGCTCCTCTTGCTGATTCGTGGACGCCAGTTGGCCCAAAATAATTTCTTAGCGTTGCGTCATAACAAGCAAAACCAATTAATTGTTCATGTTGAATTGCGAGGAAGCATGATACTGGCTCGCGACTAAATGCGACGTCGCATTCATCTGCCCAACCTTGACTGAAATTCGCTTTAATCCAATCTAAGACGACTGTTTTTTCTGGTGCTAAAGCGCGACGAACAATAAGGTTTGCCGGAATGGTTTCCTCGGGTAAAGAGTAAAGAGCTACAAGCATGTCACTCATATGTATCCCGCCTTTCTCATACTTATTATTCGGTAAAAATCATTAAATTCCTTTTACTTGTTCACACACGTGAAGCGTAAACATTAAAAAGAAGAGGTGGTAGGATGAAGAACGTTAGACGGTATCTACAAAAAGAGGTTGATAATCAGGCGATACCTGGAGCTGTATTGAGCATTTCAAAAAAAGATCGCACCCTTTTTCGTGAGGCATTTGGCTATGCATCGTATGGTCCTGTTAAAGAAAAAATGACGATTCAGACGCGTTTTGATTTAGCTTCCTTAACAAAAGTAGTCGTCACGCTACCGTTAGTTCTTCGATTGATGGATAAGCAATTTCTACGTCTAGATACAAAAATAAGTCGTTTTTTTCCTTCTTTTACAGAAGACAAACAGTTGATTACTGTAGAACATCTTCTTACCCATACATCTGGTTTTCAGGCACATTTTCCTTTTTATGAAGGGAAAGCTAAGACGATTATTGATGAAGTGGGCGCAATGGCTCTTGTAAACCCACCAGGAAAACGAGTCATTTATAGCGATTTAAATTTTATAATCCTTCAACAGTTGGTTGAAAGTGTGACGAAAACGGATTTTGTCACATTCGCGAATGAACAACTATTCCGACCTCTTTCAATGAATCAGACTTCGTTCAACCCTACAGGAGGACACTTTGCATCCACAGAATGGGACAGTACTACAAATCGTTATTTAAAGGGGATCGTTCATGATGAAAATGCTCGTTTCTTTGGGGGGGTGAGTGGCCACGCCGGCCTGTTTTCAACGATTGAGGACCTCGAGAAATATGCGAGTATGGTTGAAGGGAATGGTAGAGTCGGTAAAACGAGCATCATTAGCGAGAAGATTCTAAAGGAATCAAAGCAGTGTCGCACAGAAGGGCTAAATGAGCGTCGAGGATTAGGTTGGATCATGAAAGACTACGGATACGCTTCATGTGGCAAGGATTTTACATCCTTTTCGTATGGACATACAGGTTTTACCGGTACAAGCATGTGGTTTGACCCGCTAGATGGTCTTCGTGTGATCTTGCTAACGAATCGGGTTCATTTTGGTAGAGAGAATCAAGAGATTCGCCGTATTCGAGCTGATCTACATGATTTGATTAAAACGGAAACGATTGGGATGTAAAGAGCCTTTATCTTTATGTCCTTTTTACGTTATTGTAGTAATCGTTGAGATGTAATAGGATAATGAAGAAAGAGACATCATTTTTCAAAAAAGGAAGCGTTTTAAGTGAAATTATTATTAGTAGAAGATGATCTCATTATTGTGTCAGGGTTAGAGTATACGCTTCAACAAGAGGGATATGACGTCATCGTTTTTCATACAGTGGAAAAAGCATCTTCATTTATCCAACATCATGTGAAGACAATCGATGTTTGTCTATTTGATTTAAATCTTCCAGATGGATCAGGATATGACCTTTGTGCTTCAGTTAAGCAAAAGTGTGATATTCCTGTTTTGTTTTTAACGGCAATCGATGATGAAGGGAATGTTGTGAAAGGGTTAGATATGGGGGCAGATGACTATATAACCAAGCCCTTTCGTGTGAAGGAGTTAGTCAGTCGTTTAAGAACGGTGTTAAGAAGGTATGAACGTCAAAGCATGAGAACAGAAATGTATCCATTTGGACCTATTGAAATTTATCCGCTAGAAGGGAAAGTATATAAACAGCAGCAGGAAATTCATGTAACGGCGCTAGAGTTTCGGCTGCTCATGATTTTTGCTAAACATATTGGTCAAGTATTATCTCGGGATCAATTGCTTCATATGATTTGGGATTCAGCCGGTGAATTTGTTCATGATAATACTTTAACAGTTTGTATTAAGCGATTACGAGAAAAGATTGAGGACGACCCACAAAAGCCTACGTTCATTGTAACCGTTCGAGGCTTAGGGTATCGGGTAGGCTCGTAATGTTTCGTAATAAAAAGTTGCGACATAGTACATGTTGGATCGTTGGATTAGGGATGGTTTTAACGATTGTTGTAAGTCGACAATCGATTCTTCTCGCTGTGATTACTGGAATGGTCATAGGAATTATAACATTTATTCATCTACTCTATTCATGGCAGCGGTATAAGGAAATGGAGCGCCTTTCTCTTTACTTGCAAAAGATGGCTGGAGGGGTGTTTTCTCTTGATGTTCGTGATAATGATGAAGGTGAGTTAAGTATTTTAAAAAACGAAATTTATAAAATGACACAAATGTTATCGGAAAAAACAGTACAGGCTGATGAAAGCAAGGTAAAGCTCGCAGAAGCACTTGCCGATGTCTCACACCAATTAAAGACACCTCTAACAGCAATGACTGTTATGACAGATTTATTGGCGCAGGAAGACGTCCCAAAGGAGAAAAAAGAAGAATTTTTAGGGAATGTATCGAGTCAGTTAATTCGAATGGAATGGCTCGTTACGTCTTTGCTTAAGCTATCAAAAATTGATGCAGGAGCGATAACGTTTTCAAAGGAGCCAGTAGAGGTTCAACGTTTAGTAGACGAAACCATTTCCCCGCTCGCTTTTCAAATACAAGATAAACAGCTTGCTGTAAAAAAAGTTGGCGATTACCAAGCAAAGATCGTTGTCGATGTTCGGTGGACGAAGGAAGCACTGATTAATATTGTGAAAAATGCAGTCGAACATACAGATACAAAAGGGGTTATAACCATTAGTGTTACAGATACAATCCTGTATACAGAGATCGCGATTCATAATAGTGGGGAGCCCATAAAGGACAAGGATCTTCCTCATATTTTCAAAAGGTTTTATCAAGGTTCAAACGCTCAGAAACAAAGCGTTGGGATTGGTTTGGCTTTATCTTATCATATTGTGACTAAGCAAGAAGGGGCTATTCATGTGGAATCGGCCAGTCGAAAAGGGACCGTATTTACTGTTCGTTTTTATCATCACCGTGAACATGACAAAACTGTCACTTAACCTGTCACGCTTCCGTCACTTTAGACAATTATACTTGGAGTAACAAGTTTACTGGGGGAATGAACGTGGAGATGTTAAAAGTAGAAAATTTGTCTAAAGTATACGGAAAAGGTGATACCACAGTGAAGGCACTTGATGATGTGTCGTTTTCAGTAACGAAAGGTCAATTTGTTGCTATCATCGGGCCGTCTGGATCTGGTAAGTCTACACTCTTGCACTTATTAGGTGGTGTTGATCGGCCTTCAAGTGGTAGCGTTCTTGTTGATCAAACAAATATGTATGAATTAAATGAAACTCAGCTTGCAGTTTTTCGAAGAAGACAGATCGGATTAATTTATCAATTTTATAACCTTATCCCTATTCTAACGGTTGAAGAGAACATGACGCTGCCGATCTTACTAGACGGGCATAAAGTAGAAGCTGAACGTTTAAATGAGATGGTTAGTCGTCTTGGGCTTGAGGAACGATTGCATCATTTGCCGAATCAACTATCTGGTGGTCAGCAACAGCGTGTATCAATTGGTAGAGCGTTGGTAAGCAATCCTGCGATTATGCTCGCCGATGAACCAACTGGAAATTTAGATAGTAAAAACAGTAAAGAGATTATTGACTTATTGAAATATTTTAATCGCTCACTAAAGCAAACTTTAATTGTTATTACTCATGATGAACGGATCGCTTTACAAGCAGATCGGATTATTACAATTGAAGATGGAACGATTGCTAGTGACGAGGTGACTGGTCGATGAACATCGTTAATAAACTAACGATCCGAAATCTACAAAAAAACAAAAAACGTACCATTATCACTTTGTTTGGAACGATTATTTCTGTGGCAATGATTTTTGCTGTTACAACGATTGCTGCTTCTATGATGGATTTGTTGCAACGGAATGCAATATCAAACACTGGTGAATGGCATGTGGCGTATGAAGATGTGAGCGGGCCCGAAGTAGAAGCGCTACGAACATTTGAGCGTACGAGTGAGTTAATTCTTCATAACCGATTAGGGTTTGTAGAGGAAGATGCAAGATCGACGGATGAAAATAAACCTTTTCTATTTATAAATGAATTTAACGAAGCAGGGTTGAACTATTTTCCAATGGAGCTTTCATCGGGGAGGTTACCTCATTCCTCGAAAGAATTAGTGCTTTCTACAGCAGTAGAAGAAGCGTTTTCTCTTGGTGAAACAGTCACATTAACGTACGGAGACCGCTTTGATGAACAGGGAATTTTCTTAGATGAGCACTCTTTACCTGAGGGAACGTATGGTGTGGACGGTGAATACATTCCCAATGAAGAAACCTTAGAGATTACAGGAGAACGTAATTTTACAATCGTGGGTTTTATTGAAGTGCCTTCTTGGGAATCACCATGGGGACCAGCTCATACAGCCGTCACTTTGTATGATGAGAAAGAGCTAGTCGCTGGAACGGCATCTGCAGGGCTTATTGTTGCAGACCATGTCAATCGCTCTCTTTATGGGGATGTGAAAACCCTAAGCAAAGAGATGGGGAAGGATGCAAGCTTTAATGATGAGCTGCTGCGCTATTATGGATTGACCCTTAACGATGAATTGCAAGTAACACTTTATACAGCCATCACCATCATTTTAGTCATTATCGTCATTGGATCTATCTCGCTTATTTTTAATGCGTTTGCCATTTCAGTGTCTGAACGTTCGCAACAGCTAGGAATGTTATCAAGTGTTGGGGCAACCAAAAGGCAAAAGCGCAATTCTGTTTATTTTGAAGGGGCTTTAATTGGGGCAATGAGTATTCCAATTGGTCTTATAGCAGGCTATACGGGAATTGCTATTACGTTTCATTTCATTGACGGCATGTTTCAATCGACTTTAGGTATTAATCAAGAGTTATATGCTGTCGTTACCCCTACAGCAATTTTAGCAGCAGTGGCTATATCCATTGTGACGATTTTCTTCTCGTGTTACGTACCGGCAAGAAGAGCATCGAGAATTACTGCCATTGATGCCATTCGTCAAACGCATGATGTAAAGTTAACGAAAAAAGTGCTTAAAACCTCTAAGCTAACAAAATGGCTATTTGGCACAGAGGCTGAGCTTGCATTAAAAAATTTAAAGCGAAACAAAAAGCGCTATTATATTACTGTGTTTTCATTAATTGTGAGCATTATGTTGTTCCTTTCCGTTACCTTCTTCACTTCAACTATGACACAGTCAATGATGATGACCCAGCAAGATCCTCAATTCGATATCTCGGTATATTCAGAAGAACGTGATTATGAGAATATACTGACGGACAAAGAGGTAATGGCGCATGTTCAAGCTGCTCAATTCATTACATCGGTAACGGTTATAGGCGATGCACGGGAAGAGCAACTACCTGAGCGATTGAAAAGTGACATCGAGAGCTGGGGACAAACGATTCAGGAATTTGATTATACTGTTGACATAATTGGCTTAGATAAAGAGTCTTATAAAGCCATTCTTGATAACGCTACTGAAACTGGTGAGCAGAGGGGAGATAGTACGGTGCCAGCAATCGTGCTGGAAACGATCCAATACCCTGACGATGAGGCAGGGCAATATGTACAGACGAATGCGATTGAGACGTCAATCGGAGATACCATTCAATTGGTTTATCAAGATTGGGATGATGTAAATGTAACAACTCCGCTTGCGCCAGTTGAAGTAATTGGTTTGACTGCAGAACGACCGTTAAGTGTTGGTAACGTATATTTAGGGAATCTCGTTTTAATGATGGAAACGGAAACAGTACAATTGCTGTTGGCAGACATAGAAGATGAAAGTGTGGATTACGAGACTCTTTATTTGAAAAGTGATGAACCAAATGAAACGACAGCGGCCATTGAAGCCATAGGTGACGGCCAATGGCAGATATACAATTTTTATGAACGGGTTGAAAGTGATTTGCAAATGGTAGTTGTCGTTAGTGTATTTACGTACGGATTCATCGCCCTCATTACGCTTATATCCATTGCAAATATTATCAACACGATTTCAACAGGTGTAGGTTTACGTAAAAGAGAGTTAGCAATGTATCGTTCCATTGGTATGACACCGCAGTCCTTTAGAAGAATGATTCGTTATGAAAGTTTGTTTTATGGAATTCATTCGTTAATGATTGGCTTACCCCTTAGTTTTGGGATTATGTATGCCATGTATCACACGATGGTAAGAAGCTTTGCGTATCCATTTACACTTCCATGGATCGCCATTGTGTCTGTTATTATAGCGGTTTTTGCGATTGTTACGCTTGCAATGATGTATGCTTCGTCGAAAATGAAGAAGGAAAGTATTATTGACGGTCTGAAGCAAGAGAATAGCTAAGTGAAAAAGAGGCTGGGACATAACTGAAAGTAGTATTTGAAAAGACGAGTAGTCTAAACTATGCTGAGTAGCACCGCTACAAGAGAATCCTTCGCTTTCCGGGGACACGGCCTCAGCCTCCTCCGTGGAAAACCGCCACTCCAGAGTCTTCAGACACGTGCTGATCCCCCAGGAGTCTTCGGATTCTCCTTCCGCTAATGTTCATATAAAACAAACGACGAACGTTCCTATTTTCAGGGATGTTCGTCATTTTAGTCTGTCTATCTACTTTTGTCCCAGCCTCTTTTTATGTTCGATGAAGCAGTCCCTGAGGATCTGGATTTTTTTGAGTACCTTGGATAGAGAGGTAAATTTTTTCTTTTTCTTTTTATGATTCCAATACAAACAAGAAGTAAGGGAATACCGAAGCCGGAGAGGATGGACTGTGGGATGCTGACAAATCGATAGAATTCTCGTTCTTGCACAACGCTATCAAACATCGTGACACCAATGAATAAAAGTAACATTCCCATAGGCATTAAAAGTGCTTTACTATCTTTTAACTTAAATAAATGCGAAATGCCTTCCATTATCGCAAATAGGTAGAGCAACAAATTAAAGTAGATGGAAATGAACCATAAGATGGTGATCGTTGCTTCAATCCTTTCAAGAAACTCACCTAATTCAATTCGCTGCGCGAGTGATAAAGCCGGGTAAAAATCTCTGCTCGTTACTTCAGGAGACAGAACCGTTATACAAAGAAAAGTCATAATGATCAGGATGGCACACCCAATCGAATAACCAATCCAAAGAGCTCTCTCTCCATTTTTAGCTGAGGTAAGGTATCTAGGGAATATGGTCAATTGTATAACAACGTTACAAACGACATTGCCCATAAAAAAAGAAAGGGCATTCAAGCTGTCAGACAAGTTTGTTTGCATAATTGGTTGCAACATTTTTACATCAACATCAGGTACATTTAAACCAATTAGTAGGAGTAAAGGTGGTATAAAAAATACACTAATTAATGTAGCCGTCCGAGCAATTGGCTCAATGCCGCAGTACACTCCGTAAAGAATAATAAGAATACTGATGAGGTAAATGACAAATGCTGGTGTGCCTGGTAGCAAGAAATTACCTATAAAGCCAACATTGTAAGAAACAATGGCAGGGAAATGAAACAGTGGAAAAAGTAAAAATAGCGCAGTCAACACTCTTCCAGCTTTTCTTCCGAACACCCAATCATTCATATGATAAATGGTGCCTTTAGGATTCCAGCGTGCAAGGATGGTGTAAAGAAACACGATCGGAATCCCGATAAGGCTTCCGATTATCGGGAATAACCATGCATCTTGTCCAACGAAAAAAGCCAGCGTAGCAGGGATACCAAGGAGAGCCGTACTACAAGTTGCATAAATAACAATAAACGTATACGCAACAGCGGTGAACGTATGATTCGATTTCATTTTATTCGTTCCTCCTTTATATTCCCTGACTTGGCTTAGGCGGGTCGCTTATTCGTTGTTTCTGTTTAGCTCGAATGAAATCGATAACGATAAGAATGATGGGCAAGACACCACCAATACCGAGAGAAAGCCACATGGCTGGTCCGATGTAAAACTCATAATCAGCTGCCGCATCTTCAAATGCTTGAAGCGGTATGAAGACGAAAATAAGGGCGAGTGGCAGCACGAGAGGTTTTGTATCTTTTAATTGAAACGTGTGACCAATTCCTTTAACACTCACATAGAGGTACAAGCAAATTTTGAAAAAGATGGTAATGAACCAAAGGATCGTTAACAAGGCTTCGATACGTTCTGCGAAATTGCCGAATGAAACCCGTTGCGCCAATGTGAATAATGGGAAAAAGGCAGAGGTCATTAACTCTGGTCCTAGTACAGAAATACAAAGAAGAGTAACGAGTAATAAAATCAGGCAGGCGAGGAGATGGCCTTGCCAAAATGCGCGACTCGCTTTCTTCTTGTCAGCAACATACTTTGGAAAAATACTTAAAATAAGAAAATTGTTACATGATGTTATAGCTAAATAAAACAGAATGGCTTCAGTATATTGATTTTGTTCTCCACGAAAAAAGGGTAAAACAAATTCAAGGTGAATGTCAGATGCCTTTAGTACAAATAGCATAAGCAAAGGAACAAAAAAGAAGATACTTAGCATTTCTGCTGTGCGTCCAAGTGAGCAAATGCCTAAATAAACACCCATTGCAACAATAGACATGCTAATAAACATCACCATGACGGGAGGTGTCTCAGGCAACAAATGGTTCGTGATGAACGAGAGAGAATAGTGTAACTTAGTTGAAACAGTAAGGAGCGGTAAAGCCGTCACGATGATCATGCCAATCGTACCAATTTTGTTTCCTAAAATGGCTCGACTCATTTCGAATACATCCTTATGAGGGTGCCGTCGTGCCATTAAACTGAATAATGCGATGTGGGGTATTCCTATAAGAGTTCCAAGAAGAACAATTAACCAAGCATCTCTTCCGACCATCGTTCCTAAAATTAAAGGCATGCTTAAAAGAGATGTACTGCACGTACTAAATAAGACAAGCATGCGAAACTGATTGGTTGTTAATTTTTCTTTGCTCATGTCTTAATCCCTTGAAGCGATTTTACAATGGAGGTCATCTTATTAGCGAAGCTTGGAATGTCAATTTGTAAAATGTAAGTAGACCCATAAAAAAGACCAATGCCAAGGATGGTGAAAAAGAGAATCGACATCTTTTTATCACCTGTTAACTTCTTTCTCTGACTGATATAAATAAGAAAGGCGGCGCTTGCCAAAAGAAATAATTGAAAGACAATCATTTTTGATCACCGACCTTTAAAAATGAATTGACAATACTCCCACTATCAGTCAGTTGGATATTAACCTCAACATCAATTTCGGTTTCTTTAAATAGTTCGTCCCATTCTTCTTTATGTGCTTCCCAAAAATCAGGATGGTTACGGTAAATATTTTGACCAATACCGAACACGTCTGTGTTAAGTTCTTTTACTTTCTCAATGGTGCTGTTTAGCGTTAGTTTAAATTCATCGCTCGCGAGCTGCTCCACTTTCTTATAAGAAGAGGGCAGGGCAAGGTTTAACGTTGTACAATCCACTTCGGAGATGGTCGCTTCGATTTCGAACTTATACGTGGCTTTCGGTTGATCATTATCAATGCTTGTCTTTAGCTGCCTTTGTACATCCTTTACCTCAAGAGCAATTTGCCCACCACCAGGGCATGTGAAACTTCCCACACTGTCACTTATATCATGAGTTAAATAATCAAGGCCTTTGCTATCCTTTTGGCCAAGCCAGCCGACAAGCTGATTCTCCTTAAACAAGGCAGCTTTATTAATATGCAGCATAGAAAAAGGGGAATTCACTTCCGCATTCGCTTTTGTGCGGCCTTTTTCTATATCTCCTGAAACGGTAATGCCCATAATAGATGGTTCAATTCCTTCTGCCATCATTTCTTGATAGAGTTCGTCGATTGTAATCGCTTTTGTGCCACCATAAGAACGCAGTGAAAACGTAATTGAATCAAAGGCGTTTTGTGAAGGTAAATTTTCTAAAGGTGTAATTATATCTAGGACATCAGATGCTTTGTTGTCATAGGAGATGACGATGTAATAATCCGAACGGGACTCGTGGTCACGATAAAAGAAATCAAGCACTTTTTCTAAACCGTCTTTTGCAACTTCTTCACTTATAATTAACACTTTTAATTGAGAGATAAATGCACGGCGTGGTGATTTTTGTACCATTTTTCTTAAGGATTCATGAATGGTCTTTGAACGTTCTTGGACATTCATCGCCTGAGCATAACCTCTACCAGTTTCCTGAGAAGCAATTTCCGCTGGATTCATCGCTTGCATGGTTAAGATGTACTCATCTTCATCTTTATCAATGGCCATCCCTACAATTAACGATAATTCGTTTAGTTCCCAACGATCCCAACATCCCGAAAGTGGGAGGCACATGACAAGAAGGATTATGAAAAATGATTTTAAGGACATTGTACACGCACCTCCTTTTCTTTTTTATTGTTCTGGGCTTGGACGCTTGTTTCGGTTTCTTACTCGGTCAAGGGAATCTCCTGGTGTAGGACGTTCTTTCATCATCCATTTAGGTGCTCGGAAAATCATGTCTTGTTGATTTTTTAAAACAAACGGTGTGAAGCCTTGCATATAAGGAATTCCGAATGATTTTAAGCTAGAAAGGTGCAGAAGAAGTGCTGTAAAACCAACGCAAATTCCGACTAATCCAAAAGAAGCAGAAAGTCCCATGAAAGCAAAACGCAAAATACGAATGGGAATGCCAATGTTGTAGCTTGGGAACACAAAACCAGCAATCGCAGTAATGGAAACGACAATAACAACTGCGGCAGATACAATTCCAGCTTGTACAGCTGCTTGACCAATAACAATGGCACCTACAATCGAGACAGCCTGCCCAACAGGCTGAGGCATTCGAATCCCAGCTTCTCGTAAAATTTCAAACGTCAATTCCATCAACAATGTCTCAATAAAAGTAGGAAAAGGTGTGCCTTCCCTTTGAGCAGCCAAGTTTCCTAATAAACCAGTAGGAATGAGCTCTTGGTGGAAAGTGGTTACAGCAATATACAATGAAGGTCCTAATAATGCGATTAAAATACAACCAAATCGAAGGATGCGAATTAACGTACTAATATCGGATCGCTGTGTGTAGTCTTCAGTATTATGAAAAAAGTGAACAAACAATGCTGGAACGATCATCACCATTGGCGTGCCGTCCACAATAATGGCAATTTTTCCTTCTAATAAATGAGCAGCGGCAGTATCAGGGCGCTCGGTAGTGTAAACAGTAGGGAACGGTGTATAGAAAGAATCTTGTATTAGTTCTTCTAAGCTGCCATCTTCTAGAATCCCGTCTGTGTCAATTCTTTTTAAGCGACTATAAAGTTCTTCTACTAATGTTTTATCGACAATGCCATTTACGTAAGCAATGGATATCGTGGTTCTGGAGCGCTCGCCTAAAGTCATGGATTCAATCCATAGATTCTCATCGGATAGTCGCCGTCGAATTAATGAGGTATTGACTCTCATATTTTCCACGAATCCTTCTCTAGGGCCTCTGACGACGGTTTCAGTTGTTGGTTCTGCGACGGTGCGTTCTGAGAATTGCGGTATAGCAATAGCGATGGCAATTGATGAACCTTCTGTTAAGCAAATCGCATTCCCCTTTAACAGTTTTTCCAAGATGGTGGTATACGTTAACGCTTTTTCTGTATGACCAATTTCTTCTAAGCTAAGCTGGATATCCTCCATCGGGTTATTTACAGAAAGCTCTGTATGTTTCGCTCCGGCCATCATTTTCTGTAAGGCGCGATCGTCGACTAAGCCATCTATGTATAGAAGGGCAGCTGGTATTGTATGATCTCTACCAAAAGAAAATGGACGCTGAACAAGATCATCACTCTTTCCTATAACCTGTTCGATGTACGCAATCTTTTCATCTAGAGCTTTAGCAGGCTGCAGATAGACTGAGTTCGAATCTTTTGTTTTACTCATACGAATGCCCCCCTTCTTTTCCTGAATAAAGCTTATTATGTCGAACCGAAAAGAAAACATACATAAAAAAAGCGACCCTTTTTAGGTCGCTTCCATCTTTGGTTCTTAATTATTTTTATAAAGTGTCACAATTTTTTCCATATGATCGACCATTGCATGTTGAGCGTTTTCCATGACGACACTTAAGTGTGCTTTTGAATTTTCTTTTACTGTTTTAGCAATACTTTCTACAGCAGTTAGAGAAATTTCCGTATTAACGTTTATTTTGCGAATCCCTTTTTCAATAGCTTGAAGTACTTCTTTTTCAGGCGTTCCTGACCCGCCGTGTAAAACAAGTGGCGTCTCAATTCGTTCTTTTAATGCGTCAAGTAAATCTAAGCGAATCTCTGGGTCACCGTCATACATACCATGAACCGTTCCAATAGAAGCTGCAAGAAAATCGACGTTTGTCTTTCGAACAAAATCGGCTGCTTCATCAGGATCTGTTAAGCGACCGTCCCCTTCTTCTTCATCAGAAAACGCGCCTTTTTGCATAGAACCTATCTCTGCTTCAACATCAACTCCATGCTCATGAGCAAAATCAACGACTTCTTTTGTTTGCTTAATGTTCTCTTCCAAAGATAAAGCTGATCCATCGAACATAACCGATGTGAATCCAGCATGAACGGCGCGACGAATCGTTTCAAACTCATAACTATGATCCAGATGAAGAGCTACGTCAACGGAAGCTTGTTCGGCAATCACCTTTGTAAATGTAGCAAACGCTTCTAAACTCATATAATCCTTGTATCGTTCACCGTACGCGATAATCACTGGTTGCTGTTGATTTTCTGCTGCTTGAACAGCAGCTTGGATGGTTTCAGCATTGTAACAATTAAATGCAGCAATAGCTGTATTTGTTTTTTCCGCATAAGTAAGAACGTCTTTTGTTGTAGTAAACATTACCAATTCCTCCTGTTTTGTAGTTATAACTACATGTTAAGCACATAATAAGCCTCTATTTTATACAAATCAAGTCGAAATATGTAGAAAAAGAAAAATATCCTGTTGTGTAAGCGTTATATATGTAGTAATATTACTACAGAAATGAGGAGGGAAGAGAATGCTTCGGTTTGAAGAACGCATTACGCTTAAAAAGAAATCGCTTACGGCAACTGAAGAAAAAATCATTCATCAGTTAAAAGTGCAGGACAAACCATTTCTTCTGTCTATGGGAGAATTAGCAATGCTAAGTGAAGTAAGTGAACCGAGTGTTGTTCGCCTGTATAAAAAGCTTGAATATCAATCCTATCAAGAGCTTAAAGTTGCTTTAGCGCAAGAAATGGCTGATATGAAACCGTCTTCTTTAGAAATTATTGATATTGCGAAGGAAGATACGGCAGAAACCATTTTCGAAAAAATGGCTGATCAAGTTTTTCAAGCCATGGCTCTAACAAAAGAAAAGCTCTCAAATGAACGTGTAGAAGAAGCAGTTCAAGCCATTATTGAAGCAAACAGACTTTACTTCTTTGGTCAGGGATTATCTGCCACAATGGCTGAAGACGGTGCGCACAAATTTATGCGCTTAGGTGGGAATGTTCTTTCAGTGAAAGATCCGCATTATCAAGCGATCTATGCAAGTCACATGACGAACAAAGATGTCATTGTGGCGATTTCTCATTCTGGAGAAACGACGAATATATATGAAGTGTTAACGATGGCTAAGAAACACGGGGCCTATCTTATTGTCATTACGGCAAATGAACATTCTAGTATTGCCGATGTTGCAGACAATGTTTTACTCACTCAGGCTCATGAAACAAAGCGTCAATCGGATGCAATGATTTCAAGGCTCGTTCAACTCGTCTTAATGGATACGCTTTATACAAGAGTTGCAGCTGAAGCGGGAGATGATGGGAAGAAAAAAATAAATCAATCACGTTTAGCCGTAACACGCATGAAAAAATAACGATTTACAAACGCTAAAACAAGTAAAAACACAATTTAATGAGGTGGGCTCATGTTAACTGGCAATGGATTAATTATCGGATTTGTTGTCGCTCTTATCGTTCTTTTTATTCTTATTATGAAATTTAAATGGGATGCATTTATCTCATTGCTCGTTATCGCTGTTGGACTTGGTCTTGTTTCGGCCATTCCTACACGAAATGTACCGACTGTTGTGGCGGAAGGGTTTGGGGCTACGCTTACAGGAGTTGGGATTTTAATTGGTCTTGGAATTATTTTTGGACAGTTCCTTGCTGCTTCTGGTGCAATTGAAAAAATTGCTAGCTCTATGTTGCGGGCATTTGGTATAAAAAATTCTCCATACGCTTTGGCTGCTACAGCTACAACAGTGGCAATTCCGGTATTTTTTGATGCAGCCTTTATTATTTTAAATAAACTCGTACAAAGCTTATCGATTAAAACAAAAATCTCTTTGGCGACCTTTGTAGCTATTCTTGCTATTGGCTTGATTGTGTCCCATAGCTTAATTATACCAACTCCTGGTCCTTTAGTTGTTGCAGACCAAATGGGCACAGACATTGGCATATTCTTTCTCTATGGCCTACTTGTAGCTATTCCTGCAACGTTAGTAGGCGGTGTTCTTTATGGAAAATTTATCGGAAAACGAATTCCAAATGGCAATCGTTTAGATGATGCAGTTGAAGATATCGAAAACGTTGATAACACAGTATCACGTGAAATACCGACTTGGCTTTCCTATGCAATGCTTGCATTACCAATTGTACTTATATTATCGAACACATTAATTAATAACGTCATCTATCGAAATGATCAAGAGCAAATCATTCCGACAATCTTTGCCACAATTGGTGACAAAAACATGGCACTCTTAATTAGTGTTGTTGTCGCAATGTTTGTTTTGCCTAAATACATTAAAGAATCAACTCCGACAGTCTTTCGTCAAGCATTTGAAGCTTCTGGTATGGTCGTTTTAATTACAGGTGCTGGTGGAGCTTTTGGACGAGTTGTACAAGAAACAGGTTTAGGTGACTTATTAATAAGTGTTATGCAGGGAATGAACATGCCTGCGCTTTTATTAGGTTTTGTTTTTGCGCAAATCTTAAGAGCTTCTCTTGGCAGTGCAACAGTCGCTCTTGTTACAACAGCAAGCATCTTAGGGCCAATGGCGATGGATCTAGGTGTGTCGCCAGTTTTACTGGGACTAGCCATTTGTGCAGGAGGTATCGGTCTTTCATTACCGAACGACTCGGGCTTTTGGGTTGTTTCTAAATTTGGTCGATTGTCCGTTGCAGAAACGCTACGAGTTTGGAGTTTAGGCGGATTCATCGCTGGAGTAACAGCGCTTGCCTTTATTTTCTTCTTAAGTGCAATCGCAGGATTTTTGCCAGGACTTTAAATGACAATGGAAAAACCGACTACTTAGTTGGTTTTTTCCAGGTTTTCTTACAGAAATGAACCATTAACAACAGAGATAAAGGTGGAGAAGAAACATGAACAAACGTGTAGGATTTATTGGATTAGGTATTATGGGTATGCCAATGACGCGGAATTTACTAAAAGCTGGTTTTAGCGTTACGGCTTTTGACTTGAATCAAGAAGCAGTAAAGGCTATCGCTGCTGAAGGTGCTGTTGCAGCTTCGTCAGGGAAAGAAGTTGCTCAAAACAGCGATGTGATTATTACGATGTTACCAAAAGGTGAACATGTTCGGGCAGCTGTTTTTGGCGTAAATGGGGTAATGGAAGGCGCAGAACAGGGGTTAATTATTGTCGATATGAGCTCTGTATCGCCTGTTGATTCAAAGCAAATGGCAGCACATGTAGCAGAAAAAGGTGTACATTTCTTGGACGCCCCTGTAAGTGGTGGAGAACCTAAAGCCATAGATGGGACGCTTGCTATTATGGTTGGTGGCGAAGAAGACGTTTTTGCCCAAGCAAAACCTGTGCTAGAAGCAATGGGAACTGACATTGTTCTAGTTGGAGATGCTGGTTGTGGAACAACAGCCAAACTAGCAAACCAGATTATTGTTAACTTGAACATTGCAGCTGTTTCGGAGGCGCTTGTGTTGGCATCTAAGGCAGGTATTGATATTGAAAAGATGTACCAAGCCATTCGAGGCGGGCTAGCTGGCAGCACCGTCATGGACGCAAAAATACCGATGATTTTAGATCGCAATTTTGTTGCTGGTGGCCGAATTGATATTAATATGAAGGACTTAACGAACGTTATGAATACAGCTCATGAGATGCACGTACCATTACCACTTTCTAGCCAACTACTTGAAATCTTCCATTCGTTAAGCGCTGATGGTAAACAAGCAATCGATCACGGTGGCATTGTTCAGCATTATGAGAAGCTAGCCAATGTCATCGTTCAGCGTAAGGAGGATAAAGAATGAAACAGTTAAATGCGGAAGAGACGTTT
This sequence comes from Shouchella oshimensis, assembly GCF_004375095.1. Lineage (NCBI taxonomy): Bacteria > Bacillati > Bacillota > Bacilli > Caryophanales > Bacillaceae > Shouchella > Shouchella oshimensis. The sequence goes on along the minus strand of NZ_SNUX01000004.1, from coordinate 137,785 downwards.
GCAAGCATTAAGGCTGTCAATCGCAATGAAATACAGTCACTGTTAAAAGCGGAACAACAAGCTTCTCCCTACAAAATCGTCGTTTTAGATGATGATCCAACAGGCATTCAAACTGTTCATGGCGTTTCTGTATTTACAGATTGGACGAAAGCATCGATTCAAGCTGGTTTTAAAGAAGAGCAATCGATGTTCTTTATATTAACGAATTCACGAGGTTTCACTGAAGAGGAGACCGTTAAGTGCCATGAAGAAATTGCAGAACGTGTACAAGAAGTAGCGGATGAAGAGAATCTTCCATACTTGCTCATTAGCCGAGGTGACTCAACATTACGTGGTCATTATCCATTAGAAACGGAAACCATTAAAACAAAAATTGAATCAATGGGACAAAAACGTTTTGATGGGGAAATTATCATTCCTTTCTTTAAAGAAGGTGGACGCTTTACCATTCATAATATCCATTACGTTCAGAATGGCGAAGTGCTTGTGCCTGCTGGAGAAACCGAATTTGCAAATGACCGCACATTTGGCTTTGCTGCTTCCCATCTAGGTGAGTACATTGAAGAAAAAACAAATGGTCGTTACCAAAAAGAGGAGACAATCTACATTTCTCTTGAAGATTTACGAGCTGTTGCCATTGAAAAAATTACAGCACAATTAACAGCAGCGACTGATTTTCAAAAAATTGTTGTGAATGCAGTTGGCTATGAAGATGTTGAAGTGTTTGCAACAGCTTTACTAAAAGCGTTGAAGCAAGGAAAGCATTATATAGCTCGTAGTGCTGCTGCTTTAACAAAAGTTATTGGTGGAATTGCTGATAAACCGTTACTTAAACGTGAAGATATGGTAACAGAAGGAAGTCAGCATGGTGGACTAATTGCCGTAGGCTCCCATGTGAAAAAAACAACGGAGCAACTTAAGCATCTTCTTGAAAGTGGCTTAGTAAAAGGAATTGAGTTTGATGTTCATCTTGTGCAAGATGACGAGAAATTTGCACAGGAAACGAAGCGCGTACGGCTTGCATGTGAAGAGGCCATTAAAAATGGTGAATCAGTTGTTTATTATACACGTAGAGAACGTCTAGATTTAGGCGACAATATGCAAGAAGAGGAATTGAAACAATCGGTTAAAATTTCTAATGCCGTTACAAGCATTGTAAAAGAGCTAGAAGTTGAACCGAGTTATATTGTCGCAAAAGGCGGCATTACCTCAAGTAGTATTGGTACAATTGGTTTAAGTGTGGAGCGAGCTGTCGTAGCCGGTCAAATCAAACCAGGGATTCCTGTTTGGAAAACAGGACAAGAAAGTAAGTTCCCAGGAAAAGCATATGTAATCTTCCCAGGAAATGTAGGGCAACCTGAGACATTAAAAGAAGCTGTTGCCATTCTTGAAGGAAAAGAGTAAACAAGAGAAGGCGTGGTACATCCATGCCTTCTTTTTGTTTATGTAAGGCTTGCTTCGTAAAGGCTTACATTTGTATAAACAGTTGAAAGTGTTGGGACTTCAATTCCGTGTATTGCAGCCCGTTCCATCAAATACCCTTGAAGATGGTGGGCTTCTGTTGTTGACCCCTGTTCCATATCACGGAGCATGGACGACTTCATATTATCGTTAACGGATTCAAAGGTTCGCATATGATCCGCAATAATCGTTGGGGACAAAGGCGCCTCTTCCGCCTTCATGATCGTAACGCATTCTGTTAGCAATCTTCTTATAAAGGTTCTCCCCTCTTCACTACTGATAATGGGGCCAATACTTGATCGAAAAAGGGTTGTGATGCCTGAAGCCACCGTGATAAACAAGTACTTATGCCAAATTTCTTGTTCGATCGTAGTGGAAAAAAGAAAATCTGCTTTTGTTCCTGATAAGTGTGCTTGTAACTGCTCAATCCGATCTCTTTGGCGATTCGAGCGACTTCCATAAACGAGACGGTGAGCTTGACTAGTTTGTCGAATTGCTCCGGTTGAGTCGATGGCGCTTTCGATGAAACAAAGACCGCCTATCACATTCTCGCCAAATGCTTTATCGAGGGTTTCATAATGCGCAACGCCGTTTAGCAATGGCAAAATCAAAGTTTGGTCGTCTATAAAAGGACGAACATCTTGAATAGCTTGATCAAGGTGGTATGCTTTCGTCGTAAAAATCACGAGGTCAAAGGGGGTTGCCTTATCGTTTGACGTTATCAGTGACGGCGTTAACTGAATGTCTCCGTGAATACTGTTGACGCGTAAACCTTGCTCAATAAGCTTTTTCTTTTTCTTTTCTCTTACTAAAAAGGTAACATCTTCTCCTTTTTCTGCAAGTCTTGCGCCAAAGTATCCACCCACGCCTCCAGCACCAACTGTTAATATTCGCATATGCATTCTCCTTTCCTTTGTAGTATAGAACAAAAGGTACATTTTTTCCTCATAAGCTTGAGCTATCGTAATGGATTCTTTTCTTTTTAGTAGAGAGTCTCTTCTGCTTCACTTTTACTAAAACAGGTAATGACAAGCAGATGATTAGCACAATGCCAGACAAAGCGAACATGGTTTGAACTCCGACTACTTGAGTAAGGATGGCTCCAGTCGGTGGTGCAACAATAACAACAAGGCTTGTAAGTGACTGTGAGATAGAGGCAATACTTGCTACCTCTTCATCTCGTGGAATGGTCTGTATCGCATAATTAATGGTTGTTATTGACAAACCTGTACCGACTCCACATATAAAACCAAGGACAAGTAGAAAATAAGCTGAATGATGAGCTTGAATTTGGCTAAAGCCAATAAATGAAAGTGCAATAAGTACGAGTGATAGACTAATCCAAAAAAGCAAATGGGTAAGTTTTTTCAACCTGTTAAGGATCGACATAATGGTTACCGCCCCAAAACCAATAGCGGATATAACAATCGTAAGAGATTGCGGATCTGTTGAGATTTTCCTAAATAGGATAGGGAATTGGGAATCAACAAATTGAATGCAAAATATACCGATTAAAGACAGACTAAATAACGAAAGAAGTAAAGGGTAAGAGAAAAGGGCTAGCCAACCTGATTTCCATTGTTCATAAAAAGATGTTTTAGCATATGTTTTAGTTGTATTCGTTGACGGAACCAGTTGTTGAATCGAAAATAAAATGGCTGCAGAAATAAGAAAAGCAGCTGCATTAAGGAGTAACAATGTTTGTGGAGCAAGTACGGTTAGAAAGAGCCCTCCAAGAAAAGGAACAATTATTTTGGCGCCTTGACTAACTAGACCATTCCATGACACTGCTTTCAGTCGAAGGTGCTCAGGTATAAGTTCTCGAACAAGGCTTTGCTGGATAGGGTAATGAACAACGTTTGCCGTGCTACGTAAACTTAGTAAAATGAGTGCAAGCCATGGTGTTGGTGAAAAAAAGAGTCCGATGGTGAAGCAGGCTGTTAAACAGTCGGCAAATGCCATTAACCGAATTTTGTGAAAATGTTTGAGTAAGTTCGTTACGAACTGAGACAAAAGAACGTGTGGCAGTGCCAATGCTACTGGAATCAAGCCCAAATAAATGGGGCTTGATTGCCAAATATAAGCGAATAAAACCATTAATGCAATGGAGTCAAACCATTGACCAATAACAGAAATACTGTAAGAGGTGAACAAAGCAGGGTATCCACGAATGCCCCATATGGTTTTGGGAGGTTGTTCTCTTTTTAATGATTTGTCCAGTTGATGAGTCTCTGCTTCTTTGTATAGTCGATCAAGACGATCCTTTGGTGGTAAGTACATTTTCTGACTCCTTCTTATAAACTTAATTCACCATAGTTTGATAGTCCTCGTTCTTGTTGATCAGACGTGTGAATGAGTCCATTTTTATTTTCGATCATTCGTTGTTGAATAACGTGTTTTGATTGTTCATTAAGAACCGATATTTCACCTAAGAGGACGATTGAATGGTCCTTTATGATTTCAGACGATAAGGGATCGTCAAAACGCAGATAACGGTAGACTACAATGGTTGTTGGACTTTCGAGCTGCTGTAATGTTTCCGATTTCCATGTTTCGTTTGTAATGAATCGAAAATCGTCCTTGTACGTATAGACATCTGTTTCAAAGCGGTTTAATACTTCGTATACAAGGTCCTCAATGTCTTCGGAGCAAAGAATAAATGAGTGAGAATGAATTGAAGTGAACGCATCTTGAAACGCTTCTCTTGTAATCGATTTATCAAACACAAGTGGTTTTGTTGTATAGACACGCTCTTGTTTAAATCGTCTGATCGACTTGCTTGATAGTTGAAACACGCTTTTTAGCTGTTTGTAATCAGTAGGAATGATTCTTGTTGTTCCATTTATCGTTACTTTTGACATGACGCTTGCCACTTGATGTTCATAAAGCTCAATTATCCCGTTAATTTGTATCGATTCAATTTTATGGCGTATTTGTTCTAAATCAAGGTCAGCTGCCAATGTAAGGATTCCATTTAGTGCTACATTTGTTTTAGGCGAATAACTATCTACCAATGTGTTTGTTAGTAGAGTATCTCCTGATAAAAGTTTAGGTTCACTTCCTGTGTAGTCTACTGACACGCCAGAGTGTTTTTTTATAAGTCTATTTACTGATCCTTTAAGTGCAGATGGAACGTAAACAATGCCATTTACGATAAACGAGAGTTCTGTCTCTAAGATCGTTTCCAAGCGCAAGTCATTTGAAAACGTTAATAACCCGTTGATAATGATCGTTTGATCTGGTTTAGCATACGTTAATAGTTCATTATCTACAGAGAATAAACCGTTAATGACTTGAGCGTCTTTCGGTATTCTAAGAGAATAGCCTAGGTTGCCAATTGAAAGCTTAGGTACAAGGGAAGCTGTTTCAGTGGAATAAAGCAACAACCCGACGTTGTTAATATGCTGGATCGCTGAAATACTTTCTTCTGTTGCTTCTGTCAAATTAAGTGTTCCTACGTTGCCGATGGTTTTTTTCATTCGTATGCCTCCTGAATTAGTTGTCTTAAGAAACCAATTGCTTTAGTAAGTTGATAGCGTACGGTTCCTGAAGGAATATTTAATGATTTGCCGATTTCAGCGCTAGATAGCCCTAGCCAGTAGCGTTTGAAAACAAGGTCTTTTTGTTTAGGTGGGAGTTTATTAAGAAGCTCAATGATTTCTAGATTGTTAAATTCTGTTGGAAAGAAAACGGGTTCTTTCGTTTCATCCAGACCAATTTCACGCCTGTGTTTTCTTCTCAAGTCAATAAGTTCGTTTTTCATAACCCGATAAAACCATGCTTTTTGTTTATAATAAGGCCATTCATGAAGCTCCTTATAGGAGAGGGATTTTTCCCACGCATATTGGATTAAATCGTTCGCTTCATGTTCATTTGCGGCGATAGAAAGCGCAAAGGATTGTATGTCTCTTTCTAACGCTTTGTGAACAATCATAGATTTAGCACTCCCTCCTTTCAATTGTCTTCACATAGATAACGGTTAACGAACAAGAACTGTTGGCAAAATAAGAAATCTTTTTTATGAAACAGGAACACACTACCGCGACGGTGTTTTGAGCGTCCATTCTAAAGAGATTATAGGCTCCTATTCATTTTAAAGCAGTTGTACGAGTTTTTTAGTGAAATTAGATCAATCCAACCTCGTCAATTATGAATGAATGTGGCATGATAATGATAACGTATTGTACTTGTGTAAACGACAGGTACTTTTTATAAGGGGGAATAAACGGATGGGAAAAATGATCCATGCATTATCTACAGGTTTGCCAAAGGAAATGAAGAAGGACGGGATGAAGCGCTCCATTGTTACAGGCATAAAAAAAGACCGTGTAGAGGAGGTTTTTTTAACGAAAGATGGGTTTAAAGGAGACGATGTGGCAGACAAGCGAAATCACGGCGGACCAGATCGAGCAGTTTGCTTTTACCCATTGGAGCATTATAAAAAATGGGAAGAAGAATTGGGTCGAGTACTTCCGAATGCGGCTTTTGGAGAAAACCTTACGGTGACGAATATGCTAGAAGAGAACGTGTACATAGGAAATATTTACAAGGTAGGCACTGCCCTTGTTCAAATTACACAAGGACGGATTCCATGCAGTACAATAGACCAGTATACTGAGGCTGACACACTACTGAAACGAACAATTGAGACTGGTTTTACAGGGTATTTAGCCCGAGTGCTTGAAGAAGGAACCATTACATCACAATCGACTATTGAGTTAGTGGAAGAACATCCAGAGAAGATGTCAATCCTTACTTGTAACCAGGTCTATTTTGCAAATGAAGATTGGAAAGCAATGGAAGAGATTGCTTCGATTGAACCATTGGCTGAGGACTGGAAGAGACGTTTAGCAAAACGAATGGATCGGCTAAAACAGCAATCATAAGAGGGGAAGTAACGGAATGACACATATTTTTATTTCAGGCGAAATTCCGGTTAGTGGATATGAAGCATTAAAAACGTATTCGGTTAATGTTTATCAGAATGAGGGCGTAATTAGTGAAGATGATTTGATTAAAGGTGTAAGAGAAGCAACAGCTTTACTTTGCCCGTTATCTACAAAGGTAACAAGAAAAGTAATTGAGTCAGCGCCGTCTCTTAAGATTATTGCAAACTATGGTGCTGGATTTGACAACATTGATGTAGTGGCAGCAAAAGAAAGAGGAATTGTAGTCACCAATACCCCAAAAGTATCAACGGATGCCACGGCTGAATTAACATTAGGGTTAATGCTGAGCTTAATGCGTCGGATTCCAGAAGGCGATCAACTTTGTCGCACAGTAGGGTTCAATGGGTGGGCACCATTATTCTTTTTAGGAAGAGAACTAAAAGGGAAAACGTTGGGGATTGTGGGCTATGGAAAGATTGGACAAGCGGTTGCCAAGCGTGCACAAGCATTTGGAATGAACATCTTATATACGGCGAGAGCAAAGAAAGAAACGGAAAACGATATAAACTACCGACCATTTAACCAATTGATTCAAGAAGCGGACATTGTTTCTATACATACAGCCTATTCAAAAGAGACCCATCACTTATTTAAAGAAGAAACATTTAAGCAAATGAAAAACAGTGCCATTCTTTTAAACGTATCGAGGGGTCCTGTTGTTCATGAAGAAGCGTTAGTACATGCGTTAAAACAAAAAGAAATTGCAGGTGCAGCACTTGATGTGTTTGAAAAAGAGCCTCTTATCCATGAAGAATTAAAGACTTTAGCAAATGTTGTCTTAACTCCTCATATAGGGAATGCGACGGTTGAAACACGCGAGGAGATGGCACGACTTGCTGCAGGTAATATTATCTCTTACTTAGAAGAAGGAATGGCGTTAACGCCTATTGGGTAAACAGTCGAGGGCTTATTGATCATACGATCAAAAAGCTTTTTTTGATCTTTCTTTTCTTTTTTATAAAAAGTATGATAGAATAAAGGATTGTAGAATGTATTTATTTAACTATGTGTAGCATTAATATAAATGAAGAACGAAATTGATAGAAAAGAGGGATCATATGCAAAAGCAATCAATTTATGGTCTGACGATGGATAAATTAGCCAACTGGTTTGTTGAGCAAGGCCATAAAAAGTTTAGAGCAACGCAAGTATGGGACTGGCTTTATCGCAAGCGTGTAACAAGTTTTGAAGAAATGTCCAACCTAAATAAAGAAACGGTTTCTTTATTAGAAGAGCATTTTGTGTTCGGATCATTAAAGGAGCACATTCGTCAGGAATCGAAAGACGGTACTGTGAAATTTTTATTCCAACTGAGTGACGGCAATTTAATTGAAACGGTACTCATGACCCATAAATATGGATTTTCTGTTTGTGTGACAACTCAGGTAGGCTGTAACATTGGCTGTAGCTTCTGTGCGAGTGGATTGCTTAAAAAGAATCGTGATTTAACAAGTGGGGAAATTGTTGAACAGATCATGAATGTTCAATTCTTCCTTGATGAGCGTAAAAAAGAAGAGCGTGTTAGTCATATTGTTGTTATGGGGATTGGAGAACCATTTGATAACTTTGACAATACGGTCGACTTTTTAGATATTATTAAAGATCATAAAGGTCTTGCCATTGGAGCGCGCCACATCACTGTATCGACAAGTGGACTTGCTCATAAGATTAAAGAATTTGCAGATCTGAAGAGTCAAGTAAACTTAGCTGTTTCTTTACATGCACCGAACAACGAACTCCGCTCAAAGATTATGAAAATCAATAAAGCGTTCCCGATCGAGAAGCTTATGGATTCCGTTAACTATTATTTAGACAAGACCAATCGACGTGTTACGTACGAATATATTTTGATTAAAGATGTGAACGATCATAAGGAAGAAGCGCTACAATTAGCAGAGTTAATAGGAGATAAGCGTCATCTTTCATACGTGAACTTAATTCCTTATAACCCAGTTGATGAGCATGGTCAATACCAACGAAGTGAGCCTGAAGCAATTCAAGAGTTCTTCCAAACTCTTAAGAAAAAAGGGATTAACTGTGGTGTTCGCTTAGAGCAAGGAACAGATATTGATGCCGCTTGTGGTCAGTTACGAAGTAAACAAGAAAAGAAGCGAGTTGGCTAATCTTTTAAGACTATGGATACAATCCATAGTCTTTTTTTGTAGCGACTATTTGTTTGCTTGAGGTTTTAATCATACGAAAGAAGGAAATAGGTAGTAGGAATATTGAGGGTTTTTGTCGATAAAATAAGAAAAAAATCCTAAAGGAGGCGTTTAGTTGAAAAAGAATACACTTACCGTTGTCTTTTGGTGTTCTCTCCTATTAGCGAGCGTGTTTATCTTATGGGGCATCTTTTTACCAGAAAACGTTGAGAGCGTGTTAGGAGCAGTTGATGGTTTCGTTGCATCAAATTTAGGTTGGGTCTACATATTGGCAACAACAGGTTTTGTCCTCTTAGCATTGTTTTTAATTTTTGGTCCGTTCGGTAAAATTACATTAGGAAAACCAGACGAAAAACCAGAATACAGTTATTTTACTTGGTTTGCTTTTTTGTTTACTGCTGGCATGGGTGTCGGACTCGTATTCTTCGGTGTGACAGAGCCATTAACGCATTATTACAGTCCGCCAACAACGGAAGCCAATAGTATCGCAGCCGCAGAAGAATCCCTCTTATACACATTATTTCATTGGGGATTTCACCCCTGGGCAACGTATGCCATTGTTGCTTTAGCCCTTTCTTATTTTAAATTTAGGCATAATTCCCCTGCGCTTATATCTTCGGCCTTTACGCCGTTAATTGGAAAGCATGCTCAAGGTGGAATTGGTCATAGTATTGACATCTTAGCTGTCTTTGCAACGATTTTTGGTATTGCAACATCGTTAGGGTTAGGAGCATCGCAAATTACGGCTGGTTTGAGCTATAGCTTTGAAGGGATAGAGAATTCAACGTTTACAACACTAGTGGTTATTGCCGTCGTAACGGTTGCGTTTATTTTATCTGCGGCATCTGGAGTCGATAAAGGCATTCGATACCTTAGCTGGATGAATATTGTTGTAGCCATTGCGCTTATGATTTTTGTTTTTCTGTTAGGATCTAGCATTCAGATGATTGAATCCTTTACGACAACAGTAGGGAACTATCTTCAAAATCTACCTAGCATGACATTTGGCATGAACGCTTTTACTGGTGAACGAGAATTTCTGAATGATTGGACCTTGTTTTATTGGGCATGGTGGATTGGTTGGTCGCCATTTGTAGGAACATTTATAGCTCGAGTGTCAAGAGGAAGAACCATCCGGGAGTTTGTTATTGGAGTAATGGGCGTACCCGTTTTATTTAGTGCCATTTGGTTTTCAATCTTCGGTGTTGCGGGTTTAGAAATGGATGCGAATCAAAGCGGTGGTTTGTATCAATTAATTATGGATCAAGGAAATGAAGTGGCGTTATTTGCCTTTTTAGAGTCGTACCCGATGGCTCCAGTTATTATGGGAATAGCCATTTTACTTATTGCTTCCTTCTTTGTGACATCTGCTGATGCAGCCACATTCGTATTAGGTATGTTGACAACAGGTGGAAGGCTCAACCCAAGTGTAAAAGTGAAAATCGCTTGGGGACTTATTTTAGCAGCTACAGCAGCTGCACTCTTGATATCTGGTGGTTTAGAAGCATTGGAGATGGCAATGCTTATAGCTGCATTCCCATTTGTGTTTGTTGTTTTATTGATGGCTATCTCATTGATGAAAGCATTAAGCAGTGAGTACGATATTTTAAAATTGGAAAGGAAACATCGAGATTGGGATCCAAGGTATCAAAAAGAATCCCATCAAGAATTAGAAGAAATGAAGGAAGAATTTGATAAGAACATCCCCGAAGAATCTATTCAAGGTGACGGAGAAAGCAAGGATAGTAAGTAAAGAGACGTATGTGACGAAATTTGCTTCCAGCATAAAAAAAACGTATCCCTTAGAATGAGGGATACGTTTTTCATAAGGCACGATGGACTTATCTACCATCGGCTTTATCTAAAGCTGTGATAGAACGACCGTCTGCTTTGTCAGCAGAATGACTAGCGTCTAAACTGAAGCTACCAATGGACAAAGCAACTGCTAGTGTAACAAGAAGAAACGTTTTCTTTTTCATGTTTGTTCAACTCCTATACAAGATTGATGAATGCGCATTCGATGTGCCATTCTCATGAAGTGCAATGCTTTCTCAAACTCTCCAAGCTTTGAATACACGTCAACTACTTCTTCTGCTAGTTCAGAAGCTTCAAAGTATAATTCGGCTTGTTGTAATGCTTCAAGCCCTTCATTGATCATCTCTGTATCATTTAACACGTAAAGGCCGAGGCTTACTTTACAGCGGATGACATATTCAGTCATATGAAGGGACTGAACTTTATGTGATATGGTATTTAATATGTCATGATTTTCTTTTTTATTCGGCTCTTTTCTTAGCTTCACATTAATGAGGTTGTATTCTGTTTTTGCTCCGACTACCGAATCTCTATGTTCTTTAATTAGAAGTGCCTCTTCAAAATACTGGATCGCTTCATCTTGTCGGTTTTGTTTGACTCGATTTAAACCGAGAATTCTCAAGAGAAGTGCTCGTGTAACAGGATACGGCTTAGAACGTCTAAAGGCATGTTGCAGTAAATCTTCTGCTTCTTCAAATTTATGAAGTTCCGTACTAATTCCACCTAAGAAAATATGGATGTTGAGCACAATTTCTTCATGATCGGGTTTCTTCTCAAAGATTTCAAGTGCTTGCTCAAAATAAGAAACAGCAAAGATGTATTGGTCTACTCGATAATAGCTAATAGCAGATCGATAATAAAATTCTGCTTTTTCAATTTGATCAGGTACTTGTTCTAAAAGTCTCTCTGCTATTTTATAGGAGCGAACAGCAGATTTATAACGTCCGTTATGAAATTCATTCTGCCCGTACATAAAGTAGTACATAAACTGCATGTACTCATCAGTTGCTTTGTCAGCAATCGCAATTGCTGCAAATTGTTTTTGCTCGCTTGCATTTGGTTCAATAAATAATTGATGTCTAAAGTTTACTAATTCATAATAGGACTTTACTTTTTCATCAGGAACCATTCGGTTCATCAACTGATTGACTTCATGTTTGGAAAGAATGGCTTGCTCCCGATCATAGGAAATGATGCAACTATACCACTCGACTATTTTAGCTCCGACTTCTGGTGCGGCTACAGTTGAAGACATTTGTGCAGCCTCCCTTCCTACCTGGTAGTTGTTTCATTATAACGTGTATAACAGCAGTTGAATAGAGAAGACAGATATTTCCCAACTTTCTATGAAGGATTAGAGGCAGGTTGTCTATTTTTATGCAGTACAAAGAAGCCAATTCTTAAAGTTTTACGGTTATCATAATGATTTCAGAGCGACTACCAATTCTAAGGGCAGGACCCCAAAATCCAAATCCAGACGTTGTAAAAGAGTGGAGTTGGTCGATTTGTTTGTATCCCCAATCATTCTCATAGATTGCTTGAGTAAGTAAATTTCCAGGAAAGAGTTGTCCACGGTGTGTATGACCAGAAAAAATCATATCCACATTGTGAGTAGCAGCTTCAACCGTTTCGTGTGGCTGGTGATCCATCATAATAATTGGAAGCTGTTCGTTCGCGTGTTCCATTAGTTCTGCTATACTCTTTCGGTCAATATCAGTTTCATCTTTACGCCCAATGACGGTGAAAAGTCCATCTACATGTATGTGTTCATCTAACAAGACAGTAACTCCGCTAGAACGAAGCTCTTGTGTTAGTAAAGAAAGGTCACCCCCGTAATAATCATGATTCCCTGGGACCGCATAGACACCGAGTGGTGCATCAAGTTGTAAAAAGCCATCGGCAATTTGTTCTTCAATAAAAGTGTCCATGTTGTCATCAATAATGTCTCCGGCAAGAAAAATGGCATCAGGGGATTCTTGTTCAACAAGTTGAAGGAAGCGTTCAAAATGGTTCATGCCGATAACAGTGCCAAAATGAAAGTCCGCACCAAGTAAAAAACGAATTTCTTGAGTCGGTTCCTCTGTAAGTGAAACGTCATAGTAGCGAATTGTCGGTGACCAAGCGTTAAAGGAACCAACAATAAGAATGCACAAAAAGCAAAACGATAAGATATAACCAGAAAGCAGATGAATAAGAGGCTTTCTTCCAGATAGAAAATAGATCAGGTTCACGAGAGGAAGAAGGAGTAATCCGTACCCAACAATAGTGAGCCAGTAGCCTCCAATTAGTTCCAATAGCCTTGATGAAACAATAAATGAGGCGATGAATGCAACAGATAAAAAGATAATGATTATCGTATAAGATCTTCTGTAACCAAAACCAAAACTCCTTTTAAGCCATCGATACCCGTTAAAGGCTACGTAGTAACAAGCAAGGCCGTAGAGGCATAAAAAAAGAAAAAAGTAAACGTACATCATGATGGGCGATACTCCTCGCATCTAGAATTATCAAAAGCATAGCATGAACACTGCAAAAGCAACAATTTAAAGTCAATCACGTAGTAGAAAGAATGGAAAGGAGTGTGGGGATGTGCAAGGACCTGTCTTGCACAAACCTTCTTGATGTTCTAAGATGAAACGAGTAAGTTAAAATCACTAGGGGTGCCATAAACGGCTGAGAGAGGTAATGAACCTTAACCCTTATAACCTGATCTAGTTTGGACTAGCGGAGGGAAGTGTATACGAATCAGTTTTTAAGATGACGTGTACCCACTTTCCTTTTTCAGAAAGTGGTTTTTTATTTTTAACTAAGGAGTGATTGTATGTCATTTACACAGCGTATTCGTTTACGTGCAGATGCCATCTGGAAAGCGAGTCATGACCATCCGTTTGTTCAAGGCATTGGTAATGGTACATTACCAAAAGAATCGTTCAAGTATTATATGAAGCAAGACTATAAGTATTTAATTGAGTACTCGAAAGTGATGGCAATGGGAGTAGTACTTGCCCCTGATTTAAAAACAATGTCTGGCTTTGCTACAGCTCTTGACGAAACATTAAATACAGAGATGGAGCTTCATCGTACATACGCTGAACGACTTGGTGTAAGTCGAGAGGAATTAGAAGCAACTGTACCAGGACCAGTTACGTTAGCTTACAGTAGTGCAATGCTAGCAGAAGCACAAAAAGGGTCTTTGGCTGAATTAATTGCATCAATTTTACCGTGTGCTTGGAGTTATTATGAAATTGGAAAAGCCCTTGCAGCTCTACCAGGAGCACTGGATCATGAGTACTATGGAGAATGGGTAAGAATGTATTCATCAGAGGATTTTGGATCCATTGCCGACTGGTTAATTGCTACTCTCGACCAGCTAGCTGAATCAAAATCAGCTGAAGAGCTTGATCGTTTAGAAGCGATCTTCTTAAATACAAGCCGTTACGAATATATGTTTTGGGATATGGCATATAAACAAGAAAGTTGGCCAGTAGCGTAAAAAGAACCCCGTTACGATCTATTCGTAACGGGGTTTCTTAGATACTTTTAGGGTAGCTTTTCTCTCGAAATGAGACTTGAGGGGTTCTCATTTTCGTCTTCTTATTCGTCTCTTTCTTACCTAGGAACCATGGATGTTTGTTGAAAAAGACAATAAATGGAATGGTTAATAAGAGTGTTACACCTGTAAACAGAAGGGTCCAAGGAAGCGTATTAGCCGTATCAAGATTGACCCCAAATCCATAGTGCATCATGGCTTTTACCAAATTCAAAACGGGCATATGAACGAGCAATACAATAATGGAATTTGAGCCTAAATAGAGCAACCCTTTTGTATGTTGAAGTTTTTGAATCAACATGAGAAAAGCAATCATGCCTAAGATAGCTGCTGGATAAAACAAGTACGCTTCTCCTAAAATATTCCCACGCATATCAATGCGTTCATTAAACGATTGAATAATGTACATGAGGCTAAAGAAACTGACTGTTATAGGAGCAACGATTTTCCAAGAGTACGTTTTCCAGAATGTTTTTGTTAAAAATCCAAGTCCATAAAAAACAACGGCAGTAAGAGCAACAAATCCGTTCCAAGGAATGGCGAATTGTAAAAATGTTGAACCATAACCTAAAATAGCGGCCGTCAGTAAGAACAGTCCGATCCATTTTCCACGGCTCAAACGATAATAGAAAAAGAATAAGAGTTCAACTAAAAATAAGCAAGTTAAGAACCAAATTGCAGGATTATAAGTTAATTGATAGTTCTCTGGTGTCGATAAAAAGATCCCGGTAAAAGGGTGGATTGGATCAACATTCTCGCCTGGTGTAAATGGGAGATGACGAAAAAGGACAAACCAAGTCACATAGGTTATGGCTGAAAAGATAAAATAGGGTAGCAGTAGTCCGCGCGCTTTCTTTTTAACAAAAGTAAGTGGCGCTTGGCGACTAGGCTTGAATACCACGCCAGATAAATAGAAGAATAAGGGCATATGAAAAGCAAATAAAAAGGCGCGGAGCTCTGGATTCATCGGTGCATGACTCATAATAACGAGAATAATACCGAGTCCTTTCGCTGCATCAATCCAATGAATTCGTTTTTCCACTTTTGTTCACCGCCTTCTCTCTGTTCATGTTCTTGTACAAGTTAGTATACGTAAGAACGAACAGATGAGAAGGGATAAACGCAACTTTACACATACCTTTAAGGGAGTGCGGTTTATTGCGGAAGCTTTGCGGTTATTTTTGAATAGTATTACGAAAAAAGATATCGTATTGTTACATTTGTCATGTTACTCATGTTTCGTTTTACGTAAATAAATCTGTGAGAAATCGCCTTTTTTGCGAAAAAAACTTGCGCTGGATCCAGTGTAACGTCGGAAAACTTTATGAAAATAATTTACATCGAGAAAGCCCACCTCGAAAGAAATATCTTTAATGGGACGGTTCGTGTGTATTAACATAGAACAGGCTTTCCGAATTCGGAGTTCGCGAACAAATTCCATTGGTGTTGCCCCGGTTTGCTTTTTAAACAATCGTGTCAAACTATAGCGTGATAACCCAATCTGTTCCGCTACATCATCTAAAGAAATCTGTTTGTGAAAATTGGATTCGATATAGGAGTAGGCTTGCTGATAATAATAGGAATCCCCTTTTGGCGTATGAGAGTGCAGCGTTCGAAAGCATTCAAGTAAAAATTGATAGCCTTGGGCTGCCGCTAGGTAAGGGTCCCGAAGTCTGTCGGCTTTTGTTTCCGCATAAATAGAGAACAACGAGCGAATTAAATAGCTATCTGGTGAAAGTGGGACAACTGGTCCCGTTTCTTGAATGAGACGTGACCAAATATCTTCGACTGTCGGGCCTTGCAACGCAATGTAAATAAATTCCCACGGCTCTTTCCCATCTTCAGGGTAATAGTAACGATGATCACCAGGAACAGCAATGATAAAGGCCTCATGCTGATGAACTGTAAAGGTTCGACCATCAATTTCTAACTTACCTGAACCTGCAATGGTATATTGAAAGATTAGTGTATTATGATCTACATTTCTTGCTTGCCCATCCCAATAATAAGAAGGATCTGATCGTACTTCCCACCCGATATTCCATAAACTGAGTAAACCGGTTTCAGGTAAGAACTGAAACGTGAATGAGTGTGTACCTCTAATAAAGGCTGAGTGATCAGTCATAAGAAAATCCTCCTAGAATGGAATCATGGTATAGACCGCAAAAAATTACCCTTGTCATAAAAAATTTTACAGACAACGAAAAGTGGAATCTGTTCTATAATAATGATATGAACCTTTTTTAAACGCAACGTAATCGTTTTCGTCATTTTTTTAATAGTACAACTTGTAAACGTTTTCAATCAATCGGGGGAGTGAAAAAAATGAAAAAAGTTTTTGGCGTTGGTTTCGTTTCTGCATTAGCTATCACGACATTGGCTGCTTGTGGATCAGGGTCAGACTCATCTACCGGAACTAACGGAGATGTTGTTGAGTTATCGTTTTCTGCATGGGGCAATCCTGCTGAACTGGATGTATACAACCGGGCGGTAGATGCGTTTAATGAAATGCAGGATGACGTTCAAGTGACGTTAACAGGCTTACCAAACGATAATTATTTCCAAACGTTAACAACTCGTTTACAAGGCGGTCAAGCACCAGATGTGTTTTATGTCGGTGCCGAGAATATTTCTACTCTTATGTCAAATGGCACAATTGAACCATTATCAGATTTTTTAGAAAGTGGAGATTCGTACGTTACGGAAGATGAATTTACTGAAGATATCTGGGGTGCTTCAAGAAACGATGGCATTGTTTATGGATTACCAGTTGATTGTAACCCTATTCTCATGTACTACAACAAAGCATTATTAGAAGAGAACAATATTCCGTCTCCTCAAGAATTATATGAGAACGGTGAATGGAATTGGGACACATTTGAAGACATCACGGGTCAATTAAATGAATCTGGTAATCATGGGTACATGCAAGAAAGTGGTCATGGGGCGATGCTAAACTGGATTTGGACAAATGGCGGGGAGTTTGCGACTGAGGATGCAATTGTTGGAGACACTGATGGAAAAACGATGGAAGCATTCGAATATGTTGATCGAATGATAGATGAGGGAAACTTTACTTATGCAGGAACGATGCCTGAAGGTCAAGGAATTGAAGCGATGTTTATGTCTAACCAAGTTGGATTCGTTTCAGCTGGTCGTTGGTTAACGCCAATGTTTTTAGACACAAGTATTGATTTTGACTACATTCCATTTCCTTCTAATACAGATGAACAAATTGAAACAGCTAATATTGCTACTGCCTATATGGCGGTAAACTCAAAATCAGATCACGTAGAAGAAGCAATGAAATTCATTTCCTACTACACATCCACAGATGGACAGGAAGTACGTTTGGATGGGGAAGGGAATGCGGTTCCTTCGGTTGTTGGTATTGATGAAATTGTCTTAAACCAGGATCGTCCGGAACATGGTCAATATTTGCTAGATGCTCGTAGTGTGGGGCGAGTCATTGGTCTTGAATTTACATCTCCAGGGTTAAGTGAAGATTTAGAAGATATATATGAATTAATGATGCTTGGCGATATTGATGCAGGGGATGCGTTAGAGCAAGCAACAGCAAAAGCAAAAGCAGCGGTTGAATAAATAGAGAAACATGGATAGGGGGAGCTTGTCTCCTCCTCTTTCTCAAAGGAGGGGTTGTTTTGTTTACAAAACGTGAGAAATGGTGGGGATACGCGTTTATTGCACCACAGATGATTGGAATGATTCTCTTTTCTTTATTACCGCTACTATTCGCTTTTGGTATAAGCTTTATGCATTGGGACGGGTTTGGAGAACGAACCTTTGTAGGACTTGAAAATTACATTACACAATTTCAAGATACTAATTTTAGAGCGGCGTTACGAAATACAACGATCTACTCGCTCATTGTCATACCTGGAGGGATAGCTGCTGCACTTCTTTCAGCTTTAGCCCTTAATAAAGTAAAAGGAAAAGATTTTTATCGAATGTTCTTTTTTATGCCTGTCGTCACAAGCTCAGTTTCTATCGCCGTCATTTGGATGTGGTTGTTAAACGGTGATTTTGGATTGATTAATCAAGTGCTTGCGTCTGTTGGTATTGATGGACCAAATTGGTTAACAGATCGACGTTTTGTTCTTCCATCAATCGCAATGCTGAGTATTTGGTGGGGACTTGGAACGAATATGGTTATTTTCTTAGCTGGTCTTCAAGGAATTTCAAGAAGTTACTATGAGGCGGCCGAGATTGATGGCGCTTCGGCTTGGCAGAAATTTAGAAACATTACGATGCCATTATTATCTCCAACAACGTTCTTTGTTGCGATTATGACAGTAATCGGTTCATTCCAAGTGTTTGACCAAGCATACGTAATGACACAAGGAGGACCAGGAAACGCCAGTTATACACTCGTGCTTCATATTTTTGATGAAGCCTTTACGCGAAGTTCGTTCGGTACGAGTACGTCTGCGGCAATGATATTATTTGTCATTATTTTAATCTTTACTTTAATCCAGTTTACGGTTTCAAGAAAGTGGGTGCACTATGAAGACAACGGCAGATAACGCACAGCGCCAATTACAACCTCCTGTTCAACCAGCAGTGAAGCGAAGAGTGAAACCCTCTACGGTTTTGCTTCATCTTGCACTCATTTTAGGTTCTATTGTTATGGCAGGACCGTTTATTTGGATGGGATTGAGCAGTTTAAAGTCGTTTGAGCAAATGTTTTCCATTCCCCCCACTATTATTCCAGATCCTATTATGTGGAGTAATTTTGTTGATTCCCTAAATGCAATGCCGTTTGGGCGAGCATACTGGAATAGCTTCTATATCTCAACTATTGTAGTGCTTAGTCAGATTATTACGTGCTCGATGGCAGCTTATGCTTTTGCCAAATTAAAGTTTCCAGGTTCCAAAGTGTTGTTCATTGCCTTTTTAGCAACGATGATGGTGCCTATGCAAGTAACGCTTATTCCGCTTTATCTCATATTAGATCAGCTTCAATGGGTAAATACCCATTTATCCATTATTGTTCCTAATGCACTTTTTAATGCATTCGGCGTTTTCTTACTTAGACAATTTATGCTTGGGATTCCAAAAGAAATGGAAGAGGCAGCAGTAATGGATGGTGCCAACCCTGCTTTTATCTATTTGCGGATTATGTTGCCGCTAATAAAACCTGCTTTAGCAGCATTTGGAATCTTTTCGTTTATCGGCATCTGGAATAACTTTATCCAGCCGCTTACTTTTCTAAGTAGTACTGAGTTGTTCACGGTTCCCCTTTTACTGGCCATGTTCAAAGGATTGTATGTTACACAATGGCCTTTACTAATGGCAGGCGCTACAATATCTGTTGTTCCTGTATTGATTGTTTATTTCTTCGCACAACGGCAAATTATCGAAGGAATTGCATTAACAGGTGTAAAGGGTTAATTACGAGGGCTTATTGACGAAAAAACGTCAATAAGCTTTTTTTACGATCATAAAAAGAGCCACACCGTCCCTAAACAAAAGGGACGATGTGGTCATGGTTTCACCTCAATTAATTGCGTGCGCAGTCATCTTCATGAACATAACGGTTGATCGGGTACGGATTAGCTCGGTAACAGCTATGATCACTTTTGAAATAGCAACTCTCTTTTTAGATTTGAGCATGTTTTGGTTTTCGTTTTCCTATGAGGAAGACGGCTATCATCATGAAAGCTAATGCAGCTAAAAAGACGAGTGAGCTTCCTGTAATACCAGCAAAAATAAAGACGATAAATGCAATGAAACCATTTAACAAAGCATACGGGAATTGCGTTTTAACGTGATCGACATTATCGCAACCTGCACCAGTAGATGAAAGAATGGTTGTATCAGAAATAGGTGAACAATGATCTCCGAATATGCCTCCTGAGAGAACCGCTCCGATACAAACCGCGAGATGGGCATCCAGTCCAAAAGCCATCGGTATCGCAAACGGCATCATAATCGCAAATGTTCCCCAGGACGTTGCAGTTGCCAACGAGATACAGACTGCCACAAGGAAGAGAATTGCAGGAACAAGGTAACCAGGAACACTGTCTTGTAATAACTCTATCACATAGTTTGCCGTCCCCATTTCACTCATAACGGTTCCTAATGCCCAAGCTAATACAAGTGTAGCTAATACAAACACCATCTTCTGCATTCCTTTTGAATAAAGCTCAAATGCTTCCGAGAACCGTTTTACTTTTAATAAAACCATTAAGCCAATAAGAACAATACTAGCAAACAAGTAAGCCGTACTTAAAGCAACCCGAAAATCACCGCCGGCAACAGGTTCAAATGGAAAGCCATGGGTTAGCAAAAGGCCAAATAATGTAACGAAGAGTGTTAATAATGGTAACCAAATTAACACCGCATAACTTTTTTGGTTCTCATCAACTGGCTCACTGTAACGAAGGGGACGAGAGGTCTTCCAGTACAATTCACCAGTTTTTTCAACACGTTGTTCTGCTCGTGCCATTGGGCCAAAATCTAATTTGGTTAAAGCGATAAACGGAACAATCGCGACAGCTAAGATCGGGTAAAGCTGAAACGGAATGGCCTGAAGAAAAGCGGTAAATTCAGACATGTCCGAACCAATGTTATCAAACTCTTGACGAATTAACCCCATGATGTAAACACCCCAGCCGATAAAAGGAATCATAACGGCAAGTGGGGAAGCGGTAGAATCAATAATCCACGCTAATTTTTCTCGAGATAATTTTGCTTTATCAAAAATCTTCTCAAAGATGGGACCAACAATTAAAGGAGAGCCTAAATCAGAAAAGAAGATCGTTAAACCCCCGACATAAGCTGCCATCTGTGTTTTAGCCTTTGTATCTAAAAAGCGGACAACTCGCTTTGCTAACGCGGCTGATCCACCTGATTTCTCAATCAATCCAACAAATCCACCGATAAATAAGAGTAAAACAAGGACGGCAGCATTGTAGCTATCTGTTAATTGAGGGAATAAATATTCACCTATTGTTTCTGTAGTCGCTGTTATTGGGTTGCCGCTAGTAAGTAAAAGAACGCCAGCAAACAATCCGGTAAACAGAGAAACGAGTACGTTCTTAGTTGTAATCGCTAATCCTATCGCTATAAGCGGGGGAATGAGCGAGATGAAGCCCATGTGTTCCATTCGTATCCTCCTACACTTTCTGTAAATTGAATAAGTTAATAAATATGCATAGATATGAATATATCATAGTTTATCAAATGGTGCGATCATTTTTTTCTGTGCATTGTAAAAAAAGATCGCTATACTAAAGCTAATACAATTGGAAAAGAGGTTAGCTCATTGAAACAACAACTTATTGAACGCTTAATGCGCTATGCAAAAATAAATACGCAGTCATCAGAAGCCAGTCATGAGGTGCCAACAACGAAGGGGCAGCTTGAGCTCGGGCAGTTACTGGTAGAAGAGTTAGAACAGATTGGTATGACCGACGTGAGTATGGATGAGAATGGGTATGTAATGGCAACACTTGAAGCAACTACCGACAAATCAACTCCGACAATTGGATTTTTAGCACATACGGATACAGCGACAGACTTTACAGGTGAAGGTGTACATCCACAAGTGCATGAGAACTACAGTGGAGGCGACATTCAGCTCAACGAAACGATTACGCTGTCGCCAAAACAATTCCCAGAATTAGCAAACTACGTTGGTCACACGCTCATGACAACAGATGGAACGACGTTGCTTGGCGCAGACGATAAAGCTGGTATTGCTGAAATCGTTACAGCAATGGCGTATTTAATCGACAACCCCTCTATTAAGCACGGCAAGATTCGAGTGGCGTTTACACCAGATGAAGAAATTGGAAGAGGGCCACATCACTTCGATGTTGAAGCTTTTAACGCTGATTTTGCCTACACGTTAGATGGGGGACCGCTAGGTGAATTTCAATATGAGAGCTTTAATGCGGCAGCAGCGAAGGTTTGTTTTCAAGGTGTGAGCACCCATCCAGGCACAGCAAAGAATAAAATGGTTAATGCCATGAAGCGTGCCATGGAATTTAATGATCAATTGCCTGCAGATGAGGCGCCTGAATTTACGGAAGGCTACGAGGGTTTTTATCATCTTCTATCAATGAAGGGTGATACGGATTATGCGGAATTGCATTACATCATTCGTGATTTTGACCGTAAAGCATTCGCTAATCGAAAAGCAAAAATGGAATCTGTTGTAAGGCAGATGCAAGGAAAACACGGTGATCACAATGTCACACTTGAAATTCGTGACCAATATTACAATATGAGAGAGAAGATCGAGCCTAATCCAGAGATTGTTGATGTAGCATTAGATGCTATGAAAGCATGCGACATTGACCCAATTGTTGGACCAATACGTGGTGGTACCGATGGCTCCCAGCTGTCTTATAAAGGATTACCAACGCCAAATATATTCACTGGAGGACAAAATTATCACGGGCGTTATGAATATATATCCGTTGACGATATGGAAAAAGCAGTCCAAGTCATTGTGAACATTGCTCAAATGGTAGAACAGAGAGCGTAGATAGAAAGGAGGCGGTGAGGTGAAGGTTCATCTGTATAGAGACAGTGACGTTTTTTACAACGAAAGTGTAAGAGCGTTAAAGGAGAACAGCGCCGAAAATAGTTTATTCTTAGGTTTATTACAGCAAACAATAAGAGGGAACAACCCTCCATTGTTTATGTGTAGAGCTGAAAATGATGTGTTTTGCTTGCAGACAATACCGAACCAAGCCGTCTTAGCTTTTAAAACGCGCCAACCTTCAGCTTCCACAATGAATATGCTCGTTCAAGCGCTAAAGGATCGACCCATTACTCGCTTTATCGGCGTCAAGGAACCGGTCCTGCGACTGGCTCACCTATTAGCTAAAGTGAGATCAAGTTCTGTGCTGACAATAATGAAACAGCGATTGTATCAATTAAATCATGCATCTTTAATTCCTTTAACTAGCGGAACGATTCGAAAGATGAAGCGAGAAGATCTTCCATTTGTTGCAAAATGGATTCAAGAATTTGACGATGAAGCGAATCTATCAGAGAAGCGCATTACGGTAAAGGAAGCTGAAAAAACCGCACGACAGCAGCTGGATAAAGGTGGTTTATATCTATTAGAAGTGGATGGCATTCCTGTAGCGATGGCGAATGCTACGAGAAAAATTGGTCAAAGTGTGACAATTAATTTAGTATACACACCAAGACCGTTTCGTAAAAAAGGATACGCTACAAGTTGCGTCACTGCTTTATGCCATCAGTGTATAAAAGATGGGTTTTCCGTTGTGTTACTGTATACAGACTTAGGTAACCCTACTTCTAATCATATTTACCAAGAAATTGGGTTTGAGCCAGTTAGTGATTCCATTGTAATGGAAGTGAAAAAGGTCGATTAATGGCCTTTTTTTGTTGTGAACAAAAGTTGCTGTAAAGGATGACAACAGAGTGTTATAAATCTAAAAGAAGTATTATTTTAAAAGTGTAATAGAAGCGATATAGTGAAATGAAAGGGCTTTCAAAAAGAGGTAGGAAGAAGCCTAATTACACAAAAAGGTAAGGGGGAGCAAGAAGTGAAAAGATATGGATCAATTTTAATGACCAGTGTTGCTGTGATAGCGCTTGCAGCTTGTAGCAATACGTCTAACGACCGAGAGAGCACGGTGGAAGCTGTAGCATCTGCTGATGAATTGCCAGAGCGATTTGAAGAGCCTGTAAGGTTAGACTTAATTAAACATGTCTCAGGTGATATATTTTTTCGAGACGGTGAAACAATTGAAAATAATGTTCATACAGAATGGGTAAAAGACACGTTTAACATTGATTTAAACTATATGTGGACTACTAGTGGACCTGGTGAGACATTTGAAACGAAGCTTCAACTAGAGATGTCTTCAAATCAACCATTACCGTCTATTTTAGCGTTAAGAAGTCCTCTGACACAGGATTTAATTGATTCTGGACGGGTAAAAGAGGTCGGAGAATTGTTTGATAAATATGCATCCGATACGTGGAAAGAAGCAATGGCAGCTGATCCACATGCATGGGACCCCTACACGCGAGAAGAAGGGCGATTTGCCATTCCCATATTAGATTATGAAATGAATGGTGATACCGTTCTGTTCATTCGACAAGATTGGATGGACAATCTAGGTCTTGACGCTCCTGAAACGTTGGAGGACATCGAAGCAATCATGGATGCATTTGTGAATGGTGACCCTACTGGAACCGGGGAAAAAGTATACGGGCTTGCTGCAGGCTTTACCAACCAATTAAACACGTGGATGTCAACGGTAGACTGGGTTTTTGGTGCACATGGTGGTATGCCAAATCAGTACAATCTTGCTGAAGATGGCAGCCTCGTAAACGGAGATATCCAGCCAGAAATAAAAGATGGTTTAGAGACGCTAAAACAGTGGATGGATAAAGGCTACCTTCATCCAGAGTCTGGTTTATGGGATGAAGGTAAGGCTGCAGAGTTGTTTACGGCTGGTCGTGCTGGAATCATTGCAGGTCCACATTGGATGCCAGATTGGCCATTAGCGGAAGTGTTGGAAAATGTAGAAGGTGCGGAGTATAAAGCGTATGATATTCCAACTGGACCAAATGGACAAAAAGGCCGTTCAACAGGAATTACATCGCAAAATGGGGCGGTGATGTTTAATGAAAATGCGACAGAAGATGAGATTCAAGCATTTTTTGTCTATCAAAACTATTTATTTGAGAACTTCGCCAATCCAGACGAAGGAAGCGAGTTTGAATATGGTTTTGCTGAAGGATACGACTATGTCTTCGAAGGTAATGATGTGAAGTATGGGGAAGATGACATTCCAGGTGGGAGGATCGATCCGGTAAAATATACACTTACATTTGATGGTGCACGAATCCCAAGTCTTTATATTAACGCGCTTGCGGATTTCGCAAGAGGAGAAGAGCCACAAACCCCGTTTGAGCGCAAAGTTTACCTTCAATACCCGGAACAAGCATGGGAGGGTGCACGCATTGTTGTTGATAGTGCGGATGCGCAAATTCCAAGTATGTTTACAGGTCGACCGACAGAAACAATGGTTAGCCGGGGTGATGCACTTGATACGCTATTAAGCGAAGGCTTTAATAAAATAATTTATGATGAAATGCCAATTGATGAATTTGATCATCTTGTTGATCAATGGAAAAGTCAAGGCGGCGACGATGTTATGAAAGAAGTAAATGAGTGGTTTGACGTTGTAAATGCCAGTGAATGAGCAAAAAAGGGCAGCGTGAAAAGAAAACGCTGTCTTTTTCTCTGAACCATCGTACCAGCTCGTTATTTATACTTTACAATAACGCTTAGGGGGGAGCGTTATGTTCAAACAAAAAAGTTTATTTTACAAGATGGTCGTAAGCATTATGTTATTGCTTGTACCTGTTGTCATTGTCTATACGTATTCAAACATAGTTAGTGAAAGAGTCGTCCGGGAAGAAATTGATACGCGTAATATGAATCGACTTGATGTCTCAATGAATCGACTGGAAGCGGATCTTTGGCAAGTGTCGCAATTTCTTGTAGCGTTGAGCATTGATTCAGATACAAATCGGCTCAGAAATATTGATCTACTTAGTCCGTACGATTCAATAGAGCTTCAGGGGGACATTCAGGAGAAGCTATTGCTTTACCAGCAGCTTAGTACCTTTTTAGTGGATGTGACGATCTTCTTTCCAGATGGAGAAAGACAATTATCCACCATGATGAAATCCCCAGAACGACCAGAGACTTTATCTCCTTCTTGGACTTATATTGCAGACGGAAAAGGAAATGATTCGGATCGACCTTATTTTGTTCAGCACGTAAAAGACTCGATCACGCATCATAATGAGAATCAAGCTGTTATTGTTGAGGCAAGGATTTACATTGAAGCTTTCCAACACCATTTAAATGATTTAGCTCTAGCAAATGATGGCTATTCTTTTTTGTATCATCCACATCACGAATTAATTAAACCAGTAGGCACCAATCATGAGTTTCCACTGGATTACAATTTTTCACTCCAATTAAATAACGAAGAGAGAGGAACGGAACGGTTTACATTAGGTCAAGATGATTACACATTATCTTATATTTCCTCTACGAGTTTAGATTGGGTTCTCGTCGATTTGGTTCCACTAGAAGATGTGTTAAGTCCTATTGCGACAACACGAACATGGTTTTATGCAACTGGACTTGTGTTACTTCTTCTAGGTGTTGCTGCAGCTTGGTTATTAAATACGCAGCTATTGCAGCCTATTGGAACATTAAAGGATGCCATTCTCCATTTTAAAAGAGGGCACTACTATACGCGGATGGCGGTTCCAGACCAAAAGGAATTTGCTATTGCAATGAGTGGGTTTAATGATATGGCAGATCAAATTCAAACGTTAATAGAAGAAGTGTATGAAGAGAAAATTCGTTCTCAGCAAGCAACATTAAAATTGCTGCAAGCGCAAATCGATCCACACTTTTTATATAATTGCCTCTTCTATATTAAGAACATGGCGAAAATTAACAATACAGATGCTGTCGAAGCAATGGCTCTTCATTTAGGTGACTATTTCCGCTATCGAACAGAGGTAGAAAAGGAAGAAACGACGGTGGAAGAAGAATTGAAGTTAGTAAACAATTTTTTAGCTATTCATTCTTTGCGAAAGCGTGATTTAAGCTATTCAATGAATCTACCAGACGAACTTTTAAAGCAGCCTATTCCGCGACTACTTATTCAACCTATTGTGGAGAATGCCATCGTTCATGGGATAGCTGACGTAGAAGAAAGGGCAGAGATTCGAATAGATGGAGTGGTTTTAGAAGAGGGCTGGCAAATAAGCGTTAAAGATAATGGCCAAGCTGTTTCAGCCGAAACAGTAACGAGAATCCATAAGCTACTAGAATCGCAAGAAGAGGCAACCAATCATTATGGATTACGAAATGTCCATCAACGTATGCGCAATCGTTTTGGTGCAAAATCAGGCGTAGTTGTTAACTATTCTAAGCTTGGAGGTTTAAACGTTACTCTTTTATGTAAAGGGGACAAAGCTGATCAAAAAGGGGAGTGATGGTATGTACCAGCTATTAGTTGTGGATGATGAAGACGCGACCTTACAAGGATTAGCAAGCTTACCATGGCATCAACTTATGATTAGCCAGGTTCACTGTGCACACTCCGTTCGAAAAGCCCATGAAATCTTAAAGGCGTTTCCTATAGACGTTATGGTAACTGATATCCGTATGCCAGGCAGGTCAGGTCTTGAGTTATTACAGGATGTAACCGATTTTTCTATACAACCTAAATGTATTCTGCTTTCTGGCTATTCAGATTTTACCTACGCGCAAGCTGCCATAAAGGCCCAAGCAGTGGACTATTTAGTAAAACCAGTTAGGGATGAAGAGCTACTTCATGCAGTTGAACGAGCATTAGTTAAAAAGAGTGAAGAGAAAAAGGAACGGTATATGCAAGAGCAAACAGTTGCTGCAATAAAAAAGAACGTAAGTTTTTTAGCGGACTCTGTCTTTCAACCATGGATTAGGGGAGAAAAGGGGGAGGAAACGCTGAAAGCAGAGCTTCTGCATTACGGCATTGCTCACCATCGTGATATTCGTACCATTCCGATTACTGTTCGTGTTGATGATAGTAAGAATGTAAGCCATGGATGGAAGCTAATGGTTGATGAAGAACTTGCAGAAGCTTATGTGCTACTCGAAAAGCATATCTCTTTAAATACGGTCTCGTATCTTCTTTATCCTGTACATCATAACGATCCGCTAGTAGTAGAAAAAGATGTTCACGATCGTGCCATTCGATTGCGAAAAGCATTAAAAAAAGATCTTTTTTATGGAGTGACCATTAAAGTGGGAGAGCCATTAATCTTTTGGAAACAGGCAAAACGGTATCTTCATAAACCACTAATGGATTCAACCAACAAAGAAATCCAACAAGATTCGTTAGCAAAGAGAGTGAAGGAATTTATTGATGCTTCGTTTATGAAGCAGCCGTCGTTACAGGACATAGCAACGAACTTGTATTTAAATCCATCCTATGTATCAAAGCGCTTTAAAGAAGAAACCGGGGAAACAGTAACAGATTATACTCACCGCTTGCGCATGAATCGCGCAGTTACGTTATTAACAGAAACGAATATGAAGGTGAGTCTAATATCAGAAGAATTAGGGTACCAGCATGCATCTTATTTTATACGCGTATTCAAAAAAGAATTTAAGCAGACGCCCCATGAATTTAGACAGCGCTAAGGAGGGAAAGAAGCGTGGCTCAACTAAAAAACGAGACGATACAGCTTCTTGTGAAAAAGAAAAAGCAGCCTTGGAATATGAAGCGTAATTGGCCACTACACGTGCTTGTACTACCAGCGATTCTTTTTGCACTTGTATTTAACTATATTCCTTTAGCAGGTATTATAATGGCCTTTCAAAACTTTAAGCCATGGGAAGGCTTTCTAGGATCAGAATGGGTTGGGTTTGATCAGTTTATCCGCATTTTTGAATTTCAAGAAGGTAGGCAAGTGATTTGGAATACACTTGTCATTTCCACCTTTAAAATAATCTTTCAGCTTATTGTGCCGATCGTGTTTGCTTTACTATTGAATGAAGTTCGAATTATTGCTTACAAGCGCTCTATCCAAACGTTAGTCTACTTGCCCCATTTTTTGTCATGGGTTATTTTAGGCGGTATTTTACTTGATCTGTTATCGGTGGATGGTGGCTTAATTAATCAATTTATTGGCTTCTTCGGTATAAATCCAATTTTCTTTTTAGGAGATAGTGATTGGTTTCGTGTAACCGTTATCGTATCAGATGTATGGAAAGACTTCGGGTTTTCAGCAATTATTTTTCTAGCAGCATTAGCAGGGATTAATCCCAGTTTGTATGAGGCTGCAATCGTTGATGGAGCGAATCGCTTGCAACAAGTTTTGCACATTACGCTCCCAAGTTTACTACCTATTACCATTGTTGTCGCAACCCTCGCACTAGGAAATATCTTAAATGCAGGATTCGATCAAATCTTTAATTTATATAACCCTCTTGTTTACGATAAAGGCGACATCATTGACACCTATGTCTACCGACAAGGCCTACTTGGCGGGAATTTCAGTTACGCAACAGCAGTCGGTGTATTTAAATCGGTTATTGCCTTTATTTTGATCGTGACCGGTTATCGCTTAGCTTACAAGTACGCAAACTATCGCATCTTTTAAAAAGGAGGAGGAGCTATGCATCATCGAAGTCGTTCGTATAAACTGTTTTCATTATGTAATAATATCTTTCTTCTTGTTCTTGGAATTCTATGTATCTTGCCGCTTATTCATATTTTAGCTGTATCGTTTAGCGCTTCAGCCCCGGCAAATGCAAATTTGGTTCGTTTCTTTCCGATTGACTTTACATTTGCTGCTTGGGAGCAAACTCTTGGAAATGAAAATTTCTTAAGAGCCCTTTGGAATGGTGTTTTTCGAACGGTTCTTGGAACGCTAATTAGCTTAACGGTTGTGACACTGGCGGCCTATGCATTGTCAAAAGAAGATCATGAATTCCGCGGTCGAAAGTGGTATGTATATACACTTATTTTTATTATGTTGTTTAACGGTGGATTAATTCCAACGTATATTTTAATTCAAAATCTCGGAATGATTAATACGATTTGGGCACTTGTTCTACCAGGAGCAGTAAATGTGTTTAATATGATTTTACTGTTGAATTTCTTTCGAACAGGAGTGCCTAAATCGTTAGAAGAGGCGGCTTTAATAGACGGTGCCGGTCATTTTAAAATCCTTTTTCGTATTTACCTACCGATTTCCTTACCAGCACTTGCAACAGTAGGTCTATTTACAATGGTAGGCCAATGGAATTCATGGTTTGATGGGCTTATTTATTTAACCGACTCGTCTAAATACCCTTTATCTACGTTTTTGCAAACAATTATTGTACAAAATGATTATTCGCAAATGAATGTGAACCCTGACGAAGTTCGGGCATTATCAGAACGAACGGTCCGCTCCGCTCAAATCTTTATTGGTGCATTACCAATTATTCTCGTTTACCCTTTTCTTCAAAAGTACTTTGTAAAAGGGATTGTGTTAGGTTCTGTTAAAGAATAATGACTTAGTAGAATCGCTGTTCTTTTGAAATAGAGCGATTCTACTTATATTCTTTCTTTTTCTTTTCGTGACGTTGTAAATATAAACCAATGGTTTCCGCTACTTCTTCATGACCGCTAACAAACTCGTAAAACCCTGGCGCATCGATATTCTGAATAACATCCATCTTCTCATAGATTTTCATCTTTATTTCCTGTTCCAAATCCTCTCTGTTTGCTGGAGCGGTTTGGTAAAGGCTTTTTTTAATTTTCGGTTGAAAATCTTCTAAAATCTTTTCATATTGAAAACTCATTGTATAGTCACCTCGTTGTTATTTGGAACGCTTGCTTTTAACCGTTCAAGTGCGCGTTTCTTGTTGTAAGAAATTCGTTGTTCCGATGCATCTAGGAAAAGGGCAATTTCTTTGTTTTGATAGCCATAAAAATAAGAATAGATTAAAATGGTTTGTTGCATGGAATTAAGCTGTGAAAATGCTTGAGAAATATGCTTATCTGCAAATAATTCAGTAGTAGAACCTTCTTCATCCAATGCCTGTTCAAGATCACCTAGAACATCACCAGCGCGAATCATTCCAATAAAAGTAGAATAGCCATCTTCCGTTTGTTTCTCGTCTATAGAAACAGTTAAAGGCTGATTTCGTACACGCTTATCAAAATCAACTGAATACCCTTTAATAAGTTTACTAATGTATTGAACCGTTTTAATACGTGTGAAAAAACGACGAAACGCATCATCAAGTGCAAGCTGATTCATTGGAGTAGGATATTGTTGAGCAGTTAAAAAAAGCTGCTGATGCTCACGCTCTTTTAGGAATAATTCAATCATTAATCGGACGGACTGTTTTCTCTTTGTATGGGCTACATCCACATAAATGACCTCCTTGACCTCTTTTTATAATAGAGAACGTTCGTAGAAAAAATAAAAACACGAACATATTTTCGTATAAAAAAAGTATACAGAACAATTGTTCGCTAATCAAGAGCTTGTACATTGGGAAATATGATAGAGATTGAAAGAAGGCAAAAAAAAGACTACTTCAAATGACTAGAAGTAGCGAAAAAGAAGGACCTTTAAGTCGTTCATTTTATAAAAAAATTTATTTGAAGTAGCTTTTGTTCATATAGACTAATCGGATTCATCCTCTTTCATTTGAAAGCGAAAATGGCAGTCGCCTTCTTTTAACACATAGCGATCATGAACAACATCGAAGTTTGGGTTATAGCCCTTTGCAATAGAAGGATCGATCATTTGACAGTAGAGAATGCCGTGTTCACCTGTTCCGTCCTTTTTCCATTGGTTTCCGAAGGCGCAAACAGTAAAGGTTTGCTCGATTTCTTTGGGATGATAGGTGGTCTCAAATTCGAACAAATCACTACGACCCATATCATAATTTGTTAAATAGTTTTCAGCTGTGTTGGGCAATCCTTTTGCTGCTGCTCGTCTGGCGATATCTCGACCACGGGCTTCACCAAATTGTCGAACGCCTTCTTTAATTGCTTTTCTACCACTTTCACCAAAACGATCAACAACGGCTTTCGCGATATGGGCAAAAAGCTTTGCCATCATAGCGTAAATCGTATAGGGTTCAATTCCTGCCTCTTTTTGAATGTGTTCATAAGCACGCTGAGTTTCTTTGACTTCTGAAGCATTGGCTAAATGTGGAATAGAATAACGTGCACGTTCGTCAAGCTGCTTATAGGAAAGATCAGATCGTTGATTTAAATCATTCAATTGTTCATCAAGTAAGGCTTGAACCCCTTGCTCGACTTCTTTTAATCCTTCATCTCCAAATTGTTCATGGACCGCCTTTACGAGTGAAGCATATAACTTTGACGTGATCTGATCCATTGTTACTGGAACATCAGGTACATCGTTTCTCAAGGTCATAAGAGCTTCATCCTTTCTTATTCCGTCTTTTAGCTGAAAAATGGACCTTAACAGATGGTGATTATTCAGCTAGTTTATCATACTTCGTATCGTTGTTCAGTAAAGTGAGTCCTATTAGAAGGAGGGAGCCATAGCTTGAACAAATAAAAAAGAAGCTTTTACGCCTGTTCATAACGAATGGCGTGAAAAGCTTCTTTGAGCTTACGAATACGTTGGCAGGTAGTCTCCATGTGCCGCTATTAAATCATCACAAAGGGCCACGATATCATCAATAGATAATTCTGCTGATGTGTGTGGGTCGAGCATCGCCGCATGATAAATGTGGTCTTTCTTTTTAGTGATCGCTGCTTCAATAGTAAGTAACTGTGTATTAATATTTGTACGGTTAACGGCAGCAAGTTGCTCTGGTAAATCACCAACAAATGTCGGTGTTACGCCTGAACGGTCGGCTATGCACTGAACTTCTACACAAGCGTTTGTGGGCAAGTTTGAAATAAGACCACCTTTATTTAGAACATTGCCTCCAAATAAGAATGCTTCACCTGTTTCCATAGCTTCAATAATACGAGAGCCATATTCAATTGAACGTTTGTGTGTAATATCCCCGTCATTCATCAATGACTGCTTCATCTTCTCCCAGCCTTCGATTTGGTTTACACAACGTCTTGGATATTCGTCTAGAGGAATGTTAAAGCGATCAATGAGCTCTGGATAAGCTGATTTTATAAAATATGGATGGTATTCAGCATTGTGCTCTGATGATTCCGTTACATAATAGCCAAAACGCTGCATCAGTTCAAAACGCACCATATCGTGATGTTTTTCCTTGCTTTTTTCCTTTGCTCGTCTTTTAATTTCTGGATAAAGATCAACACCGTCTTTTGTGACTTCAAGTAACCAAGCCACGTGATTAATACCGGCAATTTTTTCTTGAATTCCTGTATGGTCCATGTCTAGATGCTTAAATAAGTCGCGTGTACATACTTGAACGCTATGGCATAGACCGACATTTTGAACATTTGTAAAGCGTGACAACGTTCCAGTAAGCGCAGCCATAGGGTTGGTATAATTTAGAAACCATGCGTCAGGTGCGACTTCCTCAATATCTTTTGCGATATCAAGCATGACTGGAATCGTTCGTAAAGAACGAAATAAACCGCCGATGCCAATCGTGTCGCCAATGGTTTGACGAAGCCCATATTTCTTAGGAATGTCAAAGTCGATAACGGTACTCGGTTTATAGCCACCAACTTGTATAGCGTTAATAATATAGCTAGCACCGCGTAAGGCTTCTTTGCGGTTGTCATATTTTTTAATGGTTACAGTAGACGATAAATTTTCTTTTAATTGAGTGAGAAGAGAATAGGATTCTTGCAAACGATCTGGGTTAATATCAAATAAAGCAAATTCAAATCCTTGTAAAGATTCAACATGCATACAGTCTCCAAGAACGTTCTTTGCAAAGATGGTACTACCTGCGCC
The DNA here is from genome assembly GCF_004375095.1 of Shouchella oshimensis. Taxonomy (NCBI): domain Bacteria; kingdom Bacillati; phylum Bacillota; class Bacilli; order Caryophanales; family Bacillaceae; genus Shouchella; species Shouchella oshimensis. The sequence continues at coordinate 104,384 of NZ_SNUX01000004.1, read as the reverse complement.
AATAAATGTTAATTTCTTCATAGTGTAACCCCCTACTATTGTTATTCACAGTATAGTAATTGTTACTTTAAAAGTAGTAGAAAATTGCTGTTTACTTTATGGAAATTATTGCGCTTTCAAGAGAGTCTAGGCGCAACAAGCATTCTACGTTATACTGTGGGTCAAGGGGGAGAGAATCATGAAAGAACAAGGGCTTAAAGGTTCATATGGATTTCGCTTTCAAGAACATCCGTATCCATTTCAAGTGAATCTTTGGAATATAGGTTGGGAAGTTGTCAAGAGCCCTACGTATTCATGGAACGGGCAAACCCGAATGGATAGAGAAAAAATTGTGTTTCAATACACGCTAGCTGGTCAAGGTGCTTTAGTGTATGAAGAAAAGACTTATTCATTAGGCAAGGGACAAGCTTTTTTTGTCTCTATCCCAAGTAATCATCATTATTTTTACCCAAAAGAGGCTACTACTGATTGGGAATTTATTTATATTACATTAGAAGGAAAAGAAGCATTATCGATACACGATCATATGGTAGAGAAGTATGGACCCATACTTGTTATTGAGAAAGAGGCAGAACCTATCCGTTTGCTTTTACGCATATTATCGGAAACCGCGTCAGGAGAAATTACGAACTCTTATAGTGGCTCGCAGCGCGCATATGAATTTCTGATGACGTTGTTTCACTTTCTTGCGGTTCCACCGAAGAAAAAACTGAAAGAACCAATTACACAAGCGATCACTTATATGAAAGATCATATGAGTGACCAGTTTGACTTGGCAACAGTTGCTCATCATGTCGGTCTGTCTAAATATTATTTTATTAAACAGTTTAAACATGAATTGAACATTACACCAATGCAGTATGTTTCCATTCTACGCATTAAAAAAGCCGCTTATTTGCTTTCTAAAACCGATTTAACAGTGGCGGAGGTGGCTCATCAAGTCGGTATAGACGATGCGAATTATTTTACGAAGCTATTTAAAAAGACAGTCGGTGTGTCGGCTAGTAAGTTTCGAAAGAATGAAGATGTTCATCTTATTGACTACATTATAACGGAGTGGGAATAATGCACGTTTACTTAGTATATAGCGCCGTCTTTCTACTATGGGCGTTGTTCTTTAAGCCGACTGGTATTGATCTCGGTCTTGGTTTCGCTGTTATGGTCATTGTTCCGTTAGCGACAGTTCTTATTACGAAGACAAATAAAGATACACCGTACATACTTATTATGACGTGGCTACAGAGGTGGATGTACCTTTTTTCAATAGCTGGTTTAGCATCGATAACGGTTGAGATTGTATGGGTAGGGACGTTGTTTTCAATCGTATGGTTAGGAGCAACCTTGGTTATTGCCTGTTATGGTTTTTTTCGTTTAAGTTTACAAGGATTTCGAGATGCGGAGGAAGTACTCATAAATGTTGGGTGTATCTATCTTGCTATCGGTGGTGGTTGGTTTGTTTTATCGGCAGTACAAGCAACAACTTTTCTGTCCTATAGTCAAACGATTATCGATTTAACGGCGATTCATTTTCATTACTCTGCCTTTGTACTACCTATTGCCAGCGGTATGCTAGGACGTTGGTTGAAGCGTCAATCTATTCCATTAACTGGGTTTGCTTATTTAGCAGCAGGTATTCTTGTAGGTCCTATTCTTGTAGCACTTGGAATTGAATTTGGACCGCCTCTAGAGCCTGTTCTTGTGCTCATTTATATTTTCTTTGTTTTTTGGCTTGCTCTTATTGCCATTCGTTTTAGCTTTGTACTAAGGGGTTGGTTACGATGGTTCTTACTTCTTGCACATGTCGTTTTATTCATGACCATGGTGTTGTCTTATGTGTATAGTGCAGGGCTTGCTTGGGCCCCTCAGCGATTAACCATTCCTGATATGGTTCGTTTTCATGGCATGGCGAATGCATTTGGTTATGCATTGCTTGTACTAATGGTTTGGATTGTCGTTAGACCAAGCGCGGATCATACATTTAGAATGCCACTTCAGCCTATGAGAGGGAAGAAGTACATACAAGATCAGCTGTTTAATCATGTAGAGCTCAAGCCAACGAACGCACTTATAAAAAAGTGGCGTGAATATGAGCATGAGCAGTTTCACATTGAAAAAGTAAATCCAAACGTTTTACAGTTTCACGAACAGACTAGTCGTTACTCGTTAGAAGCAACCATTAAGTGGCAACCTCCATTCCGATGGCTGTTGCCCATCCTATTGTTTGTAACAAAACAATTAAAACAACTTTATCTGCCAGCTGGCGAGATACCAATGGAGGGGGATACATATACTCTAGTTTCAACTGATCAACAGCATACAACGGTTTGGGTTCGCAAACATGCACAAACGAAAGAGCCGATTTTTACCGCGTATTATTCAAACTGGTTAGGAAGCAAACGGTACAACTTTATTCAGTTACCGTTACCGTTTGGTGTATTAACAGGTTTATTATTACCATTGAATGATGAAGGGGACGGTCTTTATTTAATGGGAGATCAAACAGATCCTTTCACAGGTGTTTATTTGTCTTTTTGGAAGTGGACATGGAAAACACCGCTACGAGAAACGTTTCATTTAGTTGAAAAGGAAGGCACTCTTCATGCGAAGCACGCCATTTCCTTTTTTCGTAAAGAGATGATTACCATTAAATATGTGATGAATGAAGACAAGTCACCGCAGTCTGGCCTTTAAGAACGTGAAGCATATGCTTTTGTATCAATACCTCTTTCATTCAACCAATGATGCGTCTCTCCTTTTATAATAAGGGGGACGTTTTTTAACTCCTCTACAGTGTGAACATTCAAGGCAGTCATCATGTAGCGTAGCTCTTCCTGCATGCGCGTAACAGAAGCAATAACGGCATCAATGCCTTCATTCTGCAATGTCTTAATGAAGAAACCTGACATGCCTACTAGGGAGGCGCCTAATGAAAGAGCTTTAGCTATATCAACGCTTGATGTTATCCCTCCTGAAGCAATGAATGGGAGGGGGAGTTCTAATGAACGGGCTTCGAGTAATGCAATGGGTGTAGGAACCCCCCACGAATTAAAAAAGCCCAGTGAGAGTTGCCGGCGGGCGTTTTCAATTTGTGAGAAATTGGTTCCACCGGTGCCACTCACATCAACGGCATGAACGCCAGCTTCATATAGGCGTTTCACTGCTTCTTTTGTCATACCAAAACCAACTTCTTTCGCAATAACGGGTACAGGGCTTTTTGCCACAATTGCTTCCAAATTGCGTAGACGCATAGAAAAGTCCCGATCACCTTCTGGCATAGCTAGCTCTTGAATATGATTAAAATGAATTTGCAGACCATCCGCTTCAATCATATCAATCGCACGCAAGGCGTCCGATGGTGTTGCTTCGGCTCCTAAATTAGCTAAGCAAACAATGTCTGGTGCTGTATCACGAATAATTTGATACGTATGTATTTGCTCTTGATCTTTTATCGCTGCCATTTGCGACCCAACGGCCATTGGAATAGAGAAGTGTTGCGCCACTTCTGCAAGCTGCTGATTAATACGGGCTGTTTGCTTACCTCCACCGCCTGTCATTGCGTTTATGAGCAGTGGCGAGGATATGAATTTATGAAGAAAAGTGGTTTCAAGCTGGCAGCGATGAAAGGACGAGGTAGCGAGCGTTTGATGGATAAATTGGATGTCCTCAAAAGGGGAGCGCGTTTGTTCCTGCTGAATAGCTTGTTGAATATGGTCATGTTTACGTTGTTCTCTAGACAAAGACGTGCTCCTTTCTACTAGTTCATTCTCTTATTTTCTATACCCGGTTTACTTGAATTTAACCATACAGCACGCAGGTTTCGCAAGGAAGACAAGAACTAGATAAAAAAAGCTTATCGACATGAATATCGATAAGCTTTCTTTCTTTATAATAGCTGGTCAAGAAGTGTTGTTGCGATTGTAAAATAAATCATTAAACTAATAATATCGTTTAGTGTTGTAATAAAAGGTCCTGAGGCCACCGCTGGATCAATTTTTAACTTATTAATAGCGACAGGAACAGTTGCTCCAATGACTGCCGCCACACTTAATGCTGCAAAAAGTGAGAATCCAACAGTAAATGCCAAAATAAAATCGCCGTTGTAAAATAGATAAATAATACCCATCAACACAACCATACAAACAATACCGAGGATAATCCCTGTCCCAAGTTCTCTTTTTACGGTTTTCCATACACCACCACGGTCAAATGAGCCAGTTGCAATACCCCGTACTGCAACTGCTAGTGATTGGGTGCCAGTATTCCCTGCTGTCCCCATAATGAGCGGCATAAATGCAGCAAGCAGTACCACTTGTTCCAAAGTCGATTCAAATTGACCAATAATATTTGCAGTAATCAAACCAAAAAACATGAGTAAAATGAGCCAAGGTGCACGCTTCCTTGCAGCAGTTACGGCAGTTAATGATAAATCCGTCGCTCCTCGTGTTGCAGCAAATTCATCGAAATCCTCTGTTGTTTCTTCTTCTAATACATCAATGACGTCATCGACGGTAATGATTCCGACAAGTCGCTTTTCAGGTGTTACAACAGGTACTGCAAGAAAGTCATACTCTTTAATTAAGCGAGCAACATCTTCTTGATCTTCATGTTCACTTACAGATACCACTTGTGTGCTCATAATGTCTTCAACCGTCATTTCGGGTGTAGCAATAATAAGGTCACGAAGCGAAACGACACCAGCAAGTTTCTGCTGTTGATCAACGACATACAAATAGTAAATCGTTTCTGCATCAGGGGCGCTTTCTCGTAGTTCAGCAATAACCTCTTTAGCAGAAGACTCAACTGATAAGCGAACAAATTCTTTTGTCATAATCGCACCGGCAGTTTTTGGTGCATAAGCCATTAATTCTTCTACGCGCTTCGCTTCTTCCAAATCCATTGAGCTTAAAATATCGTCGGCACGTTCTGTATTAATTTCTGCTAAAAAGTCAGCAACATCATCGGCTGACATGGTGTTAAACATGGATACGGCATATTGATAGCTTAATCCTTCAAAGACAATAAGCTGATCTTCTAAATCTAACCCCTCGAATAGGTCTGCAAATTCAGCAGGGCTAAGAAATAACAACACTTGCTTTTGAAGAGGACGTTCAATTTCATGAAATAATTCCACCTGGTCCGTTGGGTGAAGCTCTAAAAAAGTTTCTCTAAAAGCCTTTAAATTCCTTGAAACAAGATGCTTTACAATTTCGTTTTTATATTCATTCCGTTTCCGGTCGGTCTTTAATTTATCCATCATGCTCTCCTCCTACTTCCTAGAAGAGAACCAAACAAAACGTGTGGAATGGCCCCCTTCTTATACTGTTAAAGCCTATCCTCGGTTTGGGTAAACTATCCATCCCACACCACCACCTTTTAGAAAAATAAAAAACCGCCTCAGCAAATGGGAGGCGGTTTGAACGCATACTAAAGAAACATATCGTATCAGTAAACTCTCCTCCATTCGTAGAGCTTTAGCACTGTGCGGCATAGGAATACATATCCAGCTACGTTAAAAACCACCTTATGTCGATGGTTTCTGTTGACCCATTGGCGTCTTTGGACATTTTTGGGTAGCAGCGTATCTCCAGCACAGGAGCCTCACCTAACGAGGGCATATAATTTCTTGCAAATTTCACTTTACAATGCATAAGACAACTTGTCAAACCTTAATTTTTGTTGTAAAGAAAAAGACTCGCTTCCTTACGAATCTTTCACTACCACACGATCTTTAAGTGGTTTTATTTCTTTTGGGTTTGGATATTCATGGGGCCTACCAAACGGCATTTGCGCAACAAGATCCCAGTTACTCGGAAGATCCCATCGTTTTTTTACTACTTCATTAACCATAGGATTATAATGTTGTAAAGAAGCACCAAAACCTTTTGCTTCAAGGGAAACCCAAATTAAATATTGAAGCATCCCATTGTATTGTCCGGCAATAGACTTTGTATGAGTAGGAGAAAATGTCTCTTGGTCATCAAAAAACAAAATAGTGCCATAAGCATGTTCAAACATTTCTAACCTTGCTTGGGTGTCAGTAAAATCAGCATAATCCATAATGCTTTTCATTTTTTCACGGGTTAACTGCCAGAAGGCATCATGCTCATCATGGAGCAATAGTACGATTCGGGCAGAAGGAGCATGTGCACTGGTTGGCATGGAGCGAATGGTGAGCTCCATTAAACGTAGAATTTCTGAATCATCTTCAACCGTATCCTTACTTAAAACGTATATAGAGCGTCTATTTTCAATCGACTGGTAAAATTCATCATCATCTTTATTCGCTCCAAATTTTTGAACAGCAGGAGGAACAGGATTCTCTTTTCTAACAGGTTGAGATTCTTTATGAAATAAACGAGAAAATTTTTTCACGAAGATGAGTGACTCCTTTCTTGTATTGTAATAGATTGACGTGATAAGAACGCTAGGATTCGATTAGACAATGTTTAGTGATGTTCCATTAGGTAGAGCTACTATTCCCTTAGATCCTTGTTTGAAACATAAGGACGATTGTGGTTAGGATTAGTCGGATAAGCGGTTCTCTTGCAAACCGACACGTTTTAAATACGTAATCATTTCTTTTTTTTCTTGGTCATTTAGTGGGGAGAAAATGGAGCTAAGCGCGCTAGCGTGTTGGGGGAAGACCGCATCCATCCAGTCTATTCCTTTTGATGTAATAGAAACATAAGTAACACGACGATCGGTTGGACTTGGTTTTCGAACAATCATTTCTTTTTTTTCAAGTTTATCAACGACATAGGTGATGCTACTACTAGCAATAAGCACTTTTTGACCAATTTTTTGTACGGTTTGATCGCCCTTTGAATAAAGCAATTCAAGTACCGCAAATTCTGTAGGGTTAAACCCATGTTTGCGTATATCTGTTTCAACGTGGGATTTAACAGTTTGCATGGCTCTTGATAACACAGTAAATAGCTTTAATGAATCTTGATCTGTTTCCTTCAATGTGAACACCTCGAAATCATTTATCTCGAATTTGAATTAATTATAAAAGATAGTCCCTTAGACTGTCAATCAAAGGAGTGCCGTGATTAATTTTGTGAATTCATTGGAATTTGCTGATATTTTCAACTGAAACCTTTATACTAGAAAAGAGGTAAATAGATTAGTATAAATCTTCTTTAGAATTGAAAGGATGACATGGAATGAGAGACGTATCGATTGTTAAAGAACAACGTAACATACTTCGTGAAGAATTAGGCAAGTGTATTAATAAGGTAAAAGAAATGAAAGTGAATGAAGAGTCATTTAAACAAATGGATCAGCATGAGCAGCAAGTTTATATTTATCTTGATCGTACGATGCAGCGGTTACGTACTCAAATCAATGCATTAGAATTTGTATTAAACGAAGATAGCCAATTAGCGGATCCTTACGCTGATCGTGCCGCTGAGAAATTAAATATTAATCGCAACAGTATTTTTGGAACTAAGCCAACTGCAGTGAAGAAAGAAGATGGCGATTACGAATTGGATATGAGTCGCGTAGATAATCAACATTAAAAAAGAGGGGGATCCCCCTCTTTTTTTATATGAGCTGCTTTTCAAAGCCAAAAAAGATGGCTTCTTTCTCAGGAAATTGAAGTGTACCGACTTTTTCATAGCCGTATTTTTGAAAAAGCTGTTGGGCTTTTTCATTTAACGAGTACGTATCTACTTGCATGGCTGTTAACCCTTTATGATGAGAAAGGTTTTCTGCAAAAGCAATAAGTGCTCCAGCAATGCCTGCTTTTCTTGCATTAGGGTCTACTAAAAGGCGATGAAATGTTCCTGCAAACTGCTGTTGTTCTGACCATCGTAGTGACGCATTTGCATACTCTGGTGCGAATGATTGATCAATTGTAATAGAACCGACTACGATCCCGTCTTGTTCATACACGAATAATGTTCCTAACTGAAGATCTTTTGTAAAATGGGCAATAGTAGGGTAGTGCTTGTCCCACTGGTCACTTCCTTCAGCATTCATTTTCTTAGTCGCTCGAATTGCCATTTCCTCTATTTTAACTAAATCCTGCTTCATTGCCTTGCGAATCATACGAATTATCCCTCCAAGAACGAAATTTCTTTTTCGTTATGTTGCCTTATACAATAAAAAACACCTTCATTTTTTAGCATATCTTTTAGGCGGAATGCAAGAAAGATGCTTGTAGTCAGAAAAGAAAGAGAAGCACATGAATTTTTACAATTGCTGACTGTAGGTCATAAGTGGATACTTGCTCGCACCCTATCATCTAGCTTAAACTAGAGAGGTGAAATGAATGAGAAGGAAGTATGGATCTTCTTAATCTTCTAAGGGAGAGATCAACAGTGTCCAATGTAAATGAATTAACAGAAGAACAGCTTTATCAACGATATGAGCAGCTAAAAGCGCAATTGGAACGTTACAAGCGTGAAAATATGACGTTAGATATGTCTCGAGGTAAGCCGAGTCCCGATCAACTTAGCCTCTCAGAAGAAATGCTAGCTTTATTAACGGCTGACGAGCTTATTACTGACGACGGCTTAGATACGCGAAATTATGGTCAGTTAGATGGTATCCCTGAAGCGAAATCTTGGTTTGCTTCCATTCTTGAAGTAGCGCCTAGTCAAGTCATTGTTGGGGGAAACTCTAGTTTATCCACAATGCACGACACGGTTGCACGTGGGTTGCTAAAGGGGGTAGAGGAAGAAGCTAAACCATGGTCTTCCTATCCATCTATTAAATTTTTATGTCCGTCTCCTGGATACGACCGGCACTTTGCCATTTGTGAATTTCTTGGGATCGACATGATTCCAGTCGACATGACGAATGAAGGTCCTAATATGGATCAAGTGGAAGCCCTTGTTCTAGAAGATGAAACGATTAAAGGAATTTGGTGTGTGCCGAAATATAGCAATCCTGAAGGTGTGACGTATTCTGAAGCAGTAGTAAAAAGACTTGCATCTATGAAGACAAAAGCGACTGATTTTCGCATTTTCTGGGACAATGCCTATGTGATTCACCATTTAACAGATACACCCGATTCACTCGTATCTATTCTTGAAGAAGCAAAAAAAGCTGGCTATCCAAACCGCCCATACGTCTTTGCATCAACATCGAAAGTAACGTTCCCAGGAGCAGGCATTTCTGCGTTTGTTTCTTCTCCTGATAATATCGCGTTTACAAAAAAGCAGCTTAGTTTTCAAACCATTGGTGCTGATAAAATTAACCAATTAAGACATATTCGTTTCTTTGAAAAAATTGGTGGTGTGGAAGAGCTAATGAAGAAACATGCTGCGATTATTAAACCGAAATTTGATTTAGTTATTGACACGCTACAACAGAAATTAGGAAACAAAAACATTGCCACATGGACGGAACCGAATGGTGGGTATTTTATTAGTGTCAATACAGAAAATGGATGTGCAGCACGAGTGGTAGCGCTATGTAAAGAAGTTGGGTTAACACTAACTGGCGCAGGAGCAACCTATCCGTATGGAAAGGACCCACTTGATCGTAATATTCGCATTGCTCCATCTTTCCCGACTTTAGAGGAATTACATAAAGCCATGAATGTTTTTTGTGATTGTGTAGAACTTGCTGCAATTGAAGGCAAAGTTGAGAAGAGCAAGGCGTAAAAAAAAAAGGCTGGGACATAACGAAAAGTAGTATTTGAAAAAACGAGTAGTCAAAAGTATGTTGAGTAGCACCGCTACAGGAGAATCCTCCGCTTTCCGGGGACACGGCCTCAGCCTCCTCTGTGGAAAACCGCGACTCCAGAGTCTTCAGACACGTGCTGATCCCCCAGGAGTCTTCGGATTCTCCTTCCGCTAATGTTCATATAAAACAAACGACGAACGTTCCTATTTTCAGGGATGTTCGTCATTTTAGTCTGTCTATCTACTTTTGTCCCAGCCTCTTTTTTAGTGTACACGCTCATCTTCTTGAATAGGCGAAAACCCGACTGATTCGATAATAGTTTGTGCCTCCTCTGATTGTATCCATTCCATAAATTCGGTTACATCCTCATTTGGTGTCGTAGTTGTTACAGCGTAAATGGTTACAGGAATTGGATACTCCTGTGACTCAAGTGTCTGTTGAGATGGTGCTACGTTATCAATTGCTAACAGTTTGGTTTGATTTGTGTTTTCAACGAATTGATAATTACTATAAAACGTAAACCCAATAGCATTTTCTATATTTTCATAGGGAGTTGTTGATTCTAATTGGCTCGTATCTTCCATAAACCACTCAAACGCCTCTTGACTATCTTCTTCTTCTCGTTGATACTGACGAATCGCTTGAGTTGCTCCACCGATCTGTGACCAATTAGATAGCGAACCGGTGTAAATAGATTGAACTTGATCCCGGCTAATGGCTTTTACTTCCTGTTCTTGATGCGTGAAAAACACAAGCGCATCTTTCGCAATGGGAACGGCATCAATTGAATGGTTAAGCGGAAGGAGGTATTCTGGAACGAACCCAATCATGTCATTACCTAAAGAGTCTAATGGACGGGATGCGGTATCTAGCACTTGGCGAGCATAAGAAGGATCGACACTTGAAAAGGTAGCTTCAACAAATGAACTATAAAGTGGATATAAGAAGCTCTGGCCGGTAACTTTGATTGAATCAAGTGATAAGGCAGTTTCTGCTCTCTCGATTTCAATTGGACGATTAGGATGGAATGGTTCCCATAACGTTAATGACACGTATGGCTCTTCAAGTGTTTCTAAAGCATGGTTTCGTTGCTCGTATGTATAAATACTGACCAATCCAACAATAACCATACTAAGAAAAAACATGCGTCGAAACCCAGGTAAATGCCATTGATAAAACATTAATGTTACATAAATGACGATGCAAATCGTTGCAGCTGAAAGAAACCATAAGTAGAAAATGGATACACCTAAAAAAGCGCAAATGAGAACAGTTGCTAATCCAAACATAACAATGGCAGATAAAACAATGATTCGAATCATCTTTGTTACAAACAACGAACCACCTCCTACATGTTCCATTTCCCTATTTCCCTAAATAAAACGCTTTTATTTCATAGAAAAAAAGAGGCTGGGACATAACGAAAAGTAGTATTTGAAAAAACGAGTAGTCTAAAATATGCTGAGTAGCACCGCTACAGGAGAATCCTTCGCTTTCCGGGGACACGGCCTCAGCCTCCTCCGTGGAAAACCGCCACTCCAGAGTCTTCAGACACGTGCTGATCCCCCAGGAGTCTTCGGATTCTCCTTCCGCTCATTTTCATATAAAACAAGCGACGAACGTTCCTATTTTCAGGAATGTTCGTCATTTTAGTCTGTCTATCTACTTTTGTCCTAGCCTCGCACTAATGGAATAGAGTCAGAGAAAAACTCATTTTATAGGTAAGTGTCAGCGTCCCCTTGATCGGTTAAAATAAGGGGGCCATTAGCAGTAATAACAAGAGTGTGCTCGTATTGAGCAGACAATGAGCCGTCTACAGTCCGAGCTGTCCAACCGTTGGAGTCTAGTTTACTCTGATAAGCACCTATGTTCACCATCGGCTCAATGGTAATCACCATTCCTTCTTTTAAGCGAATTCCTTTACCTGGTGAGCCGTAATGCAGGATTTGAGGAGGTTCATGAAGAGTCGGGCCGATGCCGTGTCCAGTAAAGTCTCGCACAACGGAGTATCCTTTAGGCTCAACAAAAGACTGAATGGCGTGACCAATATCCCCAAGACGATTTCCGACCTTAGCTTGCTTTATCCCTTCGTATAAAGCCTGATGCGTTACGTTCATTAGCGCTTCCGCTTCAGGAGAGGGGCGTCCAACTGCATACGTCCAAGCAGAATCTGCTAACGCTCCATTTACGTTAAAGACGGAGTCAATGGTAATGATGTCTCCATCTTTCAAAGGAGTTTTTCTTGGAAAGCCATGGCATATTTCGTCGTTGAGAGACGCGCATGTTGCGTATTGATAGCCGTTGTATCCTTTTTGTTCTGGTGTTGCACCATGTTCTTTTAAATAACCTTCTACAAAACGATCAATATCGTCTGTCGTTACGCCTGGTTTTATTCGTTTAGCAATTTCCTTATGACAAGCTGCAAGCAGTTGTCCTGCTTTATGCATCATTTGCTGTTCTCGTTTTGATTTGAATGTAATCACCTAAACCGCCTTCTTTCTATAAATAAGCAGAGTCGATCAGTGTTGAACAAAATAAAGGGGGATTGAATTAAATGTAGTATTCCGTGTAAACAAAGTCAAGAATGTCAACAGATCCTACGATAGTAGCATACGAATGTAAACGCTAATTGTTGCAAGTTCAACTTGTTGCAACGTGATTTGAATGTAGGTATTATTTTAACTGAGTGCACACATATGGATAATAAATAAGAAAGAGGAGGGGAAGCAATGGATGATCGTTTGTTTAAAACCGCAATGAGTAAATTTACAACAGGTGTAACGGTCGTGACAACAGAATGGGAAAATGAGGTTCACGGAATGACAGCAAATGCGTTTATGTCAGTTTCACTTGATCCTAAACTAATTTTAGTCTCTATAGATAATAAAGCAAGAATGAAAGCTGTTATCGAGCAGTCGGGGTCATTTGCCATCAGTATTTTAGCAGAAGGCCATGAAGATGTCTCTATGCACTTTGCTCGCCAAAAAGAAAAGGAAGATTTAGCATTAACCACTTTTGCTGGTGTACCAACTGTTGATGGCGCAATCGCTACAATTGTTTGTGATCTCCACGATACAAGTTTGCAAGGAGATCATACGCTTTTTATTGGAAGGGTAAAGGATGTAGCTGTAACAGATCAAAGCCCACTCGTTTATTATCAAGGTAGTTACAAAAAGATCTAGTATAGACTAGTCTAAAAAAAGCGCTAACGACAACACCGTTTACTCGAGAAATGGTCGTTATTAGCGCTTTTTCTAGTGGAGTCGGATGCATCAACAGTACCCTTTATGGCTATGGTAAAAAGGTTGACAACCGCATGCACTTACTCGTCACCAGCTTGCATTCGTTGAATAACAGCTTCTAGGTGGTCAGGTTTTAAAAACTCGATAGGTGAAGCATTCTTATCAAACGTAACCTGTTCGGCATCAACAACAAGCACATAGCGATCATTAAATTTTGCAAGGTGAACGTTATCCCCGTATGCATCTAGCGGAAATTTAACAACAACTTCCCCTAGTTTAATCGTTGTCTTTGAATCAGGAATATGAGCCGTAATAGCTGCTGTTGCTTCTACGACTTGATGATGATTTAACTGTTCTTGCAATTCCCTCGTCTCACTAGCCGACCAAGACTCTAAGCGTTCCTCCATTTCTTGTCTTTCTGAACTCTCAGAAGAAAAGGTTTCATTGACATGATCTTGAACCATTGTTTGTACTTGGGATTTGATTACTTCTGGCATAGGATCTCCGTATGTAACGAATGGAAGGAAATCTTCAAAGTATCGTGCATGAGAAGACTGATGAATTTTTACTTTATTGTATTCGAGCATGCCTTCTTCAATCATATAAGGATATTGTATGGATTTCATATTTTTCGTCGTGATGGCTCTTTCCACTTTTTTAACTAATGTATTGGCATCGCTAAGGACGGCAACATCATCCTGAAAATCACATTTTAATAGAAAGAGAAACAAGTCATCAAAGTATTTTTTTGGTTTTGCTTGGCAAACGAGAAAAACGCCTCCTCGTACGGCACTCGTTTGAACATACGTTTCAACAAATGCTTCACTTTCTTTTTTAAAATCAGCACTCGTTTGTGCATGGAGAGCTCGTTGAAAAAGCGCATAATTTGGATTTGACTCCAAAGGATGGCTGCCTTCCGTTACAAATTCCCCTAGTTTCGTTGGTGCTTGTGCATGGTTGGGGTGGGACTGTGCTTTCCGTTTTACCACTCTTTTTAATTCCCCTTCTAAAAACTGGGAAAGAGCACTATTATCAAACGTTGCTTCATCCAATGTTTGATAATGGCTGTAGGTTCGTTGGTCTTTTTGCTGATCAATCTCAATGACGTAAAAAGATAAATAAGAAATCGAAAACTCCATAAACAAATCCTTTCTCCGCTCCATTTTTTCTATGAGGAGTATAGCACACATTTTTTTAAAAGTATGGACATTTGTCAAACGGGTTGTGTGATATTATTGAAATGCACTTGTTAGGAAAGCGTAATGATTTAATTTGGGTTATACTAGGTAAAAAGGAGCAAGAGAGGTGTGGATTCATTGAAACAAGCCCTTTTTTTTGCTGTAGCGACGGGATTATTCGCCATCTTAGCAGCTTGTAGTGAACAACAAAACGTTATAACGGACGACGATATGGTTGCTACTGATGGTACGATCACTAATATAGAGTACGAAGGGAACGAGCATGCGGTAGCCGGCTTAAACGCTCACATATCAACTGAAGATGTGGAAGAATTACCGAGCATTGAATCGTTTGACGTGAATGGCGATCCTCAGAAATCGGTTCATTTAAGTAATCGAACAGAAGTGTATATTAAACACTTGTCGTCTTACTTACGAGTGAACCAGTCTTATTTAAAAAATGATATTGATGTCACAGTATATGAAGAATTAAATGACGAAGGTAGCGATGAAACCGTCGCGACAAAAATTGTTATTCAATCTAAAGATATGTCCATTACGGGCAAAATTTCAAACGTAAACGAAGAAGAACAGACTTTCTTTGTGTCTGGTGAAGACGGTCATTATGAATCAGGCACGCGTTTTAATTATGACCCGGCTACTGAAGTATTGCTTATGAATGAAAATCAAGAATACGAGCGCTTTAATGGTGATTTAACACTTGGGTTAGTCGTGGAAGTCATTCCTCGGAGTAAAGTAACAGAAGGGATTCCAGCTCAGTCGGATACTGCTCGCGTTATTATTCATGAAGAAGAAAACGAAGGAATAGCAGAGAAGAGCGTTGAAGAAGAGAATGGAGATCTAGAGACAGCGAACGAGGAGTGAAAGCATTGAAATATGGGTTTTTGATTGTTTTTAGTTTACTAGTCTTTTCAGCATGTGGCTCTAGTGAAGGTGGGGACATTGACGGTGGTGCACAGTCGCCAGAGGTGCCAAATGAAACAGCTGCTGAAGGGGTACCGGAAGTGCCTGTAGAAGCTGGCGATACACCTATTGCGACATTTGAAATGGAGGCTGGTGGAGAGATAGTTGTCGAACTATATCCCGATATCGCTCCAATTTCCGTTAATAATTTTGTTGCTCTTGCAGAAGACGGCTTTTATGACGGATTACGTTTTCACCGTATCATTGAAGGTTTTATGATTCAAGGTGGAGACCCAAATGGAAATGGTACTGGCGGACCTGGATACAGCATTAAAGGTGAATTTGAACGCAATGGTGTTGAAAATGACCTTAGTCATGAGCCAGGTGTTCTTTCAATGGCGAGATCACAAGGGATGGATACGGCCGGCTCACAGTTTTTTATTGTCCATGGTGATGCGACTCACCTCGACGGAGACTACGCTGCTTTCGGTAAAGTAATAGACGGTATGGACATTGTGGATGAAATCGCCACTGTGGAAAAGCAAGGTGAGAGCCCAGTAGCAGGTCAAGAACAAGTGATTCAATCCATAACAATTGAACGATAAAAGAAAACCGGCCCCTACTAGAGGCTGGTTTTTTAACGTAAAGGTTGTTTAGCAAATGGCAATGTAAGCTGAGTTGCTTGATTCAACAGGAATGGGAGCATAGCGGATAGACTCTCTTCTTCAAACCCGTTAGTAGGACTACGATACGTGTCTAAAGGAACAGTCGAATATTCAATGGAAATTCGTTCTCCTTTTTTAAAATGATACGCAACAGGTGAAAGGGTAATGGTGACTCCTTCGTTATCCGCATCCAAACGATTTACGAGTCCATCTGATAGCAGAAACGCCTCGCCGTTTTCATTTAAGACAGAGAGACGTACATAGAGACTTGTTCGTTCAGTAGTAAGAATCCGTAAAGTAGGAGAACCAATTAGTTCGTGAACCTCGGTAAAAGGTTCATGGGTAAAGGTCATCATAGATGAACCTTCCTCCTGAAGAAAGAAAGTATACGCTGCATCTTGTTCAGAAGCAGAAAATGTAAACGAAGTATGGCGAACATCTTCCTCTTCTAGCGGCCATGAGCGCTCTTTACGCCATTTGTTAATCCCCATTACAAACAGTAAGACAGGTGCATCTTTATTTACGCCATTTTGTTCGTTCTTTAACCAATAGTCGAACCAACGTAAATGAAAATCGGTCAAGCTGCCTCCGTTTGCGAGCGACTCATTGTTCGCAGTATACCCAAATGGATGCGGCAAAGTAGGCATAGAGAATGTGCCATTTTTCCAAGGTCCAATGAGGAGGAGATGCTTTTCTTCATCTTGCTGTCGTGCTGTTTGAAAAGCGGCTAATGTGTGGGCGGCATGTTCATCAAACCAACCTGTTACGAAATGAGAGGCGGGCCAGCTCTCTAGGTCATTGGATTCAGAAGGTATCTCTGCCTCTAGAAATGATTGAAACAATGATTGGACGCCGAGCATTTTAAAAACAGGAAGGTTGGTCATTGATTTGAAGCGGTAAAGCTGATCTTTACGCTCTCGGTAAGCCTCTAGGTGAAACTGTTGATCTTTTTTATCTTCTGCACGTATGTTTCGCTTTTCAATAATATTCTCGGCGTAGGCTAATGTTGTATCAAGTAAGGTTTTACTTTTTAGTAGTCCTTCTCGATAAGAAAAGGCATGCATAGAATCAAACAAATGGATGGGGAATAGTGCTGAAAGAAACGTAGAAGCGGTTTTAGCAGCTGCAAACTGTGTATACGCACTGTATTGATCCCCAAACATCGCAATTTTTTGGTTCGTATACGGTAAGTCGTTAATCCAATGAATCGTATCAAAGCCGTCTTCTTCTTCATGAACGAAAGGCTCAAAAACACCTTCAGATGCATATCGCCCACGCACATCTTGAACAATGACAACGTATCCTTCTTGAACAAACTGAAAAATGTTCGTTGGACGAAAAGTATGTCTGTCCTTCCCGTCTACGATTCGTGTTAAAAGCACTGGATAACGCTTTTCATCCTGTGGGCGATAAATAGTAGCGTATAGTGTAACCCCATCACGCATCAAACAGGGGACATTCTTTTCAATAAGTATGGTATTCGCCATCGGTTATAACCTGCTTTTCTATAGTATGTCTATCTTAAAGGTACTAATTTTAACTCGTAATTGCAACAGAGTAGACAGGGAAGTGCAAAATTGATTACTCTTAAGGAAAGGATGTAGAGGGAGGAAGAAAATGAAAGCGATTGGATTTTACAAAGCCTTACCAATTGAAGATCAACATAGTTTAGTGGAACGAGAAGTCGAAACACCTATAGCAAATGGGTACGATTTGCTTATTGAAGTGAATGCTGTATCTGTCAATCCTGTGGATACGAAGCAACGAAAAGCGAACAAGCCAAATGAAGAAGCATTCCGTATTCTCGGTTTTGACGGAGCTGGTATTGTAAAAGCCGTCGGTGACAAATGTACACTGTTTCAAATTGGTGATGAGGTCTATTATGCGGGAGATGTAACTCGAAATGGATCAAATGCTGAATATCAGCTTGTTGACGAACGGCTTGTAGGAAAGAAACCGAAACATCTATCGTTTGCTGAAGCTGCCGCGATGCCGTTAACAGCTATTACAGCATGGGAATCCCTATACGACCGTATGAAGATAACGGAAAAAGACAGAGGAAAGTCAATCCTTATTATTGGAGGCGCAGGCGGTGTTGGTTCCATTGCCATTCAGCTTGCTTCTTTGCAAGGATTAACGGTTATCGCAACGGCGTCAAGACAAGAAACAACAGAGTGGTGTCAATCACTCGGAGCAGACATTGTTGTGAATCATTACGAAGATTTATACACACAGCTACAAGCGAATCAATTAGAAGGCGTTGATTATATTTTATGTTTGGCTGATACAAATCAACATTGGGACGGTATGGCTGCCTGCATTAAGCCCCAAGGAACGATTTGTGCCATCGTAGAGAATAAAGATAGTTTAGATATGCAAAAAATTCGCGCAAAAAGCGTGACATTTGCATGGGAATTTATGTTTACTCGCTCGATGTTCCAAGCAGAAGATCAAATTGAACAACACCATATGTTAACGAAAATGAGCGAACTATTCGATGAAGGGAAGCTTCGCCATACGATGACGAGTGTTCTATCACCGTTAACTGCAGAGACGCTCAAGCAAGCCCATCAACAGCTAGAAGATGGGAAAATGATTGGAAAGCTTGTCATAGAACAGAACTAAATGAACATAAAAAAGCGCTACTGGTTTAATACCGGTAGCGCTCCTTTGTTGATTAAATCACTTTCTTACGTAACGCACTAGAAATTAAATCAATAACAAGGACAAAAACGACAAGGCCAATTAAAATAATCGCTACTCGATCCCAGCTACGTCCATTGATTGCAAAGATAAGTGGTGCTCCGATCCCACCAGCCCCAACGATTCCAAGAGTGGCGGCAGAACGTAAGTTAATTTCAAAGCGATAAAGCGTAGCGGAGATAAAGCCTGGTAACACTTGAGGAACGACTGCAAATAATAGTACTTGCAGTTTATTTGCACCAGCGGCAACAAGTGCTTCAGACGGTCCAGGATCGATTGCTTCAATTTCTTCTGCGTAGAGTTTACCGAGCATCCCCATTGCACTAACACCAAGGGCGAGCATCCCAGCGTAAGGACTAGGACCGACAATTGCAATAAAGATTAATGCCATGACGATGTCTGGGAATGTACGGAAGAAGCTTAAAAATGATTTTCCAGAACCAGAAATGATGCGTTTTACGCTTAAGTTGCGAGCAGCCCAGAAAGCAATCGGAAACGAAAGCACGATGGATAAAGTAATCCCAACGAGGGCAATGGCGAATGTCTCAAGCAAGTTTTGAATTAAATCCTCTTGACCAGGACGATAGATGTAATCCCATTCTGGGTTGAGAAACCCATCAAGAATAGCAGATGTAACGGTTCCAGCATTTGGAGAAATCCCTGAAAAGTTAATGCCTGCAAAGCCCCACACGTACAAAAGGATGAGTATGAGAATAATGAATGCGTTTTTAATACGATTCTTTTTCGGTTTCTGAACCTTACTTCTTAAATCACTCATATTAGGCGCTCCCGAATTTTTAAACTAATAAAATCAATAATAAGCACGACAACAAGTGTGTACAAAATTAATGCAAATACTTGGTCGAATGAATAGGATGCTAGTGAATTGGTATAAAGGCGCCCGATCCCACCGGCTCCAACAATTCCTAAGATAGCTGCTGCTCGTACATTAATCTCTAATGTATATAGTACAAAGGAAGTAAACTGTGGCAGCACTTGAGGGACAACACCAAAAACAATCCACTGGATCTTGTTTGCACCTACTGAAGTCATTGATTCAAGTGGACCTTTATCAATGTTTTCAACGGCTTCATAGGAAAGTTTTCCAATAACACCAATGGAAAAAATACTTAAAGCAACAATCCCGGCTAATGTATTAAACCCTAAAATGGCAGCAAAAATAGCCGCTAGTAGAATATCAGGAACCGTACGCAATGCATTTAAGGCGATTCTTGCAGGTTGATGTATCCAAACTGGTGTTGCAACGTTTGCAGCACAAAAGAATAGAATCGGGATTGCGAGAATGGCACCGAAAGTAGTCCCGATTAATGCCATACGAATGGTTTCAAGCATCGCAGGCGTTGCACTAATAAAAAAGCTCATATCAGGAGGGAACATACGACCAATAATATCAAATGCCCGATCACCGCGCTCAATCAACGTGAGAGGATTGGCATCGATGTACCAAGCACTTGCTAAAATAACTGCTGCTATTAAGGCGAGCGTAGTGTAAAGCTTTGTTTTAGGTGGCTTAGTTAGTTGTTGGTGGAGTGGCTGGCTCATGTAAATCCTCCCCTAAAAGCTCATCCTCTTGAATCGGTCGACCATAAATTTCTGCGAATTTCTCATCAGTCGCTTCAGAAACAGGTCCATCAAATACAACTTCACCTGCGCGTAATCCAATAATGCGTGTCGCATATTCACGTGCTAAATCTATAAAATGCAGATTAACGATGGTCGTAATCTTATCTTCTTTATTAATGCGTTTCAAATCATCCATTACTTGCTTTGTTGTTAATGGATCAAGAGAAGCAGTCGGTTCATCGGCTAATATAACGCTTGGCTGCTGAGCAAGAGCGCGGGCGATGGCCACACGTTGTTGCTGCCCACCAGAAAGATCGCTTGCTTTTGCATAGGCTTTCTCAACAATATTGACTCGATCTAATGCTTGTAGCGCTAGTTCTACGTCATACTTTGGAAATAGATTAAGGGTCGTTCGTAATGTACCATGGTAACCAACTCGACCAGACAAGACATTTCGCAAAACAGATGAACGTTTTACTAAGTTAAAGCTTTGGAAAATCATAGACGTCTGTTGACGTATTTTGCGTAAGGTGCGACCTTTTGCTGTGGTTATAGATTGATCATTAATTAAAATTTCGCCTTCAGTAATCTCATTTAATCGGTTAATAGAACGAAGCAAAGTTGACTTTCCAGCGCCTGATAAACCAACAATGACGACGAATTCACCTTGTTCAATCGTTAAATTAATGTTCTGTAATCCTTTTGTGCCGTTTGGATAAACTTTAGACACATTCTTAATTTCGATCATTACGTCCCAACTTTCTACATAAATCATAATCTAACAGTATTAAGAGTAGTAGAGCCCGTACATGTAAGATGAACGGGCTCAAAGAGCGTATAGTCGTAAATAACTAAAATTTATTCTCCGATTTCTTCCTCATATTGACGAACGATATCAAAGTTGCTATCTTCTGATTCCATATAGCCTTCATGTGAATACACATCAAAGATAATTTGGCGACCTACTTCACTTTTACCAATGTTAATAAAGGCAGTTTGTAATTTTTCTTGCCATTCTTCTGACATATCTGATCGAACTGAGATTGTGTCATTTGGAATCATTTCTGTTGTCGCAATAACCCGTGTTGTTTCCCATACGTCAGGGAAATCATTTGCAACAGTATTACGAGCGTCTTGGAAAGTCACGGCTACATCGACAGATTCATCAAGTAAACTTAAAATAGCTTGGTCATGTCCTTGACGTTCAACTGCATTAACATCTGTTTCAGGATCAATTCCAATATCGAGTAAGCTAGCTGCTGGCCATACATACCCGGCAGATGATGAGCGACCTTGGAATGCAACTGTTTTACCTTCAACATCTTCAAGTGTTTCAATATCAGAGTCTGCGCGAACAAGGAATTGTGATTTGTAGCCTTCTACAAGCTCATCTGTTGGTGTACCATCTTCTTCGTTTACACCGTAGCGTAATGACTGAAGAATAACCTCTGCAAAGCCTTCTTCTTTAGCCGTTACGTATGCACTAGGAGGTAAGAACCCAACATCCACTGATCCTGAACCAAGTGCTGTAATTACAGATGGATAATCCGTTGACACGGACACTTCTACTTCAATACCGTCTAATTCTTCTGAAAGTAAGTCTTCAAGCGGCTGAGCAATGACATCTAGTGTCTCTGCATTTTGAGATGGAACGAACTGAACTCGTAATTTGTCAGTTGGCTCAAAAGCCTCGTCTCCCCCGTCTCCACATGCTGCTAACATAAGCGCTGTTGCTGCTACAAGCGTTGAACCCATCACCTTTTTTTTCAATTGTAGATCCCCCTAAAAGTTGGTTAAAAATGTAGCTTCCTCGATAATTGTAGATATAGTTTGTAAAACCGTCAATAACCGTTTTTATTGCTTCTGTTTAGCGCTTTGCACGAATGAAGCGAAAAACGTATCACTATCAATGAATTTGACGAATTCCATCTCTTTTTAGCTGTGCTAATTTTTTGCCAAAAGAATGTGTTAAACGATGCTATTTCGACAATTTACGAAAGAAACAAGTCTAGTATAATTGATTTTTGTAAACCGTGTATGAAGAAAATAATTTTTTAAAGTGAATTTCAAAAAAGAATGGTATATTTTCTTACAACGTATAGCTAGTTAAATAGGAATAAACAAGACTGTTTTTAACTTTGAGTTGAAAAAAGGTAGAAATCAACTGATTTCTACCCTTTTCATCGTTTATTCATAATAAATTGGTGAACCTGGCCCTAAATCAATGCCGAGGAGCATCCAAATAATGAGCATCGCCGTCCACGCAATAGAGAAGAAAATTGTATACGGTAGCATCATGGAAATGAGTGTACCAATACCGATCTTCTTATCGTACTTTTGTGCAAAAGCAATAACCATGGCAAAGTACGTCATCGTTGGTGTAATAATGTTTGTTGTAGAGTCTGCAATTCGATAGGCAGCTTGTGTTAAAGCAGGTGAAAAACCAAATTCCATCATTAATGGAACAAAGACAGGAGCCATAATTGCCCATTTTGCAGATGCGCTCCCAATAAAGAGATTAATAATGGCACATACGATCATAAACCCTAGTAATAATGGTATTCCACCAATTTGGAGGGTTTCAAGTAGCTCAGCACCGAATGCACCGATGACTGTACCAATATTCGTTTCAGCGAAATAAGCAACAAATTGTCCAGCTGTAAAGGCAAGGACAATAAACATGCCCATAGAAGCCATTGTGTCTGACATTTGTTGTGCTGCATCTTTGTCATTGCGAATTTCTTTTGTCACAATTCCATAAACAAGTCCTGGTATAAGGAAAACAAATAAGAGAATGGCAACTAATGAATCCATAAATGGTGAATTCAAAATCGGGCTATCTCCTTCGCCTCGCAATGGTCCCCATTCGGGAACAACAAGTAGCAGAGCAAGTACGATTAATCCGACAATGGTTAGTCCAGCGTAGATTAGTCCTTTTTTTTCTACTTCAGAAAGATACGTAATCTGATCTTTTTTATCTGTTTCTCCTTTAAAGCTCCCAAGTCTTGGTTCTACGATTTTTTCCGTTACAATGGTACCCACTACAGTTAATAGCAGAACGGACACTGCCATAATGTAATAGTTCATTAAGTAGTTTAAGCCTTCAGCATACTCAGGATCTAATGTGGCAGCAGCTTCTATCGTCAGTGCACCTAGCATGGGATCAAGAGAGGTTACAAAAAGATTTGCCCCGAATCCAGCTGACACACCTGCGAAAGCTGCAGCAAGCCCAGCTAACGGATGCCGACCTAAGGATAAAAAGATTAATGCGCCGAGTGGCGGTAGAATAACATAGCCTGCATCAACAGCCATGCTAGAAAGAACACCTGCAAAGATGAGTGCAGCAGTGACAAGTTGTTTAGGAACAGAGGTAACAATGCCTCGAAGCGCTGCACCAATAAGTCCACTTCGCTCAGCTACGCCAATTCCAATCATGGTAGCGAGAACAACGCCAAGGGGTGCAAAGTTTATAAAATTGTCAACCATGCTCGTAAATAAATACTGAATGCCTTCAGCACTTAATAAATTTTGAACTTCAAGAGTTTCTCCTGCTTGAGTAGGGTCTTCTACCGAAATGTTAAAAGCTGAAAGAATCGCCGAAGCGATAATAACGAGTACTGCTAGAATAGCGAATAGCGTTATGGGGTGAGGTAGTTTATTGCCTAGCCACTCAACACGGTTTAACAAGCGATTAAACATGCGTGAGAAGAACCCTGTCTTTTGTTGTTGTGCCACGATCTCCCTCTTTTCAAGTAATCTAAATGAACAAGTCTATCATAATCAACAAAGGTTACAATACCCGATTGTTTAGATAAGTAAGTATGACTAAAGACCTTACTTTTCCTTCCAAAATTGTAGGGAATTTCGTTCTACAAAAAGTGAGTATATAGAATCGTTTTTTTTTCGTCAAGAAGTCGTTCTATTTTTTGAGGAATTCAAAAAAAGTTGAAATAATATGTAATTTAACTGTCTGAATTTCATTAAATTCAGACTTTGGTCGCATATGAAGTATAGTTGGTAAAAAAGTAAAACAATAGAAAATAATACTTTTTGTTTTCTGTATTTTCGGTATAATCCCTATAAGCACGTCATATTTCGACTGAAAGGGTGAATGCATTTGAAAAAAACGACAAATCTTAACTGTACGAAATCACTATCTGTCGTCGCGCTATCATTTTGTATGGTGGCTAGTTCTTTTACTTCTGTGCAGTACGTAAAAGCGGAGGAGCAAACGGATACAAAACTTCTCTTACCGAATTCTATTAATCTTAGTAGTGATGAAGAGATTTCCATTATTGTAGAGCTTGATGAGCTACCAGAACAAGTAGCTTTGGCGTTAGCTGAAGAAGAGGGGAATGTATTAACGGAAGCGGAGGCACAAGCGACTGTTACCGAATCACAAGAAGTGTTTGAAGACATTTTAGACGATGTCTTCGCTCAATCACCTGAAAAAGAAGTGGATTACACTGTAAATTTTACGTATACAACTATATTTAACGGAGTAGCTCTTACATTACCAGCAAATAAAGTAGAGGATTTACTTCAATATGAAGAAGTTAAAGCCATTTATAACGATGAAGAAGTTGAATTAATTCACCCTGTTGATGAAAAGGGCTACGACGAGCCTGTTGATGCAACCATGGTGGATAGCATCCCCTTCTTAGGAATAAGTGATTTACATATTGATGGTTTAACTGGAGAAGGCATAAAAATTGGTGTACTAGATACAGGAGTCGATTACAACCATCCAGATTTAAAAGGTGTTTATAAAGGTGGATATGACTTCGTTGACAACGATGATGATCCAATGGAAGCGACATATGAAGACTGGTTAGCATCTGGACTACCTGAGTTCGATTCAGGTAACCGTTCTTATTATACAAGTCATGGTACACATGTAAGTGGTACAACGAATGGAACAGGAGAAAATGAATCAGAATATGCGGTCACTGGTGTGGCGCCTGATGCAGAATTGTATGCGTATCGCGTGCTTGGTCCTTATGGGTCTGGTGCTACGTCTGGTGTTATTGCTGGTATTGAACGTTCTGTTGAAGATGGTATGGATGTCATAAACCTATCTCTAGGAAGCGCAACAAATAATCCTATTGCTCCAACCGGTATAGCAACAAATAACGCAGCTTTAGCAGGGGTTACAGTGGTTACATCTGCTGGGAATAGCGGGAGAAATGGACTTTACACCATTGGTGCACCTGGCTCAGCGGCATTACCGATCTCTGTAGGAGCGAGTAATGTACCAATTGAAGTTCCTGAATTCACAAGTGAATACGCTGTTGGTGGTGAGACATTAGCTGGCGACTTACGTGTCATTGCAGAATCATTTGAAACAGATCTTGCAAGTTTGACTGGAGAGACGTTACCAGTTGTATCTGCAAGCTTAGGTAGAGTGCAGGATTTTGAAAACGTTGATGTCAAAGACAAAGTGGCGTTTGTTGCTCGTGGAGAGATTGCCTTTGTAGACAAAATTGCTAATGCTAAGGATGCAGGTGCTGCTGGAATTGTTATCTACAACAATATAGCAGGTGCCGGACATAATCCAGTCTATGTAGGTGCAAGTCATTCCTACATTCCGTCGTTCTCTTTAACGTATGAGCAAGGACAAGTTATTGCCGATCTTTTGGATGAAGAGTCAACGATTACGTTTGGTGATATGAGCGCAATTACGACAATAGGTGATACGCTTGCAGACTTTAGTTCACGTGGACCAGTTAATTACACGGCAGCGATTAAACCAGAAGTAGTTGCACCAGGAGTAGACGTATTTTCGACTATTCCGAGCTACATGGCAGGACCAGAATACATTGGAGAGTACGAGTACTCCTATGGTCGTTCTTCTGGTACGTCAATGGCATCTCCTCATGTGGCAGGAATTGCTGCACTGATGCTTCAAGCGAATCCGGAGCTTACTCCTGCTGATATAAAAACAAAGTTAATGAATACAGCAGTGCCAATGACAAACGATTACAATGTTTTTGAAGTAGGCGCAGGACGAGTGAATCCACAAGCAGCCATCGATACTACGATGATGTTTCAATCAACTATGGACGGCCTTCATGTTGAAGACAGTCTATTGACGCTTATTCCTGATCGTACTGGTGCAATTAGCTTCGGACCAGTTAGTACAGCTACTGGCAATATTCGTGAACTTCAGAGCTTACGAGTGACAAATGCTAGTGACGAAGCAAAATCGTTTAATGTGCAAACAAGTTTTCAAGCAGTTAATGGGACATTACCAGCTGGTGCAAGCGGCATGACGTTGCAGACGAATGCTTCTATTTCTGTTCCAGCAGGAGAAACCATTACAAGCAATAGTTTTCTAGTCGCACCAAAAACAGCTTTACAAGGGCTATATGGCGGCTACATGATTTTCACTAATAAGGATGACTCTTCTGAAGTCTACCGTGTTCCGTTTGGAACGTATGTATCGGAGCAGGCTATTGCAGATTTGCCAATCGGTCAGCCGGTTATTGCAGGAACTCCTGCATCATAAAACGACCAAGAGGGGAGGTGAACTCCCCTTCTTACTAAAATAAGGGTGTAACAAATGGCGAAAAAAGTATGGACAGGCATACGTTTAGTGGTCATGACGCTGTTTTCTTTCCTATTCTTTGTTGTCTTATTGCTTTTTTTACAACTGAATGGAGAAGAAGAAAATAGCGGTTTAGAATTGTTTGGTTATACGTCCTTTACCGTACTCTCCAATAGTATGGAGCCAACATTTTCTGCTGGTGATGTCATTATTATTGAACAAGTAGAAAATGCAGAGGTAGGCGATGTTGTGACGTATATGACACCAGAACGACGCTTGTTCACGCACCGTATTGTAAACGAATCGATCGAACAGGGGAGCAAATCCTATATTACGAAAGGGGATAATAACTCGATTGAAGATCGTCTTCCTATCGTAAGCGAACAAATTGTAGGGGTACACCGTTTTACGATTCCAAAAGTAGGCCTTGTCGCAGAAACTATACAAAAAAATATCGATATGCGTTATGTCGTATTTATTCCTTTAATGCTTTTTTTTATCCTAACGATTGTTGAAATGATACAAAAAAAACGGAACAAACCGAAGGAGGAGCAACTTTATGAAAAAGAAAGCCCTTAAACTGTCATTACTCGGCACAGCCTTTGCAGGTGCATTGGTGTTTACAGCCACTTCAACTGGTTCATTTGCATGGTTTACGGACTCTGTAGAAGCGACTGGGGAAATTCAAGGTGGTACGTTGGAATTGAACAATGGACAGGACATTGATGGTTCAATTGTACAAGCATCTAACTTTGCACCATCCCAACTTATTTTTGGGGACTGGTTGTCAGTTGAAAATACAGGAACACTTGATACACATTTACAGGCTACTTATCGACATCAAGTTGATCTTGAAGTACCGATTGATGCGTATAAAGTTGGCTATATCGCATTGAAATACACAGTAGCTCCTGGAAGAGATGTATATGAAGATGCTCAGTATCGTTTAGATCAACTATTTAATGGTGTTACAAACGAAGTACAAACGTTTTCGGCGGCATCTACCGCTGGATCGGATGATGTAGAAGTGCTTGTAGCCATTGTCGATGAAAGTGAATACGATCAAAATACTGGCGAACTTTTCTTAGGGGATGGATCGCAAACAGGTCGAGATAACGAATTCTGGCAGCTAGATGAAGGTCAATATATTGATCTTAACTTCGGTGTAAAGCTTGATGAAAACGCTGGAAATGAGTATCAAGGTGCGGTATATCAAGCAGTTCTAGAAGTGTTAGCTAAACAAACGGATAATGGTTCTAACTACTAAGAATATAGTAGGGAGGTTTTCAAGTAGCGAATGACGTAAGAAGAATGGTTCTTTATAGAAGCGCACCTGACGGATGCTTACTCTATAGGCTTGTGTGTGACATCGGTAACCGCATGATGCAAATCGCAGTTACCGTGTCAACTAGCCATAGGCAACTCTTTGGCTATGAGTCGAGGGCACCGTCTAGTGTGCTTTTTTGGTTTGTGTACCTGTTAGTCACTTCTTGAGCTATCTCCGTCAGGATAATGAGATGTTAGATAGTGCTTCGCTTCTGGTTTCGTTAACCCTAGTTCGGCTAATCCATTGAGCAATGTTTCTTCATATGAAAAAGAAGGAGCTTTTTCCTCTTCTATAGGCCAATCTTGATGGGACGTAAACGTTAAAACGGGAAGGTCATCTTGATAGCCTGCAACAAGTAATTTATTGTACCAGCCCTCCGTTAATTCAACTGACCCTTCTTTAAACAATGCCTTAAAATCGATGGCGATCGTTTCTACTCGGTTCTCCTGTCGCACAACATCAATGAATTGTTCGAGAGTAATAAGATAGGCTCTTGATAATGTGTGTGCTTGCTTATCCTGCTTATTGCGAATAAAAGCAACGCCACCTTCACCCCATTTTGTTCGATCTTTTGCAAAATAAAGCGTATAAGGCATGAGGAACTGAATAGATCGAAGTGGAAGGGACGGATCACGTGCTCCTGGTTCGCTTTCTGTTGACCCAAAGGGTTGACCACCTCGAATGTAGCAAAGAAAACGCTCCTCTAACAAGTTTGATCCGTAGCTTGCATACCATACATACTTCATGTAACAGGCTCTAATGAAACAGGCCATGTTTCGTTTGTGTACGCCATTTCCCAGAACGCTAATTCTAATTGGCAGCTTTTTACGAAGTGATCCAACATCTGTTGTTTTTGAACAGGGGTCTCGTCTTTAGCAAGCTCGTCTAAACGCTGGCAAAATAAAGCAGTGACGTTCATTTCACCATTCGAACGATAAAAAGAAATCCAGTCATAAAAAGGATGTTCCTTTGTTGGATTAAACGTTTCATAAAGGTAATCACCAATAACTTGATACGTCCAAGGGCAAGGAAGGAGCACGGCTAAAATCTCTGCTAATGAGCCCTTCTGAGCTACATCAAGCATATGTCTTGTATAGTGATGAGCGGTTGGTGCGAGTGGCTCATAATGAAGTTCATCGTAAGAAACCCCTGCCACTTGACAGAAATTATTATGTGGGTGAATTTCACTATGAAGAATAAAGGATATTTGTTCATTAAATAGCGCAATGTCTTCTCTTGTCGTACTTTTATTGATGGCTAATCCGTAAATTTGCATAAACGTATTTAGATATTCGAAATCTTGCTTAACATAATGGATTAATGCTTCAGGTGGGAGTTGTCCTTTTCCGATACCTTGAACAAACGGATGTTGTAAAATGGCTTCAAATACGGGGTTGGCGTGTTCACGTAATTCGTTGCTAAAACTCATAACAATAACCTCCTTTTTTTACACAAAGGGAGGACCCTCACGGAGAGCTATTCAATCAATAACTAGCATCTCCACTTCCCTACGCTGGTATAAACCAGATCAGGTTCAAAGGGTCAAAGCTACGCTTTTCTCAGTCAAAAGACGCCCCTAGTGGTTCTATTTAAGTGAAACATAGATGTGCAGAATATTCAATCCTTACGATAATAAAAGGGGAATTCTACTTAAGTTGATTAGAAAAAGCTTGCGCAAAAATGCGCAAGCTTTTTCTGTTTCGATTCATTACCCTTCAACTTTGTTTTCCGCTCGTTTTTCCAATTCCGTTTTTGATTCGTTTCCATCACTCGGTTGTTTTGATAAGAACCAACCCGCAAGAACAATGAGTACAAGTACGGTATAGAAGAATAATTTCCACCCAGTGGAATGTGGGAATTCATGCGGGATAACGGCAATGGCATCATGAGCAAGAACTTGAACAGCTAATTTAACACCTACCCAACCAACGATTACAAACGCCGCGGTTTCCAATCCAGGCCGTTTCTGTAGCAGAATAACAAACTTAGATGCTGCGAATCGCATTATGAGCAGTCCAATAAAACCACCTAAGAAGACGACAACAAACTGACCAACATCCATACTTCCGACTGTTCCTAAGCCTGTTGGTGTTAAAGCAGTTGCTAAGGCAACTGCAGCGAGAATAGAATCTACAGCGAACGCGATATCGGCAATTTCGACTTTAAAGACCGTGGTCCAAAAGCCGCTACCTTTTTTCACTTTTGTTATACCGGCAGCTTGTTCTTGCTTTTTAACAACATGCTTTCGAAATAAATGGTTTAGAGCAATAAATAATAAATAAGCGGCTCCAAGCGCTTGTACTTGCCAAACGTCTACGAGGAACGAAATAACAAATAGAGAAGCAAGACGAAAAACGAATGCTCCGGCAAGGCCATAAAACAAGGCTTTTTTTCGCTCTTTTTCTGGCAAATGCTTCACCATAATGGCTAAGACTAAAGCATTATCAGCGGCAAGAATTCCTTCTAAAGCAATTAAAACAAGTAATACCCAGCTGTATTCAAGTAATAAAGCTGCATCCATAAACAACACGCCTCTCTTTTTTTGCACCCCTTAGGTTCGACAAAATGAGGGATCTTTATGAATACAAAAAAGACCCCTGCCTTGTGTACGAACGAGGCAAAGGTCTTGCTAGACATTTATGTATCATGCCAAACAAAGCCGGTGGAAATAATCCACGTAATGACGACTTTGGTTCAAGTAAAAATCACTTGCAGCTACTCCCCTTTGAAGGAATGTATGTGATTGTAAAATTAGTATATGCGAAGTCTTCATGCACGTCAAGACATAATATCGGTAACAGGAAAGTACTGGCATAAAGGCGAAAGAATACGGGTAGAGAAGACTACCGAAAAGAAAGGTGTGAGAATAATGAGGTTTGAACATCGATTAATTGAAGCGAACGAGCATACCTTTCACGTGGTTTGTGCTGGTCCAAAAGAAGGCGAACTTATTCTTATGTTACATGGGTTCCCTGAGTTTTGGTATGGATTCCGGCATCAATTAACCGCGTTAGCTACCCAAGGCTATTACGTCGTAGTGCCAGATCAGCGTGGGTATAATGAAAGTGACAAACCACAAGAAATAGAGGCTTATAGTCTTGATGCATTAAGGGATGATTGTGTTGCGCTTATGGATGCTTTCCAGCGAGAACAAGCTATTGTTATCGGACATGATTGGGGAGGAGCGGTAGGGTGGCATTTAGCATCAACTAGACCAGAAAGAGTTAAAACGTTTATTCCAATTAATATCCCTCATCCAGCAGATATGCCTAAAGGAATGGTGAAAAATCCAACGCAGCTTGTCCGTAGTTCGTATATAGCCTTTTTTCAAATCCCTTTTTTACCAGAAAAAATTATGCAAACAAAGAAATTTAAATATATGGCAAAAGGCTTACAAATGACAGGACGAGAGGGCGCATTTGCAAAAGAGGACTTAGAGCATTATCGAAATGCCTGGTTAAAGCCTGGTGCACTGACAGCGATGTTAAACTGGTATCGAGCTATTCGGTTGGATTTTCGGAATGGTCCTAAGTCGTTTGGACAAAACATTCTTGTACCAACAACAATTCTTTGGGGATGGAACGACCCGTTTTTGTCGAAAACATTGGCAAAAGAAAGTTTGAAACGTTGCTCAAATGGAGAACTTATTTTTATCGATGACGCCACACACTGGGTTCATCATGAATATCCTGAGATTGTGAATCATTTAATTCTAAAAAGTTTAAAGAAGACAAAGCATGAAAAACCGCGTTCACTTAAATAGTTACACAGCCTAATTTACACGTCTATCGAACAAATGGTACTCTAAAGCTAGAAGCTTAAAGGAGGAATCGTCATCGTGATCGATTTAACCGTTACAAAGCGCAGTGGAATGGAATGATGCGCAGCATCACCTGTTGACGATGGCATGAACTAACCTTCGTTTACACATAGGCTGAGTCGTGTGTCATTTTTGTGTAACAACAAAAGAGATGGAGGTTTTTAAATACATGCATGAAACAGTAACAAGAACCATTAAAGATAGTATTGTGGTAGGTGTTGAACGACAAGGAGACACCTACTTTGATTACGGGATGGAAGAATTAGAAAATTTAACTAGAGCACTTGACTTAAATCCGGTTGCTTCACTCACACAAAAGCTTCAAACACCCAATCAAGCAACTTATCTTGGGAGTGGCAAAGTGACTGAACTATCCCGATTAATTGCTTCCTTTGACGTTGATTTAGTTATTTTCAACGATGAGCTAACGCCGTCGCAAATCCGAAACTTGGAGAAAGAACTTGAAGTAACGGTTTATGATCGAACGATGCTCATCTTAGATATCTTTGGAGAGCGCGCAAAGACGAACGAAGCGCAGCTCCAAGTTGAAATTGCGAGGTTAAAATACTTACTACCACGTCTTGTTGGAATGCGGGCTTCGCTTAGTAGGCAAGGCGGAAGTGGATCTGGTCTTGCGAACCGAGGTGCAGGTGAGACGAAGCTTGAGCTGGACCGAAGAAAAATTGAAAGTCGAATTAGTGCATTAGAAAAAGAGCTTGAGGTCGTGGTCGAGCGCCGTCAAACTCAAAGGCAAAAAAGAAAAACAGAAGGTATCCCAGTTGTAGCGTTAGTTGGGTATACGAATGCAGGGAAGTCATCGTTACTTAATGCGTTTGTCACTGAAAAGCAGGAGAAAAAAGTATTTGAAAAAGACATGCTGTTTGCGACGCTAGATACGTCGGTTAGACGTGTTGAAATGCAAAAGAATATGCCTTTTCTTCTTGCGGATACAGTCGGGTTTGTATCAAAATTACCAACTCATTTAGTAAAAGCCTTTCGTTCAACACTAGAAGAGGCTCGCGAAGCAGATCTACTGCTTCATGTTGTAGATTACTCCAGTAGTTATTATAAAGAAATGATGCGTACAACAGAAAACACGTTAAAGGAATTGGAAATAGACCAACCTCTTTTATCGGTTTATAACAAAATGGATCGGGTTGAGGCAAGGGAATGGTCAACTGAAAAAGACGAGATTTTTCTATCGGCAAAAACAGGAGAAGGGTTGGATCGTCTCGTTGAAAGCATACAGGCTAACGTATTCACTCATTACATTAAAAAAGCGTTGCATATTCCATATGAAGACAGCAAAGCGTTTGCTTATGTAAATGAACATACGCATATTTTAGAACAGCTAGAAGAAGACACAGGCTGGTATGTGGAAACAATGATGCATGAAAAGCATGCTTCTTTGGTAACACAGTATGAAAAATGAGAATAAAGTAGAATGATAGAGAGCAAAAGAACGAGTCTTTTTTCATTCGTTCGACAAAGCAAGAGACCGGGAAACCGGTCTCTTTTCTTGATGATGGAAAATAGAAGTGTTACAGCAATTGTTTTAAATCTGCTTTGGCTTTTTCGATCGTTGATTGATCGTACCAATGACTATATGTGAGAATGTGGCGGGATAAGCGTTTATTTGTAGGGAGTTTGATCGATTTATCCTCATGATTTACACGGTGAAGTAGTTCCATCTATTCTCCTCCTTTTTTTACCATTATGAGCAATAACATGCTTTTTTAATCATCCGCTAACAAAAAAGTTAACTATTAATTTACGTATATTTCCCAATAGCTAAAAAGGTTTCCCAATACCAAAAGAGTTAAAATTTTGTTAATTTTAGATTACCAGCTGCGCAGGTTGGAACATTTTGAGGAGGTATAACGAATTGAATAAGAAAATGGGGAAAATTGTTGCCGGAACAGCACTAATTATATCAGTAGCATTTAGTTCATCGATCGCACAAGCAGCCGAGGAAGCAAAGGAAAAATACCTCATTGGCTTTAAAGAACAAGAAGTTATGTCTCAATTTGTTGACCAAATTGATGGCGATGAGTATTCTATTTCTTCTCAAGCGGAAGATGTTGAAATTGATCTCCTTCATGAATTTGATTTTATTCCTGTTTTATCCGTTGAACTTGATCCAGAAGATGTCGATGCTTTAGAGCTTGATCCAGCAATCGCCTATATTGAGGAAGATGCTGAGGTAACGACAATGCAAACTGTTCCATGGGGCATTAACCGTGTACAAGCTCCGATTGCCCAAAGCAGAGGATTCACAGGTACTGGAGTTCGTGTTGCTGTCTTAGACACAGGGATCTCAAATCACGCTGATTTAAGAATTCGTGGCGGTGCGAGTTTTGTACCAGGAGAGCCGAACATTAGTGATGGAAACGGTCATGGTACCCACGTTGCTGGTACAATTGCAGCGTTAAACAATTCAATCGGTGTACTTGGCGTAGCACCTAACGTTGATTTATATGGGGTTAAAGTGCTAGGAGCAAGTGGCTCTGGGTCAATCAGTGGTATTGCACAAGGTTTACAATGGGCTGCAAATAATGGCATGCATATTGCTAACATGAGTTTAGGAAGTAGTGCTGGATCTGCTACAATGGAACAAGCTGTTAACCAAGCAACAGCAAGTGGCGTTCTTGTAGTCGCAGCTTCTGGTAACTCAGGTGCAGGAAATGTTGGATTCCCAGCACGCTATGCAAATGCGATGGCTGTTGGTGCAACAGATCAAAACAACAACCGCGCTAGCTTTTCTCAGTACGGAGCAGGTCTTGACATTGTCGCACCAGGTGTAGGTGTACAAAGTACGGTTCCTGGCAATGGATACGCAAGCTTCAATGGTACATCTATGGCTACACCGCACGTTGCTGGTGTTGCTGCGTTAGTGAAGCAAAAGAATCCTTCTTGGTCAAATGTTCAAATTCGTAACCACCTTAAAAATACGGCAACAAACTTAGGAAATACGACTCAATTCGGAAGTGGTCTTGTTAACGCAGAAGCGGCAACACGTTAATTAGTCTTTCCTGCAAAAGAGACCTACTCGAACTAGTAATCTAGTAAAAAAGCGTTACGGACTGCCGCTTTCGCTAGCATCACTTTAGCCTTTTTGAGAAAATGATTCTCGATTTTCAGGCAATGGTTGATGCGGTGAAAGCACGGTCGTGCGCTTTTTTGTTGTTTTTTTATGTGAAGCAACTGATTCTCCTTCATTTAAAGAACCTGTTAAATGAAAAAAAGCTTATGAAGCGCATATATGCGGTTACATAAGCTTTTAATTTTGACTAGATTAGACCATGGATAAATCTTTTATTGTCGTAATAGAAGAGTATTTCTGTAAATACTCATTGGCTTTTTCGTAGTGACCATTCTGTTGGTACCAAAGAGCTAGCTCGCGGGCATAAGGCAATAATTCCGCATGGCTTTCAAGTCGCTCCAAGTGGGGCAACAATTCAGTTTCAATAAAATGATAAAGTTGTTCAGACGATTCAAGGCGATACATATAATACCTCGCTTGAAGCTCTAACCGTTCGTGGGACTGGGAAACGCTTTGCTCAATAATTTCAATCAATATGTCGCGAATACGCGTTTTATCGGCATTTAATAGGAACAACACTTCTACATCAGCTAAACGAGCATAGAGATAGTTTTTGCTAGAAGGTTCATAAAATTGTGTGCACTGCAAGAAACAATCGTGACTGGCTTCGTACTCACCATTTTTCTTTAATAAGATGCCATAATTGTATGTTGCTTGAAAATAAAGCGATTGTTGACCAAATAATCGCGAATTGCGCAAGAGGACTTTAAACACCCGTTGTGATTCTTCCAGCATATTTAACTGTGTATAATTAATGCCTAACAGCATTTGTGATTGAGCAGTGCGTATATAGTTATCTTCTTGTTTAAATAGGTAAAGTGCTTCTTTTGCATAAATAATGGCTTTCTCAGGCTGGTTTAATTCGGTATAACAATGGGATAAAATAAATGCAATTTCTCGAGTGAAAAGATAATGTGATGAATGTTCTGCATTTTTAATACTTAGCAGTAGTTGTTTAGCTTCTTTCAGTCGTCCGAGTTCTACTAGATAAATACCATAAAACAATTCGGCGGAAAGTTCTTCAACAGGATCAAGGTTACTCCTGTTTTTGTCGACAATACTCCAATCTTTAAAAGCGAGTGTTAAATGACCGTTCATTAAATGATAGCGCATCATGTACAAATGGTACATATTGCGGTAGTTGGTTCGCGGTATAACGGTTTCTTTATCGAGAAGCAATTCATAGTATTCAGTTGCTTTCTCTTCATCAGCGAATTGAATAGCTTCTATAAACGCATCAAGCGTATGTTTGATTTCTGAATGCTGGGCATATTCTTCTTCAATATTAATTCCGAGTCGTTCTAAAAGTAGTGCTGCAGTCCCGAAATTGGCATTATATATTGAATTTTCAATTTTGCTTAAATGTGGAATAGAACATATACCATCAGCGAGTTCAGCTTGTGTCATGTTATGTTTTATCCGGTAGTACTTAATTGTTCTACCTAGTTCCACGGTTATCAACCCACTTCTTTTAATATATCGATCATAAAGATTTCTTCCTTTAAAATAGTTCTCGCTTTTTCTTAGTTTTCCTGCTAAAAGTATAAAAAGAAGTGACCTTATCCTTATTACATAACGGTCACTCCTTTATGAATCGGTAGATGAAGTAGAATCGTTTAATGCTCGTTGAATATCGCTCATAGAATAGCCGAACGTCATTTCTAAGTGAGGATAATCAACGAAATGCTTCCAATCGCCACCCCATTTAAATCCTAGGTCTTTTGCAATGTCTGCAACTTCAATCCAGTCACTTTCACCGTTGTGATTTCCATCATACTCTAAGTCCCAAATAGGTTGTCCATTTTCATTTAGTAATGCATAATCGACAGCTAGACCGTAATTGTGGAGGGATTCGCCACCGGCAACATGTGTAACAATGCTACCATTTGTTGAACGACCTTGCTGGTAAAGAGCGTCCTGCTCTTCAATAGTCCGAAACCCATCAGTAATGATAATGGCAATGCCGATTTGCGACGCTTGTTCAATTAATTGCTCGGTTTTTTCTGCTACAATCGGATGGAGCTCGTCAGCATAAATAATTTCTTCTATAGGAACATCTGGATGGTCTCCTCGCATCATTGTACCAAGAGTTTCTTCCAGATGGTCGATGGAAAAACGACTATTTTCCGATGTGTAAAGGTAAAACACGAGGAAAGAAATCGTCATGAGGCAAGCAAAAATGAATAAAAGTGATCGTTTAAACTGTCGCACATATACCCCCTAAGCAGTTGGACCAATATATGCTCCTTTTGCATCACCCTTAATCTTACTTGCTCATAATCAATAAATCAATTTTTATTCAGATGCAAATTTTTTCCTACGATAAATAAAGTACAAGAGCCCTAAGAACATCCAGCTTAAACCAATAATTAATGCGTTTGTTTCAATTGAATACAAAAGAGATAAGCAGAAAGTAGCTCCTAATAAAGGAATAATCAGATTGAGTATAGTTCCTTTCAAAGAGCGTTGCTTTTGTCGTATATAATAGTGCGCAATAACAGAAGCATTTACACTTGTGAAACCGATTAAGGCGCCGAAACTTATAAAGGAATAGATAATTTCAAGTTCTCCAAAGATGGCGGTCAGTGAGAGTACGCCAATTAAGACAATGTTAAAAACCGGTGTTTTGAATTTAGGATGTAAATACCCAAAGTAGCGTTTAGGCAACGTACTATCCCTACCCATTGCAAATAAAAGACGTGAGGCACTGGCATGAGAAGACATAGATGACGATACAACTGCGACCATTGTGCCTCCTAAGAATAGTGAGTAAAGAAAAGCACCACCGACATATTGAGCAATTTCTAAAGAAGCTGCTTCTGCTGAAACAAACGAATCGTACTGTGGGTATACGAGTTGTAGTAAATAGGATACACCAACAAACAACCCACCACCGATAAGAACAACTAACATAATGGCCAAGGGCACGGTTCTTTTTGGGTTTTTTGTTTCTTCTGAAAGGGTTGAAATGGCATCAAAGCCTAAGAATGAAAAGCAGAGTATGGCTGCCCCAGTAAAAACCGTTGTCATCTCAAGTGATGTACTGTAAAAAGGCATCATGGACAAGAGCTCACCAGTTCCAAACCCATTCGCTAACCCCTTTATAACAAAAAAGATAAAGATGGCTGCCACAAGAATTTGAAAAGTGACAAATAAGCCAGTAACATTTGCGGTAAGGCGAATGCCTAGAATATTAATTGTCGTTATGACGGTTGCTAATAGAACAACCCAAATAAAAGCAGGTATTTGTGGGAAAGCGGCTTGCAAATACACCATGCCAATGGCGAAGTTGACCATTGGAAGAAATAAATAGTCGAGTAGGAGCGTCCATCCAGCTGCAAACCCAACATTTGGATGAATGCTTTTTTGCGCATACGTATACGCTGAACCCGCTTTAGGGAAAGCTTGTACCATCCTTCCGTAGCTATAGGCCGTTAAAAGAAGCGCTGCGATTGTAAACAAGTAAGCCGTTGCGACGTGTCCTTCCGTAAGTTGTGCAACGATACCGTACGTATCAAAAACGACTAGCGGATCCATATAAGCTAAGCCAATAACGAGAAGCGGTACCAGCGTAAGCGTACGTTTCAATTTTGTTTCGTGTTCTTTCTCCAAGTGAACCACCCCCATAAAATCTACCGTTTATTTTAATGTCTTCCGAAGACTGTCGCAATATGTACGTATAAAAAGATGAAAAAAATATTCATTTATAGATAATATTTGCACGTTAGTTGGTTTCATATTATACTTTTAATTGAAAATGAAAATCTTTATCAATAGAATCGAGGTACATATACATGAAACAAATCCATAAATGGTCTTTTGGAACGTTTGCCCTTAGTGCACTGGTGTTAGCAGCTTGTGGAAACGGAGCGGATGAGCAAAATGATAGTGGGTCAACAACAGAGACGATTCCATACGAAGCGATGAATGGTATGCAAGAGATACCTGCAAATCCCGAGAGAGTCGTACTTTTAGCCGATGTTTATTTTGGCTACTTACAAGAACTAGGGATTGACGTTGCTGCCACAACTGATTACGTGTTTGAAAGCCCATTTTTAGAAGACTATACAGAAGGTGTTGAGAATTTAGGTGATGCAAACACTGTATCAGTTGAACAAGTCCTTGAGTTAGATCCAGATTTAATTATTGCTTATGGTTCATCCGAAATTTTAGATCAGCTTGAAAGTATTACAACAACAGTTGCTGTTGATTACGCCTCATTAGGCTATAAAGATCAACTGATGGAATTTGGAGAGATGTTTGGTCGGGAAGAAGCAGCTCAAAGCTGGATTGACGAATGGGACGCTCAAGTAGAGGGGCTTAAGCCTGATGTACAAGCTGCAGTAGGTGATGGGACCATTTCCATTTTACAGCCGACAGATAGCGATGTTTACCTGTATGGAAGCGGTTGGGGTCGCGGAGGCGAAATTATGTATGAGGAATTGGATTTAATGATGCCTGAAGCCGCTGTTGAAGCTGTAGAAAACGATGGCTATAATAACTTGTCTTTAGAGGTAGTTCCTGATTACGCAGGTGATTATATTTTAACGGCTCCATGGACTGTGAATATGGACGGGAACTTTCTCTACGAAAGCTCTATTTGGGAAGGGCTTGAAGCTGTAGAGAATGATCGTGTGTTTGAAATGGACCCAATTGGTTATTATTTCAATGATCCTATCTCAGTTGAACAACATCTAAATGAAATCACCGAGTTTTTACTAAATCAGTAACTCATGAATGCTTGTTGGCTATATTTTATGCTGACAGGCTTTTTTATTGATTTTCAATTGGTTGCTCGGTAAAGTTGAAAAGAAACAGGAGGTATAGAAATGATTCTTTCAGTCGATACACTCCAGCAATGGATGAAACAAGGCAAAACGTTTAGTTTGTTAGATGCAAGACATGACTTAAAAGATGAACAAAAAGGGAAACGTCTGTACAACAATGCTCATATCCCTGGTGCAATTTTTATTGATATGGTAGAGGAGATGGCAGATCGAACCTTACTAGAAGGTGGACGTTACCCAATGCCTTCTGATGAGGCAATGATTGAGATGGCTGAGCGTAAAGGAATTGATGAGGCTACTCCAGTTGTGATTTATGATGAAGGTAGTGGTGGAATGGCTGCTGGGAGAGCTTGGTGGATGCTGTCGTATATCGGGCATGCATCTGTGTACATTTTAGATGGTGGCTTTAATGAATGGACATCAAGAGGGTATCAAACAACAGATGAACGAAGCATCCCTACACGATCGTCTTTCTCTGCAACGATTCGAACAGAAAGAAAAGTAGCCCATTATGATGTTGCCAAGCGGTCAAAAGCTACGCATTTATTAGATGCACGGGCCTACGAACGATTTCTTGGAGAACAGGAAGAGCATGATGCAAAGTCTGGTCATATACCAGGGGCTACGAGCCTATTTTGGAAGCAAGTGCTAAATGAAGATGGTACGTGGAAGAATAAAGAACAGCTTGAGCAAGAATTTCAGCTATTAGGAGACAAAAACAAAGAAGTGATTGTTTATTGCGGATCAGGCATTTCTGCTTGTCCACTTTATTTAGGATTGGAACAAGCTGGCTTTACAAACGTAAAACTGTATCCAGGATCTTGGAGTGA
The DNA here is from genome assembly GCF_004375095.1 of Shouchella oshimensis. Taxonomy (NCBI): domain Bacteria; kingdom Bacillati; phylum Bacillota; class Bacilli; order Caryophanales; family Bacillaceae; genus Shouchella; species Shouchella oshimensis. The sequence goes on along the minus strand of NZ_SNUX01000004.1, from coordinate 64,035 downwards.
CTGGATTACACATGATTACCCAATTGAAAAAGGGGAATAGAAGTAAGGCGTGTTGCTTTTGCAATGCGTCTTTTTACAATTGAATGAAAAGGAGAAAACGAAATGGCTGTCCACATTGTTTGGTTTCGGAGAGATTTGCGATTACAAGACCATCAAGCACTTGCCACAGCGCTCGCAGCTTGTTCAAAAGATGATTCAATAATGGGTATCTTTCATATTCACCCAAAACTAACAGAATCCTTTACTGTTCGTCACGATTACTTCTATGAAACGTTAAAGGCATTTAATGATCATGCAAACGAATTGTCATTCCCTATTTTATTTTTGTATGGTGAACTAGAAGCGAGTTTTGATGAATTAAAGGCAAAAACGGATCCCATCCACACCATTTATTACAATCGAGATGAAGTCGGCTTTGGCAAGAAGCGAGATCAAGCTTTTGAGAAATGGGCAAAGTCTGCGCAAATAAAAACAAAATCCTTTATAGATCACCATTTGCATGGGGCCTATGACAGTTTAAAAGAAGATGATACTCACTACAAAGTATTCTCGCCTTATTATAAAAAATGGCGACAGCTTCATAAACCAGATCCAGTCTGCATAGACGAATCTCTTTTACAGCAAAAAAGTCTTTCTAAAAAGCCGAAGCATGAAGCTGGTGAGGATGCGTATAAACAAATTATGCAGCAAAAAACAGGCAAATGGAAGCAGGAGGCTGGAGAGCAATATGCGCGAGAATATCTCCAATCCTTTATTGACGATACTATCGAATCTTATAAGAGAGATCGTGACTACCCAGAAATAGAAGGGACAAGTCGCTTATCAAAATTTTTAAGGACAGGTGCTTTATCTATTCGAACAGTTTATCAAATGGCGGAAGAAAAAAGAGCACAACTTAAAGACGATTCAGGTGTTGAAACGTTCATCCAGGAATTAGCATGGCGCGATTTCTATAATATGATTTATGCCCATTACCCGAAAAGTGATAACTTGGAAATTAAATCAGCCTATCAAGGGCTCGACTGGCGCTCAGATGAAGAGCAACTGCAGGCTTGGAAGGAGGGTAAAACCGGCTATCCTCTCGTTGATGCAGCAATGCGGCAATTGAACGAAACCGGCTGGATGCACAATCGACTACGAATGGTGGTTGCTTCTTTTCTAACGAAGCATTTGTTGATTGACTGGCGTTTAGGAGAGCGCTATTTTGCTGAACGCCTGATAGATTATGATCCAGCTTCAAATATTGGCGGTTGGCAATGGGCAGCATCAACAGGTACCGATGCGGTGCCATACTTTAGAATCTTTAATCCGTATCGTCAGTCAGAGCGGTTTGACCCGTATGGACGCTTTATTCGTTCGTATGTCAAAGAATTAAGGGATGTGCCGACCAAAGCAATTCATATGCCTCATGATTTGAGTGAAGAGGAACGGGAAGAGTATGGTTGCACTGCTTACGAGAAGCCAATTGTTGATCATCAGTCGGCGAGAAAACGAGCGCTTCAAGCCTTTGGCAACAACGATTAAATACAGAAATGCAAGCAAGAATTTGCTATACTTAGATGAGTGAATGAAGAGAAAGTAGGGTTTGTCGTGACAGATGCATACAAACTATTTTTAACCAAAACCTATACACATTTAGATGCGTTCGTCGAAAGTTTAGGTAAATTGCTTGCTTGCCCCATTACCATTGAGAACAAGCACCATCACTTGCTTGCTTATTCTGAACACGGTGAGGGAACAGATTCGGCAAGAATTTCAACCATTATTGGTCGAAAAGTTCCTGATAATCTGATTCATCGATTTTGGAAAGATGGTGTGATGACTGCACTCAATCAATCAGCGGAGCCATTATTAATTGCTGGAATAGAAGAGTTCGGACTAGGAAAGCGTGTTGCTCTTTCAATTAGAGATGGTTCAAATGGAGTAATTGGCTACATTTGGATATCAGAAACAACCCGAACACTAACGGTATTCGAACAACAATGGTTAAAAAAAGTAGCGGTTAAAGTAAGCACTTATTTTTCTATGTACGATCGTGAGCAGCTAGCCCCTACTAAAGAAGAAAAGCTTTGGAAAGTAATGACGAACACGTACAGCCCTACCGACTTACCAGCGTCTCTAATGGACCAAACAAATGAAAAATGTATGCTAATGATTGATTTACATCGTAAAACGGAGCATCTAATGAAAGTCGAGCAACTTTTACAACCGCTTGCACCACTCTATATGTTTGATGGACGATACTTTATTGCTTTGGTAGCGCATGCTTCTATAGCCGATCCTCTTAAAACCATTCAAACCGCAATGCCTTCAAACCTTTCAATAGCTTGTGGAAACCCTGATCGTTCTCTAGAAGGTATGGCAAAGTCATATGAGCAAGCAAAAGAAATGCTTTCATTAAAAAATCGCTTTAAAGAAGAATTAAACAGTCTGTTATTTTATTATCAGGCTGGAGCGATGCGCTACGTCGGACCTTACGAGGAAAAAGCCTATGTAAGTAGTAAGCATCCGGCTATTGAACAATTAAAGCGTTACGATCAGCAAAATCAAACCAATTTATTGAAAACCTTAGATGAGTATTTAAAAAATGATAGTCACCTAGTCACCACAGCAAAAGCGTTGCATATTCACACTAACTCTTTACAGTATCGTATAAAACGAATAACGGAAATTACTAACATACGTTTAAAAGATCCAAATGAACGGACGGGTTTATATTTAGATTTGCGAGGTGAACATTAACTGTTCAATAGTCTGATCATTTGTGTTTTTCACACAAATGGGAAGGGAGAATTTTAGCCCCAACTCATGAAGAGAAAAGTTGCTTTCGTGGATATACTACAATTAAGATGCGCCAAAGGAAGGTGATTGTTGTGATTATTGGAGTGCCTAAAGAAGTGAAAAGTTTTGAAAATCGCGTAGCAATGACGCCAGCCGGTGTCGTCACGCTAACGACAAGCGGGCATACGGTTCTGATTGAATCTGGAGCAGGGGATGGAAGTGGCTTCACGAATGAAGAGTATAAGCAAGCCGGAGCGAAAATGATGCAGCAAGCAGCTGACGTTTGGGCTCAAGCAGATATGATTATAAAAGTAAAAGAGCCTCTTGAATCCGAATTTAGCTTTTTCCGAAAGGGGTTAATTCTATTTACCTACCTACACTTAGCAGCAGAAGCAGCGCTTACAGAAGCCCTTGTGAAGAACGAAGTTATTGCGGTTGCATATGAAACCGTTGAACACAATCGAACCTTACCACTTCTAACACCAATGAGTGAAGTCGCAGGTCGAATGGCAACCCAAATGGGTGCACGATTTCTTGAAAAGACAAATGGAGGAAAAGGTATATTATTATCAGGTGTACCAGGGGTTAAGCGAGCGAAGGTAGCGATCGTTGGTGGTGGTGTAGTTGGAACCAATGCTGCAAAAATGGCCATTGGACTAGGTGCTCAAGTTACTTTACTTGACGTTAGTGCAGAGCGTCTACGCCAGCTCGATGACTTATTTGGACATGACATACAAACGATGATGTCCAATCCTCTTAACATTGCTGTAGCGGTGGAAGAAGCAGATTTGGTTATTGGTGCAGTACTAATACCAGGGGCCAAAGCGCCAAGGCTGATTACAGAAGAGATGATTAAAACAATGAAGGAAGGGAGTGTAGTAGTAGACGTAGCGGTAGATCAAGGCGGAATTGTTGAAACGGCAAATAGGGTGACAACTCACGACCAGCCCACATATGTGAAACATGGAATTATTCACTATGCAGTTGCCAATATGCCAGGCGCTGTACCGAGAACGTCAACCATCGCTCTAACCAATGTTACGATTCCATATGCAAAGCAGATTGCAGACCTTGGCATTATTAAAGCATTGGGTTCAAATCTATCGCTAGCAAAAGGGTTAAATACAGCTGCCGGATATGTAACCTATGAAGCAGTGGCTACAGATTTAGGATTTGATTATAAAAAAGTAGATGAAGCCATTCCGTTACTCTACTAATCGTACGATGGAAAAGTGCTTTTAGAAAAGAAAGAGGCTGTTTCGTTCAGACTTGATGCTAACGAAACAGCCTCTATTATTTGTATACAGATAAACAGGTTTTGTTTACTGAATGGAGTCTGAAACGAACACAACACAAACTGGATAGGGCATTGGAATTTCACTTTCAAGAAGTGATAGTTTGCCTGTGTCTTTATTACGACTGTATAAAGTCAAGTTGCTCGACTCTTGGTTAGATGCGAGTAGGTATCCACCTGAAGGGTCAATGTGAAAATCTCTAGGCCAATTGCCTTCTGTAGAAACAATTTCTACAAGCGTGAGTTCTCCAGAGAGGTCATTTACGGCGAAGCTTGCGATTGAATTATGCCCTCGATTCGCTGCGTATACAAATTTACCATCTTGAGAGACGTGAATAGCACTGCCAAAGCTTTCTTCTACAAAGCCTTCAGGCAATGTAGAGATCGTTTGGATTTCATGAAGTTCACCTACTGTTGCGTTGTACGCGCAAACAATAATTTCATTCGAGAGCTCGGTCATAATGTAAGCATAGGCCTCGTGTGGATGAAAGGCGATGTGCCGTGGTCCTGCACCTGGCGTTACCTTTAGGGTGAAATGTTTATCTAGCTCTCCGTTATTGTTTTTATAAAGAATTACTTCATCTGTCCCAAGGTCAACCGCCACTGCGTAGTGCTCATCAGGTGTAAAGCCAGAGAAATGGGCATGAGCTTTTTCTTGTCTTTCCTTATTAGGACCACTACCTTCATGCGTCACTTTTGATAAAATGTCGCCGATAGATCCATCTTCTTCAATAGCATAAGAAAGGATTGTACCACTATGGTAATTAGCAGATAACCCTTTTGTTTGGTCTTTTGAGACGGTTACATGACAAGGACCACCATCTGCCGTAATTTGCTGATTCATTGGTTGCAATGAGCCGCTCTTAGGGTTCATTTCAAATGCAGCAATGCCACCTTTCGTATCTTCTTTCATTACAGCGTATAACTTGTTCTCGTTTGTTATCGTCACATAAGTAGGATCTTTTAGTTCGGCAGCTAACTGCTGATTGCTTATCTTATTTGTTTCGGTGTCTAATGTAAATGTATATACACCTTTACTATCTCCTTTTGAATACGTACCAATATAGCCACGGTATTGTGTCATTGTATCCTTCCTTTCTTCATTTCGATCACTGCTAGTATACATGAACAATATGGATCATTCATGTGTAAGAGGTTCTTTTCCTTTCCTACGGTTTAAAATTTTTGATGACGTGAATGTGAGTAATCCAGTCCAAATAAAGAAAAACGCAATAAATTGCACTAGAGAGAAAGGCTCTTTGAAAATGAAAATTCCTAGAAAAAGCATCGTCGTCGGTGCAATATATTGAAAGAACCCAACAAGGGAAAAGGGAATGTGCTTTGCCCCAAACGAAAATAAGATAAGGGGTACGGCGGTGAAGATACCTGCACCTGAAAGTAATAAGATCGTCGAGTTATCCATAGAAAAGACTGAATACGTTGTGAAAAAGAGTAAGTATAGGAGTGCTATAGGCGTAACTAATGCGGTTTCGATAAACAATCCAGCCGTAGCAGAGATGGAAACAGAACGTTTAATAAAGCCATAAAAGCAGAAGCTTAGCGCCATCCCAAATGCCGCCCAAGGAATCGTTCCATTAAATACAATTAAGATAAGGACACCAATCCCTGCTGCACTGACTGCAAAAATTTCGGCGCGACTTAATGTTTCTTTAATAATAACAGTTGCAAGTACTACGTTAAGTAAAGGATTAATATAGTAAGCTAAACTCGCTTCTAATACCATATTGCTGCTAACCGCAAAAATAAATAAAAACCAGTTTAAGCTAATAAAGATGGCTGCAAAAATCATTTGCATAAGTAGCTTAGACTGGGTAAAAACGGTTTTTATTTCACTTATGTATTGAGCTTTTCGTCTCGCAAAAAAGAGCAAAAGAACCATGAAAAAAAACGCAAATGAAATCCGATACATTAACACATCTAAAGCAGGTATAAAAGAAAGCAATGCCCAGTAAAGTGGTAAAAACCCCCAAATGAAATAAGAGGACAGGGTCGTGGTTACCCCCATTCGAAAATTTTGTTCTTGTTGCATACATCATTCTCCCATTCTTAATAGTCCCTTTATTCTAGTTGATTTCTTGAAAAAATAACATGATTTTGACTTTTGCTAAAAGAAGTGTTGACTGACCATTACGTATAAGCTGATCAATCGGGCGGGCATCAATCGTGTTTGTCTCAAAAAAAATGACAGAATGTAAGGAAAGTTTACAATTTTTTCAGTATAAATTCCAAAATCAGCAGGAAAATAGCTTTTTACTACGAATAGAGTAAGGATACATCAAGAACTGTTTGTAGAGAGGTGTTGAGTCATATGAACGTGTTTGCTTCAGTAGATATGGAAGGGATAACGGGCTTAGTGGATCGACAATTTGTCACTCCAGGAGAGCGATTTTACCAACGTGGTCAAGAGCTGATGACGAATGAGGTTAATCATGTTGCAGAAGCTGCTTTTGCACATGGCTGTACCAATTTCATTGCGAATGATTCACATGGGAAAATGAATAATATTTTAATTGAAAAGCTTCATCATCGTGTGCAATTAATCTCTGGTGAAGTGAAGCCCTATTCAATGATGCAAGGTGTAGATGAATCGTTTGACCAGGTATTCTTTATTGGGTACCATGCAAGAGCTTCAATGCCAGGTGTCATGAGTCATACGATGATTTTTGGTGTTCGAAACATGTGGTTAAATAACGAGTTAATCGGTGAATTAGGACTTAATGCGTTTCTTGCTGGTTACTACGATGTTCCCGTTACACTTGTAGCTGGTGATGAAGGCGCTTGCAAAGAAGCAGAAGCGCTTCTTCCAAATGTGGTAACCGCTCCTGTAAAAACCGCACAATCCCGTTCTTCAGCTTTATGTTTATCGCTAGAAGAAAGTAAACAGCTACTCCAACTAAAGACTGAAGAAGCTCTTTTGAAGAAAAATCATTCTCCTTTAAAGCTTAAAGGTGCGCCTTTATTACATATTGAATTTGCGAATTATGGTCAAGCCGAATGGGCAGCATTGATGCCAGGTGCTTCAATAGAATCAGGAACGACTGTGGCATTTCAGGCAAAAGACATCAAGGAAGCTTACCAAGCTATGCTTGTAATGACAGAGCTTGCGATGCAAACAACGTTTTGTTAAAGAGAGGCGAAGGCGATGCTTAAATACGTTAGTCGACGTTTTTTAGCGATGATTGTCACGCTGTGGATCATTGTAACAGCGACTTTTTTTCTTATGCATAGTGTACCGGGTTCACCTTTGAATGGTGAACATAATACGAGTGAAGCGGTTCAAGCAAATTTAGAAGCATATTATGGGCTAGATCGACCTGTTGTTATTCAATATGTCGATTATTTAGGGTCCATTTTACAGTTCGATTTTGGACCTTCTATTTCTCAACCGGCTGTGTCGGTTAACGATTTGATTGCTCGAGGGTTTCCAGTATCCCTAGAGTTAGGTCTGTTCGCTTTAGCGTTTGCTCTATTATCAGGAGTAACATTGGGTGTGTTAGCAGCGTTGAGAAGAAATGGAATGATTGACTACCTCTTAATGACGTTAGCGGTGCTCGGTTTGTCTGTTCCGAACTTCATACTAGCAGCGTTGCTTATTCAATCGTTTAAAGATTATTTACCGGTTGCCTTGTGGCACGACTGGACACATATGATTTTGCCTGTCTTTGCATTAGCAACATCACCAATGGCTATTATTGCCCGGTTAACTCGTTCAACGATGGTTGATGTATTAACACAAGACTACATAAGAACAGCGCAAGCAAAGGGGTTATCTCCATTTGTCATTGTGACTAAGCATGCATTACGGAACGGGCTCATGCCGGTAGTCACGATACTTGGAACCCTCGTAGCAGGTGTCTTAACAGGTAGTTTTGTCATTGAAAAAATTTTCGCCATCCCTGGTATTGGTCGCTATTTTGTGGAAGGTATAAACAATCGTGATTATGCGGTCATAATGGGAACAACCATTTTTTATAGTGCGATTTTACTCGTCATGCTGTTAATTGTCGATATTGTCTATGGCTTTCTTGACCCGCGGATACGCCTTGATAAAAAGGAGGCGAGCTGATGGCCTTACTTAATTCAAATGGGAAATCTGTTGAGGATCATCTATTTAAACCTAGTAGTGAAAAGCTAAACGCGGAGCTTGTTTCGAGACCATCCTTGTCTTATTGGCAGTCGGTTTGGATTCGGTTAAGACAGAATAAGCTCGCTATGTTCGGTCTGTTTACGATGATGGGTTTAACCGTTATGGCAATCATTGGGCCGTGGATTTCGCCTCATTCTATCGCAACACCGAACTACAGTATGGTCAATCAACCTCCCTCCCTTGAGTATTGGTTTGGTACAGATGCCCTTGGACGGGATATGTTTGCCCGAACATGGTATGGGGCAAGAATTTCCTTATTTGTCGGATTGGTTGCTGCACTTATTGATTGCATTGTTGGGATTATTTACGGTGGCGTTTCTGGTTATAAAGGGGGGCGCACAGACTCTGTGATGATGCGTATAGTCGAAATCCTTTATGGGCTTCCCTATTTACTCGTCGTCATTTTACTAATGGTCATTATGGGACCGGGTCTATTAACTATCATAATTGCTTTAACGATTACCGGCTGGGTAGGCATGGCGCGTATTGTTCGTGGTCAAGTCCTTTCCCTAAAGCAAAATGAATACGTGCTTGCTTCGAAAGTATTCGGTGCTAGTACAAATCATATTATTCGCAGAAGCTTATTACCGAATACAATGGGACCAATTATTATTCAAATGACACTGACGGTTCCAACGGCTATCTTTGCAGAAGCGTTTCTAAGCTTTCTTGGCTTAGGCATTTCTGCTCCTTATGCATCGTGGGGCTCTCTTGCAGAAGACGGTCTTTCGTCCATCTTAACTGGTAACTGGTGGCGTTTGTTTTTCCCAGCTTTCTTTATTTCGCTAACGATGTATGCCTTTAACGTATTTGGTGATGGGTTGCAGGATGCCATTGATCCGAAAACAAGGGGGAAATAACATGCCGTTATTAGAAGTGAAAGATTTACATATTCATTTTAAAACATATGGTGGTGAGGTTCAGGCCGTTAGAGGTGTAGATCTAACGTTAGAAAAGGGGGAAACCCTTGCCATTGTTGGAGAGAGTGGCTGTGGAAAAAGCGTCACTGCACAAAGTTTGATGCGTTTATTGCCAAAAGGAATTGCGAAAGTAAAAAGTGGTGAAATTTGGTTTAAAGGTCAGAATTTGTTGAAGTTGTCTGATAAGAAAATGAGACGAATTCAAGGTAATGATCTAGCGATGATCTTTCAAGATCCCATGACATCACTTAATCCGACGTTGACAATTGGTACACAATTAACAGAGGGTATTCGGAAACATACATCTATTTCTGCTGCTAAAGCGAACGAAAAGGCACTTGAGATGCTAACCATTGTCGGTATTTCAAATGGGGAAGAGCGGTTGAAGCAATATCCACATGAGTTTAGCGGTGGTATGAGACAACGGCTCATGATTGCAATGGCCCTTATTTGTGAGCCAGATATTTTAATTGCAGACGAACCAACAACGGCACTAGATGTCACCATTCAAGCACAGATTTTAGCGCTTTTTAAAGAAGTGCAACGTAAAACAGGTGTGGCGATTATTCTAATTACGCACGACCTTGGGGTGGTTGCTCAGCTAGCAGATCGTGTGCACGTTATGTATGCAGGAAAAGTCATTGAACAAAGCAATCGTCGAGAGTTGTTTTATCAAGCAACGCACCCTTATACAAAAGGGTTACTACAATCCATTCCACGATTGGATGATGCAAAAGAAGAGCTTATTCCAATCGCTGGAACACCACCTGATTTATTTGCTCCACCGGCAGGGTGTCCGTTTGCTGCACGTTGTCACTATGCAATGGATGTTTGTCGTTACCATATGCCAGTAACAACAGCAATAACGGCGACTCATAAAGCAGCTTGCTGGTTACTTGATCCTAGATCAAAGGGTGTTTTTGAAGAGCTTGGATAACACAAAAGGGGGAATTTCCATGCAAAAGAAATGGTTAGTAGGAACAATGGCAGCAACAATGATGTTAGCGGCATGTACAACAGGTACGTCAAATGATGCAGAACCAGGCGGTAATGATAATACGAATGATTCGGATGGGGGAGACAAGATTTTAATTGTGAATAATGGTGCGGAGCCAGTAAGCCTTGATCCGCAAATAGCGTTCGAATCGGTATCGAGTGCACCACTTAACAATATTATGGAAGGGTTGATGAGATTAAATGCTGAGCACGTACCTGAAGAAGCCACTGCTGAGCGTTATGAGGTTTCTGAAGATGGCTTAACCTATACCTTCTATCTACGTGAAAATGCAAATTGGTCTAACGGTGATCCAGTTACAGCAGAAGACTTTGAGTACGCGTGGAAGCGACTAGTTGATCCAGAAACAGGGTCCCCGGCGGCATTTTTAGCAAATTTAATTGAAGGCGCCACTGAATTTTATGAAGGGGAAGCCACTGAAGAAGATGTTATGGTTACGGCGCTAGATGAAAAGACGCTAGAAGTTGTTTTGAATAGCCCGCAACAATATTTCTTAAATCTTATTACGAATCCATCCTTCTTCCCTGTCCATAAAGACACAGTTGAGGAAGACGGGTCATGGCATCAAGAAGCGAGCACGTACGTTGGGAACGGACCGTTTACTTTAACAGGCTGGGATCATAATACCGAGCTGCGAATGACTCGAAATGATCACTATTGGGATGCAGAAAGTGTTGCGCTGGATGGTGCCACATGGTTAATGTTAGAAGATCAAAATACAGCATACAGCTTATATGAGCAAGGTGGTCTGCATACGACAACACCTCCTGCCGATCTAGCTGAAGAGTTAATTGCTAGTGGGGAAGTGGATTTATATGACCAAGCAGGAACATACTTCTATCGTTTCTTAACAACAGAAGAGCCGTTTCAAAATAAAAAGATCCGTCAAGCGTTTGCAAAAGCGGTTGATCGTGAAACGATTGTGGAAAGTGTCATTCGTCAAAATCAACGACCAGCTGGAGGATTTGTTGCTTACGGTTTCCCAGAGCCATCCGGAGAGGATTTTAGAGAAGTCGGCGGAGACTTATTTGCATATGATGTTGAAGAGGCACAACAACTTTTAAGAGAAGGAATGGAAGAGGAAGGGTACGAAACCTTGCCGAATGTAACGATTTCTTATAGCTCAGGCCCTGCAGAACATGAGCGTATTGCGGAAAGCCTCCAGCAAATGTACGCGGAAAATCTGGAGGTAGATGTGAACCTTGAAGTCGTTGAATCAAGTGTCTTTTTAGATCGTCAACGTGGATTAGAAATGCAAATGTCCCGTTCGTCGTTCATAGCTGATTATGCCGATCCTATTAATTTCTTGGAGAGTTTTATTACTGATAGTTCAATGAACAGAACAGCATGGTCAAATGAAACATATGATCAGTTGATTGCAGATTCAAAAGCGGAGGCTGATGAAGAGCGCCGATTCGAGCTTTTACATGAAGCAGAAGCACTCGTTTTAGATGAAATGCCATTCTTTCCATTGTACTTCTACAATCAACCGGTTCTACAACATGAATCTGTATCTGGCATTGTTCGCCACCCAGTAGGGTATACAGAATTAAAATGGGCAGATTTAAACGAATAAGCTAGGGGAGGGAGCTATTGTCTCTCTCCTTCTTTCTATTTGGAGGGTCAAATGAATGAAAACCATTTATCCAAAACCGATTAAGGCAGGAGATACGATTGGCGTTATCGCGCCAGCTAGTACACCATTAATGAAGAATATTGAAAAAAGCAAACACCTGTATGAAAAAATGGGGATCTCGATTGTGACCTCTCCTCACTTAACGGACGGGTACGGCTATTTAAGTGCTGCTGATTCTCATAGAGTAAAAGCGTTAGAAGATATGTTTACAAATCAAGATATTGCAGGGGTTTTCTGTGCTTGTGGTGGCTACGGTACACCGCGTATTGTCGATCAAATTGATTATCAACTAATTGCAAAACATCCAAAAGTATTTTGGGGATACAGTGATATTACGTGCTTACACACAGCGATTCATCAAGAAACAGGTCTTGTGACCTTTCATGGTCCGATGATGAGTTCAGACTTAACAGGTGAGATTGACTCGGTAACCGAACAAGGGTTGAATCAAATTGTAAAGCCAACCCCTCTTATGTTGACGGAGCAGACAGAACCTCTTTCGATTCTGCAAAGTGGACGTGTGAGCGGCCCATTTGTCGGTGGAAATTTAACTCTGTTATCCAGCTTAGTCGGAAGCCAGTACCAGCTCAATGCAAAAGGGTCCATTCTGTTTATTGAAGAGATTGAAGAAGAGCCGTATCGTATTGATCGTATGCTGAATCAACTGAGGCTCGCAGGTATTCTTGACGATGCAAGTGGTTTTGTAATCGGCAATTTTAATAACTGTTCACCGAAAAAACGCCATCGTTCTCTAGCGTTAGATGAAGTGTTTGATCATTATTTAAATCAAGATGGAAAGCCTTGTATGAAAGGTTTCTCAATTGGTCATTGCATGCCAGTCTATTCGGTTCCTTATGGTGCTCAAGCTACATTAGATACAGAGAAGAAAATCGTATCCATTGAACCTGGTGTAAAGGAGTGAAGCGGGATGAATATAGAATGTGTAAGTGTACCAGTTTCAACTGTATGGACGACGAAAGCGTCACCTCGCTCCATTGATTCTCTTATGACACGAGAACCCTATCAATTAGAACGTTATTTAGAAAAAATGACTTATGACGACCGTCTCCAGCTTTGCACGAACGACCTTGCGCAAACACAGCTTCTTTTTAATGAATCTGTTTATGTAGTTCAAGAAGTAGATGGTTGGAAAGAAATTCTCATTCCAAGTCAGCCAACAAGTAAAAACGAAGACGGATATCCAGGCTGGGTACCAAGCCATCATCTTGTAGTAGCCGATCCTAACGAACAATTGACAGTTCGAGCAATCATTGTCGAACAAACGGCGTGGCTCTTTACGAAAGAAAAGAAAGCATGGCTACAAGTGAGCTATGGAACAGAGCTAACTGTTTTGGATGAATTGAACGACTGGATTAAAGTAGAAACACCCCTTGGCCATGCCTTAGTAAAACGAAAGAATGTTCAATTTTCATTCAAGAAAAATAATGGGCAATCTATGGTAGCAGAAGCACGACGCTTTCTAGGTTTGCCATACTTATGGGCAGGAATGAGTGGTTTTGGTTTTGACTGCTCTGGTTTTGTTTATCGCCTTCATCAAATATGTGGGATAACGATTCCTCGAGATGCTTCCAATCAATTTCGATCAGGAGACACTATAGCTGAACAAGAAATGAAGGAAGGAGATCTTCTTTATTTTGCCTATGAAGAAGGGAAAGGTAGGGTTCATCATGTTGCCATGTATGCAGGGAATGGCAACATCATTCATGCGCCGAAAACTGGGAAGGTAGTGGAAGAGATACCATTAACCGATACGGTTTACGAGAAAGAGTGGTGCGGTGTGAGGCGTTTTTTAAATTCTTCACTATGGGAGATGAAGACAACATGATGACTGAAGATGTAATGGTAGAAGTGAAGAATGTAAAGAAATATTTTCAATTAAAAAAGAACAAAACGCTTAAAGCAGTAGATGGTGTATCTTTTGCCATAAAAAAAGGGGAAATGTTTGGATTAGTAGGAGAATCGGGTTGTGGAAAATCAACGCTTGGGCGAACAATGTTACGTCTCTATCAACCTAGTTCAGGGAACATACTCTTTAAAAGCCAAGATATTCACCATGCATCTGCATTACAAAAGAAAGAACTTGATCAACGTATGCAGATGATTTTTCAAGATCCATATGCATCGTTAAATCCTCGTTCCATGGTAATGGATATCATTGCAGAAGGTTTAGATGTACACGGGCGCTTGAAAGGGAAACAAAGAAAGGAAAGAGTTTTTGAACTTCTGGAAACAGTTGGTTTGAGCAAAGAGCATGCAAATCGTTATCCCCACGAATTTAGTGGAGGACAGCGGCAGCGTATCGGCATCGCTAGAGCACTTGCGCTAAACCCCGAATTTATTGTTGCGGATGAACCAATCTCTGCATTGGATGTTTCTATTCAAGCGCAAGTCGTAAATCTATTACAAAAGCTTCAACGAGAACAAGGCTTGACGTTTTTGTTTATTGCTCACGATCTATCAATGGTGAGGCATATTAGTGATCGAATTGGAGTGATGTACTTAGGTAAGCTCGTTGAATTAACAACCAGTGAGCAACTATATAAAACACCCCTACATCCTTATACAGAGGCATTGCTGTCAGCAATCCCTATTCCTGACCCTGATCTGGAAGACAAGCGTGAAACCATCTTACTAGAAGGAGAGATTCCTAGTCCAATTTCTCCACCAAGTGGCTGTGTATTCCGAACGAGATGTCCCAAGGTAATGGAAAAATGTGCTATTATGGAACCAGAGATGAAGGAATATAAGCCTGGTCATTATGCTGCTTGTCATTTACACGATGAAGTAGAAAGTAGAGGGAAGGAAGAAGCTGCTGTGACAGGAGATTAGTCTGAGGGGAGTCAAGGAAATGAGACGAACCATTCCTACTTTTGGATTGCTTCTGCTACTAATGAGTGGTTGTCAGGCAGAAGTGGAAGCGACTGAGAAAGATGTATTGTTCTTAGGAGAGATGAAACAGCGAGAGGTGGGTGAGCGTTCAGCTCATTCAAATCGTTTTCATTTGACTACGACGATAAGTGCAGTCGGGGATGTGCTGATACATGATCGTGTGTATGAGGACGCAAGGGTAGAGGGGGGATTTGATTTTTTACCCATGCTGACTAATGTTGCCCCATACTTACAAGCGGCAGATGTGACCATTGCGAATATAGAGACTATGATTGGTGGCGAAGCCCTTGGTCTGTCAGGCTACCCTGCTTTTAACTCACCGTTCGAAGTGGGTGATGCGTTGAAAGAAGCTGGTGTTAACGTTGTAACGTTAGCGAATAATCATACTCTGGACCGCGGTCCTCAATCGATCATGAATGCCTTAGATTATTGGGATGAACTAAATATACCGTATACAGGAGCCTTTCGAAATAAAGAAGATGCTACCGAATTACGTATTATTGAGAGTCAAGGTATCTCTATTGCGATACTAAGCTATACATATGGAACAAACGGCATCCCGGTACCAGACGGAAGGGATTATTTAGTGAACCTTTCAGAGTCATCGTTTATGGCAGAGCAAATCAGGGAAGCAGATAAAGAAGCTGATGCGGTGATTGTTGCCCTGCATGCTGGCGAAGAGTACGTTGATTTACCGAATCAACAACAACGTGACTGGGTACAAGTAGCTGCGGATAGTGGTGCTACTGCTGTCATTGGTCATCATCCTCATGTACTCCAACCAAGTGAATGGGTAGAAGGCAAGCATGACCACGATATGCTTGCGGTTTATTCACTCGGCAATTTTCTTTCGGGTCAGTATGATCATTCAAGGCGCGTAGGAGGTATTTTTACTTTTGATTTGCAGAAATCTACTGATGAAAAGGCGCAAGCTATTAATCCTTCCTTCATGCCAACCTATGTTCAATTCGATGAAGGTGACAAACATTATCGAGTGACTCCAATGAAAGATTTAACGGATGCTGAGTTGCCAGAATTAGAAAAACATCTTAACGACGTTGAAGCACATATGAGTCAGTGGTTACCAGAATTAATTGTTACTAAAGAATAGGAGTACATCGTCATGTTCAGAGTCATTGGACTTTATTTGATTTCATTTTTGTTTTTTTTAGCTGGGGTTGGGCATTTTGTTATGGATGGCTTTTTTATTGAAGCAATGCCAGAATGGATACCATTTCGACCTTTTATTGTCTATGTATCAGGGATTGTTGAAATCGCTCTCGCTATTTTCCTTCTCTACAAACCAACTCGTTCTAGAGCGGGTATTTGGACAACGCTCTTCTTGTTACTTGTTTTTCCAGTAAACGTCTATATGGCGCTCTTCCCTGCTCAATATGATGTACCAGCCTATGCACTGTGGCTTCGGTTGCCACTACAGTTTGTCCTTATTTGGTGGGTTCTTAAAGTAACAAAGCCATAAAAAATTCAAGCGACACGCGCTTGAATTTTTTTTATTGTTCATTTGTCTGTGGGAATAGTTGATCTAAATGCTTGATATGATTAGATCCCCAGCTGTGCATAGCATCAAGGAGGGGTTTTAAACTTTCTCCGTAAGGCGTCATCGAATACTCAACTTTTGGAGGGATTTGAGGATAAACTTGTCGTTGGATAATATCGTTTTGTTCTAGCTCACGCAATTGGGATGTGAGCATTTTTTGTGTAATGCCGGGGATAGATCGTTTTAATTCGTTAAAGCGCATCACATCATGATTTATTAACTGAAATAAGATTTTATGCTTCCATTTTCCCACTAAGATTTCGAGCGCTGTATCGACTTGACAGGATGATTCCATTTAATCCACCTCGCAATAAAGTATCTTTTTATATACTATAGTACAAATTAGTGCGTACTTCCAATTATTGAATCGCCATTATACAATTTCTATATAGAATTAGTATATGAAGGAGGCGTTTTTACATGTATGAACATGTAACATTAGGTGAAGTGATCTTAACCGTAACGAATGTCAATGAGTCAGTTTCCTTTTATAAGGATATTATTGGGTTTAAGCATATTGAATTAAGCGAAAAAGAAGCAAAAATGTTTTCAAATGAAGGGAAGCTTCTTCTTACATTAAGAGAGAATAGAGAAGCAAAAAAGAATCCTGGTCAGCTATATGTAGGGCTTTACCATATTGCATTATTATACCCAGATCGTGCATCTCTTGGCACACAAATCAAACATTTACTCACTCATAACATTGAAATGGGTGGAGCCGACCACCTTGTTAGTGAAGCGGTCTATATTCACGATCCAGATGGAAATGGAATTGAGCTCTATTGTGATCGACCACGAACGAATTGGTCATATGAAGAGAATGGTATGATTGTTATGGACACAAAACCTCTAGACGTAACGGGGTTGCTTGCAGTCGCTGGTGAATGGAACGGTATGCCCAATGGGTTGACGATGGGCCATATTCATACTCATGTGAAAAACCTGGCTGATATAGAGGCTTTCTATAAAGACATTCTTCAATTCGATGTGATGACGTACTTTGGACAGCAAGCGTTGTTTATGTCAGGGGCAGGCTACCATCATCATTTTGGCTTTAATACGTGGGTAAGAAACAAAGAAAAGCCAAAAGAAGCGTTCGTAGGCATGGAACAGTACACCATTCATGTAAATAATGAAGAGACATTTAACAAGGTACGGAACAGAGCCAATAAAAACATTGTCGATCAAGGGGAAGCATGGTTTATCGTTCAAGATCCTTCTGAGATGTACATTAAGTTTAAGAGTCATTCATAATAGGCAGTTTCCTTGAGAAAATAACCGCTACTCTGTAAACTTAATTGTAACCATTTGTTGAAAGGGGAAGTGAAATGACTACCTTTTTTGAGGCTATTCAAACTAGACATTCGTATGAAAATGTGGCGGCGGACGCAGTCGTCTCAAAAGAGCGTCTTGTTACTGTTCTTGAGCATGTCGTGACGTATGTCCCAACGCCCTTTAACATTCAGTCTGGTAAATTGCTCCTACTTTTAGGAGAGAAGCATCGGCAATTTTGGACGGATGCTACGAAGATGAAAGAGGAGTCTACAGATCCATTTGATTACTTGCCACAGCATAATGCTGGTTTTGGAACGGTTCTTTTCTTTGAAGATCAACAAGCCATTACCGACGCAAAAAAACAATATCCAAAAAAACTTGATTACTTCTCATCATGGTCAGATCATTCATCAGGGATGCTCCAAATAGCCGCTTGGAACGCATTACAGGTAGAAGGATTTGGTGGCAATTTATATCATTATCCAATGCTAACGAGTTTGGAAGAGAAAGAAAAGTGGGGTGTACCTGAAGGGTGGCAACTAAAAGCACAGCTGCCGTTTGGAAAACCAAATGGCGCCCCGATAGAGGAAATCGAACTGGATTCCGACAAAATCATGGTTGTATATGGAAATAAATAAAACCGGAACAACGCTGTTCCGGTTTTATTTATGGAGTTTTTCTTCTCTTAATGTAGGATAGATTTTCGTAGGTTCAGTGACACGATCATCAGTCACGTGTACTTGAATCATACGGTTATGCTTCATGAATTTGAAGATACCGTTGTTAAAATCCGTACCTGTTTCTTTAAAGAAAATACCCTCGTATTTCGCTTTATTTGTATGGGAGAACATAATGGCATAGCCTTCCTCATCTTCAACAAGATAAGCACGACAGCCCTTCTCAAAATGACCTTCAAGTCCTTTAATGGCACGATCACACGAAACAACGTGGAAATCAACAAATGGAATCTCTCTTAAAAGAACATTCATAAACGATCCTTTTGTAATTTCTTCCCATCTGCTTTTAGCCGTTTGACCGATAATAATTTGCGTAATGTGGTGCTCTCTGGCAACTTCTGCGATTACTTTAACAGCTGGTTTCTTCTCATTGTCTCGAACAATAAATTCTTCAGCATCGTATTCTTCAGAAAGTTCTTTCCAGCGATCAACATATGCTGATTTCTCAGCATCCAATTCATCATAAGGAAGTGCATCAACAGTTAAAACATAAAGTGGGCAATCAAGCATAGTAGCAATTTTTGCACCCCGTTTAATTAGACGCTCTCCGTTTGGACCATAATAGACGCAAACTAAAATGCTCTCATCCATACGTCCTTTTGCTTTTTTCATGAAAGAGTTCACCTCAGCTTAATAGTATAAATCTAAGAACAAAGAAATTGTGTATGTGACGTATTCCCACACTCCCCCAGTTGCCCTTAGCGACTGAGGCTTTGAAACCAAATAATTATATAACGCTGTACAAAAAATATCAATCCATATCTTTAAATAAATGAAAGTTTTTTTACTCTATAGTAAATGCACAAAAAACCAATTTGACTGGACGCTTGAAAATGTGACGATTTGGACACAACTAGTGAAAGCGAAGGCATATTCGATGCATGTTAACTAAAAATAGTATATACTTTTCTTTAGAAAGTAATCATTTAGTTAGGCATGTAATCGATTCCCTTCAATAAAAACCTTCCAATTAACCATGATAGATGTGCAAGAATCTAGGCTATATCCATTATAGTTAGGCGCGCAGTGAGGTTCGTGATGCTGCGCGATTTTGGCTTGTCGTACCGTTTCCATAAGCCATTGACCCCATCATACACCCATAATATAAGTAGCACAAGTTTTGGTTAGCTTCGTTTTCTAAGGGTAAACTTGTAAGGAATTTATAGCGATATGTATGTTCCATAGATGATTCAAAGTTCGTGCAGAGGAGGTTTTTTTGTACATGTTAAATCTTGCAATTGTTTCGCCTTTTATTATAGCGCTTATTGTGCCGTTATTGTATAAATCACTAAAGCGTGTACATACAGGCTGGTTTGTTTTGATTGTACCGATTGTACTCTTTCTTTATCTTGTTCAGTTTATTCCAAGTGTTGCTAGTGGAGAGGTATATATTTATGAAGTTCCCTGGATTCCGTCACTTGGCATAAATTTCACTGCTTATCTTGATGGGTTGAGCTTAATATTAGCCTTACTCATTACCGGAGTGGGAAGCCTTGTTATTCTTTATTCCATTTATTATTTGTCAAAAGAACGAGAATCTCTAGGCCATTTTTACGTTTACCTTCTTATGTTTATGGGTGCAATGTTAGGTGTTGTCTTTTCAGATAACTTAATGGTTCTTTATTTATTCTGGGAATTAACGAGCATCTCATCCTTTCTATTAATTGCTTATTGGTACCACAGACGTCAATCTCGCTATGGGGCACAGAAATCCATGTTAATCACGGTTACTGGCGGGATAGGGATGTTGGCTGGTTTCATCATGTTGTCAACGATGATGGACACGTTTAGTATTCGTGAAATCATCGCAAATGTAGCAGGGTATACGGATCACGCGCTCTTTATTCCTGCTATGCTACTCGTGCTATTAGGAGCATTTACGAAATCAGCACAGTTTCCGTTTCATATTTGGTT
Source organism: Shouchella oshimensis (assembly GCF_004375095.1). Lineage (NCBI taxonomy): Bacteria > Bacillati > Bacillota > Bacilli > Caryophanales > Bacillaceae > Shouchella > Shouchella oshimensis. The sequence continues at coordinate 43,827 of NZ_SNUX01000004.1, read as the reverse complement.
ACCGGATGCGATGGAAGCGCCGACGCCTGTTAGTGCGTACTTACATTCAGCAACGATGGTAAAGGCTGGTATCTATTTAGTGGCTCGTTTTACACCGGTATTTGGTGGGGATGCTGTATGGTTTTGGGTCGTCAGCCTTGTCGGTATGATTACATTGTTTTGGGGTTCCTTTAATGCGGTACGTCAAACAGATCTTAAAGCCCTTCTTGCCTATTCGACGATTAGTCAACTTGGTTTAATTATGAGTTTACTAGGCATTGGATCAGCGGCTCTTTACTTCGATGCATCAAATGCAGCATCAGCCATGTATTCTATCGCTATTTTTACAGCGCTGTTTCATTTAGTCAATCACTCAACGTTTAAAGGTGCGCTCTTTATGGTTGTTGGAATTGTCGACCACGAAACAGGGACACGTGATATTCGTAAGCTGGGTGGACTTATGACGATTATGCCAGTTACGTTTACGTTAGCCGTTGTTGGTAGTTTTGCAATGGCAGGTTTGCCACCATTTAATGGATTCTTAAGTAAAGAAATGTTTTTCACTGCAGTTCTTGATGTAACACAACTCTCGTTCTTCTCCATTGATACATGGGGGATGCTGTTTCCAATCGTCGCTTGGATCGCAAGTGTATTCACCTTTGTCTATAGCATGATTCTTGTGTTCAAAACTTTTCTTGGAAAGCATCAACCAGAAAAACTTGAAAAAACAGCGCATGAAGCGCCAATTGGTATGCTGATTTCACCCGTTATTTTAGCTAGCTTGGTCATTGTGTTCTTTTTCTTCCCGAACCTTTTAGGAGAATACCTAATTAAACCGGGTTATGCAGCAGTCATGCCAACCTTTGTTGGGGTAGAGGGATACGACACACAATTTAATATATCTGCATGGCACGGCTTTAATACTGAATTGTTAATGACGTTAGGTGTTGTTGGTTTCGGAGTTGTGCTCTATCAACTGTGGCCGAAGTGGGAAGGAGTCTATGCTCTTTTTCCTAGAAAATGGACGCTTGATAATTTATACAACCGTTCGTTGCTAACACTTGAAAACCAATCCACTAATTTTACAAACCGATACATGACTGGAAACATGTATCATTACATGGTGTATATTTTTATCGCCATTCTTGTCATCGTTACAGGCGTTGTCGCTTACACAGGTGCCATTTCCATTGATTCGTCTAATGATGCACCAATTAGTATTTACGAAGGGTTTATCGCTGCCGTTATGGCTGTTACAGCTCTGTCTATCCCATTTGCAAAATCAAGATTAACAGCAATTTTGTTAAATGGCGTATTAGGATACTTGCTTGCACTATTCTTTGTCTTTTTCCGGGCACCAGATTTGGCATTGACACAGCTCGTTGTTGAAACTGTTTCAGCAGCATTATTCCTGTTATGCTTCTATTTTTTACCGGAATGGGAAAAAGAAGCGCGCAAACCACGAATTAAAGTGATGAATGCTATCATTGCTGTTTCTGTTGGAACGCTTGTTACATTATTAGCTTTATCGGTTCAAAACAATCGATTTTTCGATTCCATTTCATCGTTTTATGAAAACGCGTATGAGCTTGCTGGAGCTCAAAATATTGTGAACGCGATTTTAGGTGACTTTAGAGCCTTTGATACGATGTTAGAGGTTGTAGTACTCCTTATTGCTGGTCTCGGTGTGTACGTGTTAATAAAATTGAAACCGAAAAAAGAGGAGAGGGGGCAGGACGTTGAAGGCGAATGATGTCATCCTTCAAACCGTTTCTAAAGTAGCGGTGTTTATTATTTTGACGTACGGTGTGCACTTGTTTCTTGCAGGTCACTATGAACCAGGTGGTGGCTTTGTTGGCGGGTTAGTTCTTGCCTCAGCGTTTGTCTTACTGCTACTCTCGTTCGATATTGACACGGTTCGAAAAGGAATGCCAATTGATTTTAAATTACTAGCAGCAGTAGGGGCATTTTTGTCAGTAGGTACAGGTCTAGCTGCACTTGCATTCGGTGTCCCGTTCTTAAGTCAAACCGAAGTATCTGCTACTTTACCTATTTTAGGAGAAATTCCACTTGCTTCAGTTGTATTGTTCGAAGCAGGAGTGGCATTTGCTGTTATCGGAACCGTAGTCACAATCATTATTAGTATAAGTGAGGATGTATAACTTATGGAAACAATGATGTCGATTTTAGTTGGTATCTTAGTCACTGTTGCCACGTATTTAATCCTTTCTAAAAGTTTACTACGTGTTATTTTAGGAACGGCGATTATGTCACACGCGGTTCACATGCTTATTCTTGTTATGGGTGGGTTTTCGAGAGATTCTAGTGCGCCTTTACTTGGTGAAGATGCAGCTTCTTATACGGATGCGTTGCCACAAGCACTTATTTTGACAGCGATTGTTATTAGCTTTGGTGTAACAGCATTCTTTCTCGTGTTAGCCTATCGAACCTATAAAGAATTAAAAACTGATGATCTTACAAAATTGAGGGGACATGATAATGATGAGTAATTTATTAGTAATCCCAATGGTCCTCCCATTAATTGTTGGAATCATATTGATCTTCCTACGCCCGTTTGTTAGGACTCAAAGAGTGATTAGCTTTCTAACGATGGTTTTAACATTCGGTGTCTCCACCTATCTATTAGTGGAAGTACAGCGAAATGGTATTCAAACCCTTGATTTCGGGGGCTGGGATGCTCCGTATGGTATTACATTTGTAGGGGATAGTTTTTCTTTACTATTAACAGCAACGGCTTATTTTATTGCAGCCACTGTGTTAATCTATGTGTTTGCGACGATTGGTGAAGAGAAAGAAAAAATGTTTGTTTATCCATTAATTCTCTTACTTTTAGCCGGTGTTGCGTGTTCGTTTTTAACTGGAGATTTGTTCAATCTATACGTAGGTTTTGAAGTCATGTTATTAGCGTCATATGCATTAATTGTTCTTGGCGGGGAAAAAGGACAATTAAGGGAATCCATCAAATATGTGCTCGTAAATGTATTTTCTTCTTTTGTATTCCTTATAGCGATTGCTTTCTTATATGGTACGTTAGGAACTCTTAATTTTGCCCAGCTTTCACTTCGAGTGGCAGAAGCAGGACAACCTGCACTTCTAACAACGATTGCCATTGTTCTTCTGCTTGTATTCAGTCTCAAAGCAGGCTTGCTATTATATTTCTGGCTACCGGGTTCGTATGGTGCGCCACCGATGGGCATTGCTGCTTTATTCGGCGCTCTTCTAACAAAAGTAGGCATTTATGCGTTGTTCCGTGTATTTACCCTCTTGTTCTACCATGAGCCTGATATTACGCACACGTTAATTGGCATAATGGCTATTTTGACAATGATTGGAGGTTCAATCGGTGCCATAGCCTATAATGATCTAAGAAAAATCATTGCTTATAATGTTGTCATAGCAGTTGGTTTTATTTTGAGTGGACTAGCGATTGCCAATCAAGCCGCTATCGAAGGATCTATCTTCTACCTTGTTCACGACATGATCGTTAAGGCGCTATTATTCCTGTTAATTGGTGCTACCATTTATTTATCAAATGTTGGTAGGCTCGATCGCGTTAGTGGTATGATACGCAACTATCCACTTCTCGGTTGGATGTTCTTTATTACAATGATATCACTCGCTGGTATTCCACCATTGAGTGGCTTTATCGGTAAAGTGTATGTTGCTCAAGGAGCAATTGAATCTGGTGCTTATGTTTTACTTGCTTTCACACTCATTTCGAGTATCTTTGTTCTTTATTCGCTACTGCGTATCTTCAGAGCTGTTTTCTTTGGTGAATCGACAATTAGTAAAGAAGATATGCTTCCAATGAAGAAAGCCATGATGATCCCGAGTATCATTTTTGTGGCTGCTTCCTTTGCTTTAGGTTTTGGAGTTGAAGGAATTGCTGGAGTGGTAAGCGATGCTGCTGAAACGTTAATGAACCCGACGATCTATATAGAAGCAGTTCTAAATCAAGGAGGCGCTTAAATGAGTTTGTTTCTAAGTAAAAGAGGAGGTATGGATGGATGTTTGGCCAACTCTTATTAAATATTTTAATTGCCTTCTTGTGGGTCTTGCTACAAGATGAAGATACATTCGAATTTTCGACGTTCTTTGGCGGTTTTCTAATCGGTCTTGGGATTATTTATGTCATGAGAAGGTTCTTCTTTAAAGAATTCTATTTGAAACGTGCATATTCAGCATTTAAATTACTCTTGATCTTTAATCGTGAACTGATTAGTTCGAGTGTGTTAATTATTCGTCAAATCCTTTCACCGAAATTAAAGGTAACGCCAGGTATTTTCACATATGAGACAAAGTTAAAAGGAGACTGGGAAATTACCGCTCTTTCGCTTTTATTAATGCTTACACCTGGTTCAGTAGTTATTGAGATATCGCCATCAAATAACGTTTTCTACATCCATGCAATGGACGTTCCAGAATCAAAAAATGCTGTTTTGAGGGCATTGACCAAGTTTGAGAAAGCAATTATGGAGGTGACGCGTTAATGTTTCAAGTCCTATTAATTATTGCTTTGTTCCTTTTCGCTACTGCGATAGGTATTGCAGCATTTCGCATCATCAAAGGTCCAAGTATGCCAGATCGGGTTGTCGCTCTTGATGCCATCGGAGTAAACCTTATTTCAGTTGCTGCTGTTGTTTCAATTGTCTTAAATACACGAGCTTTTTTGGAAGTCATCTTGATTATTGGGATATTAGCGTTTATTAGTACCATTGCTTTCTCTAAGTTTATTGAGAGGGGGGTCATCATTGAACGCAAGCGCGACAGGTGAAGCGATCGGGGCCATTTTAATACTCGCTGGAGCGATTATGGCTGTTATTAGTGCAGTGGGTATTATTCGCCTTCCTGATGTATACACAAGGTCCCACGCAGGAACAAAAAGTGCGACATTAGCTGTGTTATTAACCTTAACCGGTACTTTCTTTTATTTTTGGTTAACGGATCAATATATCAGTATTCGATTAATTTTAGGGATTGTTTTTGTCTTTTTAACAGCACCAGTAGCAGGTCATTTAATTGCGCGAGCTGCATATCGCTCGAAAGTACCTCTAACAGAAACAAGTGTTGAAGACGAATTAAAAGACGTATTAGAGCAAGAAGATTATCATGACCCTACTAAAGGTCAAGAAGAGCAAAAAGAAGAAGGCTAGCGGCCTTCTTCTTTTTTGTCATGCCAGTAAGGGGTTAGATTGTAGTGCTCAAATATGGCTTGCTCTGTCCCTAGAGTAATGGTTTGATCAGTTGGGTGTTCTTCGGCTGATTCAATCTTATCTTTCTCAAGATCGATAATAAGGCTTTTATCAAACCATGCTACTTCTTTTATCGTCTGAACGGGAACGATAACAGGTTCTTTTTGCATAAACCCTCCAGTATCAATTACGATGTAGCGAACGCTCCAATTTCCACTTTCAATGGTTTGGTTATAATGGAGAACAAAATCCATGACTTTTCCTACTTGACCGCCTTTAGCGTGAACGTGATAGCCTTTTAGTTCGTCGAGGCTAAAAAGATGAACGTTTTCTTGCTGGTTCCGCTCGAGTTCTTGTTCCTCTGAACCGGTACGAACGGCATTCTTTATTCCTTCGATATTTTGGTTATCAGATGGTACAAATACGGGTGGCACAAGTGGAGCTCCTGCAGCAGTATGGGTTCCGTAGCCAGCTGCAACTGGATGAGCTGGGACGGCCCAATAAGTTGGCCAGCCATAGTGGTCACTTAATTCACGTTCGTACTGGCGATGGATAGGAGCAGTTTCATCAGGCTTAGGGCTATTTTTAATTTGTTCCTTTGTGGCATCGATGCTAATCTGTTTTTTTTCTTCGTCAATGGTTGTAAACGCATCCACATTTAAAAGAACTTTTCCACCGAAAAACCAGGTGCGAGTGTCACCGACAAAATAGCGAACATGTAAGGTATTGGAATCAATATAATAGTCGTCAAGCTGACCAAGTTCACCATCGGTAGCGTTCATCGTAAACGTACTTAATTTCTTTGCATGAATTAACATGTTCATACCTCCAGTATTGTAGTACTATTGCTATAACCGTTTTCAGAAAAGTAAAACCAGGACTTTTATAGTTTTGTTTTCAATAAAGGAAGGAATAACCTAAGTAGGAGGGATACACATGAAGGTTGCAGCAGTAACAGGAGCAAATTCTGGTATGGGCAAAAGTGTTGCGCTCGTTTTAGCGAATAGTGGGATGCACGTTGTGATGCTCTGTCGAAATGAAAAGCGAGGAAAAGAAGCGCTGTCTTATATAGAACAACATAAAAAAAATGGCAGTGTCGAACTACAACTATGCGATCTCGGCTCATTAAGTAGTGTCAAGCAAGCAGCTGAAGCACTAAAGCAGAAGCATTCTACAATTGACGTACTTATTAATAATGCGGGGGTTGTCTGTCCTAAGCGTCAGGAAACGGAAGATGGCTTTGAAATGCAAATGGGTGTAAATCATTTAGGTCACTTTTTGCTAACGAATCTTCTGCTAGACCACATTAAGCAGTCAAAAGATGGTCGCATTATTGTTGTATCTTCTGGTGCACATGAATGGGCTCATTTCTATGAAAAGGATCCTCATTTACACGAAGGATACAATGTTGCAAAAGGATATGGGCAATCGAAGCTTTGTAACTTATTGTTTGTAAATGAATTAAAAGAAAGGGTAGCAGGAACCAATGTATCGGTATTCGCTATGCATCCAGGTGCTGTTTCAACGAATTTAGGAGTTGATCGTGGGTCAGGTTTCGGTAAAGCGATCCATACATTACTTCGTCCATTCTTTTTAACACCTAGAGAAGGGGCTGATACGATGATTTATTTGGCTTTATCAGATAGAGTAAAAAAGGATGCGGGAAACTACTTTATTAAAAGAAAGGTGTCAAAACCCGCAAGAACAGCATTGAGTCGAGAAGTGGCGTTAAAGTGCTGGAGCTGGAGTGAGAAACAGACAGGTTTACATCAGTTGTGAGGACGGCTTTTGCTGTTTTCATAACTTTTTTTAAAAAGGGGGTTAAAAAACAGCCGTAAAAACAGTACAATAAAGAGGAATCTTACTAACGAAATATGAAATCGATTTCATAGGAGGAACTAAAAATGAAACTAGGTGTATTTACTGTTTTATTTTCTGAAAAGCCTTTTGAGGAAATGCTTGACCACGTAAAACAATTAGGGCTTGAAACAGTAGAGATTGGAACAGGGGGTTATCCTGGCACAGCCCATTGTAATCCTGCTGAGTTGTTAGAAGACGAAGCGAAATTGAAAGCGTTTAAAAAAGCAGTTGATGACCGTGGTTTAACTATATCTAGCTTAAGTTGTCACGGAAATGCCCTATCACCTGATGAAGCATTTGCAAAAGCATCCCATGAATCGTTTGTGCAGACGGTTAAATTAGCAAAGGCACTACAAGTTCCAACTGTTACAACATTTTCAGGAACACCAGGAGCTTACGAAGGAGATAAACAACCAAACTGGCCGGTTGCTGCTTGGCCGAATGAGTATGGTGACATCTTAAAATGGCAGTGGGAAGAAAAGTTAATTCCATACTGGAAAGAGATGGCAGCGTTTGCAGAAGAACATGGTGTTAAGATCGCTTTAGAATTACACGGAGGTTTCCTTGTGCATTCGCCTGCTACACTACTAAAACTACGCGAAGCGTGTGGCCCGGCAATTGGTGCAAATGTTGATCCAAGTCACTTATGGTGGCAGGGTATTGATCCAGTTGCGGCGATTAAAATTCTTGGGAAACAAGACGCTGTTCACTTCTTCCATGCAAAAGACACGTACATGGATCAAGACAATATGAACATGCATGGTGTTTTGGATATGCAATCCTATGCGAATCTTCAAGATCGCGCTTGGTATTTTAGATCGGTTGGATACGGACATGATTTAAAAACGTGGTCAGATATTATTAGTGCACTACGCTTAGTTGGATATGATGGTGCTATTAGTATTGAACATGAGGATGGATTAATGTCAATTGATGAAGGGTTCCAAAAAGCAGTTAGCAATTTACAACAAGTCTTAATGAAAGAGCCAGCTCCAAAGATGTGGTGGCTTTAAGGAGGAAACAACATGAATAAACCATTAAAAGTTGCGGTTATTGGCTGTGGATCCATTGCCATACACCGCCACGTACCAGAGTATGCTGCTAACCCAAACGTTGAATTGGTTGCCTTTTGCGATTTAAACAAAGAGGTCGCTCAAAGAATGGCTGATCAGTATGGCGTTACAAATGTCTTTACGTCTCACAAGGAGTTACTAGCGGAAGTTGATGTTGACGCTGTTAGTGTATGTACACAAAACGTTGACCATGCTAGTGTTTCCATTGATGCTGCAAATGCAGGTTGTCATGTATTATGTGAAAAGCCTATGGCTACTTCAATAGAAGAGGCACAGAACATGATTAAAGCTGCCAGTGAAAACAACGTTAAGCTAATGATTGGTCACAACCAACGGTTAATGCCACCTCATGTGAAGGCAAAGGAAATTTTATTGTCTGGAAAACTCGGTAAAACGCTGACGTTTAAAACAACGTTTGGACACGGTGGAGCAGACTCCTGGAGTATACAAGGAAAAGATACATGGTTTCTTAAAAAGGATAAAGCGTTTGTCGGTGCCATGGGCGATTTAGGTGTGCACAAAATCGACCTCATTCGTTGGTTATTAGGTGAAGAAGTATCTGAAGTGGCTGCATTCGTTAATACATTACATAAAGAAGCGGATGTTGATGACAATGCAACAACATTATTGAAAATGGAAAGCGGCGCTATTGGTACGATGGCAGCGAGCTGGACCTATTATAAAGGTGAAGATAATACGACAACGATTTATGGAGAAAACGGTGTTCTTGAGATTCGCGATCATCCAGAAGTCCAAGTCGTAGTAAAGCTAACAGACGGCAGTGTGGAACAGTACTCTGTTGGCGCAATTGCAACAAATGAAGCTGGTGGTCAAGTAGCCAGCGGTGTGATTGATGAGTTTGTAACGTCAATTATTGAGGATCGAGAGCCTGCCATAACAGGAGAAGAAGGAATGAAATCGTTACAAGTTGTTTTAGCAGCACTTCAATCATCGGAAACAAAAGCGTTTGTTGCAGTGAAAGAAGTCTAATAAGGAGGAATACTAACATGAATGTCGGACTGGCGTTGTATACATTACGAGATGAAATGGAAAAAGATTTTAAAGGAACCTTGGAAAAGGTTAAGCAAGTTGGCTATCAAGGCGTTGAGTTCGCAGGTTTTGGGGATCACTCTTCTAAAGAAGTGAAAGCGATGCTTGAAGAAATTGGCCTAGAGCCTTGGTCTAGTCATGTCCCTCTTGAGAAGCTGCGTAACGAGTTACAGAGCGTTATCACGTATCATAAAGAAGTAGGCATACCTCATATTGTTTGCCCGTATTTAACAGAAGAAGAGCGTCAAACGAAAACAAATTACTTTGATCTGGCGGAAGAACTTGAGGAAATTGGTAATCAGGTTAGAGAAGCAGGAATGGTATTGTTGTACCATAACCATGATTTTGAATTTGATACGTTTGACGATGAATTTGGGTTGGACATATTGTTGCGCAATACTCGCACGTGCAATATGGCTCTTGAATGTGACACCTTTTGGGTTGAATATGCTGGCCATAAGGCAACGGAGTATTTAGCCGTCCATGAAAATCGTGTCCCTATTATCCATGTAAAAGATATGAAAGATGGAGAAATCCCTTTTGCTGAAGTAGGAGAAGGAAAGCTTGATATTAAAGGAATTATTGAAGCGGCAAAAGCGGTCGGAACAAAATACTTCATCGTTGAGCAAGATGTGAGTGAGCGATCACCGCTTGAAAGCATAGAAATTAGTTTTAAAAATATCCAGTCTTTGTAGTAGAAAACAGGTAAGAAGCTTCTGACTTCTTACCTGTTTTTTTGTTATGTGAAAGAGGGATCATGAGCACAATAAGGGAACGTAAGTTTATATTCTATGCATCAATCCTCTGTTTTTTTATAAAGGTATTAGGGAATAAGAAGGCTAACAGAGGAGGAGTTAAGATGGTACAAGCCTATGATGTTATCATTATTGGAAGCGGGCCGGCAGCAATGGCCGCAGCCTTTCCGTTAGCAGAAGCGACTAAGCGTGTTGCTGTTATAGAAGGTAACCGTTTTGGAGGAACGTGTCCCAATTTCGGATGTGACCCTAAAAAAATGCTATACACGCGAAGTGAAGCAGCATGGCAAGCTGGGAAATTAAGAGGTACCGGTATAGAAGGAACGATTTCCTTTAACTGGGAAGATGCGATGAAAGAAAAAAACACATATACAGATTCTGTTTATCAAGAGATTGAACAATCGTTGAAAAAAGCCAACATCGATACGTATCACGGTTATGCGTCTTTTATTAACGAAGAAACTGTGCAAGTTGACCATATTACTTTATCAGCCACAACGTTCATTATTGCAACTGGGCTTATGCCATCCCCTCTACCGTTTAAAGGGGCCGAGACCCTTCTAACAAATGAAGCGTTTTTAAATCTTCCTTCATTACCGAAGTCAATTGCTTTCATCGGTGGAGGTTACATTTCATTTGAGTTCGCTCACCTCGCAGCTCGAGCAGGTGCGAACGTTCATATTATTGATTCTGGTCATCGTGGTTTAAAAGCATTTGATCAAGATCATGTCCAAGCTTTAATAAAACAATCAGAAGCACTTGGCATTACATTTCATTGGAATGAGGAAATTTCAAGCATTGAATCAAACGCTCATGATGTCACAATAAAAACAGATAAGCAAACACTTACTGTTGACAAAGCCGTTCATGGTGCTGGACGAACGCCGAATATAAAGAAATTAAATCTCGAAGCCGCTAATATTCATTATGATGAAGCAGGTATTCATGTTAACAACACGTTGCAAAGTATTTCAAATCCACGAGTGTATGCAGCGGGTGATGTAACCGCAACCCACTCATTACCACTTACACCGTTATCAAGTCATGAAGGTTCAGTTGTTGTACACAATATTTTAGAGGAACAAAAGCAAACTCTTCAACAAGGGGCAATGCCATCTGTTGTTTTCACAATACCGAAGCTAGCTAAAGTTGGGAAAACAAAGGAACTGCTTGATCAGGAGGGGATAGCGTACGATGTTAAAAACACAACGATGACAGATTGGCTAACGTATTCAATGATAAAAGAAGATCAAGCTTTAGCAAAAGTGTATGTTTGTAAAAAGACTGGAAAAATTCTAGGTGCTGACTTTTTGACCATTTATGCAGATCAATGGATCAATTTACTTTCACTTGCTATTCAGTTAGAGTTAACGACAGAACAGCTCACCTCAGTTCACTATACGTATCCATCTGTTTTAGGTGATAGTGGGAATGTACTGCCAATTAAATAAAGTAGGTGTTGGTGAGTTGAAAAAACAAAGGTTTGAAAATCTAAATGGTGTGCAGAATCAACATGGAGTAAGGGATTTTATAAATTGGTATCGAGAACGAATGAGCAAGAAAAAAGACTTAAGGAAGACAATCGCTGTTGAGCACCAGCCAGATTATCGTAACATCCATAATGCCAACGTAGATAGTCTATCATGGATAGGCCATGCGACGTTTTTCATCCGTATAAATGGACTAACTGTTGTAACGGACCCTGTTTGGACGAATTTTATGGGTACAACGAAGCGAAATGTGCCGGTTACGATTCCTATTGATCATTTACCAGAAATAGATGTTGTCCTTATTTCACACGGTCATTATGATCATTTGCATCTCCCATCATTACGAAATTTACCTGGTGATCCACTTTTTTTAATACCTAAAGGGTTAAAGGCTTTTATGAAGAAGAGAGGGTTTTTAGAAGATCGGCTGATAGAATTAGATTGGTGGCAACATTATTGCATTCAAAACGTTACGTTTACATTTGTACCAGCACAACATTGGGTGAAGCGAGGCTTATTTGACACGAATACTTCACGGTGGGGTGGTTGGGTCTTAGAGTCTACAGATCAATCGCTCTACTTTGCTGGAGATAGTGGTTATTTTGAAGGATTCAAACAACTACAAAGCGTAAAAAGAATCAATTATGCATTAGTTCCAATTGGTGCCTATGAACCTGAGTGGTTTATGGAGCTTGATCATATGAACCCGGAACAAGCAGTACAAGCTTTTATTGATTTAGGAGCTAGCCATATGGTGCCGATGCACTATGGAACCTTTCGACTTGCAGATGATACGGGACCAGAAGCTCTCGAACGGTTTGAACAAGCATGGGAAGAACAAGGATTAGCTGCAAAGAAAAAAAGCGTCCTACCAATTGGCGGTACGCTTTGTCTATAAACCACTGCTATTAAGCTGCCTGACTTTTTTGTTTTTCTTCATTTCGAATAAATCCAGTGTGAGAAAACCACATCAGCAAGAAGACGGGTATCGAGACTCCGAAAAACGGAAGAACACCTGGAAATTGAAACATTAAAAAGACAACACCAGCACAACTGATGAGCATGCCAATACTTAAAAACGGTCGCACAACCGTATGTAAAGCGGCATGCTTTAACAATTTAAAGACGGGAAGTTCGTAGTGAACGAACGCACTAAAAGCATAGAAGCAGGTGAGAATATAAATAAACGTCAAAATGAGCAAAGGGAACGCTAATAGCTGTACGTAAGGATTAGTCGACTGATAAATAAAAACGAGATCAATATATAGCACGAAGCCGATAATCGCTAAGCACAGACCCATTATTTGAACTTTCAAATAATCCTTTTTAAAATAGTGAACAAACGTTTTAAAAATTGGAAGATCTGTCTCGCCTCGAATCCATTGTCTTGTTACTGCAAATGCAGCTTGAGTAGCTGGAAATAAGCCTCCAACAACAAGTCCCCCTACAGTAAATAGAATCCAAAGTAAATTAATGGCTGCTAATCGCATAATCCATTCAGCGATACGGTAGACGCCACCCATAAGTCCATTCATTTCCATCTGAAGAACCACCTCTTTATTTGTGAAAGCGTTATCGTTATTGTATCACAAAAAAAGAGCGCGTACGCGCTCTTTTCGCTCTTTTATTTCAAGTCTTTGACAACCTCTTTCGTTTCCACCGTTCCAAGGTCATAAATAATCGTATAGAGTTCTTGAAGTTCGTTATCGGTCATTTCTTTGTCTTCATCGGCTTTTTTTTCTTGAAAAGGACGTTGAAATATTTCTTCTTGGCGAAAATCTTCAGACTTTACTTGCTCAATAATTGCTTGGATGCGGTCAACTTCTTCTTGGTTCGCATAAATTTCGTACTGAATGGTATTATCAGGTATTTTTTCTTTTGCAATTTTCATCATAGCCATATCAACGGTTACATAAAAACGCTCTCGTTTCATTATACTTCACCTCATTTTTACTAGTTGTTTCAATTCTTTACCCTTTTTCCTTTGCACCTACACATAAAAGAAGAGGTTTAGGGTTTAAAAACAAGGGTATCGAAAGGAAAAGCCGATTCCCTTAAACTGGCTAAAAAATCAACCTCGATCTCTTCATAAAGTCGTTTCTTCATGCATATCCTAGATAGAATAATATGGTGGACAAGATTGAAAAAACCCAAGAAGTCCTTTACTATTAGACGATAAGAATAGAGAGCAAGGATGAGTGGGATGAAAAATTATTGGATACCTGCAGTCGTTTTTAGTGCTGTATTAGCAGGGTGTTCTTCTTCACAAGAAGAGGCAGAGCAAGTGATTGAAGAAGAAGAAAAACCGCCAGAAGCGGAACTTGTTGAAGGCGATAACCGTATAATTGAATTAAATGAAGTGATTACTGTACAAGGTGATCCGATTATACAAAACCCGGACAATATTGAAGCGAATGTAAATTTAAACAATCGCTTACCAGTTGATTATGAGCCAGCTGATTTGGTCGTTCCTGATGTTCGAAGACCGTATGAAGGTATACAAGAGCGTTCGTATTTACGAGAAGAAGCAGCAGATGCCCTTGAACAACTCTTCTATGAAGCTGAATTGGATGGACATATCCTTTATGCAAACTCAGGATTTCGCTCGTTTGAACGCCAATATGAATTGTTTAAAAATCAACAAATTCAAAGTGGGCTTGACCAAACGTTGGTTGCACAACCTGGTTTTAGTGAACATCAAACCGGTTTAGCAATGGACGTTTCGTCTTCTAGTGTAAATTTCGGTTTGACAGAGACTTTTGGAGATACAGAAGAGGGTATTTGGGTTGAGGAAAATGCTCATTTATTTGGCTTTATTGTACGTTACCCAGAAGGGAAGCAAGACATAACAGGTTATAGTTATGAGCCATGGCATTTACGCTATGTAGGCACCATTGCCAATGAAATATACGAACAAGGCGTTTCATACGAAGAATTTATTGAAAATGTAAAGAAAATGTAAAACCAGTGTGAAAATTTCTTATGTCCGTGGAATGGTATTCAAGGTGAATGAATTTTGATAAACTTATTCTTTGTAGAACCCAACAACTAGATAAAAAAAGAAAATAAGGGTCACACTCGTGTTATGAGAGGAGACTAACGATATGACCAAGATTAAAGCGGGCTTTAGACGATTAAAGTTTTTTTGGCTTGCCGTCGTTCTATTGTCGCTAACAACGTATATTCTCTATAAAATATCATTTACAATTCCAACTGAGAATATGATGCAAGAGTTTTTATTGTTTATAAACCCGATTAGTTCATCCATACTCCTTTTAGCTATTGCCTTACTATTTAAGAATCGAGCACGGAATATTATGATCGTTGTGCTTTCTTTTATTGGTTCTTTTATTTTGTACGGTAATCTAATGTTTTATCGTTTTTATTCAGACTTTTTAACATTACCTGTATTGTTCCAAACAAATAATATGCAAGATTTATCATCAAGTGTATTTGAATTAATGAACATTTGGGATCTCTTTATTTTCTCAAATGTATTTATTCTTGCTTATTTTGTGTTTAGACAAAAAGTGCCTGTCGTTGGACGTTTAAAGCGTGAACCAATTTTGTTGTTCTCTCTTTCAATTCTTCTTTTTTTAGGGAATTTAACATTAGCTCAAACGGAAAGACCGCAGCTTTTAACACGTTCGTTCGATCGTGATATGTTAGTCAAAAACATTGGTGTGTTTAATTTTCATTTGTATGATGTGTTTTTGCAGTCACAGTCAAGGGCTCAGCGTGTTCTAGCTGATAGCTCGGATATAGTTGAAGTTCAAAACTATGTACAAGCAAACCATAAAGAACCTGATGCTGATATGTTTGGTACAGCGGAAGGCAAAAATGTCTTTATGATTTCGTTAGAATCGTTGCAGTCCTTTGTTATTGATAATGATTTAAATGGAGAAGAAATTACGCCATTTTTAAATGAACTAAAGGAGAATAGTTATTACTTTGAGAATTTTTATCACCAAACCGAACAAGGGAAAACGTCTGATTCAGAATTCATTGTAGCAAATTCAATGTTTGGGCGTAGTAGTGGTGCTGTTTTCTTTACTCACGCACAAAATGAATACAATGCAACCCCAAATATCTTAGGAGAAAATGGCTATTATACGTCTGTTATGCATGCAAATAATCGGTCATTCTGGAATCGAGATATTGTGTATGATTCGCTTGGGTACGATAAATTTTATGATGTAGAATACTATGATGTAACGGAAGAGAATTCAATTGGTTGGGGATTAAAAGACCGTGAATTCTTTGAACAGTCCATTGAGCATTTACAAGAGCAACCGAATCCGTTCTACACAACATTTATTACATTAACAAACCATTTTCCGTTTGAATTAGAGGAAGAGGATAAAATGATCGCGGAAGGGGAATTCAGAAGCGGGACTTTAAACCGTTATTTCCCAACAGTTCGTTATATGGATTACGCGGTAGAACAATTCTTTAACGACATTAAAGAAGCTGGCTTGTATGAGGATTCTATTTTTATTTTATATGGGGATCACTATGGAATTTCTACAAATCATAACGGATCCATGGCTGAGTATTTAGGTAAAGAAGAAATTACGCCTTTTGATACAATTCAATTACAACGTGTACCGTTGTTTATTCACATACCTGGTCATGAAGGTGAAACGATTGATACAGTTGGTGGACAAATTGATATTCAACCAACGCTTATGCATTTGCTAGGTATGAATACCAAGGAAGATATTCAATTTGGTTCAGATTTGTTTGCTCCTGAAAGAGATTCGTTTGCTGTTTTGCGGAACGGTTCATTTATAACAGACGATGTTGTTTGGACGAATAACACTTGCTATAACAAAGAGACAGGAGAACCGATTGAAGACGAAGAGGGAGTAGACGCGTGTGGTGAATACGCTGAACGTGCCACGTCTGATCTTGAATACTCTGATAAAGTTATTTACGGCGATTTATTACGTTTCTTTGAGCCAAATAACGAAAACCTCACAGATGATGAAAACAGTCAAAATGAGAACGAAGAAGATGAATAAAAAAAGCCGTCGCAATTGCGACGGCTTTTTTGTACAATATGGTTTGAAAAGAGGTGTTGTTAAATGAAGAAAAGTAATCGATTTTGGTTTATTCTCATTGCTAGCATAGCAGTAGTATACGGTGCACTGTATTGGATTTTTTCAGGTGATTTGCAGTTTCCTTAAATACGTAAAGGTGGTCTCGGGTGTGCGTTTACTCCTCCAGCGGCTGTAATAACGGTTGTTGCGGTACCTGTGGCAATTACAGCAATCGTAGACAAAATAATTTCATCAACTGTAATGACGGGTATACCGGCGACAACTGCGGCGAGATCAAAGCCAACAATGAGGACACCAACATTCCAAGTGGTCTTCGCTGAAATCATTTGTGCTAGAAGGTCAAAGCCGCCTGTACTAATATCGAGCAAAAACATAATGCCTGCACCAACACCGAGCATCAAACCACCGAGTATAGCACTAGTTAATGGACCCAGTAAAGGTGTTTCAGGAATAAATGCAGCGAAGAAATCGATCATAAGAGATGAAACAATGACACCTGCCAATGAATTGAAAAAAAATGGTCGATAATACATCCATGCTAAAATATAAATAGGGATACTGACTACGATGATCGTCATTCCCACTGGAACGTTCCACAAATAGTGGGCAATTAATCCGACTCCAATTATGCCGCCATCTAAAAGATGATAAGACACAAAGAAGAAATTAATCCCTACACTTATTAGAAGACAGCCTAAAAATAACACGAGTACATAACGTAATCCTTTTCCCACTTTATCACCCTCACACAACAATTAGCCAAGCTCATCTATACATATGCGGACAACTCTATGTCTATGCTGATCCGTGTGTGTGAGGAATGCGGGATGATTACTGAGGAAGGGACTGCAAGAAGACAAACCCTAAAAATAAAATAATACCTAGAATAAGAAGTGCTTTTTTTATTTTTCGATTACGTTCACGGTTTTTCCAGCGATCTGGATTAAACGAAACTTCATCATCATCAAAATAAGCTTTTCGAGTGCGTGTTCGATAGATAAATGGCGTTGATGCGCCTTTTAAAAACAACGGTGCAAGTAAACCACCGGATACAAGACCAAAAATATGACCAGTTATGCTTATACTAGGGTTGAGGAAGGTCATAATAACGCCAATAATAACAAGAGGCACGATAATTTGAGACGTTTGTCTACTAATGAGATCTTCACGATACAAGTAAATGAACAAGTAAACGCCGAATAAGCCATAAATAGAGCCTGAAGCACCAAGATGCATGTAATAGCTGTGTTGCAAATAAAAGGTAACAATGTTTGCTAAAATACCAGGTAGTAGAAACAGTAAAACGAATTTCCATTTCTTTATCATTGATTCGAGTGCCGGTCCGAAAATGAGCAGTGCGCCCATATTAAAAGCAAGGTGAAAAAGGTCGTTATGGAGAAAAATAGGGGTGATGAGCCTCCAATACTCTCCATATTCAATCGCTAAATTAAAACCAACCCCTCTTTCACGAATAATAGGAAAGATCATCATCAAAATAAAAATAAGTAGGTTTAACGCAATAATGGTTGTGACAACCGGATAATTTCTCGTATAGGAAGAAAAAGTTTCATTTCTAAAAAACATAGGCAAGCTCCTTTTACATAAAATCGTCATCCTTATCCTATTGCTATTATACCAGTTTCATTCTAAGACCAACACAAAGAAGGGGTGCAAAAAATGATCATCGGAACAGGCATCGACATTATTGAGATTGATCGTATACGAAAGCTAGTGCTCCGTCATCCAGAGCGTTTTATTGAACGTATTTTAACCAAGCAAGAATATAAGCGAATTGCTACTGCCGGTGAAACGAGAAAAATTGAATATCTTGCTGGACGGTTTGCTGCAAAAGAAGCATATGCTAAAGCTGTTGGTTCTGGAATAGGGCGTCATCTCTCTTTTCAAGACATCGAAATTTTAGCAAGTGAGACAGGAAAGCCTGAGATTTGGTTTAAACAACAAAAAAAAAATAAATGCCATTTATCCATTACTCATTCGAAAGAATACGCCTTTGCTCAAGTCATTCTCGAAGATTTCTAAAAACTTGTCACGACTTGTCTGCATATTGCTTGGACCCCGCTCATATAGTTTACAGCAACAGGGGTATTGGATTTTGTCCAATCGCCGAATGTGAGCTGAAGGGGTGAATGGTAAGATGAGAAAAAAGATGTGGCTTTCACTAGTGGCTGCTTTTATGGTGGTCATTTTAGTAGGGTGTGGAGAGAAATCGCAAGAAGATGTATTGAATGACGTTGATAAGGCGTTGGAAGAAACAACAAGCTACACATCAAAAGCAACGATGCAGCTAGCAACAGGACAAGAGCCGCAAACATATGACGTCGAAGTCATGCAAAAAGATCAATCGTATTACAAGGTGGACTTAAAGAATACAACCAACGATCAAAGCCAAATTATTTTAAAAAATGATGAGGGTGTCTTTGTTCTTACACCTGCTTTAAACAAAGTGTTTCGCTTTCAAAGCGACTGGCCAAAAACAAGCAGTCAAGCGTATTTGTATGAATCGTTGTTAAAAGACATTAGCCTAGGTGCTGACATGGAATTTTCACAAGACGATGACTTTTATATTTTTAAGACGGCAACCATGTACCAAAATAAGAATCTAAATAGCCAAGAAATCCGTTTACACAAAAAGGATTTGAAGCCGGCTTCAGTTAAGATTATGGACGCAGATGAAAAAGTACTTGTAGATTTAACGTTCACGGAATTTGAAAAAAATCCTACTGTTGCAGCAGAAGAATTTGAAACAGAAAAAGTCATGACAGGTGCCCAAATGTCAGAGCCGACGATGGCTGATCCTGATGAAGAGTTAAATGAAGAGTTCCGCATTTACTACCCAGAATTTGTTCCAGATGGTATTAATGATCAGCCAGAAGAGGATCAAGTCGAGACAGGCGATCGTACGACATTTGTACAACAATATACAGGTGATAAGTCGTTTACACTCATTCAAGAGCAAGCGCAAGTCGTTCCTGCATCTACTCCGCAGAATCTAGTGTCGGCGAAAGTAGTCGATCTCGGCTTTGCTGTAGGAATTCAAGTGAATGATACCATTATGTGGTCCCATAATGGTTCAGATTTCTCCTTATTATCACAAGATATGGAGATGGATGAGCTGATTGAAGTAGCACGTTCGGTTGTAGCTGTTGGCGAGAAGTAATTGACCACTTATGAAGATCGTGAAAACGACCAGGTGTGGAGGAGACTCTATGCCTGGTTGTTTCTCTGTTTTCTGGCTTTTTTTACGGAAGACATCTAAATGTTTGGTTCACTGCATAGATTAACAAGAGTGGGTAAAGATAGGCTTAAGATAAACGTGATGTCCGTTGAAATTACACGATTACTCATCTTTTTTAAAAAGAGGCTTTGCAAAGTAATGGTGGGGATGCTATGATGAAACATGTATATTACTTGAGTTGGAAATGGACTAATTCGGCTGTCTTAAGCCATACACTGATTGAATGAGGTGGACATTGTGCTTGAACAAGAAAAATGGAATGATCCAAGATTAAAAGACCGTGCTGAACTAAAGGCTGAAATTCGCGAATCGATGCAACAAGGCTATATGGAAATGGCAAAGATTAATCTAACCATTGCATCTGAAGCTTTTCTTGCTGAGGAGGAAGCTAATCATACGCTGACACGTCTCGTTAGCGGGGTGTAGCCTTTGATAGTGAAACGGGGAGATGTCTATTTTGCTGATCTATCTCCAGTTGTAGGATCAGAACAAGGTGGGGTACGACCAGTTCTCATCATTCAAAATAACATTGGAAATCGATTTAGTCCTACGGTAATTGTTGCAGCGATAACGGCACAAATACAAAAAGCTAAATTACCTACGCATGTTGAAATTAATGCAAGCAAGTACGGATTTGATCGAGATTCTGTTATTTTACTTGAGCAGCTTCGAACAATAGATAAACAAAGATTGACAGATAAAATTACGCACTTAGATGAAAAGATGATGCAGTCGGTAGACAAGGCATTGACAATTAGTTTAGGATTAATTGATTTTTAACCCCTCTCGCTGAAAAGGGGTTTTTTTTATGTCTAAAAAGCTGGATCAGCAAAAATTAGTCGACGATTCCCAAATATAATTCTTTGCAACCAAACGAAACTCATGAAATAATAGGGGTAAGGATGTTTTTAGTGGGAGGAGGAGACAAGGCGATGCAGTCCTATATTGTCTCGTATCTAAAGAAGAATAGGGGTAAACTACTCGATGATTGGGGAAAGAAGCTAGCGGAACTTCGATCTGAAAACTACTTACAATCCCTTACCGATAAATCATTTCATGAGACGAATCAAGAGTTTCTAGACTTAATGCTGGAAACAGCCGACGAGCGCAACGACAAATTAAATAATAATAAAATTAATAATTACGTTCTTCGCTATATCCAAAATGGGGGTACTCTTCATTTTTTGTCTCAATCCATTCAACTACTTCGAAAAGCGTGTCAAACACTCGTTCTCGAATCAGAGTTTGAAAAAAAAGAAGCGCTTGAGTTTTTAATTGAACTTGATGAGTGGATTGATAAACGGATGAATCGAATTGTTAAAGATTATTCGGAAGCATGGGAAAAAACGATTGAACTTCAAAAACTCTCTTTGTTAGAGTTATCTGCACCCCTAATCCCTGTCTTTGAAGGCATAACCGTCATGCCCCTCATTGGTAGTATTGATACAGCCAGGGCGCGACTGATTATGGAAAACCTTTTAGAGGGTGTTATAGAAAACCGTTCAAAAGTCGTATTAATAGATATTACAGGTGTCCCTGTTGTAGATACAATGGTAGCGCATCATATTATTGAAGCATCAGAAGCTGTACGACTTGTAGGTACTAAGTGTATACTTGTAGGAATTCGACCTGAAATCGCACAAACCATTGTTAATTTAGGTATTGATTTAACGAAATTCCCTACAAAGAGTACATTACGAAAAGGCGTTGTTACCGCTTTAGAACTAACTGGGAAACAATTAACGGATATGTAATTGGAAGGAGAATGGAATATGAGAATTCCAATTCTGAAATTGAATCAGTATTTGTTAATTAGTATACAAACCGAACTTGATGATCAAACCGCTCTTCAATTTCAAGAAGATTTATTAGGTAAAATTCATGAGGAAGGCTCTAACGGTGTTGTTATCGATTTAACAAGTGTTGATATGATTGACTCTTTTATTGCAAAGGTTTTAGGTGATGTAGTTGATATGTCAAGTTTAATGGGGGCAAGAGTCGTACTAACAGGTATTCGACCTGCTGTTGCGATTACTCTTATTGACATGGGAATTAAATTAGAGGGCGTATCAACTGCTCTGGACCTTGAACAAGGACTCGCAAGTTTGCAACAGGAATTGGAGGGTTAAGTATGGATAATCTCCAATCCGCTGTTGAAGTAAATAATGAGTGGGGTATTGTGGCAGCTAGACAAGCAGGACGTGACCTGTCTCGCCAAATTGGTTTTGGCAATGTCGATCAAGCGCGCATTACAACAGCTATCTCTGAATTAGCACGGAATATCTATTTATACGCAAACCGAGGAGAAATCATCCTTGAAATTGTGGAAGATTTAAACAACGCTAGACCGCGTAAAGGAATTCGTGTAACAGCGAAAGACGAAGGACCAGGTATACAAAATATTCGACAAGTGATGGTTGATGGATTCACAACTTCTAGCGGCTTAGGTGCGGGTTTGCCTGGCGTGAAACGATTAATGGATGAATTCACCATTGATTCTGAGGTAGGAGTGGGCACGACAATCACCGCGACAAAATGGACAAGATAAGGAGGGGAGTGAATGCGACTAACCGATCATAAACTGCAACTCTCCTATAAGCGAATCCTTAAAGAATTTCTTGAAGAACAATCAGAAGAAAGTCTTTATGAAGCGCAAAAAATAAGCAAATTTCTTCTGGAGCAACAAATTTCTCCAGAAGAATTTGTGAGCATTCACTTTAAATTATTAACAGAATTGCTGCCTACTATTGATAAGAAAGTAAAGGATTCATTTGATTTACTCTTAGAAGTCATGATGGGTTATGGCTTAGCTTATCAAGAACATCAAATATTGAGAAACCGTCAGCAAGAATTAGAGTTAGAAATTGATGTTGCGGCGAGTATGCAGCAAACCCTCATGCCACAAGAAAAGCCTAAAGCGCATTTTCTTGATATTGGGGTTGTTTCTGTTCCAGCTAAAAAAATGAGTGGTGATTACTATCACTATGTCCACGACGATAATAGAGGATTAGGCATGGCAATAGCTGATATAATTGGCAAAGGTGTCCCAGCCGCCTTATGTATGTCGATGATTAAATATGCTATGGATAGTTTACCGTCTGAACAACAGCTGGAGCCGTCTGTTTTGTTGGGGAACTTAAACCGGGTAGTCGAACAAAATGTTGACGATAGTATGTTTATTACGATGATGTATGGATACTATAACAGAACAACGTCTGATTTTCATTATTCTGGAGCTGGTCATGAACCGGGCTTTTTTTACAATGAAAAAGAAGATTCTTTTGAAGAACTTCGTGCAAAAGGATTAGTTCTAGGCGTCTCTAGAAAAACCACATACCGTGAATACATTCGACATTTAGAGATAGGAGATTTCGTTGTTCTTTTATCTGACGGTGTAACTGAATGTAGAATTGGTGATGAATTTATTGAAAGAGAAGAAATAACAAATCTCATTCGCAAGTATATGCATTTAAGTGCCCAGGAAATGGTTGATCATGTGTATGAAGAGTTAATGAAGTTACAAGATTTCACCTTACGTGATGATTTCACCCTAATTATTTTGCGGAGAAAGGTTTAACAAAGTTTGTTACGTGGTAAGAGAGTACAATGGAACTGAAATGGTCTTTGAGGAGGAGTAACAAGTATGAACCTTTCAATAAAATCGGAACAAGTGGATTCCACTTATCATATACATTTGGCGGGAGAAATTGATGCCTACACAGCACCTCAATTAAAAGAATCGCTGCTCCCATTAGCAGAAAAAGAAAATCAACAAATTAATATTCACTTTGATGAAGTGGAGTATATTGATAGCACAGGCTTAGGTGTGTTTGTTGGCGTATTAAAAGCAACGGATGCAACGAACAGTGAATTAACGTTATTAGGAATGACTTCTCGCATTAAACGTCTATTTTCAATTACTGGTTTAGACGAAGTTATTTCAATCAAATCGAAGGAGGGACAAGGGTGATGGAACAAAACGATCGAATCCATCTTGAGCTCCCTGCTAAACCAGAATATGTGAGCATTGCGCGTTTAACTGTCTCAGGTATTGCGAACCGATTAGGCTTTTCTTATGATGATATTGAAGATTTGAAGATTGCTGTTGCAGAAGCATGTACAAATGTTGTTGAACATGCGTATTCAGAAGACGGTTTTATTTCTTTAGCATGTTATATTTACGAAGATCGCATTCAAATTGTCGTTGCAGATCAAGGCAAAAGCTTCGACATTGCGGAAGTGGAAAGTCGTCTCGGACCAGTTGATGCCAAAAAACCTGTAGGAGATTTAAAGGAAGGAGGGCTTGGTTTATTCCTCATTAGTACGTTAATGGATAAAGTAGAAATTAATGAAGATAACGGTGTAATGCTTGTTATGACAAAGTACCTTTACGAGAGTGGGGTGAAGGAAAGTGTCGACGGAATCTCTTCCTTACAATCAGAATAAGGATGACATTTATCAATGGATTGAAGAATATCAGCGCACAGGTTCCGAAGAAGTTCAAGTACGTCTCGTAAAGCATTTTGAAGCGCTGGTTCGCTCTCTATCACGAAAATTCTCGAAAGGAAGAGAGTATGACGAAGACCTCTTTCAAGTGGGAATGGTTGGCTTACTTGCCGCATTAAACCGTTATAATGAGGAATTTGGACGAAGCTTTGAATCTTTTGCGGTTCCGACTATAGTTGGTGAAATCAAACGCTTTATTCGTGATAAGACGTGGAGCGTACACGTTCCAAGACGAATAAAAGAACTGGGTCCTAAAATCAAAAAAGCTGCCGATGCTCTTACCATCGAATTGCAACGTTCTCCGTACGTTCATGAAATTGCTCAGTACTTGGAAGTTGAGGAAGAAGAAGTACTAGAGACAATGGAAATGAGCAAGAGTTACCAAGCGCTTTCAGTCAATCGCTCGTTGGAAGCAGACCAAGAAGGAGGAGAAGTAACACTCCTTGACTTGGTAGGGAACGATGATACTGGCTATGAACAAGCCGATCAAAGAATGTTATTAGAAAAAGCATTTCAGGTTTTAAATGAGAGAGAGAAAGAGATCTTACAGTGTACGTATTATGAGAACTTAAGCCAAAAAGAAACAGGTGAGAAGCTAGGCATTTCTCAGATGCACGTATCAAGGTTGCAACGAAGGGCGTTACAAAAACTTCGTGATTCTATTCGAATAGAGCCTACGGAGATCTTTTAATGGTTACACTCTATAAGGATCAGCACATTGATGTAGCAACGGTTCAAAAAACAAAACCTGGAAATACGGTGTGTGGAGATGGCCATATCGTATTTCAGAGTAGTGCGTACACGATTTGTGCAGTCATTGATGGTCTTGGCAGTGGAAAAGGAGCGCATCTTTCCGCTGAAAAAGCCATTCGTGCTATTCAAGATCATCACGACGAGGAAGCTGAACAAATACTAGAGCGATGTAATCAGTACCTCGCAAATGAAAGAGGTGCCGTTATCACGTTGCTCCGCATTGACTATAAAGCTTCTACAGTGACGTACTCTAATTTTGGTAACATCGGGTTTATTTTATATCATCCTGACGGCAGAGTGGAACAACCAATGCCTAAGAGAGGCTATCTATGTGGTCGTGTTCAAAAGCTCAGTAGCGAACAATTCCGCTATAAACCTGGCTCATCGTTCATTATGTATTCCGATGGCGTTGAGCAATTGCCGAAAGTACGTGAGTATTCAGCAACAGCAAAAGCTGTTAGTGAAAAACTTTTAAATGGCAAGTTTTATAGTCAAAAAGATGATGCAACCTTAATGATAGGCAATTTCAAGTAAGCAGTGCTGAGAAGTGGCTGCTTATTTTTTTATGTTATGATGAGAAGAAGTGGAAAAAAGGAGGAACACACAATGGAACAATGGATTCAGCAAACGGTTCAAAAAACAAACTTAACGTATAAACAAGTAAAGAATGTCGTATCATTGTTGCAAGAAGGCAATACAGTCCCTTTTATAGCCCGGTACCGTAAAGAACAGACAGGTGCACTAGATGAAGTGCAAATTAAAACAATCGCCGATACATATGAGTACGAAAAGAATTTGTCTGAGCGAAAAGAAGAAGTCATTCGGTTAATAGATGAACAAGATAAACTGACACCAGAATTAACAGCAAAAATTACTGCAGCGACTCAATTGCAGAAAGTAGAAGATTTGTATCGACCGTTTAGGCAAAAGCGCCGTACAAGAGCAACGGTTGCAAAAGAAAAAGGTTTGGAGCCGTTAGCACAAAAAATACGAACATTTCCTGCTAATTTTAATATGGAGGAGGAAGCAGCGCATTATTTTAGCGACGAACATGGGTTACATGAAGTAGAAGATGTTTTCGCTGGTGTGAATGATATTATAGCCGAGGTCATTGCGGAAGATCCGAAAGTACGTGAAAACCTGCGTAATGCAGCGATGAAAGAGGGCTTAATGACTTCTGAACTGAAAAAAGGCGCAGAAGATGAGAAAGGTGTTTTTAGCCATTATTATGCGTATCAGGAATCCGTTAAAACGATTGTACCGCATCGAACGTTGGCGCTAAACCGAGGGGAGAAAGAACAAATTCTTAAAGTCGCTGTCACGTTCCCGAAAGAAGCGTTTATTCTCAAACTGACACGCCTATATATTGGGGAGAAGCGTTCTCCTGTTGTGCCAATAATGGAAAAGGCTATAAGCGATGCTTATACGAGACTTATTGAACCTTCCATTGAACGTGATGTGCGTAATAGACTTACGGAAGTTGCTGAAGAACAAGCTATATCAATATTTGCAGAGAATTTAAAGCAGTTATTGTTGCAACCACCAATGAAAGAACAAATTATATTAGGGGTGGACCCCGCGTTTCGAACAGGCTGCAAGTGGGCAGTTATTGACCAAACAGGTAAGCCTCTTGATATTGGTGTCATCTATCCAACAGCGCCCCATCATAAAGAAAAAGAAGCTGCGGACGTTATTCGAAAACTCGTGAAGAAGCACGATGTGAAAATGGTTGCAATTGGAAATGGTACAGCCTCAAGAGAAACTGAACAGTTCATCGCAACCGTTCTAAAAGAAATGGATCAAACCGTATATTACGTGATAGTGAATGAAGCAGGTGCCAGTGTTTATTCAGCATCCGAACTTGCGCGAAAAGAGTTTCCAGACTTACAAGTCGAGCAACGAAGTGCTATCTCCATTGCCAGACGGTTACAAGACCCACTAGCGGAACTTGTGAAAATCGATCCAAAATCTGTTGGTGTTGGTCAATATCAGCATGATGTAACACAAAAGAAGTTAAATGAATCGTTAAGCTTTACCGTCGAAACGGTCGTCAACCGAGTTGGAGTCAACGTGAATACGGCTTCTGCGTCATTACTGTCTTATGTAGCAGGTCTTAACAAAACGCAAGCAACGAATATTGCTGCATACCGTGATGAAAATGGTGCATTCACGAGTAGGAATGAATTAAAAAAAGTGCCTCGCCTTGGTAAAAAATCGTTGGAACAAGCAGTTGGCTTTTTACGTATTGCGGGTGGGAAGAATCCGCTTGATGCAACTGCCATTCACCCGGAAAGCTATGCGGAAGCAACGGCTATTCTAGAGAAGCTAGCAATGACACCACAGGATATTGGAAGCGAGCAGTTGAAAGTGAAAATAACGGGACAAACAGCATCTTCATTTGAAGAAGAGCTAGAGATTGGTCATCATACGTTGCAAGATTTACTTGACGCATTTGTGCGGCCAAACCGTGATCCAAGAGATGAGGTCACCGCGCCACAATTAAAGCAAGACGTCCTTAAGATGGAAGATCTGCAAAAAGGAATGGAGCTTCAAGGAACGGTACGGAACATTGTTGATTTTGGTGCTTTTGTTGATATCGGTGTTAAACAAGATGGACTCGTTCATATTTCTAAGTTAGCCAATCGCTTTGTAAAGCACCCACTTGATGTTGTTTCAATCGGTGAAATTGTAACCGTATGGGTCGAAACAATCGACTTCGAAAAAGAGCGAATTGCCTTAACGATGAAGCAACCACAATGATGAAAAGGAGAGCATGACGCCTCTCCTTTTTTGTGTTAAAATTTAAATGGTTTTTTTATTGTTAAAGCGACTTTGGACAGTAGATCTATAATAAAACCAGCACTGATTAAGTACTTTTACTTGGTGGCGATTCTTTTCACTATAAGCCTTTTTTAATTGATTCTGAAGCCAAGTAGGCAAAGGATTGTCGCTCCCTTCGTTTTTCAAATAGTATATGCCAGCGGGGTTGTCAGTGTTGATGAATAATTTTTGGAGGGATTATGACGAATAAAGAATTACAAGCTTTAACCGAAGCGCTATCTGACTCTTATTTTGACAGACCCTTTCAGCATACAGCCATCTTCAACCCTCGTTTACGGACAACTGGAGGGCGCTATTTGCTCTCAAGCCATAATATTGAGCTAAATGAAAAGCACTATGCCAAGTACGGAAAAGAGGAACTGATTGGCATTATTAAGCATGAGCTATGTCATTATCACCTTCACCTTCTAGGCAAGGGCTACCGCCATAAGGACCAAGATTTTAAACAGTTACTAAAAAAAGTTGGTGCTCCCCGTTACTGTCGCTCTGTTAAAGAGAGTCAGGCACAAATATATTACGTGTATCAATGCTCATCGTGCGAGCAAAAATACTACCGTAAACGGAAAGTAAATCAATCCAAATATGTATGTGGTGTATGTAGAGGGAAACTTCAATTTTTGTCTTAAAAAACTCTTGCACTGAATTGGTAGCTTATGATATATTATAGAAGTCGCTAAGGAGACAAGAACGTTTTATACATATTCCACAGTAGCTCAGTGGTAGAGCTATCGGCTGTTAACCGATCGGTCGCAGGTTCGAATCCTGCCTGTGGAGCCACGGAGAAGTACCCAAGTGGCTGAAGGGGCGCCCCTGCTAAGGGTGTAGGTCGTGTAAGCGGCGCGAGGGTTCAAATCCCTCCTTCTCCGCCATTTTTACTCTAGGCCCGTTGGTCAAGCGGTTAAGACACCGCCCTTTCACGGCGGTAACACGGGTTCGAATCCCGTACGGGTCACCATTTAGTTTATTGAAAAAGTACGAAGGTTATCTGAAGTTATCTTGACAAAGAGAATCGAGTAATTTGAGGACAACAGATGCTTGAAGGAAAGAGTGTACACTTGTACATGACTGACTGAAAGACATGAATTGGACGAAAAAGTACAAAGGTTATCTGAAGTCACATTTGGAGGATTAGCTCAGCTGGGAGAGCACCTGCCTTACAAGCAGGGGGTCGGCGGTTCGATCCCGTCATCCTCCACCATCTTCATAATGGTCCGGTAGTTCAGTTGGTTAGAATGCCTGCCTGTCACGCAGGAGGTCGCGGGTTCGAGTCCCGTCCGGACCGCCATTATGTTTTCTTTCTGTTTTCGCGGGTGTGGCGGAATTGGCAGACGCGCTAGACTTAGGATCTAGTGTCTTTATGACGTGGGGGTTCAAGTCCCTTCACCCGCACTTTTAAAAAGTGCTTTTTTTATTCAACGAGCGGTTGTGGCGGAATGGCAGACGCGCTAGGTTGAGGGCCTAGTGGGAGTTAAATCCCGTGGAAGTTCGAGTCTTCTCAACCGCATCAGTAGTACCAAGGCTTTCAGAGCTTTGGTGCTTTTTTATACTTATATAGGTGGTCGACGGGATTCTTTCCAAACTCTTTTTCCACAAAACATCATCTATCTGGATGTTACAGAGAATAGTAAATCTGTAGTAGCAGAAAAAGATGAGAAATCAATATAGGAGCGCAGTAGATTTATTTATCTATGCGCTTTTTTTGTTTTAACGTTACTACAGAAACTTTAGTAAGGTATTTGAAGTAGGGCTTGCACAATGATATGTTTTATTGAGGATGAAAAACTTCCCAAGAGAAAGAGGTCATGTTAAATGAATCTGTTAAATAATGTAAAAATCGAAGTGCCTACTGGCTGTGATAATGCACCGCGTAAAAAAATTCTTATTGACCTAACTTTAGCGTTTATAGCAAACGATGCAAATTTTATATCAGAAACTTTAAGCCCTTCTTCTATTTGGAGACGATTTGCAACAAACGAGGAAATAGCGGGTGTGAAAAAAATTGTCATTGCCGCAGATAATAACTATCAGAAACCAAATGACATCAAAATCGAGTCAGTCATTACACACGGTAAGTTTGCATCAATTGATGGTGTTGTTCACTATACTGATGGAAGCTCCCTTTATTTTTGTGATGTATTTGTATTTACTAGTGTTTCGAATAAAGGTTTAGTTAAGGAGATAAAGTCGTACCACCTAAAAAAATGAACATGAATACGGTTATTTATAAAATGTGCCAATGATCAACCAACGAGTCTTCATAGCCGCATAATTATTAGTACCAAGGCTATTAAAGCGCTGGTACTTTTTTATACTATATAGGTTATTAACGGAAGTCCAAGCACTTTTTCCACATAGTAAGAAATGGCTGAAATGTTCGGAAATAGTAGCTGTTGCTTGCTACTTAATTGAATAAAGGCAATCATCCATTTAGGGTAGTAGATTTGACAGGTTCTAACGCATAAAAGCTCAAATCCCTTTTAGTCCTTCTTGTTCACATGGTAATCTATTTCTTTCAACATACTATCTATTTCTGTTAATCTTCCTGCTAATACTTCCTGATTTAGTATGGACAATTGGCTGATAATATAGTCTGAAACGAAAATAGCTGAGACAATCGAGTTGTGTGAAGCAATACTGTTTGTCGGGCAAACTAATGTGACATCTCCATAAGGAATGACTGGTGATGAAAATTTATCTGTTAAGACGATTACTTTTACTTTTCTTTTTTTTGCTTGTTCCACATAATCAATAATTCTTCTTCCATATCTTGAAAAACTAACTACAATTAATACGTCTTTTTTACTATATGAGATGACATCATCTGCCCAATCACTAGAGTCAGCAAGCGATAATCTTGTATTTCCTAATACTCTATTTATGTTCTGTGACAAGTAGTGCGCAACTGGTAAACCGGCACGAACGCTCGTACAGTAAATATTGTCGGCTTCGCTAATCATTTGTACAACTTGTATCAAATGATCTTCACTATTATCCTCAATTGCTTTTTCAATTTGTTTCATGTGTAAATCATAATGATGTGTCCAGCTTTCATTTTTAGAAATAATAGAAAGATTATACATTAATTTGCTTTGGAGAGATGTTTCTTCTTTAAGAGTAGCATGTAAATGTCTTTGAAATTCAGAGTAACCGGAAAAACCTACGTTCACCATGAGTCTCATAATCGTTGTAGGACTAATACCAACATTCTTTGACAATTGCTCTATTGTCATAAAACCCACTTCTTGGTAATGGTTTAAAATATAATCTACAACTAGTTTCTGTGATTTAGTTAATGAACTACCTTTAGATTTTAAACGTTTTAATGGGTTCACTGTATGTTCACTCCTATTTATTAATTACTTAAAAATAGAGTATCAAAAACAAGGAAAAAATATAACATTATTTTTAAAAAAGAAATATTTTTTTCTGATAGCGTTTACTTTAAAGGGGATTACTTATATACTATATCTGAATTCATGAAAACTCTGACAGTAGAGGGAGAGGATTAAATGAAATATTTTGCCGTTTTTTTGCCTATGTTAGACAAAGAGAAAAGTCAGAAATACCGTGAGAATCATCTTGATTATTTAGAAACGAAAAGAAAAGAAGGAAAAATCTTCTTAAATGGGAAATTCTCAGATGGAGCAGGTGGATTAGTCATTTATTATGTAGAGACTATTGAGGAAGTTACTAAATTGGTCCATGAAGATCCCTACGTTATTGAGAAAGCAAGAGGGTATGAAATTCATGAATGGGAAATGGTTGGATTACAAAAAGACTAACCTACAAGGATGTGAGAAAAATGAATGTAGGGTTTATTGGCCTTGGAAACATGGGGATGCCCATGGCTTTAAACTTAGTAAAAGCTAAATTTGACGTAAAAGGGTTAAATCGAAGTAAAGAAAAAGAAGAAACGTTTAGTAAGAATGGTGGTAAGGCTGGGTACTCCATTCAACGTTTACTCGAAGAATCTGATGTAATCATGACGTGTCTCCCAAAACCTGAGGATGTAAATAGCGTTTATCTAGGCGATAAAGGGCTGTTCAAAAATTCACGCGCGAAGCAAATCTTTATAGATTTTAGTACAGTTTCACCTGATTTAACGACAATACTTGATCGAGAAGCTCAGAAAAATCAAGTGAGTTATCTAGATGCTCCTGTAAGTGGTGGAACAGTTGGAGCTGAAAATGGAACATTGAGTATTATGGTTGGTGGGGATAAAAAAGTCTATGATGAAGTTACGCCTATTTTAACTGTCCTAGGTTCTCAATTATTTCACACAGGAAAAGTTGGCTCTGGTACTACTATTAAATTGATTAATCAATATCTAGTAGGTGTGCACACTCAAGTTGTTAGTGAGGCGTTAGTAATTAGTGAAAAAATGGGGATTGATCACGATCAGTTATTCTCCATTCTTTCAAATAGTTTTGCCCAAAGCAAAATTTACGATAGGCATTTTCAAGAGTTTATTTCTAAGAACCGTTACTCTCCGGGTTTTTCTCTAGAGTTGTTAACTAAAGACATCTCACTTGTAAATAAGATGATGGAGGATAATGATTGTAAGTTGCCATTAAAAGACTTAATCGTTTCGCTCTATTTAGATGCAAATCAAAGTCCTTATGCACATAACGATATGTCGGCTATGTATTTGTATAATCAAAGCAAGCAATAGGAACAGCACAGCAATTGCGTCACCGCAGATTGACTTTTTTTATAGCGATGAAGGAATATTTTTTCCTTTTTTATTTTTTTAGTTATATATATTTCTTCCCTGTTGGAGCTAAATTAACATGCTAAAGGAGATTGTAAAAATGACGACCATTAGAATTGAAGAATCACCAACTGTATTAAAAGAATCTTGGGTTACGAGAGCTAAAAAATTAAGTACCACTTTAATAAGTGATGGATTGGAGAATTTATCAGTAATGACAGCGGATATAAAACCTTCTAATCCTAATAGTGTTCTAGTAGGGGCAGCAGTAACGATTGATCTGCCAGTGGGGGATAATTTAGCTTTACATGAAGCTATGTACGCGTCAGAACCAGGACACGTAATGGTTATAACTTCGAACGGTTCTACGGATAGAGCAGTAACTGGAGAATTAATGGTTGCAGCTGCACAGGCACTACAGTTGAACGGTTATGTAATAGATGGGTTAATTCGGGATGCAGGAACACTTGCAACTTCTGATTTTCCGGTATTTAGTAAAGGGTCCATTCCATCTGGACCAAAGAAAGATGGACCAGGTTCAATTAATACACCTATAAAATGTGGAGGGCTACATGTTAACCCTGGAGATTTTATTATGGGTGATGCCGATGGCGTCATTGTCATTCCAGTAGATCAAGTTGAAGAGGCTCTTACACGTGCTGAAAAGAAAGCAGAATATGAAGTGAAGCGACTTGAAGATATTGCTGCAGGCAATATTAGGCCTAAATGGCTTAAACAAAAATAGGTAAAAGATGAAGCTTTGTTTAAAGAAAAAGATGTTAAAAGGAGAAATCTTATGAGAATTGGTTTCATTGGTTATGGAGAAGCATCTTTTGAACTATCTCGCGGATTAAGGGATGAAGGACTTGAGCATATAAAGGCTTATGATGTTATGGTAGGGCACGAAGATTTCGGTCCGAAAATTTTACAGCGAGCTCAAGAGGCAGGAGTCTTCTTAAAGAACAGTATTGCAGAAGTTGTCAGTGACCTCGACGTTTTATTTGTTGCAGTCCCAGCTAATAAAGCATTAGACGTATCGGTGGAGATTACTTCTTTTCTGGAAGAATCAAATCTCATATATGTCGATGTTTCTGCTGCGACTCCTAAAGTGAAACAGGACATTTCAAAAGGGTTAGAAAAAGTAGACATAACGTTTGTAGATGTTGCAATGCTGGGACCTTTACCGGTTTATAAACATAAAGTACCAATTATGGCTAGTGGTACGGGCACGCTCTATCTCATTGAAAAAATGACACCCTTAAACATGAGTATTGACTATGTGGGAGAAAACCCTGGAGAAGCTTCGGCCGTAAAACTAGTTCGCAGTATTTTTATGAAAGGGATAGTCGGGCTGTATGTAGAGATGCTTGAAGCATCTGAAACATTCAATGTATCTGAAAAAGTTTTAACTTCTTTAGAGGAAACAATGGATACCCATACGTTTATGAATACGTTGAACCGATTGGTTGCTGGAAGTGCAGTTCATGCAAAAAGAAGAGGCATAGAGCTTGAAGGATCAATTGAAATGTTAAAAGAAGCTGGACTCGAAGCAACTATGAGTACGGCAGCACGTGATAGATTCGAAAAGCTAGCAAACCTAAATGCGGACATATGGGAAAGTGCTCCTACCAACTGGAAAGATGTTTTGAGTAAAATACATGTCTCAGAGTAATAGGTAAAGCTAAGAGCCGCACAAAGTAATGATTGGCGGTTCTTACTCTTTGTAGCTCATACTAATGAGAGGAGATAGACAATGCGACAAAAAATATTGATTACAAGAAGACCTCCAACCTATTTATTGGAACAGCTTTCTGCAAAGTTTGATGTTGAAACGTGGGATTTTGAAGACCAGCCTATTCCAAGGGACGTACTTTTACAAAAGATCGATAACATTGAGGGGTTGCTTTGTCTCTTAACCGATACGATTGATAACGATTTATTTAAAAAAAGTCATCATCTAAAAGTCGTTAGTAATTTAGCTGTTGGCCACGATAACATTGATGTGAAAAATGCTCAATTAAGAGGTATTCAAGTGACGAATACACCAGGCATTTTAACTGAAACGACAGCTGACCTTACCTTTGCATTAATGCTCACTACAGCAAGAAGGATCATTGAGGCTTCAAATGAGCTAAGAACTGGAAAGTGGAAAACATGGTCTCCTTTTATGCTAGCTGGTAGAGATGTGCATTCCTCCACATTAGGTATAATAGGCATGGGGGAAATTGGATTAGCTGTAGCTAAAAGAGCAAAAGGGTTTGGAATGAAGATACTTTATTATAATCGAACGAGAAAGAAACACTTGGAAGAAGAGCATGGAATGATTTATACCAATTTAGATGAGTTACTACAAACTTCAGATGTTGTTAGTATACTGACACCTTTAACCCCAGAGACAAAGAATATGATTACGTTAAACGAATTAAAAATGATGAAAAAAACCTCCATTCTCATCAATACTTCAAGAGGAGGTATTGTTAACGAAAGCGATCTAGTTGCTGCGCTCAAATCAGACATGATTTTTGGGGCAGGTTTAGATGTGTATGAACAGGAACCAATACCGCTCGATCACCCGCTTCTATCACTTCCAACTGTTGTTGCACTTCCTCATATTGGAAGTGCAAGTGTACAAACTAGAATGAAAATGTGGGAGCTTGCTGCATTAAATCTTACAACAGCATTGGAAGGTGGAACACCACCTAATAGTGTATGGTTATAATAACAATTCTATATGGCTTCGCTCAAAGGTACGAAAAAAGTGGTTAAAAGAATGAATTCGTATCCCATGGTATGGAGGCTCAAGTGAGGTCAATTAGGTTCGAATCTCTTAACAACATATAGAAAAAATGTTGAAGTACTAGGTCTTTCAGAGACTTAGTGCTTTTTGTTCTATATAGGAGTAGCTTTAAGAGTAAAATAGTAGCTATAATTTTTACGAAGTAAATTTGTCGTTTTTGGCGAATCAGATGTCGTTCCTTACGAATTACAAACGATTAAAAGTTAGATAATATGAAATAGCTGTCCCGTTAACAACTTATCCAAGGCTGTTAATGTGCTGATAGAGAGGTGAATTATGACTACGAATGCTCGAATTAGAATACCTGATGGGCTCTGGAATGCTTTGAAGCAACTTGGGGTTAAAGCACCCAATTTGGTTCGAAAAGCAGGATTACCTTTACGTGTCATTAATGAATCGTTTGTTACCATTGAACACTATTATGCACTATGGCAAGCATACTCAGATATCATCAATGACATAGAATTTGGGATGGTACAACTTCCAACTGTATTCGAAACAGCACAATATCCCCCAGCTGTATTAGCTGCTTATCATGCTAGTGATTATCGAGATGCCCTTAAGAGAATGGCACGTTATAAAGAAATGTGTCCTCCTGAAACACTACACATTATAGAAGAACATTCGAATTGTACGATTGAACTAGAGAGTTTTGATAAGGGGCTAATTGAACCGGCGTTGCTTGTTGGCACAACCATTACGTTTTTACTAGAATTAGGAAGACGTGGAACTGGATATCCCATAAAAGCTAAACGAGTAGAGTTTACTCACTCATTTGCTCAAGTAAATGTACTAAAAGAGTACTTTGGGTGCCCGATCCAAATCGGGGCAAAGAGGAATAGACTGACGTTGCATATGGAAGACCTAGATCGTCCCTTTAGTTCATATAACGCTGAGCTACTGGAGGTTTTAACTCCAGTTTTAGAGCAAACATTGGAAGAACAGCGGAGTAATCAATCAATAACAGGAGTAGTAAAATGGTTGTTAACACGCAATTTAACTGGGGATAAACTGGACATTCATCACATTTCCTTTGAGCTAGGCATGAGCGAACGAACTTTACAGAGAAGGTTAGTTGATGAACATACAAATTATAAAGAAGTGTTAAAGAATGTGCGTCATGAACAAGCAAGATTGTACTTGGCTAATCCAAAACTAGAGATTAGAGAAGTGGCGTTTCTCGTTGGTTATAAAGATCAGAGCTCCTTCTATCGGGCATTCCGGGATTGGGAAGGAGAAACTCCTTTGAAGTGGCGTGCTAGACACTTAAAGTAATAATCACAAAGAAAGTAAAATGAAAAGGGGAAAAGTATCTTGAAACTGGACATATTAAATAAAACGGCTTTAGTTACTGGATCAACAAAAGGAATTGGTAAAGCCATTGCGAAAGAACTGGCTAGAGAAGGAGTTAATGTTCTTATAAATGGACGTAATGATGAGGAAGTAGAGCGAACAGTACAGGAATTTAAATTAGAATTTCCTTTAACGTCCCCCAAAAATGCTACAGCGGATATTGTCAACGTACAAGAAAGAGATGAACTAATTAGAAGATATCCCATTGTAGACATTTTAGTTAACAATATGGGAGTTTATGAGATTATGCAGTATGAAGATGTTACGGATGATGTATGGAGAACATACTTTGAAACGAATGTATTAGCTGCAAATGGATTGTGTAAACACTATCTTCCTAAAATGCTAGAAAGTAATGATGGTCGTGTTCTTTTTATAGCAAGTGAAGAAGCAGTAATGCCTTCTGGACAAATGCCACAGTACTGTATGACAAAGTCGATGCTGTTATCACTAGCGAAAAGTTTATCTCTACTCACCAAAGGAACTGAAGTGACCGTTAATACAATTATGCCTGGACCTACACTATCGGAGAATGTTCAATCAATAATAGAAAGTATGTACAACGATGAGAGCATGGTATTTTCAGAAAAAGAGAAAAAATTCATGGCTCAGAACCTGCCACAATCTGAAATACAGAGGTTCATCAGGCCATCTGAAATAGGCAGACTTGCTTCGTTTTTATGTAGTCCATATGCATCTGCTTTTAGAGGTTCGCCTATTCGCATGGATGGGGGAATGGTTCCAACCATTTTTTAATAAAAAGGGTAGTGCTAAATGCAGTCCAAGGTCATTCGACGTATAGTGAAGGAGAATAAGTTTGGCGTGTTCCCAAATAGTTTCGAGTACGAACAAAAAAAGTCCCCATGATTGAGGACTAAAATTTGAATTTAACAGTGTGATGTAAGAGGGAATTTGAAATGACCATCAAATATAGAAGCATTCGATAAGTAAAACAGGGCATCATCATCTGAAGGAATTTTTTTCACTTGTAAACCTTCTACATTCCCTGGATCAAAATGAAAGACAACTTGTTCAGTCTCCTCCTTTAATACGTTACCTAACACCGTGTAAATGTCTTGTGCTTTGCATGAGATAATATCAAAAATATGCAGGGTATCCTCTTCGTGTTCCATTATGACAACGGCTTCTAGTTCTGCAATATAATAAATGGATTCAGGGAATACAACTAAAAAGTAAAACATCAATAGCTCATCATTATGTAGCACACTAATTTTACTTTTATTTTGATAGCGATTTTTGGCCATTGCTTCAAGTAATTGGATATCAGAATCAACGCTTAGTTTTCTTACATTATTTTTAGTACGTTCTCTTAATGACCGGTTAGTAGTCAAACGATACTCACTTTCATCAACTCTAGAAAAGCCGAATTTAGGGTAAAAATCGAGGACAGATTCATTCGCGAAAAGGTAGAAAAAATCGCACTCATCCTTCAAAGTATCAATTATTTTATTCATTAGTACATTAGATAGACCCTTTTGACGATATCGATTAGCAGTCATAACCGTTCCAATTTGAATAGCGTTATAAGATCTATTATCAATGACAATGTTCATTTTATAAATCGAAGCATTTGCTATGATTTCCCCATTGTTATTCATAAATGAATAAGGAACATATTTATCATTCCAATACCCTTTGTTAAACCACTTACTAAAATCAATTTGAAAAGTCGTTTGTGCTAATTGATTAAAGCTATTTCTACATTTTTCGTCCTCTCGGTAATCCGTTATGAAGTTTACATTCTTCATTATTTAATCCTCCTGAAAATGATTTATTAGTTGTTATGAATTTAGTTCATTTGAACAACCCCCTTTTCGAATAACAAAAAAACTTTATGAGAATGAGCTCATAAAGTCTTTTAGTGTGTAAAACAGCATACTACTCGTACAAAAGATTTAGTAATAGTAGTAAATACACTCATTGTTAGACAAAGTTTTTTCTCTTATTTCGCAAAAGGGTAACATGAATAAGCTGTAAATTCCTTTAAAAATTTATAGATGCGACCCCTATTAAATTCATAGAATTTAGTTTGCGATAATAAGTTTTAGCATCTTTATCTAATCTCCTCGTTAGTTAATTAACCGCATTATAGCATAGATAAAGACTGTTAAAATAATAAACAATATACAACCTTATTTTCTCTACAACGAAAGTCGTAGTAATTATTGGACTTTAAGAGGTGTCTTACTATAGAGTACGGTGTTAATCTTTACTAGAAAATGATTCACATCATGACTAGTTTTTGTAGAGAGGCTGAGGTAATTTGAGTAGAAATTTCATTATTTTTGGGGCAAGTAAAGGTTTAGGGGATGCATTTGTGAAAGGGTTGCCTACTAATGGAGATACCGTATGGATTATTTCAAGAAGCAGGCCTAATGCCTTAGACTTGAATGATGGCGTTCGAAGATATTGGTTAGAAATAGACTTATCTCAACAAGATAAAATAGGTATGGTTAAAGGCGCATTAAAAGATAAAACAATAGATGTGCTTATCTATAATGTTGGTGTTTGGGAGAAGGATGGATTTGAAGATTATTATGACTTTGATAACGATAAGCCAAAAGACATTGCTACTATGTTAAATATTAACTTGACCTCAACAATAACTTTTATTCAAGCGTTGTTACCAAATATAAGAAGATCAATAAATGGTAAGGTTATTTTAATTGGATCAACGGCTGGATTAGATAATACAAGCAGTTCACAGGTTTCTTTTGTCACTTCCAAATATGGACTACGTGG
Source organism: Shouchella oshimensis (assembly GCF_004375095.1). NCBI lineage: Bacteria > Bacillati > Bacillota > Bacilli > Caryophanales > Bacillaceae > Shouchella > Shouchella oshimensis. Next base: position 4,364 of record NZ_SNUX01000004.1, on the reverse strand, counting down.
GTTATCAAGTGCATTAAGAGAACATTTAAGGAAAGATCAAATTGCAGTTACTTGTATTAATCCAGGTGAATTGGCTGCCGAAATTCCTTATGAAGATGGAGCTGAAAAGGCTATAACAGAATATCAAGGCACAAGAATCCCAGTTCAAGATATTGTGTCAATTGTCAAATGTATAGTGGGTTTGTCTACTGTTTCATGTGTTAAAGAGGTAAATATACCAGCTATGACAGACGAAAACTGTTGAATACTATTCTTTCTTAAAGAAGGATGCACTTCTTATTAGAAAACATATAAATGGTCGTGATTTTGAATTGTATACTAAACACATCAAGGCATATGACTTTGGTGTGTTTAAAAGTTGCTAGACTAACAAAGTAGGTAATGTATTGTACATAAAGAGGATAGAGGGAAAACGTAATCTTCGTTTTTGAATAGGGATGAATAGAGACAGTACCAATAACGTGATAGATGATATACTTATGAGAAAGTTAGAATATTCTAATCGTTAGTAGAAATCAAGCAATAAGGGAGTTAGGTGGATGATGTTAAGTTTAAACCATGTAAGCGGTGGCTATCTTACCCGAAGAATTATTAGAGATCTTACGTTTGGTATTCACACTGGAGAAATTATTGGTTTAGTTGGTTTGAATGGAGCTGGAAAAAGCACAACTCTTCGTCATATTACAGGCACGTTAAAACCTATGGACGGGGAAGTTACCATTAACAATAAAGATTGGTATAGTCAAAGAGATAAACTTGCTCTAATACCTGATAAACCGTATCTCTATCCAAATCTTACTGTTTATGAACACTTTGAGTTTATAAAAAGCATTTATCGAATCAATACGGACAATTATTTAAATGCTTTACTAGACCGTTATTTAATTCGATCCCACTTAAACAAATATCCCTTCGCCTTGTCAAAAGGTACTCAGCAAAAGGTATCAATTATTAGTGCAATGATCGCAAATCCAACATTTCTTATTATTGATGAACCTTTTATGGGCCTAGATCCACGAGGTTTAAAATACTTTACGGAGGATCTTAATAGACTTAAAAGAGAGGGTGTAGGAATTATCCTTTCAACTCATATGTTAACTATAGCGGAAGACTTGTGTGATCGAATTATTGTTTTACATGAAGGAAATCAACAATATTATAAAGGTCGCTCTTACTTGTCTACTGATGATTTTAAAGATCGATCGTTAGAGGATATTTTCTTTTCCATGATTGAGGATAAAAGATGAAGGGTTTATTTGTGCGCCGATTCCATAATTTGATGCTACAAAACAAAAAAATGCTGTTTAAAGTGTTGGGACATAGCGGTATGTTTGCGTTAATACCATTTTTGATGGTAGTGGTTTATGGTCTTATTATGGTACTTCAAGATGGCAACCTTCATTCATTCTATCAAACACTCATTCTTACTGGCCTCTTTCTTTTTTTTACACTAAATAGAGGGATCGTTAGCTTTATTAATGAGTTTGATGAGGTTTATTTGGCTCCTAAAGTAAAAGAGATGGAGGGTTATTTTCGTCAATGTTTATTATATAACTTAACGATTCAATTTATAAAGGGTACGTTATTTACGTTGTTTTTACTATATGCTCTTTCTTTAAACACAAGGGAGCTGGTGCCTCTTTTTCTTTTTCTACAGCTTATAGGTATTCTCCATATTTTGTTTCTCGTTATGATAATAAGCAGGACTACAATAAAACCAGTGCTATTTGTTGGCTTTCACTATGCTTGTATGGCAGGTTGTTTTCTTTTATTACTAAAAGCTCCGATCATTTTTGGGTTTATCGTTATGATAGGTATCGTCCTTATTGGCATACTCTATTCTAAATTGATGGTCTTTCCTATTCATTCTTGGAAGAGATTAATGAAGTCTGAAGAGAGAACGAGAAAACTAGGGCAGGTTTTTTTAAGCGGTTTTATTGATGTGAAGTTAAATCAGTCATCTTCTAGCACGATCATACCGTTAGCTTTTTTTGAAAAAAAGCACAATCCACTAGTTTATCTATTCGTGCGTTCAACCATTAGAGGAACGGAAAGTGGCCGAAACTTTGTTCGAGTCATTCTCTTAACCGTCTTTATTATCGTTTATTTTAAAAATTTATTCATTCTTGTTCCAGTGCTAGCTGTATTGATCTATTTGAACACATTGCAATTCTCTCAAGGAATCAAATTAGGGAAAAAGTTAATTCCATACCATTTTCCTATTGATGACCAAATGATAAACGATGCGGTAAATCATATTAAAAGGAGAGGTGTGTTCATTCAATTAGCCATTTATATAGTTGTTTTATTTCTTCAGATAACCTTTTTTCAGTAATAAGCTCACTTCATGGTTTAACTGCATAAGATAGGGTAGATTTGTAATGAGGAGAATTGATGTATCCTTATTGCCACTATCCGTTTACGTATCAACAGCACAGTAGATCGTTTCCTGCTATTGATACAACAACATTTATACAATCAGTTGGTAAAGTTGAATTCCTTTTACAACAAAGTCAACTATTAATGAAACAACTTGAGAATCAACCGTTTTCGTATCAACTTATGGACGCTGCTCAAAAAAGTGACCAACAAGCTGTCGATCACTTCATTCAGTCCATTCCAGGTTTAACGGCTGTTACACAAATTCATTATTCCCCCACAGGTGTAGTGTTTCAATTGCAATCTCCAGGCGTAAGTGATGAGGTAAAGTGTTGTCATGTATCCATTGTTTTAAAGTGGGCTTAAATACTTATTTTAATGGGAACTCACTAAGACGAACAAATGTGTAACCTGCTTCCATTAAAAGGGGGATGGCTTGTTTAACGCCCTCTGCAGTTCCGCTACTTGGCTGGTTCATATGCAAAAGGGCAATGGCTCCGTGTTCTGCATGGTCAACAAGTGCATTCGTCACCTGCTCAGGTGTAAAGGTGGCGCCTGCATCTCCTAAGATGGAATAGTTAACAGCTTCAATTTCTAAGTCATCGAGCAGTTTCACAGCAATATTGTCAAAAAAGGCTGTACCTGGGCGAAACATCGTCGGTTCTACTCCTGTTAGTTCGGTTATAAGGTTATGATTTACTAGCACTTCCTCATAGGCGTCTTCAATTGATTTAGTTCCGTCTATCCCCCAAGCGCTTTTTCCGCTGACAGAGAGTGGCTTATGTTCAGTTCCGTGATTTTCGATTTGAAATAAAGGATTTTCCGCTAATTCAAGAAAAAGTGGTTCGTTCGATTTTATCCAGCGTGCATTAACAAAAAGAGTGGCTGGGATTTGATGATCAATAAGATAGTTCATTAACGCTTCATCGTATAAAGAGCCATGCTCACCACCACAAGCATCGAATGTTAATGCCATTGCCTTTTCATTGGTTTCCATTTTTGTTTTTACGCCGCTTATAAATTCCCCCCATTCTGTCGGCTTTTGATGCTCATAAATCGTAAGGTCGAGTTGATGTTGATTTGTAACAGAAGAAATAGCACTAGATTTAGCCAAATGTTCAGAGAGTTCTTTTTGCGGATGGAAAGTGACGGCAGTAGACTCGTGATTCATACAACCTACTAAGATAAAAAGAAAAATAGGTAAAAACAGTTTGTGGTGGACTCGCATAAATTCTATCCTTCCTGTTCCGTTTCTTATATTTTAATGGCTACCTTCTGAATAAACAAGCTAAGAACAGCTATATAATAGGGGGTTAATAAGTTTTTGATAATGAGATGAAAATTCCGTCAATAATTTTCTTTTGAAAAACTATTGCTGCTCTAAAATATTTATGCTATATTACTATTTGTCGTCAGCGAGTTGCTGAATGAATTGAAAAATGCGCCCGTAGCTCAATTGGATAGAGCGTCTGACTACGGATCAGAAGGTTAGGGGTTCGACTCCTCTCGGGCGCGCCATTTCGGGAAGTAGCTCAGCTTGGTAGAGCACTTGGTTTGGGACCAAGGGGTCGCAGGTTCAAATCCTGTCTTCCCGACTCTTACATAGATTATTTTTTTCTTTTTAATGCGGGTGTAGTTTAGTGGTAAAACCTCAGCCTTCCAAGCTGATGATGTGAGTTCGATTCTCATCACCCGCTCCATTAAATACGAACTTAATGGGCCTGTAGCTCAGCTGGTTAGAGCGCACGCCTGATAAGCGTGAGGTCGGTGGTTCGAGTCCACTCAGGCCCACCATGAAAAAAGTGTTGACAATTTATCTTTCGTTTATTATGATAGAAAAGTTGCTAAAACCAATGTGGTTCTTTGAAAACTGAACAAAAGCCAAGCGTAAAAAGAGATACAAGGTATCTCGTCAATGAAGTTAGACACAGCTTTAAATTGTGCAAATGAGCAAGTCAAACACTTTTAACGGAGAGTTTGATCCT